>NZ_JAROCD010000014.1:0-212977 GCF_030433635.1 Paenibacillus vandeheii
TTCATTCTACACGAATCAGGCTATGAGCCATTTTTTTATTTCAGTAGGGTGTCGCACTTCATATTACAATCCGTCTTAAATATATAAATTCTATACAATTTATAGTTTATACCTATAACCTTTCATCTCTTTTCCATCACTACCAATCATTCAACCCCTTTTTAATGCCGACAGGAATCTCTCTACTCTCCTTACAGTCGAGACTGCGAAGTATTCCTATCGAAGCTTATCCTCCGACGAACCTTGGGGTTCTCATCCCCTGAACGCAAAAAAGCTTCCCGAAGGAAGCTTTTTCTTACGTCCCAGGAGGGATACTCTCCTTACTGTCGAGACTGCGAAGTATTCCTTTCGAAGCTTATCCTCCGACGAACCTTTGGGGGTTCTCATCCCC
The DNA here is from genome assembly GCF_030433635.1 of Paenibacillus vandeheii. NCBI lineage: Bacteria > Bacillati > Bacillota > Bacilli > Caryophanales > Paenibacillaceae > Paenibacillus > Paenibacillus vandeheii. The sequence continues at coordinate 392 of NZ_JAROCD010000014.1, forward strand.
TGAACGCAAAAAAGCTTCCCGAAGGAAGCTTTTTCTTACGTCCCAGGAGGGATTCGAACCCCCGACCGACGGCTTAGAAGGCCGTTGCTCTATCCTGCTGAGCTACTGAGACAAATATGTATAAAAATATGGCGCGATTCCTATTATACTCCGATTTCTATATTTTTCAATAGTTTTATAAAAAAATTAATAATTGCATCTTTTCACTTGTCTTGAACGTATTATTTTCATACTCAACACAGGTACAGAATATGAATGCTTTAAGCAGGCAATATTGAGGATATTAAGCTCAGATGTATATAGAACATGGGCAGACATATTCATGATGAGAATTGCTGGGTAATCTTTTGCATACATACATTTCACTGAATCAGATAAAGGAGAGAAACGCTATGAGACAACTTTTATCCGCATTATCCTATTTTAGTATCTTCTTCGCACCATTCCTGTTTCCCATCATTATTTGGATTGTTGCCAAGGACAACTATATTGAGGGACATGCTAAACGGGCCTTATTCTCGCATATATTCCCGTTTCTTGCCGCCATCCCGCTACTTTATTTCTTCGTTACCGCCCACAGTCTCGGTTCCGCTGTCGGATTTGTAATTCTGTTCTTTGTCATTTATGCATTAAGTTTTGTATACAATATCGTCAAAGGGATTCAAGTGCTTCGTGAATATGCCTGACCACAAGTTTTCACAATCAAGTTAAATTAATCATTCAAAAACCCGCCTTTCGGAAGAAGGGCGGGTTTCTGCATTCCGGTTACTTGTTTCCCTGACGCCACGGATTTTTCTGGGCAGGACGCTTGCTGTTTATGGCTAGCACTTCCTCGGCAAACTCGGTATGATGCGCGTAAAGGTTTCCTTTGTTTTTCTTGAACTTGGAAGCCATTGCTATCACCTCCCCGGAACTTGCATTTAGTATGGCTCCGGGTAATTCCGCTTATCCTTTGCCCCTATCGGCATTTGTTGGAACACTCGCCTTACGCCTGCCCCACCAAATAGCGCTGAAGAGTCGGCCCCAGTAATCCAAAAGCAAGCAGCTCACTCTGAAACCGGGCCTTATCCTCTCCTGCTGTAATGCCTTCACTGTTCTCAAACGCCGTTTCTGTGGCATCTTCAAACGCTGTATGCATATTGTTATTGTACCAGTCCAGAACAGCATCCGAATGATTGCGTACAATTCGAACGACTTCAAGCGAGTTCCCTGGCTGGGTTGCCGCAACGTATACAAGCAAAGACGGGTCCCCCGTATTTCCAGGCTGCACCTCAACTTCTGCACAAGACAATCCATCCACTTCGGTTAATCTGCGTATTTTGGCATCCTGAATGGCATACATTTGTTATCGCGCTCCTTTGTCCATTTCATGTACTTTGTTCGATCTGGTATCGGGTCTCCGGTGTTCCCAAGCGATAAATCTCCCGATACACCTGCTGTAATACAGCTTCATATGCACGATTTACAGACTCCTCCGGTGTATCCGGCCAAGGGAATACCATTCCTGGAAAGGCTTCTTCCTCTTTTTCCTGCATTAGATTAAGCAGTCCCAGTAATTGTTCCGCCTCTTGAGGCGTCGCATGGATAACCCATTCATACGACGTTGCGTACGGGTCCGGAATAACGGAGCGCCCCATGACAGATACATAATAGGTCATACTGTCCATTTGCAAGTTCTCTCCTTCACAGGCATGTTGAGGCCGTTGTCCCTAGAACTAGTTTCCGAAGAGGACAGACATTTTATGCCTGCTTTCGGCATATATTTGTTACGACTTCTGACGAAAAAGACAACATTTGCTGGCTGTTAGCAACTTAAGCAGCCTTTCGGATGAATGACTCGACTAAGAAAGGATGAACAAACCATGTGCGGTATAACCGGCTTCATACAGTGGAATCGGGACTTGACCCAGGAATCAGAGCTGCTGGTCCGGATGACGGACAGCTTGTCGAACCGGGGGCCCGACGCTTCAGGTACATGGATCTCCAATCCTTGTGCGTTCGGACATCGGCGTCTCAGCGTTATGGACCCGGAGAACGGGGCACAGCCCATGCATGCGTTACAGGGAGACACCTCCTATACCGTCGTGTATAACGGAGAACTATACAATGCCCCCGAGTTGAAAAAGGAATTGCTCCAGCGGGGACACCATTTCCGCACACAATGTGATACGGAAGTTCTGCTCGCCTCTTATATTGAGTGGGGACCGGCCTGTGTTGACCGGTTTAACGGAATTTTTGCTTTTGCCATATGGGATGGTGGACGCGAACAGGTTTTTATCGCACGTGACCGCCTGGGGGTCAAACCTCTGTTCTACAGTAATGCAAAAGATACCCTTGTATTCGGCTCAGAGCCCAAAGCACTTCTCATCCATCCGGATGTTGAAGCTGCTGTTGGCCCTGAAGGATTGGCAGAGGTATTTATTGTCGGTCCTGCCCGGACACCTGGACACGGCGTATATTCCTCTCTTAACGAGCTCAAACCTGCGCATGCGCTTATCTACAACCGAAACGGGATTAAAACCTATGCTTACTGGAAGCTGGAAAGTCAGCATCACGAACATAACCTGGAAGAAACAGCTGCCGAGGTGCGCAGCCTGTTGCAGGATACATTAGAACGGCAGCTTGCCTCGGACGTTCCGGTCTGCTCCCTGTTGTCAGGAGGACTGGATTCCAGCGCTTTGTCTGCATTAGCGGTGGATTATTACAACCGAACCGGTCAAGGTCAAGTCAGCACATATTCGGTCGACTATGTGGATAATGCAAAGCATTTTCAGGCCCATTCCTTCCAGCCTGGTGCTGATGGCCCCTGGATTAAGCGAATGGTGGATGAACTGAAGACGGATCATCACTGGATTGAGATTGAAAATGGTGAACTGGTTCATGCCCTGACTCAGGCCATGCTCGTGCGTGATTTGCCGGGCATGGCAGATGTGGATTCCTCCCTCTATCTCTTCTGTAAAGAAATCAAAAAAGGAGCCACGGTTGCCATTTCAGGCGAAGCGGCAGATGAAGTATTTGGCGGTTATCCCTGGTTCCATCGGGAAGAGATGCTGAACTCCGGTACATTCCCATGGTCTGTAGCGCCTGACATGCGAGCAGGATTGTTATCCCCGGACATTCGGGAATGGATCAAGCCGCTGGAATATCTCGCGGATCGTTATTCAGATGCTGTAGCTGAAGTGCCGTTACTCGATGGAGAAACGGGTAAGGCAGCCCAAATGCGAGTCATGTCCTATCTGAACATCACCCGGTTCATGCCTACACTCCTGGATCGTAAAGATCGGATGAGTATGGGGGCCGGGCTTGAAGTTCGGGTGCCTTACTGTGATCATCGTTTAATTCAATATGCGTTTAACGTTCCTTGGGAAATGAAAATGACAGGCGGACGGGAAAAAGGAATTCTGCGTAAAGCGCTGGAAGGTGTATTGCCTGACGATGTGTTATATCGGAAAAAGAGTCCGTATCCGAAAACACATAACCCGCAGTACCTGGCGGCCGTTAAACAGCAGGTGCTTGATATTTTGGATGACGCAAGCTCTCCGATCTTGCCATTAATCGATAAAGCGCAAATTCGCAAATTGGCCTCCTCATCGGATGCTTCATCGAACCTGCCCTGGTTTGGACAGTTAATGTCGGGTCCACAGCTGTTTGCTTATTTGACACAGATCAACTCGTGGCTCCGTACGTACAAAGTGGCCATTCGGTAAGTTGTACTAAGGTTCACATGTATGGGTCAATATTAAAATGGGTGTTTGGTGAACAGCATAGCTGTTCTTACCAAGCACCCTTTTAATATATAAAACCAAAATAATATTCACTTTGAAATTTTGGTTGGAGGCCTTCCTCCTATCCATGGATTGCAGCTGGATTTCGTTCAAGCAATCCACTGCCAAAGATCTCTCTGAACGGTGTATCCTCCATATGAATATAACCGATGTAACAGCCACACTTCTTCATGCCACACGGGCGATCTGCGGCTAAAGCTTCCAAACCATCGCGGTATAAATGTCCTATGATCCGACGATCTTTATAACATCTTTTTACATGCCCTGACCCTTGCACATAAAATACCTGCGAACCAGCGGAACAGCGCTTGCCCAAGCTATCGTAATCCTGCAAATTCCCTTCAAACAGCGGGTCAATCGACCGTAAAAAGGCGACCTCATCTACGGTGTAATACTTCGGTCGATCTTTAAAGGCATTGATCCACATATACACATCTTCGGGTAAAGCCTGCCTCATCGATTCAATAGCCGGAAATGCACTGCGCAATCCAACCGTCCCCACACTAAAAGCAAGCCCCATCTCACGTAAAGTCAAACATTGTTTTACAAAGGAAGACTCCTTCGTCTCACGCGGGTGATAGGTCGCCCAAAATGCCGCTTTCTGATGATTCAATTCACGGGCCCAGTCCAGTTTGACGGATAAATTGGTTTGGACTGCAATTTTGTCAACATGCGGCATATGTGACAGCTCTATCATGGCGTCCCGGTACCAGCGACGTACCAGCGCTTCTCCATACGGGTTAAAGAAAATCGAAAATTGATGTCCAGCGTTCTCCTGTTCCCTCACCCAATTCACAAATTGGCGCAGTTGTTGTTCATCCACCTCAAGCGTCTCCTTGGAATCTATCGTTTTGCTAAACGGGCAGTAAGGGCAGTCGTAATTACAGGATGACAGCTTGCCCCGATAATACAAGGTTGCTCTCATGAGAACACAAACCCTTCCATTTGTTCACGAACCTCAGCGGAGATAAGCCAATCTCCAATGGCATCAGAGTACCCCAAGCCCTCTTCTGTCAAGCGCAGCACCTGACTACCCTCATAATCCCGCTCAAGCTCAGCCATGCCCTCTGACAACAATTCACCCAACCAGACGTAGTCTGACATGACTTCCGTTTTGAATCGCTCGTAATAATCGGACAGCGCCAATCCTTCGCGATGCAGCAGGGCTTTCAGAATAAAGCGGCGCTTCTGCTCCTCCCGGCTCAGGACAATACCGTAATCGGCCACATCATAGCGCTCGGTCGCCACATAATCAGCAATGATGCTTTGTGTGGCCTTATAACTCACACCATACTTGGAAGCATAGTGTACTTCACTGGTATACGAGCGCGCACCGCATCCAAGACCAACCATGCCTTCCTCCTGACAACTGTAGGGCAGAAGCTCCTTACTGCCAAAAGAAGATTGCTCTTTGGCAAATCTGCGCATGGAATACTGGACATAGCCCCGGCTTTTTAAAGTCTCACGCGCAGCCCTGTAAAGCTCCATCCGAATATCCGGTCCCTGACGCTGGATATCGTCCGGTTTCACAATGGTATTCTCACGGGTGTACAGCGGATAAATGAAAATCTCACCCGGTTCATAGGAGAGGACACGTTCCAGGGAATACAGCCATGATTCCACCGTTTGTCCCGGCAGCCCATAGATCAGATCCAAATTCAACAAAGGAAATTCAAAACGCGCAAGTTTCTCAAGCGCGCGTTCCACTTCCTGCGGTTTCTGTGGACGGTAGATCGCTGAGGCTTCCGCTTCAATAAAACTTTGGATGCCCATGCTTACACGGTCCACGCTTCGCTCCTTCATAATCTGCAGCTTCGCTTCCGTTACGGTGTCTGGTGACGTTTCTACCGAGATCGAAGCTTGCGCTGGATCAAGCCCCATCACATGTTCTGCAATATCGAACAAGCGGTTCAACTGAATTTCATTCAATAATGTGGGTGTCCCACCACCGATGGCAAACCTCGAATAGGGTCTGCGTGAAGTGAGTGGTGCCCACTGCTTGGCTTGCCGTTCCAGCGCATCCACATAACGTACATGGGTGTCATCACGGCGATCCGGCAGCGTGAACAGATTGCAAAATCCGCAACGAGCGGCACAAAACGGGATGTGCATATATAAAAAATACGTATCAGTATTCTCACGTTCCCACAACGGACCGAGCGGTAACGGCGGGTTCAAGTCCCGATATGCGGTCTTGTGGGGATACGAATATAAATAAGAGCGATAGGGTGAAGCAAGCACTTCTCTGAGACTGGTAGCTGTATTAGAGCAGGCCTGTGCGGAATGACCAGCTGTCGTATGTTGAGATTGATCGTCCATCGGTCTCCTCCTTATCTCCGGTTTGTTATCGTTCGTAGTACAAGCTGTCTCCAGCAGTTTCAGCAGTTCTATAAAACAAATTCACGGTAAGGCACATTCCAGACGACATCATGCGCCAGCCTGTGGCCCTGATAACCATCCTCACCATAAGCCGTGCCATGATCGGAAAAAGCAAAACAAAACGTAGGCCGTGAACGCTGCCTCATTGCATCAAACAATGGCCCGAGGGCCTTATCCACGTACCGAAGCGCTGCACGCTGTGTCTCTACCGAGTCCTCTCTGGCACCCTCCACAAAATAACGATTGGGCCCGTGGATGGCAGACACGTTCAGGAACAGAAACAGCTTTTCATCCGGTGCGCTCTGCTCCAGCAGCTTCAGGGCATGCTGAACCTGATGCTCGGTCGATTTGGGATTGGTTACCCCAAAGTTCATTCGCCAGTAGCTTTGCTGAAAATAAGCTGGCAGCACTTTGGCGAGCGGATTTTTCTTGGTGAAGAAAATGACCCCGCCAATACAGATCGTACGATATCCTTCAGCAGCGAATCCGGATACGATATCCGGTGTGTCGAACAGCCAGGTATGCGGATGAGTCTTTAATCCGGTATTCCGGGAATGAAAAAGTCGTACGTGAGAGGCTTTGTCCGTATTGGCAGGTGTAGGCATGAAGCCGCCAAAAAAGGCATGATGTGCCGCATACGTAAAACTTCCCGGTGTATGACGCTGCTCCCAGGAACCCGAGCCGCACAGGTTGGGGCAATTCTGTTCCTCCAGCTTGGCCACGTCATACCTTAACGTATCCAGGGTGATCATCAATAGATCATGGGAGCCTACGATGGTGTTCATATCAGGCATGGTTGTAAGGCCCCTTTCGCAAAAGTTCCATTTCCCATTCATACGTTCCAAGTCCGTTATGCTGTACTCTGTACAACAAATCTCCGAACGGATTTACATCCAGAACATAAGCACGGGGTTCAGTGCCACTACTGAGCATCACATCAATACCAGCAGACCATGAGTTGGGAAAGGCAGCCATCGCCGCTTTCGCTGCCGTCTGAACCCGTTCCATCTGCTGTTCATCCAGCCCCGCTTCTGCGGGCAGCAACCGCTCATTGCGCAAATGCAGATTGGTGATTGGTGTCTGACTAAGCCGTACGACAGCATGTCCTGCTTGTCTGCCTGCCACAAGCTGGCGAATATCAAACACGCTTGAACCCTGGGACGCTTTGGCCATCCAGCGTTCAATCTGGGCACCCTCAGCACACAGCCAATCCATGAGCGCTGAAATCTCTGAAGTACGTGTGTACCTGCGCATCCGGCCTTCATTATAAAAAATGGTCTTTCCTTGATCCCGCTCCATTCCCACCGTGGTTATGGCAATTTCAGCACCCGTTCGGGGATTAATTTGATAGGCAACAACGCCTGAAGCCCCGGAACCACACGCTAGCTTCACGAAAACGCGATTCATACCGGCTGTCTTCATTGCAATACGCAGCTCGGCAGCGTTTTTGATCGGCTCCGAAGAGGGGAGCATTGGAGGGATCTGAACCCCGTGTGAGGATAGATGCTGCTGGCATTTCCTTTTATCAAACATGATCGCAATGTCATGGGGATCATTCATGAATCTGGCATTGGGCCAATATTCCCGAGCTTCACGACCGACTCGTTCCAAACATGCCTTCCAGCCACGAAACCATTGGCCGGGTGCGTGGATTCGCCCCCACTCCTGTTCAAGAACGAGTGTCTGTTCTGCCGAAATCATGCTTGCAGAAGTACCATCCTTTAACTGAGCTATATCACTCCCAGCTCCAAGAAAGAGCAGCTCACGCTCTACCTCCCATTCCTCACCAGGAGCGTCCATTCGAATAAGAGGTATGTTAATCGCTCCGTGAATTGAATCATGATTCGCATAGGACATCGATGTTGGTGAAGATATCCATGTCTCTCCGTACATGTGCGTAGTCCCTCGCGCTCCCAGACATTGCTGTAAAGCATCCGCTATAGTTCCGCCCTGTCTCCATGTCTGTAGCAAACGAGCATAAGGCAGCACAAGTGCAGGTTGTAAGCCAAGGCGCTGTCTTGCCTGCTGTAATTCAAGGGTACGGCGATTATTCGGATTTCCAATTAACAAAAATGGCTGCTCCAAAATCATATCCGAATGCTTAGCTAAGCGTTGCAAATTTTCTTCCATTTCCGTCATGCCTGACATCATTTATTCCGTTAACGACGGGTAACGCCAGTCATCTTCATCACTCTGTTGTTGCTCGCTGACATCTACAGATATGCCAGAACGTTTCCAGCGAATGAGCATTTCGTCCGTCATGTAGTGGTAACTAAGATTAAGATGCTTAAGTTTTTTGATCTTGTCACTGGCAAGCAGTGCTTCGGCCCCTTCATCAGACAACGTGCCCTCCGACAGATCAAGGACCTCCAGTTGATCCAAAATCGGCGCCTCTGCTGCAGCTTTTGCAATCTCATCCTGAATCTCACTATCTTTCAGACCCAGGTAGACGAGCTTTGGAAACAAGCCTTGTTCCAAGAATGGAAGTACATCCTGAAGCGAACCATCGAACCCGTAATCCTCCACACCCAAATATAGTTCAAGCTTGCGCAATTCAGGCAACTTAGCGCGGGCAATTGAAGCTAATACGCCTTGGGGCAGACCACCGCAAATAATGATCAATTCTTCAAGTTTGGCATGCTCCATTGGCTCCAGACTTAGTCCGCTGCTGCCCTTTACTGAAAACGACTTCAATTCAGGAAAAGCAACCAATAGTGGTGTGAGATCCGTCTGAATAATCCAGGATACCTCGCATTCTTCAAAGCCCATATCTCCGATAAACAGTTTCTTCAAGGACGGAAAGCTTGGAGCCAATTCGGTGAGTGTTCCCAAGAATTCATCCGGCGAATTTTCATAAGCCTGTCCCCAGTCTCCAATAATCAGGCTCTCCAGCGAACCAGCCTCCGGTTTGGCAGCCAGCTCCCTGATCAACGTTTCCATACGAATACCGTTCTCATAATCATCATAAGACACCGTTAGCTTCACTTCTTGCATAAGCAAATCCCCTCCGTTTGAGTTCATTGATGATTCGTTAACTTGAATGTTAACCGATACGGTACAAGACTTGCAACTTCTTCCAACCCCGGTCCTAATGCTCTGCTCAAACGTGAAATCTTCATATTTCCTTTATAGGTATAGGAACATACGTTCCGATATTTATCCTAAGAAAATTGGGGTTTATTGGGGGTCTAACGTACTGGATTTATTAAATTCAGCTCACTCATTTAAAAATAAAAAAACGTTAATGGTCGGTAAACCATCCCACAGGAATGATTCTTACCTTCCACTAACGCTTTGATATTGAAGCAAGGCTATGAATTCACCTTATACATTCATATTCGTATGAGCCGATTCGGTTGAAGCTCAACCCTCCAGTGTGGATACGAGCGCTCTCAGCGCGTGACCCCGGTGACTGATCGCCTGCTTTTGCTCCAACGTAAGCTCAGCCATCGTCATCTCGTATTCAGGCACATAGAAGAGTGGGTCATATCCAAACCCGCCACCACCGGCTGCTTCAGCTGTGATCCAGCCTTCCACCATGCCTTCTGATTCATACTTGTCTCCGGTTGCCGGATCATATAACACCAGTGCACAGACGAAACGGGCCGGACTCAGCAGCGGTTGCTCGGTATCTTCACCGGATTTGAGGGATTCCAGCGTCTCAAGCAGCTTGGCATTGTTCTTCGCATCGGTTGCACCTTCACCTGCATATCTCGCAGAATACACTCCCGGGTCGCCGTCCAGCAGATCCACGCACAATCCCGAATCGTCAGCCAGGACAGGCAGCCCAAGGGCATCACCCACCGCTTTGGCTTTCTTCCAAGCATTCTCCGCAAAGGTTACGCCATCCTCAACAACATCTGGCAGCTCCGGATAGTCAAACATGCTTTTGACTTCTTTGCCCAGCGGAGCGAATGCATGGGCAAATTCACGTACTTTCCCCGCATTGCGGGTTGCAACAATGATAATTGAGCTATCCAGACTCATCTTAAGCTTCTCCTAATCCACGAGCACCGATCTTGAGTGCAATGGGACCAAGAACTTCTTTTTGACGCTCAATCATTTCCAGAATGCCCTGCTCACCCAGCTCCAGCATCGCGTTCAGCTCACGACGGTCAAATGGTGCTTCTTCGCCTGTTCCCTGAAGCTCCACATATTTCCCGCCGCCCGTCATCACGAGGTTCATATCTACCTTGGCTTTGGAATCTTCATCATAGTTCAGATCCAGCACAGGCTGTTCTCCAACTACACCCACACTTACCGCTGCAATGAAATCTGTAATCGGGAATACTTGCAGTTTATGTTGTTGGGAAATTTTGTTCACAGCGAGAGCCAGAGCTACAAACGAACCGGTAATGGACGTTGTGCGTGTACCCCCGTCTGCTTGTATAACATCACAGTCCAGTGTAATCGTACGCTCACCCAGCGCCTGCAAATTAACGACTGAGCGCAGTGCCCGGCCAATCAGGCGCTGAATTTCCATGGTGCGCCCAGTCAATTTGCCGCGGTTCGCTTCACGCTGATTCCGGGTATGTGTTGCACGCGGCAGCATGGAGTATTCAGCCGTTACCCAGCCTTTACCCTGCCCTTTCATAAAGGGAGGAACACGTTCCTCCACAGTAGCTGTACAAATAACCTTGGTATCTCCCACTTCAATCAGTACAGAACCTTCGGCGTATTTATTTGTGTTAATTGTTAAATTCATCGGGCGCAGCTGGTCGCTTGTTCGTCCGTTAGATCTCATCATTTCTGCCTCCTACGACTTAAGCATCCTGTAATGTCGAGCTTGTTCACACTTTTACTAATCCCTTCTATATTACCAAAGAGTTCAGTTAAAAGCATCCTGTCCCCCAAAGAGTTCTGTCAACCTTACGCTAGACGGCTCTTTGTGGCTTAAATTGGAATCTCGTTGATATATTCAGGCTTCGATACGGGGGCACTATAATCCCGATTATCATCACTCATGACTGTCTTTTGGCCATTCCATTCAATCTGGACTTTAGCTTCCTTGCCTGCTGTGTTCTCAGCCGTGGTCAACACGACGGATTGCAGCAGTTCACTTGGCACGACATCTCCCTCGGTGAACATGTCGTCTTTGAGTGCAACCGTTACGGTTCCATCCTGGGACGTTTTGACCGATTGCAGCTGGGTTCCGCCTGTCATAACCTCTTCCAGCTCCCCGCCTTTGGCTGGCCCCTTGATCAGTTCATTCAACGCCGCCTGCACCCGGTCTCCACCTGGTGTCACAAGACGTGTAACCGGAACATAATATTGGATGCCTGCTGGCGTAGCGGCTGAGAAATAAACCGTCACCGGACTGCTGTTGGTCGTGAATGTATCACCCAAATCGAGATTGATGCCCACCGCCCGGTTCAACGGTTCCGGCAGCGGTGTGCTGTTTACTGGCATTTGCGTCAGCTTTTTGCCGTCTACCCAGATCTGTACGTTCTGCACATCTGGTGTACCCGTGAGTGTCCAGGTGACAGCCTCCAGCATTTTGCGCTCGTCCTTGGCATCATACTTGGCGAAGTCGCCCGAGAACTCCACGACTGCCAGCTTGTCATCCGCATGAATCGTTACGTTCTGAACAACAGTGCCCTGCGGGAGAACGCCCTGAAATCCTTCAGGCAACATCCCTGCATAAGGACCGCCCGTCACGAGTGTATCCAGAGCTGTTTTGGGGCTGCTAACGTCCGTGCCCGACGGAAGCGTCATGGATACCGGAGCAAGCAAACCTTGCTGGTCCTGCAAATACACGGTTGTAAGCGGCAGCTTGGCGAGTGATCCGTTGCCCTCGGCCGCCTGAATCATAGCCGCTTCCTGAATCGGCGGCGGTGGATCGATTGCCTCGGAGGACTGTGCCCCAAACATGCCACATCCGGATAACACCACAGGAATACTCAACAGCGCAGCTGCAGAAGCTGTACGCAAATAACGGATCTTACTCATGATCACGTTCCCCCTCATCATTTTTACAGTTTGTACTACCATGTATACGAGCCTTTGCCCAAAAAATAACTACTTTTTAAACAAGCACATCATGCATAAAGTCAAAATCAGGCGTTCCATCCCCATCGAAAGTAGCAAAGAAACCCAAAACGGTTAATAACGTATTAGGATACAAGCATAAGGACATTGCTAACTTCAGAGGAGGAATCGCCCATGGAACATCCTGAGCAAGAAAAAATCCCTTACAGCCTGAATAGCCGCAAAGTGGAAGAGGCCACGAGGGAATGGCTGCATAAGAGGGGCGTCAAAATCTCTGAGATCGCGGAACTGGTCATGATGCTGCAGAAAAAGTATTATCCAGATCTGACGATGGAAGAATGTATCGACAATGTGGAGAAAGTGTTACGCAAACGTGAGGTCCAGAACGCAGTCCTGACAGGCATTCAGCTGGACCTGTTGGCAGAGCAAGGCAAACTCATTTCGCCTTTGCAGGAGATGATTGAGAATGATGAGGGGTTATATGGTGTGGATGAGATTCTCGCGTTCTCCATCGTCAACGTATACGGCAGTATCGGATTCACGAATTACGGTTATGTAGACAAGTTAAAACCTGGCGTGCTTGAACGTCTGAACGACAAGAGCCTTGGGCCTGTGCATACGTTTCTGGATGATATCGTGGGTGCTATTGCCTCGGCGGCCAGCAGCCGGATTGCACATCGCAAACAATCGGAGCTTGAAGAAGCTTTGGGACAAAAACCGGTCAGCGATGATATCGTATAGTTTACGATTCGGATCATGACAAAAAGGCGGCCACCAGGCCGCTTCTTTTGTATATTCACTTATTTCGGTATACGTTATTTCATATGCTCCTGTCTTCCCGCTCCCGCCAATCGATATACTTCTCTCCAATTCTGTTCGGCTGAAGCTGGCTTAGCCTGTACACGACTGGGTCCAATCGTAATTTCCGGGCCTTTGCGTTCTCGCAACAAACCACGAAGTACAGTAATACCAAGTATGCTCAACCCAGTAAATACATACATCAGGCGCATAATGACGTTACCGGAATCCGTACCGGTAACCATGCCATGGAACAGTAAACCGATAAATACGGGATAAGACAGCAAATGGAACATAAACCACCATTTGCGGCCGAGCTTGTTACGCAGGTCACTGGATAACAGTACGATCACGAGACCATAAAAAGCTAACGTACCCAATCCGCTTCCGATTGGATGCACGGAAGCCGTAAACGGAATGAGCAATTCACTCCAGGTAAACGGGCTATAGTGATCAATATATAGGGTTAACGCATGTACAAGTCCAAGTCCAAAGGCGAGCCAGGTCGTTCGGGTATGCCATTTAAACATGGCTGCTTTGGGTTTGCCTTTGGCCATGGGCATGCCTTGAGCGATCCCCAGAAACACACCCGCAAAGAGCAGCAAATAAGCGCCTATTCCACTAATTCGAATGATATTCCACGTCGGCAGGTAATTTACAATCCATTGTGCCATAACCGGCTCCCCCATATCTGATAGACTTGTCGTTTATATAAGGCTGAAGCGGTGATCCGGATCAAACCCGGGCCAGCGTTCAGCAAGCGTATCGGTATTGCCTCTAAAATAAGTGCTCCCATTCCGAGTCATCCAGAGGACGTCATGCCGATCGTAATGTCGGTTTAACCAGCCCACTGCCTCGGCACTTCCCAAGATACAAACGGTCTTGGCAATAATTTCACATTGCGATGCATGCTGGCCCAGAACGGTACACTGCAGCACATCGGTATCCGCTGGCTTCATCGTACGGGGATCAATCAAGTGATGCGAAAGGCTACCGTCCATATTCTCCCAATGTCTTCGCACAATACCAGAAGTGGCAACTGCACCTTTCCGCAACTGAATGTTCCCTATCAGATTACGCTCCTCTTGATAAGGATCGGTGACATGTACAGACCACATCGGATGATCCATTGTCCCCCATGCCTGAATATCTCCACCTGCATTAATTAACCCCGCCGGAATATGGAGTGTACGTTGCAGCCAATCGGCGATACGCTCAACAGCCCAGCCCTTAACAATGCCCCCAAGGTCCAGCTCGGTTCCAGGGTCCTTATGAACCATTCGGCTGCCTTCCCTTTGAATCCAGCTTGGGCGGCTATAGTCATATTCATCTTTTGGCATATCATTTATATCCGATTGTCGGATGTCCCACCTGCGTTCGGTTCCTGATGGATGAAGCTCTCTTTGCTGCAGCTGCTCGAAGCTGACATCGTAACCAGAAGCCCGCAGAGCCTGAGAGATACCTGGCTGAAAAATCCCTTCCGTCTGACCAATATAACCGTATGCCAAACTTAACACCTCATCCATTGCTGCGGAGATGGGCATCCAGCCTGTGCAACGATTCAGACGATTCAATTCACTGTCTGCCGCAAATCGGCTGAATCGCTGTTCCTGCGTTTCGAACCAATTTTTCACCAGCGCTGCCGCATGCTCAGCCTCTTCCCGTCCTGCTGCCAACTGGACTTCCACGTCCGTGTTCATCGCCCGGAAACGGAACATAAGCAGACGGGAGGCTTGCTCTGTGCGGCTCATGATGCACCTGTGCGTGACTGATAGTTGCCACGGCTATATCCGGAGTCTGTATCCTGATTGCTGCTCTGATCTGATATCCAGCCACCCGACGATCTGCCTTGATTCGGAACGATGGCGTTGGTTCCATCGGCCGTCCCCTCATCCAGGCTATCGCCCTCATTGGACGGTGCATTGGAAATGCTGTCCGTGTTATCTGTCCATTCGTCCATGACATCATCCTGGGTATCCACCCGGGTAGAGGCTGTACTGCTTATATCATTACCATTAGCCGCCGCATAAGCGATATCAAAGGCATCAGAAGTTCTTACATATTGAAAGAGTGCAGCCACGGTCAACGTTGCCGCCGCCGAGGCTTGCCATTTTCTCCATTGGTTTCGTTTTTTTCTAGTCATCGCTCTTCCCTGCTTTCTATGGCGAAGTTCATGCATTTATCATAGAAGTGCAGGCTTAAAAGAAGATGAATGAACCGTTAAGAGAGACTAAAGCTTTATTTTATTGAAGTCATTATTTAAGTCGTTATACGCAAAAAAAAGACTCTGACCAGGAAGATCCCCTGCCTCAAAGTCTTGTAATCCCAAGTATACACCCTAACCATGCTCCCTAAAAAAGAATTCTCCGTCCGACCGCTGCTCCTGTACAATAACCTCACGTCGGATCAATTCCTGCAGATGCGCCAACGTCTCACTCATCGCAAAGCGAAGCTGATGTGTTCCCAAGCGGTCGCCGAACATAAATACACACATATCATATGCACTCGTCGGTGCTTCCCGGATTCGCTCACCCATCTTCTGAAGGCGTTCCTCATGATGAGTAAGCAGATGGACGGTTCGATCGGCAAAATGGCCAAACGGATTCCGGTGACCTGGATATGCCACCTCTACATCCAAAGCCCCCAGTCGATGCAGCCCTTCCATATAAGACAATAAAGGCTGATCGTCACTTCCTGGCTGCAGGCTGATATTCGGTGAGATCTGCGGTAATACCGCATCTCCACACAGGATCTCCCTGGAGTCCGGCGCATAAAAGGATAGATGTCCTGGCGCGTGCCCCCCTGTTTCCACCGCAATCCACTTTTTCCCGCCCATAACCAGCCATTCGCCATTTTCAATCGGTGTCACAAGTGGAAGTGGCGTAATCTGTGAGTTGAATCCCTCCATATGTTCGCCAATCTGCTCCATCTTGTCTTCCGGCATCCCGTGGCGACCATAGTATTCCGGTAGCACTGTGTTAATGGTCGCCTCAGGTCCCCACATATAATCTGCCTCCTGGCGGGATCGTGTGGACATTCGAACAGGCGCACCCGTTTGCTGCTGTATCCAGCCGGATAACCCCAGATGATCGGGATGATGGTGAGTCAACACAACTTGCTTAATATCCTGTAAAGTTAAATTTAAACCTGCGAGTGCTTCATGCCACTCCTGTTCCGTCTCAGCACTGCGTGGTCCCGGGTCAACAATCGTTATTGTTCCGTCCGGTTCATAAAGTATATAGCTGTTCACCCAGCGGAGTGGAAAAGCCATCGTAATCTTGACCCGATGCATGCCTGCTGGCATGGAAATGGATTCCGTTTGCTTCATTAATATTCTCCTCCAACTCTACTGCACAGGCCGATGACCGACAAAAATCATCCGCGGCGATGTCTGCTCATCGTACTTTTCTTCATCATAACCGCCATGTACCTGATCTACCACGAGTCCTGCCTCGTGAAGCAGATCACGTAGTTGTTCGCGGGTGTACAATTTGACGCGTTCCTGATAGATTCGCGGTTTCTGCTCGGATGCGATATCGGTGATGTGTATTTCTTTTTGCACAAATCCATCCTGGATCTTGCGAAACTCTTCAATATACTGTCCTTCGCTTTCACGTGTTGAATGCTGCACCAGATGGCGAGTCACGTAAGCCGTGTTCATAAAATCAATAATATAACTGCCTCCCGGCTTCAGCATCCGATGAATAGCGCGCAATACTCTGAGCTGTTCTCCATCCTCTCGGAAATAACCAAACGAGGTAAACAGATTGACCACGGCGTCAAATCCGCCTTTCAGTGGAAGCTCGCGCATATCGGCGTGATACCACTCTACACGATGTTCGGTATCCATTTCACGTGCTTCACGCAAAAGCACATCAGAAAGATCGATACCGGTCACCTGGAAACCAGCGTCAGCAAGGGCCAAAGAATGTCGGCCCATACCACAGCACAGATCCAGTACCTTGGATTTTGGCTGAAGCTTTAACCAGCTTATCATTTTATGTACTTCCTGGTATGCACCCTGCACATCCCGATGCTTATACACAAGAAGATAGTCTTCTCCAAAACTCTTTTCATACCATTCCGTCATTACGTATCGCCCTCCACATGGTCACTGGCCCAACGATCCGTAATACGCTGTTATACCAGCCGGATCATTTCTCTATAGCTTTTAGCCATTGTACCGTCTTTATCCTTCAAACTCAAAAATTCCCACGAATCGTCCGCGTTGAACGGCCGGGAACCACACGATATAATGTTAAACATAGTCAGGCCCTCGCGAATCGGTTAACTATACATAGAAGATTGATATCAAACCAGTATGGCATTTTCACATCATGAACGACAGGTGACGACTGAAACATAACGCTAACATAAGATATGCAGTAGCAACAGGAGGTGTTATTTATGATTCGAATTGGACTTACGGGCTGGGGAGATCAGGAAGATTTATACCCCAATCGTACCAAAGCGAAAGACAAGCTCCGTCTGTATGGACAATATTTTACGAACGTAGAGGTAGACAGTTCCTTCTACGCCGTTCAGCCTCGGGACCGAATGGCACGCTGGGCAGCGGAGACGCCGGAATCCTTTGCTTTTATCGTCAAAGCCTATCAAGGGATGACAGGACATCTGCGAGGAAAGCCCTATTTCACCAGCACCTCCGAGATGTATAAGGCTTTTCGCGAATCGCTGGAGCCTGTCATGGAAGCAGGCAAGATGCAAGCGGCCTTGTTCCAGTACCCACCGTGGTTTGAATGCAATCGGGACAATGTCAATGAGCTTCGTGAAGTGAAGCTGAGAATGGAAGGCATCCCATGTGCTCTCGAATTTCGTCATCGCAGCTGGTATGAAGAAGGCATGCGCGAGCGGACGCTGGCTTTTATGAAGGAGCAAGGCTGGATTCACAGCGTCTGTGATGAACCTCAGGCAGGCCAGGGGTCTATTCCCATCGTTCCCGAGGCTACCGATGCCGAGATGACGTTGGTGCGCATGCACGGACGCAATGTATCAGGCTGGCATCAGAATGGTGCACCCAATTGGCGGGAGACCCGTTATCTGTATCGCTATAACCAGGAAGAGCTGCTGGAATGGAAGGGTTATTTGGAGCAATTGCAGGAGCAGAGCAAGGATGTGTATGTGATTTTCAACAACAACTCGGGCGGCGACGCCGCTGCGAATGCACAGATGATGATGGAGCTGCTGGAGCAGCCTGTGAAGCCCTTCCCCGACCGCACGGAGCCGGAGGAGGAAGAAGGACCGGAGCAATTGGAGCTGTTTTAACTCCATCAGTGCAATTCAGAATGTGAACGGAATATTTCCATCCATAAAGAATAAGCGGCAAGCCTCAGGGCTATGCCGCTTTATTGGTCATTAGGCTGTATGATGCAGATGAACACATGGTTGCTGTACTAGCGTTGTGCGGCTGTAACCGAAGAGTCGAATAAAATCCGGCTTAGCTGCTGGTTCATTTTATACGTTTCAATCCCGGCCAGAAGTACAATTCCTATTCCATGTGTATCGTTCAGAATCCATCCCAGATCGTCCCGGTAATAGAGAGCGGTGAAGGAATAACCGGAACCCCGACACACACCGTACACATTGCCTTTATAATCAATGGACAGACGGGTCATGCCTTCCCAGCCTTTGCGCACCGCATCCAGGTAGGCCGCCGGCTGCTCCAGCCAGCCTTCACGAATACCGCGTGCATAGGCGTAGATGAACATCGATGTGCAGGAGGTTTCCTCATACGAATCCGTGCGATTCAGCACCTGATGCCAGAGTCCATTTTCACCTTGCAGCGTCAAATATCCCTGACATAAATCCCGGTAGAAGCTCAGCAGTTCCGGGCGTTTGACGTGATCACTTGGCAGAATTGATAGCAGTTCGGTTAGCGAAAACAGAACCCATCCATTTCCGCGCCCCCATGGGATGCCTGTCGCCCGTCCACGCACAAAATCATACACATGGGACATGATCTGCTGTTCGGGAATATAGAGATATTTGCGGAACATGAGGAACTGATTGATCGCATCATCCCAATACGAAGTATCTCCCGTCAATTGACCGTAACGCATCAGGAAAGGTGTGCTCATATACAGATCATCACACCACATCGTTTCCTGGCGCATCTCGCCGCTGCCGCGAACACGGTAAAAGGCCCCGTCGTCCAGACGTTCCTGTTCATCCGTGATGTAGCCTGCAATACGATCTGCAGTATCTCTCCCCCCGCGAATATCGCCAAGTTCCATCGCTGCGAGTAAAGTAGATCCGAATGAACCGCAATCATCCAAGCTATCGATCGCAGACAACTGATTATTGATTCCCGCTGCGCCGTACCCTTCCCGATCCCATAGACCATAACGGTCAAACGACGTACTCAGGCCGATATGGTCCCGCACATACTGAACATAGTCGTCACGTCCCAACTCCTGTCCAATCTGCAGAAGGCCAAGCAGGGTGACACCGAGTGGATAATTCCATTTGCCATAATGGGTATTTTCCAAATAAGGTCGAACACTCGTTTCGGGAAGATCTACATGCCAGTACACGCCTCTGGCTCCATCATCAAATACGGTATCCGTTACCACGATATCTTTGGGAGATGGTTCAGAGCCTGGAGCAAATACGCCCGTATACAGCCAAGCGTCGGGACATCCTGCAACCGGATGAGGTGGTCTTAATCTCCAGCCTTTTGAATCTGAGGTTTCCCCAGTATTTAATGTAAATCCCCAGGAGCCGTTCCTGGCCTTCGTTTCACCTTTGGCTACGAGATCACAAGCACCATAGCGACAAGGCAGCTCAACATGGAAAGTTCCGGTAGCCCCAGCAGTGTACACTTCCCTGCCGTCCACATATAAAGTCAGTGCACCGTCATGCGTTCCTTGTAAAATTACTGGTAACGATCCAGGCTGGATTACATCGAGCTTGGACCAAGCATAAGCTACCAGCGACTGCTCGGTGTCGGATGGATTTGCTGAATCGGATTGATCTATCGAATCCGTGGCAACTGTCAGAATTCTGTTAAAGCAACCCGCCTCCTGTTCCTCTTCTGTCCAGTCCCTGCGTGGATACCAGGAGAGACCCGTTTCTGCTTCAGTCATGTCATCACGAGGGAGTGCTGATGGAGGTTCATCGACTGGTTCCGAGTACAACCAGCCTTCCTGGCCTTGACGATCCACACCGGGTGTGAGGAAGTGAAGCGGGAAATTTTTGAATGAAGCCGTGCCGTAAATACCACCGAATCCCACCTCGGTTTTGACAAAACAAAGCAACACATCGTTCCAGCCATACTTCACGGAAATGGGGATCTGGGTTCTGCGCTCGGGAAATAACTCCTGCAACAGCTCGGATCTGAAAATTTCTTCTCCGTTCACATAGATCGTCACCGGACTATAACAGTTCAGTCCTGTATTTAATGTAGCCTCCTGGTGACTCCATAACTTGCCCCACACGTACACATACTGGCCTACACGAGCCTCTTTCCACTTGGCATCCAGATTCAGATCATAACGGTAATCCCCAAGTCTGCGGAAGCCTCCCCGGTGGTAAGCTCGGAACAAAAAGGAGTGTTTCGGATGATCGCCAATATAACGCTGGGCCACCGTGGTCAACATATCCGGAATTGAATCATACACCTTGCCTGCAATCGCCTCGTTCTCATGAAAATAACGAATGATCGTCAGCTCCCTTCCTATACCTTGATTCGTTCGGTTAGTCGCAATGTCTCTCCAGCCTTCACTTCAACCACCTGCTGATCCGCCGTAAACCAGACGGAAATGGCCGATGGATTGTGAATGATGGACCGATCTGCTGAACATTCCAGACGTTTGACTGCTTTCCAGTAAGCCATCACTTCAATGTTCGTTGCGTACCAGATGTCGTCTCGGCCGCCAATCTGCTCTGCAAACTGTTCAATAATTTCCCAGTTGTCGTTATCATTGAATTCGTAGCTGTGGCCCCATACATATAACAAAAGTGGCGTACCTGTCTTCGTGTGCTGGATAAAACGTTCAGCATGAGCCGCCAGATCATGGTTGTGGTGACAGGTTGGATGCCATTCCAGCGGTCGCTCAGGCAGTGTGTACCTGCCATGGGATTCAACCGTGCGTGCATAATCGATACCGAGCCACTCCAGCTTGGTGCTGAGTGAACGGTCATAGCCCCCATTCGGGTAGGCCATACCTCGTACCGGATAACCGACAAGCTGTTCCAGCGCTCTCCGATCCTCCATAATCTCTTCGGTCAGCAGCTCATCCGGAACGTAAGGCAATGTAGGATGGGTGACCGTATGTACAGCCACTTCATGCCCGGCGTACAATTCCGCAACTTCTGCCGTCTCGATCCGACCAGGCTTGCCCAGCGTACCGGAGTTCAGATTGAAGGTGCACCTCAGCCCATGTCGATTGAAAAGTTCCACCAGTCTGCGGTCATGCACCACCCCGTCGTCATAACTGAGCGTCAATGCTTTCATTACGCCACCCGGATACCGGTCGAATTGAATGCGATGTCCCATCTTGTTCCTCCTCTTCATAACTCACCATGAATCTTCCAGCATGAAATGAACGTTGAGAAATTTGAAATTTACACTACCTAGAAACGTCTGTAGCCCGGAGCCCTGCATGAGAAATGGGTAGGGATAATCCCGACATATCCCTTTCTCTCGTAACGTTTATTCTTTAGCAGATCACTGACCCGCTTCACGCAAGCTATGACTGGCTGAGTCAAAATACGTACCTTCCAGCAATCCAATCAATGTATTGGTAACACGAACTTCAATATCGTTATCCCCTGCTCGAAGCCAGGAGGGTTCTCCCGTCCAGCGATATGGAGACCAGCATCGAACGCCCAGACTATAACCATTCACCCGTACCTCTACCACATCCTGTACCCGCCAGTCGTTGAATTCCAGTTCAAAAGACCCGACCTCTTCAGCAGGCTCATCCAGCCAGAAGTTCCGTTTATAACTCATCTCTCCTGCAAAGTGAGGATAAAGTGGTTGGGGTTCTGGCCCAATTCGAATCGCTGTATCCGGTTCAGGAACAAGAGAGATCATCCCCTCATGATGGAATTCAACACCAAACTGCCCTTGCAGATACAGCGGATCAACGATACCTTCTTCATCCCTCGTCACCTGTACGGTAACGGTCATTTCATTCAGACCACTGTGTAATAACTCCGTTATATTACAGCCAATATTATGGTGATCGGTAATTTCAATCGCCTCAAATTGACCTAGTCCAATCTGTTGTCCGTTGATTTCCATCGTCCAGTCACCTGATATAGCCGCCCTGTCCATGAATAACAGACATTCTGCCAATGCCGTCCTCAGCTCAAATGTAGTCGTATATTTGCACTGGATTGGATAGGCAACGGATGCTTTCTTTGGTGTGCCGAACACCTGATTAAATTGGAGTGGCAGGTGATGTTGCTCCGACAATTCAGCCGCCTGGTCAATAAAAGGTTTGACTGCCACATGATCACGCTCAAAAATTACACCGTTGTCATTGGAAGCTGTTACGTTGAACTGACCCATTCGAAGTGTATTGGGCTGCACCGTTTCCAGGCGCCAAGGCCCCTCCGAAGGAAGCTGAATGGTATAGGGTGCGTTCTCAGTCTCAGTAACTAAACGACCCGCGCCAGACTTCGTCCCTGTTTGGTTCAGAGCAAAAGAATTCCCCTCTGATGCCTCTTGGGCATGTTGTAAAGTAAGCCTCACCGCATGTGCTTCATAGGGAGCAAGCTTTAGAGAAATGCACCACTCACCACCACTGCTGGTATATGGTAATGGATAACACTGTCCTGTCTCCAGATCAAGCCGTTCCGCCAGCAGAGTTGTACCTGTTGAAAGATCCACACTTGTCCATAACCGCTTGGCTACCATTTTCAATTGCCCCTCAAGGTGTTGTCCTTCCTGGTTGGACAAGAAGATCATAAACTCTCCATCCGATAATTGACGGGTCTGCATAAGCAGTGACGCACTTTCTTCTTCCATGATCCAACAGATCGGTTCGGGCAGTACCTGATCCAGCAGCAGGGAGATCAATTCCAAGGAGAAGTCATCCCCGCGACCTGTTCCCGCAGGTAGAAAATAGGCATTTCCCTGTCCCTGTTGCCACATCGATTCGCTGCTGTCGTGACCTGTTTCTTCCGCATTGCCCCAATATGCCTCCTGCGGCTGATTGCCTGCACCAAAGAACTGGGCAGCCTCATCTCCCACAGGACTCCCCGGTTGTATGGCTACATACGGGGGCATGCCTACGGATATGACCGTTCCCCCCTGTTCCACGAACTGTTTTACCTTCTGCCAGGCTGCTGCCTCCAGGTTCAGCATCGGTGGAAGAATCAGCACCTCATAACGCGCAACGCCAATCTGAATCGTGCCCTCGGCCAGCACAGCTTCGGCCAACAGCTCAGGGTCCAGATGGTCATAGTCGCGTCTGTTTTCGAGCAGGTGGGAGCTAATGCGCATCCAGTCGTTCGTGAGACGATCCAGCTTGGTCCGTTCTGCTTCGTCCTCTCCACCATATTCAAATCCGTGAAGCGGATTACCCATCAGGCTCCAGAACGTAGTCGTTGGATCAAGCACAGCAATTCGGATATCCGCTGTTCCGGTGCTCATCAGATAGCTTAAACGTCCCGTGTAATCCCCGAGCTGCCGGAAGTGACGCCAATATGGGTTCTGTATGAACTGGGATGGTGGTGCATCATGCTTGGCAAGTCCGCCAATGGTATAGAAAAAGGCATGGAAGTTAAAAAAGTTGGTGCCCATGGCTGCCATCCGATCAATCATCCACTTGGCATCCTGCAGCGTCATCGACCAGCCTACACTGTGAAAACACTCCATCAGATTACGGCTTCGTCCCAGCTGTCTGGCAAGCGAGCTGACCATCTTCGGATTGTCGCGCATTTTTTTGCCATACCGTTCCAGAATCCAGGATAAGGGGCGTCCGATTTTCTCATGTGCCGAGTCTCCCCCTGGCATGTGGCTGAACAACTGCGTGGTCATACGAACCCCGGGCACTTCTGCCGCATATTGAATCCCCGCCTCTTCGCACCAGTCATGTACCTGCTTGTGATATGACTCCCTGAGCAGCAGATGCAGCGACTGGTAATAGTCATATCGAATACGCTCCGCATCTGGAACATCGCCATATAACAGAGCCGGCAGGGACTCAATCAGACTGTAACCACAGCGTTCACTGAAATATGGGGGAAGCTGTGGAGACCACGGGATACGCCCAAGCGGCGCGATCTCATCGGAGAACATGCCTTTGATTACGCTTTCAAATTGTTCTCCAACTGCCTCTTTATACCGGTCATGGGTCAGTTCAATAAAACGGCTCATTGCTTCCTTGTGACACGGGTCAACGAAGCTGCCGTAATATTTGAAATCATCCATCTCTTCTTCCTGAAATATAATCACGTCCCATTCCCCAGCGGGAGCTACCCACAACAGTCGAAAAGCCGTTCGATATGTAAAAAACCGCTTACGGTTATACGACGTGAGTCCTGTCTCCTGGTATACCTGATCCGTCTGAATATTGCCGATATTGTTCCGCAAATCAATGGATTCATGCCACACTCGTTTGCCCTGTTCATCCTTGGGTATTGCCTTTGCGACTAGAACTCTTCCCCATGGCAATTCATGCTCCACAGCTTCTCCGCCAGGAACACTGAATTGATGATGTACAAGCTCGCGCTGCTTCGCCTCGGGAAAATCCAGTGTCACTTCTCCACCTGCCATCCCGCTTGGATAAGGGTACTCGTCATATAACCAGACCTGCATGCCGCAGGCAGCCGCCGCATCCACCGCAATCCGCACCTTGTCAAACCATGCTTCAGACAGATAGGGAATCTCCAGCCCCTGACGTGGACAGATGAAAAAACCGCCTACGCCCTTTGCAGACATTTCGGCGATTTGCCGTTTGATTTGCCCTTCTTCCATATCCCCATTCCAAAACCAAAAGGGATGAACCCGGTATTGCGCTTCAGGATTTTCAAATGCATCCTCGTTCCACATGTCGCTTCCTCCCTGTATGTTCAAGAGTGGCTATTCGTCTACCAATACCGTTCATTTAAGTTCAAATCAGTTTGTTTTTCAATGATTATACATCAAAATCCAAAGACTGGAAGCCATATTTCGCAAAAAGAGATGAAGCTGGTTTTCAGATGGCCTGAGCAATGCATATACGGAAATGCCCGGCTGCCGCCCTTACACTGCGAGCAAGGCTGCCGGGCTCTGGAACATCCATCTACTTCAGTGCAGCGTACAGTTCATTCACTTCTTTGACATAGTCATCACCACCACTGCTTTTCCACAGTGCTACGGCATCCTGGAAGCCTTTTTCATCAATTTGCCCTACGATGAATTTGATACGCGCATCATTAATGATGTTATCCAGCTGCGGGCCCTTCTGGGCATACACGTCAGAGATCAGCGGTTCGCCAGGATTCGCAATGACGATCTCCTCGTTGGCTTTCTGCACCTGTGCAACCTTTTGGCGAACAGGTGTCTGCTGCACACGCAGCGTTTTGTCCTCTGGAATAAACATTAGGATCTGGTTAAGCCCCTGCACATCACGCAGTGCCAATTTGTCGGTCGTCGGAATGACATAATCCTCTTTTTTCTCATACTGCTTGCCCTCCAGACCGTTCCCCAGCAGCGCCTGCAGCTCAGGTTCATTCAACTGATCCAGGAAACTCAGCACTTTTTTCAGGTCTTCTTCCGTTTTGACACTGCTTTTGGAAATGGCGATCATGCCGGAGTAGCCGGACGTTGGCATGTCACGAAGACCCTTCGGCCCTTCCATTGCTTGAAGCACATCCACATGCCCCGTCGCTGTCGGATCTTTATCCAGTATTTTCTGATCCATACGCTGTGCGTTATCTGCCACATCTACCATCACGCCTGCTTGCCCATTTACAAAAGGATCAGGCAGTTTCGTCGCATCCATCACGGCAAAGTCCTTGTTCACCAGACCCTCGCTGTAGATTTGACGGAAAAATTTCAGAGCTTCCATATACTCCGGTGTCTCATGTGCCGGCATCAAACCTCCTTTTCCATCTTCGCCCCATTTGTTGGGTGCACCGAACCAAATCTGCATGTTATCCCAAGGACCGGTGAATTTGCTCGCCACCAGACCGTAAGTGTCGTCCTTACCATTGCCGTCCGGATCATCCTTCGTGAACGCTTTCAATACGTTGTAAAACTCATCAATCGTCTTTGGCTCTTCCAGACCAAGCTTCTCCAGCCAATCCTTACGGATCGTGACACCGTTACGTCCTAGGGCACGTGCGCGATAGATGCCATAGGTTTTGCCATCGATAGAAGCATTGTTGGTGATAATTTCATTCATCTGGCTGAGGTTCGGATAATCTTTCAGATAAGGTCCAAGCTCCCAGAAAGCTCCGGTTCGAGCCGCATTAATGAAACTCGGGGATTTGCCAAGCACAACCATAATATCGGGCAGCTTGCCCGAAGCCAGCGTGATATTAAATTTGTCTTCATAGGAGCTGCTCGGTACCCATTGCAGATTCACATCCATCTTGGTCAATTCTTCAAGCTTCTGAATCACAGGGCTGTTATCCGGCGGATTCTCCGCTTCAAAATTCGGAAGCATAATCGTAATCTGATCCGTGCCTCCCGCAGTGGTTCCTGAACCTGCTTTGTCTGTGGAGCAGGCCCCCAGAACCGTGCTCAGTACTAATAATGCAGACAGTAGCAGTGCACCTTTTTTGAATCCCGTCTTTTGTCCCATACGTTCTCCCCCTTGGCTTTAGCCCTTGATTGAACCTAACATGACACCTTTGGCAAAATGCTTCTGCAAAAACGGATACACCAGCAAAATCGGAATGGTACCGACGACAATGACCGCCATCTTAATGGACTGCTCCGGTGGCTGCACAAAATTGGGGTCCATGTTCGCCATATCGCCGACACTGGCCTGCGAGAGCAAAACGATCTGTCTCAGCATGACTTGCAATGGCCATTTGTCACTGTCGGAAATGTACAGGAGGGCCGAGAAAAAGTTATTCCAGTGCCCTACGGCGTAAAATAACGCAAATGTGGCAATCACCGGTTTGGATAATGGCAGAACAATTCGCCACAACACCCCAAGATCCGAACAGCCGTCAATGCGGGCCGCTTCCTCCAGCCCGGGCGGCATTTGCTGAAAAAAGTTTTTGACAACTATTAAGTTAAAAGCGCTGATGGCGCCAGGAAGCATGAGGGCCCAATAGGAATCCAGCAGTCCAAGTCCACGAATGACGAGATAAGTCGGGATCATCCCGCCACCGAACAGCATGGAGAAAATCACCATGTTCATCATGACATTACGCCCCCAAAAATCACTTCGGGACAGTGGGTAAGCCATCGTCAGCGTGAAGAAGAGATTGACCAATGTACCTGCAACCGTTACAAATATCGAAACCCCTATACTGCGGAAGATGGTGGACGAGGAGAAAATATACTCATATGCGCTGAATGAAAATACCTTCGGGATAAGGAAAAAACTGCGTTCGGTGATCTCGGCTTCGGTCGCGAATGAATTTCCTATAATATACAGGAACGGAAGGACGGTTAATATGCCCAGAATCCCCAGCATGACGTAATTGATAATATCGAATACTCTGCCGGCAGGGCTGTTGTATAGACGGCTGTTCATGGGCGATTTCCTCCTTATGAATGGATGGCAATGGATGGCAACACACCTTAATAGATCCCGGGATGACCGAATTTCTTGGCTAGTTTGTTACTGCCGAGCACCAGAATGATCCCGACCACAGACTTGAATAAACCGACAGCCGTACTGTAACTGAATGCACCTTGCGTAATCCCGACGGTGTATACATACGTATCAAATACGTCTGCCACATCACGGTTGAGTGAATTGGTCATCAGATAGATCTGTTCGAATCCCGTATCCAGAAAGTTTCCCAACCGGAGAATGAGCAAAATGACTATCGTTGTGCGAATCGCTGGAAGCGTGATATGCCACATGCGCCGCAATCGTCCTGCACCATCCACAATCGAAGCTTCAACCTGCTCTGTATCCACACCCGCCAGCGCCGCCAAGAAGATAATCGTTCCCCAGCCCATCTCCTTCCACATCATCTGAACAATAATGAGCGGACGGAATGAACCTGGACTTGCTAGCACATCGATCGGCTTGCCTGTGATCCAGGAGATCAGGTCGTACAATACCCCGCCTTGCGGAGTCAAGAATACGTAAGTGATACTCGCGATAATAACCATGGATACAAAGTGAGGTACATAAACGAGCGTCTGAATCGTTCTTTTGAAAAAAACGACGCGGATTTCATTTAATAATAAAGCGATAATAATCGGTGCCGGGAAAAAGAATATAAGATCATATAAGGCAAGGACGAGTGTATTCCTTAGCAATCGGAAGAAGTCCGGGTTGGAGAAAAAGTTAGTAAAGTTCTCCATGCCCACCCATTGACTGTCGCGAATGCCGAGAAAAGGCTGATAGTCCTGGAAGGCAATAACGATCCCCCACATGGGCAAGTATTTAAATATGACAAAGTACAAAAAACCGGGAAGTACAAGCACATACAGCCATTTATTTCGCTTGAACTGCCTCTTCCAGTTGGACTCCCGCTTCATCGGCAATGCGGCCATTTCCACTTGAGCTGCTGTAGCGCCATTTCCATTCCAGTCCGTCTTCCCGTTCATAATGTCTCCCCTCCCTATTTATGTAAGCGTTATCAAATGACTTGTTATTCAGACTATACAGCTGCCCTGTTTCCGGCAACCTTCATTTTTTGCATGGTTGCGCAATGTGGTCAAAAAGCCCGCTATAACGCCATTCCCACTTCGATTTGGACCTATTTGGGCAGAGGAGATTGCACATTTTTGCAGCATTATCCTTCGTTGCTTTCGAGGTATTTTCGAGGTGAAACATGAATAACCGGATTCCCATGAAGCGGGATTCCGGTCAGCGTTGAAGTCTTATGCACAGGTTTATTTACCCAGCCATTGATCCCGATACTGGCTCGGCGTTAAGCCTTCCTGTTTCTTGAAAATCCGATTAAAGTAACTGTGCTGGTATCCAACAGCCCCTGCGATATCATTGATTTTCATCGTGGTCTCACGCAGCAATTGCTTCGCCGCATCCATTCGTACCCGTGTTAAATAATCAATGAAATTCATACCGGATACCTGCTTGAATGCTTTGCTTAATGCGTAAGGGGTCATCTGCTCCGCATCTGCACAGCTTTCCAGGGAAAGCTCATTTCGATAATTCTCATCGATAAACAACATCGTGCGTGCCACTACCTGCTTCAGCGGCTCCTGGGACCGCATCTCGATCTCCTGTATATAAGGAAGCAATACTTCTCCGATCATCCATTTCATCATTTGGGCAGGTTCTCGAATTGTGGACAATCGCTCATACATGTTGCAGCCCCCAAACAGCTTGTAAGGCGTTACCCCGGTCTGCAGCATCATATGCTGAATACTTCCCAGCAATTGAAGCATCATCTGCTGCACCTGGAATTCGGAACCGCCCGCTCGGGTGACCTCGCTCATAAATTGCTCCAGTACGCGCTCCGATTCATCCTTCTTCCCAAGCCTGATCGCCTGAAGAATCTCACGTTCCAGCCCCAGTGGATACGAGGCTTCTTCCGTCCTACGGAAACATTGCTCATCCTCCAGATCGAGAATCTGGCTCCCAGCTTCCACGCTGCGATAAGCAACCGCCTGCTCCATCTCTACGAATAATCCTGGCAATTCCTGCGGGGAAGCAGCAG
Source organism: Paenibacillus vandeheii (assembly GCF_030433635.1). Classification (NCBI taxonomy): domain Bacteria; kingdom Bacillati; phylum Bacillota; class Bacilli; order Caryophanales; family Paenibacillaceae; genus Paenibacillus; species Paenibacillus vandeheii. The sequence continues at coordinate 30,115 of NZ_JAROCD010000014.1, forward strand.
GACGGCTTACCATCACCGTCACGTTCATTTTCAATGTCTGACTAATGACCTCCACCAGCTCCTGTCCCCATAACAACGCTTGTGACTTCACCGGCTCGTCCTCGGGAGCTATCACGAGCATGGCCGAAGACAGGTCGTGAAAGTTCATCACGCTAATTTGACTGAAATAGTCTTTGGCAACTTCTTCAATAATATTAACTGCCGCAAAGGTAACCAGCCCCGTATCCTGGCTTCCAAATCGACCCTGTAACTGCGCATATCCCGTAAAATACATCTGAAGTAGCAAAAACTGCTGGCCTTCCACCTCAAAGCCAAGATTCCTCATCCGCTGCTGGAGATCCTGCTCGTTATAGGCATATAGATGCCCCTGCACCAGCTGTAATACAAAACTGTCCCGCAAGTGGGGCAGCTGCTCCTGCAATTGACGGTGTGCGGTTAAACGCTGCGAAGTCAACTCGTTCCACTGCTGCTCCAGCAGCTGGAATTCATCCAGCCTGGTGTCTGTTGTCGTTTCATTCCTGCCCGGAGTCAATAAGTGGAGCATCCTTGCTACTGGGGAGTATATCCTCCGTGATGCAAACCAGGACAACACCAGCCCCAGGAGAAGACTGCCTGCGCTCGCAATGACGATGATTTTGGATACAAGCTTAACCGGCGAGGTCACCGATGTCAGCGGAGCTGCGGAGACATACGTCCAGTCCGAATCAATCCGACTCAGGGATCCATAGGATACGGAGTACGTCTCCTCCTCATATTTGAACAGGAAGGAATGGCTGTCTGGATGCAGGGCCACTTCTTCTTTTAGCTGCTGCTCAAAAGCAAGGTCTGCCTTACCCGCTACCGGATTACCGGTAACCAGCGTATTCCTCTCCTGGTCCATGAGAAACGTTAACCCTTCGTCATAAGGAGTAAGCGTTTTCAATAAGCTGGCGACTTTCTCATTATCCAGCGTAATGATCAGTGCACCGAATGGATTAATGCTTTCACCCGGAATCTTATGTACAAGAACCAGTGCATTACCCGGGTCGGTATGCAGTATACTATCCTTTGCTTGAGCTGCCTGATCGCTGCCCTGGCTCGCAACCCAATCTGTCCAATACACATGGTTGCCCATCGTCAGATAGCGATCATAGGCCTCTATTTTCGCATCGTCCTTCAACTCGTTATAATCCCGGTTAAACAAAATCGATTTCGGTTCCTGTAAATATAGCTGTGCGGTTTTGATGAGCGGATGGGAGCCTTGCAACACATAAAGAGTGGTGACAATCTCCTGTGTTTCGTTGAAATAATACACAAAATCCAGCGTTCGCAGCGCGTTGCCAAATCTGGGTTCAAAAGCCCAATGGGACAAGGTCATCTCCAGATATGCGAGCTGGTCGTCCACGTTGCGTGCCCGATTCTCAATCTGGCTTTGGTGCATCTGATTAAATTCATTTTCCATCCGGTCAACGACCAACTGGTACATCACGATGCCTGTAATCAGTCCGGGAATGCTGGCAATGAGCAAAATAAGCATGAGACTGTTTCGGTAAAAACGCCCTTTATGCCGTCCTGTGGTTGAGGCGGGCCAACGAATGAGTCTGCTGGATGACCTTACGTTCCTACTTGGTTCCATCAGCGCTCACCTGCCTGCTTGTGAATGGTCTGACTGTCATGGGAACTCCCTCAACTCCCCTGCTGAATGGTTTATATTGCAGTGCAAAATACATCTGAGAATATATGGATGAAATCCGTTTCTTGTATTATACGCATAATTTCCAGGGGAATGAAACGGTACGTAGCAGATCATTTTTTAACCAATGTTTTATTAACACATCAAAATGGATTACAATAAGGTAAAGCAAAACATCAAGGAGGCCTTTTAATGAAGGAACAAGCTTATTTTCAACAAAATAGAGACAAACACCTGGCAGAATTAAATGAATGGTTATCCATTCCAAGTATTTCAGCCATTTCAGCGCATAAAGAGGACATTAACCGTGCGGCACAATGGGCTGCGGATGCACTCACACGTGCAGGTATGGAAAATGTAGAGGTTATTCCAACGGCGGGACATCCGATTGTCTATGCAGACCACCTGCATGCACCCGGCAAACCAACCGCACTGATCTATGGGCACTATGATGTACAGCCTGTCGATCCGCTAAACCTGTGGGATACACCTCCTTTCGAACCTACCGTTCGGGACGGCAAACTGTTTGCACGTGGTGCCACGGATGACAAAGGACAAATCTTCATACATATCAAGGCGGTTGAAGCTCTGCTTGCCGAAAACAAGGAACTTCCCGTGAATGTAAAATTCTGCATCGAAGGGGAAGAAGAAATCTCCAGCCCGAACCTGCCGATCTATCTGAATGACAATACGGACAAGCTGCGTGCAGATATGATACTGATCTCGGATACATCCCTGCTCGAAAAAGGAAAACCGGCGATCTCCACGGGTCTGCGCGGCCTTTGCTCGCTCGAAGTGGATCTGAACACAGCCAACACGGACCTGCACTCCGGTTCTTTTGGCGGAGGTGTACCGAATGCATTACATGCGCTCGTATCCTTGCTCGCTTCGCTGCATGATGAGCAAGGCCGTGTAAGCGTAGATGGTTTCTATGATGGCGTTCTGCCGCTCTCTCCTGAGATGAGAGAAGAGTTCGTGAAGCAGGGCTTCAATGAAGAGCAGCTTCGTCAAGACCTCGGACTGGAGCAATTGTACGGGGAAGAAGGCTACTCGTTCGTGGAACGTGTTGGCGCACGTCCAACGTTGGAGCTGAATGGCGTGTGGGGCGGTTTCCAAGGTGAAGGCACCAAAACCGTTATTCCGAAGGATGCTCATGCCAAAATTACATGCCGCCTCGTTGCGGATCAAGATCCGCAGCATGTGCTGGATCGTATCGAAACACATCTGCGCGCTCACGTTCAGCCAGGCGCGACGCTGCATGTGAAGCAAATCGAGAAAGCCTTTGCGTTCAATACCGATCCATCCGATCCGGTAATGCAAAAAGCGGCTGATGCGTATGAGCACGTGTACGGCGTTCGTGCCCTGTTTACGAAAGACGGCGGCTCAATCCCGATCGTGGAGAAACTTTCACGCGTACTGGGTATTCCGGCTGTTATGATGGGCTTCGGTTTGCCAGATGAGAATCTGCATGCACCGAATGAGCATTTCAACCTGGAGAACTTTGATAAAGGGTTGTTGACGGTTGTTCAGTTTATGAAGAGTTTGTAAAGGTTAGTTCATGTGAAAAATAAGTGCTGGAAAGCGTGCTTAGTGGCCGTTCCGGTGCCGAATCGTTCTTTCGATAGCTGTTATCGTCGGATTTTTTGGATTCCCCCTTTCAAAGGGTAAAATCCGACGATAGCATATGCTTCCGAAGTAGCTTTCTTGCAGAAAGCTTTCAGGCGAGCGCTCCGCTTCTACAGAATCGATTTCGGCCCCTGCACTACTTTGCCGCTTTTCCATGACTGATTTTAAGATTGAGCCTACATTACAAATGATGGGTAGTAGGTAGGTATAACAAAAAAGCGACGGCCCTAGGGGTCGTCGTTTTTGATAATCGCGGAAAGTGGATTTTATGGGTGAGCTAAGATTTAAATTGGATAGTAGGTTCAAGTACAACTTTAGGACCGGTGTAAAATGATATCTTTCCGCATGCAAGCATTAGGCTACGCTATTTGCCTTATATGTGACATACCGAAGGGGAGTTCTGCCATATTCACGACAGGACTCCTCTTTTTGCTCCTCAATTGAGACAGTTACACTCGTTCCGCTAATCGTTATTTACCTTTTAACGAATCGAGCACGTGCTATTCGACGAAAATCCGCAGTGTAAGTGTCTACTTTCTTGACAGAGGTCCATCCTCCACTTAGGAGCGAAAGGTTGTGAAATTTAACATATGCACAAGTTGCATCATATGCGTAATCTCCTGCTGGACTGCAGAGGTGTCTGTACCCGCCATCGCCAGATTCGCTCGCAGCGTTCTACGGGTGTTCAGCATACCGTCAATCAATTTCATGACCGTGTTGCGTCCCCGATGATCCACAATCATATACTTTTTGCGTGCATCCAGCTCCACCCATACGATATTACTGAATGAGGTGAACAGGTGTCTGCGGTACTGCTCCATATCGATCTCATTGTAGTGCTCACCATAAAAGGCATAATATCCGTGCAAGTGCAGCTTTTCCGCCAGCTCTGTGATGAACGGGTCGAATTCGAGCATAGCGTTACGTTCCATGTATAGCACCTCCATTCGGTAATCGAGGAGTAAGGATTCAATTGCAGGTATTTTACCATATGGACCGAACCATTGCGACAAATGCCAGTGTATACACAATAAAAAAACAACCCTTCGAATGCTTTTCAGCATGAAGGGTTGTAACTATAACTGATGAATTTTTAGTGGAGCTTTACATCGAAATCATGGGTTGAATTTTAACATCTCACTCAAACGACCCAGCATTGCCGCACTCTCGGCGCGTGTTGCCGATCCTTTAGGTTTGAAGCTTCCATCCGGATTGCCTTTGACAATCTCATATTGATTCAACAGTCCTACAGCTGATTTCGCCCAATTCTGGATCTGTTCTCCGTCGGCGAACGATGCTGCACTCGTCGTGCTGCTGGTATCATATCCTGCCAAAGCAAATCCTCTGGAGATGATAACCGCCATTTCTTCTCTGGAGATTGTCTGTTCAGGCTTGAACTGGCTGCCCGTGTAACCTTTAATCAGACCAGCCTCTGTTGCGGATGTAATATATGGTGCATACCAGGATGTATTGGATACATCTTTAAAGCTGCTTCCTTCGGTATCCGGTACAGACAGACCGAACATACGGATCATCAGAGCGGTGAACTCAGCTCGGGTAATGGACCGGTTAGGCTCAAAGACCTTGTCGTTTATACCTTGAATAATATATTTGCCTGCTAAAGCTTCGATCTCCTGACGGGCCCAATGGGACATCGTATCGTTGAAGGAAGCTGTGTGCTGAACAAGCACATAAGACCCGTTCGTTCGGCTGTAAATGTTAATATTGTTTCCGTCCAAGGTGAACGGAACCGGTGTGAATACCGTCTTGCCATTAACTTGATCCACACGAAGCACAGCCAGATGACCAGTGTCCGTCCCTTTAGAAACGCTAACTTGATGGTTGGCATACTTGTCCAATTGCTGAATGTTCTGCGACTGTCCCGCAGGGTTCATTGCTGTTAATGTGAACGCCGTTGCCCCAATGACATTCATTCCGGCATTGGTGGCCTGCCTGGAGGCAGTCGCGTTGGCAGTGATGCTCAAGTTGAGCGAAAGCTTTTCCTTTGTCACGCCAAGCTGCTTCTCCAACTTGCTCCAGTTGATCTGTTCAGGCGTCAATGTGTATTGTCCCTGTGCATTTTGTAGAATCACTTGCTGTACTTTGGATTGATTTAGGAAAAGACCCAGCGCGTCAGAAGTTATGGTGATCTGACCTTGTGTTCCCATGTCAATCTGTACTTGGGTTGACGCTGCTGAGCTCAATGCCTGACTCATTTTGTCTGTGTCAACCAAATTTGTTGTTTTTTCGCCAGTGCTACCGCTTCCTGGCGCAGTTGTTCCACCACTGGACGAGGCATTATCTCCATTGGACGAATCACCTCCACTATTTCCAGATGAACCTCCCGATGCACTGTCTGCAGACTGACGTGTTACCTTCAGGAGGTATGTTTTCACGGTAGTGCCATCCTCAGCAGTGACCTGTATCGTGATCGTGGTAGCCACTCCGGCTGCCAGCGCTACCTCGGCATAACCGTCACTGGAAATGCCTGCCCCATTAACTTTTATCATTGCCAAAGCACCTGCCGCTGCTGATGGATATACCTTAACCGTGTCAACCTTGTTAAGCACCGTTGTCGTATATTGCAACGTTTCACCGGAGAATAACGGAGTGTAGGATACGGCATTTCCATCCTTGTCTTTCATGAGCAATCCTGACAGTGCGGCCTCTGAATCAGGAGATTCTGTCGAGCCTACCTTTTTCAGTTCGCGCGTATCTCTCACCCTGATGCGGCTACCTTCGGCGAATCCGCCAAGGATTCCAACCGCTTCAAGCGTATCTCCTGCTTGCAGCTCCGGTACTGGACCAGACTGATTGGTAATGTAACCGTCCGTAAACACAATCATTGGGCCACTGCCATCATCAATGATATAAGAATTGCTATCATATTTTGACAAAACTTTACCCGTTACCTTTACAAGCAGACCTTGATAACCAATTACCTCCGAGTCTCCCGTATGAATTGATTTAGGTTCCGCCGGATCAGCATGCCCCACAATCACGACATCCTTACTGAACTCGTCGAATATAATTTCCCTGTTGCCTTCGAAATTATGAGTCGATCCGTATACGCGAACAATATCGCCTAGTTTTAGCGAATCATCCTTCACTTCCTTGAAGGCCATAATACCACCTGTTGCATCCTGCAGGTAGAAAGCATCGAAGAACACACCTGCCGCTGAGGTCACCACACCCTGCACAACAGCATCGGAGCCATCCGGCAACGTGCGTACCGCACCGATGTCTGATACCTTGGTTTCTCTTCCGGCAAGCCAGTTAATTGCATTCATTCCAAAATCGTTATTGCCGTTATCTCCGAAAGCATCATCCCACTGCTGGTCATTAACAACGTTCATCCCCGACACAATGACACGTCCACTCCCCACCTGCTCGGAAGCAATGGCTGGAATAACAGAACCTCCCGATGCATCTGAGACCGTATCATAGGTATATGACGGAGCCTTCACGCTATTTTGGTAAGAGGTCTCATTGGCAAATGCCAACACTGTCACGTTGTCCTCTGTGGTTAACGGCTCCGGTCCGCTCGTTCCAAGCTTATACAAGCTTGCCCCGCTGTAATATTCTATAGGCGGAACCCGATCCATGATATAGTTGTCGACTATTTGCGGGAAGAGTCTGACAGCAAACTTCGCTGTAGCCGGTGTACTCCAGAAGTTGCCGGTGCTGGAATCATCATAAATTCCATCGTTGGATACCTGGATATGAGACCCGATCTCGGCCAGCAAATTATTATTTATGGCTGGATTGGCACCATAGTTGCTCTTCTCGGTCATAAACAAGGCCCCTCCATTTTTGACAAAGGCTGTTACGGCCGCCTTCTCCTCGGAAGTTAGATCCACGTTTGGATGAGATATCATCAATACTTTGACATCCTTGAGCACATCAGTCGTCAATTGCATTTTGTTCTCAACGACATTGTAACCCTCCTGTCTAACCATGCTTGTGAAATTTTGCAGTTTATCGACATATGTGCCGATATCTGTCGTTGTATTTTCATTTTTGTGTGCCGCATCAATCATGACGGTCAGACCAAGCGGCTCCTTCACCTTAACACTTAGCTCATACGTATTATCTAATGGATCATCCCCGTCAGGACTTGACACAACGGCAATCAGCTTATGCTCCCCGGATACCGGATTGCTCCATGGAACAGTCACATAAGCGACGGAGTTTCCTTCTATTGAGTTAACCGCTGCGCTGCCGAGTTTATGCTCAGCGTCCTTGCTGTCATAGTACAAGTCTACGGTCAGGTTCGACAACGCCTCTGTACCTGCGTTCGATACGCCAATCTTAATATTTGTCGGTGTATTGCCCACCAATGCATTGTCTACAACTTCGATTCCAGATACTTTGACATCTACAGGTACAACCTGTGACCAGATTGGAGACGAATAGGCTCGCTCGCCATCCTTTTGGGTTACACGGATCATGTACCATTGCTGACCACTGGTCACCGCAACTGACGGATGCCATTCAAACGAGGTTGAATTCGGCTCAATGCTGTCAATAACCTTCTTGCCATTAGAAAGCAGTTCTACTTTTGCAATCGTGTCGTTGGAAACATACGAGTTACTGAGAAAATTATACTCCGCCATCGTTTTGTTCTCAGCGACATCATCATGACCGGAAACGCTAAAATTCAGGGTGTTGCCTTCCACCACAGCGCCCATGTACTGGCCGTTCGCCGAAAAATCCATTCGAAAATTTGGATCTTCCGTCATGTATACCCGCATCTTGCGCATGGAATCAAGCAAGGAATCAGGAGTTAGATCCTTGGATACTATAATCGTCCGCTTCAATGTTTGTCCCCAGGTAGCATCATGGTTATCCTCGCCGTATGTCGGTGCAAGATGCCAGCCCAGATCGAGAGCCTTAAAGTATGTGTCTTCCATATTATAGTAAGCATAATGTCCAGATCCATTACCTACTTCTGACATAGTGAACAATTCATCCACTTGCTTGTTATAGGGAGTGAATCCGTTGAATGATCCGGCAGGTGTATCCGGATGGTTGAACTGGGCAATCGCCTGATCTTGCGTCAGCACCCAAGCATAATATTGGTTCAGGTTCTGATACAAGCCACCGTTTTGTTTCCGGTCAATAAAATTTTCGGTGTTAAAAACGTTGGAGTGGCCCCAGGTTGTAGAGGTCGCTTCAAATGCCGGAAAAACAACAAACTTGCCATCCTCGGTGTACTGCTCTGCCAACTGTTTTTCCAAATTCCATTTTTCCCCGCCCGTGCGCTCAGGCATTCCACCACTATTTGTAACGGTATCCTTGTCAACCTGGGCCGAGTCAATGTCATGAGAATGGTCAGAAAAGGCAAACCAATCATAACCGTACTTTTTGGATTCTTCCACCGCAGTTACAGGCTCTCCATCTGCATCATGGGACACATTCGTATGATTGTGTGTTGTCCCGGCATATTGATTGCCGCCAGTGAAGGGCTCAACAACTTCAAAAGACCATGTGAAAGAATTTTCATTTTGTTTGCTATCCTTCGCACTCACCATTACGGTATGCGACCCAAGGGTCATCTCGGTAGCAGGAGTATACGCGACCAGGGTTAAAATTGCACCCGTTGTAATGACAGGGTCTACTGACACTCCATCCACTTTCATTACAATTGTCGAAGTATCCACACCGCTCAGATCGCTAATTTCGAGCGAAATTTTCGGACGATAGCTCTCCTGACGATAATTCTGTGCAGGTGTCGGCGTTCCGAATTCGGGGCCTGTCGTGTCATCCAACACGATAACAGCATAAGGGGTACCCGCTGTTCCTGCAGATGCCTTATTTTCCCCGCTAACGGCTTCAATATAATATTGGAAATTGCGTGTTCCAATAGTTTCGGCTGGAATGACGACCGAATATGTTGATGAATCAGATACACTCATCGTTAACGGGGTATATGCAGCATCCCCTTCACTGCGGTAATAAAGGATAACCTGTTCTGCTGCATCCGCAATTGCCGTCAGGGTCACATCGGCATCTACATAAGCCTGTTTGATCGGGGTATGTGTAATACCCAGCAACGGGGTGATATCTGAGGCTGAGGCAGGCATCAATTGATAACCCGATGTATATGGAGAGGAAGAATCATATTGTCCGACAATGCCTGTAATGGTATACAATCTGTCCTTTTGTAATGTAGACGTTAAATCAATGCCTGCTCCCTGAAGCACTCGGACAGTTGTCGTCTTTGTGGAATTAGGGTCCTTAACCGTAACGTTAACACTCCCGCTTGTCGAAGGGACGTTAGTTACTACGGCATTCAACTGCACACGCATGCCTTCCAACGGCTCTGCCGTCGCAAAAGCTGAAAGATCCGTTACTGTGATTGGAACAAATTGTGGAAGCGACTGTTCGACCCCCGTCCGTTCAATCTGCAGTGGTTGAAATTCCAGCAAGCCATAGTATTCAAGAATGGTGCCTGTAATTTTCAGACGATCGCCTTTGACAATGCTGCTGCCAAGGCTTGTTCCCCCATAAATCAAAATGCCGGCTGTGTCATCCTGAATGAAATAATAGTTGGCCCCTGTTCCAAACACATTGTTGTCAACAGTAACCACACCTTCAATGGTAAATATTTTACCGTTCGTATATTCAGATGAGCCTTTACTGTCTACTGTACGGATATCATGAATTGGTGTTATTACCGAAAGATCCAGTTTTTGTACGGCAACCGGTTCGCTCTCAAGACTACGTCCGTTGCCCCCGTATGTCACCTGAGTCACATAGATGGTGTTCGGAGTGCTCGACAATTTATAAGTGAATTTCTTATCAGGACCTGAAGCGACAGACAACGCACCCGAGGTCGCTGTTAATGGTTGGGTTTTCTCGGCGTCCGCGTACACCGAGATCAGGCTGCCTGCGGCCTCTGTGGTTCCGGAAACGGTTCCGCTTGAGTTTTCTACCAGATATGAAGCCTCACTCACCTCAACAGAACTCTGGGCACGATTCAACTGAAGCGCGAAACTCGCTTGCTTATCCGGTTCTGTTGAAGTCAAGTAAATGGTATTGGCTGTCTCAAGTGTGGTGCCAGTCAGATCCACGCTGAAAGCCCCACTTGGTGTAGACTGGGTCCGAGCAATCTCGGGGACCGTTTCTGTGGATGGATCGGCACTGTAAACACTGACAGTGACTGATGCTTTAACCGCGCCATCATAACCAGTAACGGTTACCCCGGAGAACTGGATATTCTCTCCCACAGGTCGGACGCTATGCGGCAGTTCTCCAGCAGCAAAAGGAGTCTCGATAATAGATGAATTACGTGGATTTGGGGTAGTTACAACGAAGTCCAGGGAATTGTCATCCGAATCTTGCCCTGCTCCTTTTCCAGTAGAAGCCGTATTATCCGAAGGGGTGGCTTTACGAATCGCTGCTTTCGCATTGGCCAGAGCAGCTGTTGGATTTTTCTCAGATTGATTGGCTGAACCATATCCAACAAAGTCCACCAAGTCTGAATTGTCCAAAAGCAAGACTGAACCTGGTGATGCGCTCAAAGCTGTGTTTGATTTAACCAATGCAACCTTTCCACTGCCTGCGGCCATAGCGATATTTCCAGAAACGTCTGCAGGAGGTAATTCTTCACCATTGCCTGCGCCAGCAGCTTCCTTAATCAGATAATAACCGTACGCATGGATCGTTCCGCTTAGAACCGTCATGCTCTCCGGCGTGTATTGAGCTCCTGTACTACCAGCATATTGTATGGTCCAATTGTCCAGTACAATATCATTACCTGTAGGATTATAGAGTTCAATGAAATCATTTTTATATGGAGCACCGCTATTCCCGCCTCCGCCATAAACCTGACTGATTACGACATTATCCCCTGCAGATGACGCTTGAACCGGCAGAGCAAATGCCCCCGACAATGCCGATAGCATCAGCGACATAACAAGTGCGATGTTTATGCATTGCTTGAATTTTCTGAATACATTTAACTTCATGTTTCCCTCTCCTTCTTAGATGCCTTACCGACTTGAGTCCTTACCTTAACGTCAGCCCTTTTTCCCTAATCTCACTCCCCAGACAATCGTCCTACTTGAGATACTTTTGAATAATGCACGAAATTATGTAAAGTATCCATTAGCAAATGTGCACTATTACGGATAATATACATTAAATAATGACATATGAACATGAGTTTGTTTGTAAAGCGTTATGTTTATGTAAACTATTTTTCACCATTTGTAAATCTGAAGTAAAATATATGTTAAATTTATTGACATATAATTAAGTCAAGCTTATAATTCACCTCATTATCAGGCAAAAATACCATCAGGAGGAACTTCATGAACGCATCACAAATTTCCACTTATCTCGGGGCGAACCGCCTTCTATCTGTATTCTGGATAATCCTATTCACCATGACTGTGTTAATTACATATCCACAAGCAGCCCAAGCTCATCCGCTGAGCGCCAGTTATACCAATATTGATTTTGGACAAGAAGGGACTACGCTTGATTTTTCCATAGATGAAACCTCTGTCCTCGAAAACATTAAGGCAGACACCAACAATAACGAGAAGCTGGATCCGGATGAGTTGGATATATGGGGGGATAAAATCGCGGATTGGATCGGGGATTCGATCGCCCTCGAAGCCGATGGGAGACAGCAGGCCGAGACGTTACTGAACCTGGACATGAAGGATGAGAACGGTACCCGTTATGTGACCATTCACTGGGAGTTCCCTGCCTATTCACCCGGCACAACCATTACGATCAATGACGGACTGTACTACGATAACGGAAATACAACATATACCAACCTGCTTGCGGCTACACAGGGTGGACAGCTAAGTCAGGCCATTCTACAGGGCAAGGAACGGGATTGGACCATTCTGCTTACGGAAAATCAGATCAGTCAAGGCGAGCCCACAGTTGAACAGCAAGAAATGACAACGCCAGCTCCCCAGTCGCCCTCGTCAACAGACTCTGGTTCTCCCCCCCATGAGGTGGAACAAACCACATCACATTCTCCTGCAGCCCGTTCAGCATGGTTATCCTTCCTGCAATTGGGGATGAATCATATTCTTGGAGGGTATGATCACTTGTTATTTTTACTGGCTCTCTTGCTCGGAAGACAGACTTTCAAGCAATATGCCCTGACCATCACCGCGTTCACGGTTGCCCATAGCATTACACTTACACTGACCTATCTGGACCTTATTCATTTGCCTTCCAAGTGGATTGAAGCCGGCATTGCACTAAGCATTGTTTATGTCGCGGTGGAAAATATTTTCCTCAGAAATATTCGATTCCGCTGGCTGATTACGTTTCTGTTCGGACTGATTCACGGAATGGGCTTTGCAGACATCCTTATGGGCATGCACATTCCCGCCAAAGAGGTCGCCATTGATTTGGCAAGCTTCAACATTGGTATTGAGATCATTCAGCTGGCCCTGGTAGCAATTGCCTTACCTATCCTTAAATATCTACAAAAACGCTCTGCCTACAATAACGGTATGAAGGTTGCCTCTTGCCTCATCGCAGCGGCAGGTGCATTCTGGCTTTTCGAACGTCTTCTGTAAGATAAGGAAGATGAGGATAATTAAAGCTCCTCCATTCTTGCTAAGAAAAATAAAAAAAGAAAACAAGCGTCGAGTGACATGTAGCTCTGTCTTTCAACGCTTGTTTATATTCGTGGAGCTATCCTCCGTAGAATTGCTCCTAATTATGTTTAACTTGAGATTGATGTCTACACTCGTCTGCCCTTCACCCACACATCCTCAATCTGCAACTCACCATTCAGCAAAACCACATCCGCCTGTTTCCCTTGTGCAAAGGAACCTGTCCGATGATCAATTCCAAGCAGACGTGCCGGCGTCAGACTGGCTGCCCTTGAAGCTGCGTTCAGACTCATTCCTACTTCCTGCACCAGATATCGGAAACCGCGAATCATCGTGAGTGTGCTTCCTGCCAGTGCGTCTCCGTCTTTCAAACGTGCTACACCCTCTTTAACCATCACAGGCAGGTCGCCAATTTTGTATTCACCATCATCCAGCCCGGCAGCAGACATGGCATCGGTGATCAGCACGATTTGATCGGTAGATTGCTTCAATTGTGCGATGAGGGAGATCGCCGCTGGATGCACATGAATACCGTCTGCAATAACCTCTGCACTAATACGCGGATCACTGAGCACCGCTCCTGCGGCTCCGGGATTTCGGTGATGCAGGGGAGTCATTGCATTGAATGTATGCACTGCATGATGCAACCCGGCTTCAACAGCCCGCTCTACTTCTTCATAGGTCGCATCCGTATGGCCTAATGCTGCCGTAATTCGCTGCTCACGCAGCCACGAAATGACTTCCAGCGCTCCCTCACGTTCCGGCGCTAGGGTAACTTGACGAATCAGGCCCGGATATTGTTTTTCCCACGCCTCAAGCCAGGATACATTAGGCAGTACGATATGATCCGGGTTTTGAGCGCCAGGCCATTTGGGACTGAAAAAGGGGCCCTCCAGATGTACACCTTCCAGCTGTGCATAAGGCATGTCACCGGAACGGTAGCTATGCACTTCTGCCAAAACCTGATCCAGACTGTCTTTTGGAGCTGTCATGGACGTTGCCAGCATTGCAGTGGTCCCCTGTGTGCTGTGGAATGAAGTGATTTTATCCAACACTTCCTTACTCGCGTCCATGAAGTCCTCTCCGTTACCACCATGTACATGGATATCTATAAACCCTGGGACAATGACACCATGCTTGGAAACAGGCACAGATACGGCTTCACGGCGAATGTGTTCAGATAGTCCCTCGGGTGCGCCAGCATAAAGGATTTTCCCTTCTGTCCAGACGAGCGCACCGTCCTCCATTACACCATCGGGCAATACAATTTTGCCTCGAAGAAGGGAGATGGTTTTCTCACTCTCTTGCTCATGTTTCTCCGTATGTTCTACGCTCATTTCACCAACCTCCCGGCAGCACGGTCCAGCAATACGACCACATTGGGATGACATTGCAGCAGCGAAGCGGGACATTGTGTCGTAATCGGCCCCATAAAGGCTTCACGAATAATTTCGGCTTTCTCCTCACCACGAGCGATCAGCAGGATTTGTTTGGCTTTTAGAATTGTACCTACTCCCATCGTAATGGCCTGAGTCGGAACTTCATCAATGCGATTAAAAAAGCGGGCGTTTGCTTTTCTTGTCTCTTCTTTGAGATCCACCACATGTGTCCGCCCTGTCAGCTCGGTTCCGGGTTCATTAAAGCCAATGTGACCATTATGTCCGATACCCAGCAGTTGCAGGTCTACAGGACCACGATCATCAATCCGTTGTTCATAGGAGACACATTCTTGTTCCAAATCCGAAGCCTGCCCATCCGGTACATGCGTTCTGGCGAGATCGATATCAATATGGGAAAACAATTGTTCATTCATGAAGCTGCGGTAACTCTCGCGATGCTCTACAGGAAGACCGACATATTCATCCAGATTGAAGGAAGATGCCTGTGCAAAGCTGACCAGACCTTTTTGATACAAGGCAATAAGCGATTTATAGATACCCACAGGAGAACTTCCAGTCGCGAGTCCCAATACAGCCCGGGGTTTCGTTTGTAGTAAACTGGCAATCACACCTGCACCTGTTGCATTCAAATCTTCTTCATTTTCAAAAATACGTATATTCATCTTTTTAGGCACCTCCGTTATGTTGAACTCGATAAGACTGCACATTGTGATACGATTGTTCCAATTTGGGGATAAAACGGTCAAAGTCTGCACTCACCATGCCAGTGAACAAAATATCAACGACATGCAGCAGGGCAATACGTGAAGCCATATCTCCCCGCCTCATGCCTTCTTCCAGTGAGGAAGTAAATAACGGAATATCCGATACCCCCGCAAGTTTGTTATTGCCATAGGATGTCAGTGAAATGGTAGAAGCTCCCGCCTGTTTGGCACAATGCAAAGCATCGATCGTCTCCGGCGTTTCACCCGAATAGGATACTGCCATCGCCACATCTCCCTCACCCAGTGAAGAGGCCGACGTAATTTGCATATGTGAATCCGAGAAGGCGGTACAGCTTTTGCCAATCCGCACCAGTTTCTGATAAAAATCCTGCGTAACAATGGAAGAGGTTGCGACACCGTAGAGATCAATGCGACGGGCATGACATAATAGCTGAACCGCATGCTCCAACCTTCCCAGATCCAGCAGACGGGTGGTATCCGCAATGGATGCGAGATGATTCGCTTCAATAGCTTCCACAATTTTGGATAAAGGATTGCCCGCGACGATATCCTGATATGCAGTTTCAGTGGATGAGTGAGACAGTTCTGCGGCCAGCTTCATTTTGAAATCAGGGAAACCCTTGAAATGAAATGATTTGCAAAAGCGGGTTACCGTAGCCGCACTTGTTCCGCTTTGCTGCGCGAGATGGTTAATGGTCCAGCCCGGAATATCGGATGGTGACTGTAAAATCACCTCTGCAATTCGGCGTTCCTGAGACGGAAGTTCATTCAGCTCTTGCTGCAACGCATGTAATATGGCTGCCATGAGGACTCCTTTTTTTGAAAATTATTTTTATGAATTCATTATAAATAAAGAAAATTATTTTTATATCTTCATTCTAATCAATGCGTTGTTGCAAATCAAGAGGATTCTAACCATGTATTCTCGGTTTGTATGATGAAATTTTGAGAAGGCATCTTCTTGATTGAGGAATGGGATTCCGCTTATATTGGAGATGAGCTTTGAAACGAATGTGGATATTTCATTTCTAAGGAAGGAGTACACTCGATGAATCTACGACAACGTCAAAAAATGATTCCTTCCACCTGGATTATTGCCATAAAACAGACCGGAGCTCGTAAATACTGTGTCCTGTATGCCATTGACTGGAAGCGCGGAGCACGACTAAGCTGGGAAGGTTGGAATAGCCTCGACGACTTGCTGCAGTTTTATATTCCAATCAAACGTAAAACTGGCGGTACACATTCTTCCTCCCAACCAGCTGCCAAAATTGCGAAAAAAGCACTCTATCTGTACTTAGATGAAACACAATACGGTGAATTGGAGCAGCTCTTCTATCAGCCTTTTTCAAAGAAACAATGGAGATCCTTTATTGAGGAGCATTCCAATAACCATATGTAGGTGAACCCTTATGCCATATACAATTACGATTTCCATCACGCTCTGCCCGTAGCAATCTGTACCCTTGGAATTTCTGCGGGCTGAGCCTTTTCCCAAGGGAGCGTGATGATCAATGAAATCTCAGCAAAGAAATCGAGCCTATTACAGGCATCACAGAAGGCGTGTTATTCAGCGTAAAAAACACCTTGCTATTCGGTACGGTTGGTCCTACAAGTTCGAAGGGATGTTTGCCAAAGGAAAGATACATTGTTCCTGCTGGTGGTGCTGTGAAAAGACAAAGCGGCTAGGCTACCCTAAATCTGATCTAACCAGAATAGCGGAATGCAATCAGCAACTTCTGAATTTAGATTTCTGAGAATGACTATTTAAAACAAGCGATTTCTCCACTTTGAGAATTCGCTTGTTTTTGCTTTCCAACCTAACAACAAAAAAGTCTTTCCCCATTCTTCATGATGAAGAATAGGAAAAGACTTTCATGCTGCTTCAATCAACTGTGCAGTATCGCGTCAGATCTTCAGTTCTCCGAGCTTAATCAGCTCAACAACTGCTTGCGAACGACCCTTAACATTGAGTTTTTGCATCACATTCGAAATATGGTTACGCACCGTTTTCTCGCTGATGAATAACTGCCCTGCGATGTCACGCGTTGTTTTGTCCTGAACCAGTAATTCGAATACTTCGCGTTCACGGTGGGTCAACAGAAATTTGCTTTTATGATCGATACCCTTCAATGTTCACCCCTCCTTGCTCGGGTTGTGTTGGTGTAACAAGGTTAAGGGGATACAGTCAACTCATCTTATGTAAGGTCAAGGGCGTTGGTTCAGTTTTATTAAAAAAATGGGCAGTAAATTGGGGTTTTAAGAATAAGCTCAGTCTTATATAAGCATTCTATTTCATTTTCTTAAAAACGTTATTTTCACTCAGAAACAAGCATGCCTTTGCTGCTGATGTCACCATCTGCGCAAAGGCAACTTGTTCGTTCTTCTGACTATTGTTTACCGATGATTCATGCGGTTCATCATGCCATCGTTGTTGTTACGATTCATGCCATTATCAAGCACGCCGTCACGGTGATTGGTGTTCAACGCATTCGTTGGGAAAATACGTTCAACCATCGATTGGAACGTGTTAATCATACCTCTAACCGGTTTGCCGTTACGAATATCCGTGGCATAGCCCTCCACATGCTGGACAAATTCCGGGTTAGCCGACACGTATACGTTCTCTACGTTAGGTGCAAATTGTTTGATTTTGGCCGAGATTTTGGATTTAATCTCTTCCGGTGTGTTGTCATCCGTGCTGTCCATTCGCGTGGTTTCACTCTTCATGCCATAATGACCATCGCTCATTGAACGTGAAGTGCCGTTGCCACTGTTGGTCAGACCACGCATCATGCCATAAGATCCAGTACCCATGGTTCCATAGATGCTGCGGTCATTGCCCATGTGGCTGCGATCCGTAGCTGCATTGGTGTTCAGTCCTGGCGCAATGCCACTTGTGCTGTATGGAGACATTGTTCCATTACCACCATTTACACGCAAACCGCCCATTTCCTGCCCCATGCTTTCGGTACGCATCGTACCATTTGCACGGTTATGCAAAGATTTGCTTTCCAATTTGCCAGTGTGACCATCTGTCAAACGGACTGCAACATACGCGTTACGATCGGTCAGCATAACATGTGCTGACTTCACTTCCTTCATTTCCGTAATACGTTTAGCCAGCTCGTCACTTGTTTTCAGGTCAGTGACGTTATGCGTCCGATAGCTTTTCGCACGAATACCATCCATCCCATTGGACTCAACACCATAACGGTTAATGCCTTTCACTTCATGACGAACATTTTGGGTGTGCAGATTGTTGTTATCTTTTGTGCTGGTTCCACAACCCGTCAATCCGGCCATTACGAAGATTGCAGTAGACAAAGATAAGCTGATTGCTGTCGCCTTTTTGGCTGCTGGCATGTCTCATCCTCCAATTATGTTGGTTTTGGTCACAAGGATAGGATGCTCTTCTGTACGGACCGATATGCTGAAAGGATATGGAACATCAACCTCTATTTATCTGGGCTCAACGGGAATTCTTTCAAGGTTCAAAAAACAAAAAAAGCGGTGCATGCACAAAGTGCAGCACCACCTTCATTACCTTCGTATTCCTGTTTCAGTTAGCTCCTCAATGGTTGTTGAAGTAGACACTTCACTTATTTGGATGAGGAAGTTCCATCAGCGTCCTTCTCCGTTGAAGATGACACATCTGATTTGTGGATCGAAGTCGGGAATTGCTCTGCTTCCTTCAGACTGGCTGCATCCATGGGATAGGCCCACTGACCGTCTGGTGTGACTACCCAGATCTGATCCGGTTCCGAAGGAATAGTAAGCCCACGGTACACATCCGTAACAGCTTCTCCATTAACCGTCTGTTCAACGGATAAAGTAAAGCGTGGCACGGTGCCCTTCAGTTCAGAAGCTTTGCGTACATCGTCTGCTGTGGACAGGTTTTTAATTTTGCCAATCAGCGATACAGCATCTGTAGCTTCAACCGCTTCACCATTAAGCGTCCACGTCTGCTCTGCTGCACCCTCCTCAGAGGCTGATTTGAGCATCCAGGTGGCTGCTTCACCTTCCCACTCCAGCGTATTCACATTGCTTTCATCCAGATTAAAGGGAGTCGTGTCCAACAGATCGTGCCGTGATTTTTCTATATTGCTGATGGATTCCGTCTGTACGGCTACGACAGGCCCGGAGTCTACCCGAACATAACGAGCGTCATCAGCCGGTAGCTGGCCACCGATGCTCAGTTTAATTACAGAGTTATCCTTCAGTTGGATATCCAGCAGCGTTGCATCTGCACCCAATCCATACTTGTCGAGATCCTTCGGCTCTTCCTCCACAATCAGTTCCTGATCCGCACCACTCAAGCCATCAAGCCAACTGCTAACCGCATAACCATTCAGAGGATAAGCCTTTGGTTCCACCATACTCCATACGCCATTGTTTAGTTCCAATTGTGAGGGCTTTGAGGCACCTGATGTGTCTGCACTGGTGTCATGAATCGTGATGGACTGAATATCGGCAGACTTAATACCAAGCAACTTGACCTTCTCCGCTTCTTCTTCACGAAAATAATTTTGACTGGCCGCATAGACCCAGCCGATAATCAAAACCAATACGACCAGAATCGTTGGTAGCCATTTTTTCATACCCGTCTGCGCCTCCACCATAAGAGTACACCTATCATAACAAAGATGAGCGGGAATGCGACAATGGCCACGAAGAAAATGGTTCTGGCCTGCTCACCGTCCAGGTACGCCGTTTGATAACCGGATTGCACCCGCGGACGGATGGTTACCCCGTCTTCTTTTTCACTTAAATAATTAACGGTATTCAGAATAAAATCCCGGTTTCCGCCGTTCGCTATTTCCGAGTCCTGCATGAAAATGGATGAACCCAGAATAACAGCCTCCGGTTTGCCATCCGTTGTATCAGCCGCATATCCAAGCTCGACAGGACCTTGTACATCCTGATCTGGATCATTGGATGTCTCGTTTTGCAATAAGCCCCCAATGTTCGTCTCACCATAACTGTCATTCGATGAATGAATGAGCGGCGACAGCGTGTATTTATCCTGCTCTTTGCTTGTCAAAGCAATAGACAGGGATAACATGGGATAAAGCTTGTTTTCTGCTAGTTTATCCGTGATGGCATGTGTGCCATACTCCGGCACGACCCAAAGTGGTCCCATTGTGCTGGCCTGCTGATTATCCACCATGACTGCATGCTCATCCACCACGCCATAATCGGTCATGAGTGCATCAACATTTTTCCATGTCAATTTCATGTCTTCGTGAAAACCGAGGGATAACAGCAATTTTCCTCCGTTACTCAAATAAGTCCGTATAGCCTTCAGTTCCGCATCACTGATGTCGCGCTGTGGACCGATGATTGCAAGCACATCCGCATCTTCGGGAACCTGACCTGCCTGATTCAGTTGAAGTTCTTCTGTTGAGATATTATTCTGTTCCAGAGAGGAACGCAGCGTAGTCAGTTGATCCACCCCAAGCTCCTCATGCCCTGTCAGGAAGACCATCTTGTGCATCTCCGTTGAAGACAGGTTCATTAGGGCTTGTGTCAGCTTCTCCTCACCTGTGAACTGGTACGATCCATCGCTACCATCCCCGACAGCGGTGAACAGACTGGCGATATCAATGACTTTATGCTGATCTCCCTGTTCCAATACAATGGAGCTGCCTGTGATGCCATATTTAGAAGCCAGCGTAGGCTCCTGTGTCAGATTGTACTGCTTCATTTTCAGTTTGCTGTTGCGTTTCGTGTATTCCTGAACCATATCGGTAACTTCGCGGTTCAAGACTGTATTATTCGCATTTTCGACAGTTAACACCAAGACGTTGACGTCTTCTTTTACATTTTTGATCGCGGTTAGAGACTGGTCTGACAAGGTATATTGTTTGTTCGAGGTCAGATCCAATTGGAAACCGCCGAGCGAATTCAGAAACAGGGTCAGCAAAATAAAGATGCCAATCACCGCTACAGACAGCACGGTACTGTTGGTATGACTCAACCATTTTTTCATCTTCTCACCTCCACCGCTTCCGTTCCACAATTTGAATACTTAACAGGAGAAATACACCAGAGAGCGTCACGTAATACAATATATCCGGGCCACTAAGTACGCCCTTTGTAAAGCTGTCAAACCGGTTCGTCAGTGCAAATGGGTCCAGCCATTGCTGTAGGGCAGATCCGGAATTGCCAGCAAATGAATCAAGCATCCAGAATACGAGCAAAATAATAAAACCGGCTACCGCAGACACCATCTGGTGCTGAGATAGCGTGGAAGCAAACAGTCCGATCGCCATCATGCTTCCGCCCAGGAAAAATAGACCCAGTGCAGACAACCATACCGATGTCAGATCCAGTTCACCAAAGAAGGACATAATAAACGGATAAACGAGACTGCACAGAATAAGTACGGCAAGAATGGCCAGTGATGCCAGATATTTGCCGAAAATAATCTCGGTCACCCGTGCAGGTGAAGTCAACAAAAGTTCGTCCGTCCCCTGTCTGAATTCCTCTGCCACCAGTCTCATCGTTAGCAGTGGCACTACAAACAGCAGCATGGATAACGTGTCGCCCAGTACGAGGCGATAATCCACAATACTTGGCTGATAGTACACAAAGCTGGAATAGAACAGCAAACTTGTCATCAGTACATATACAGCAAACGCGAAATACGACGTCGGCGACAGGAAGTATGCTTGCAATTCCTTATTGCAAACCGCCATCATTCTTCTCATTTGGACTCCTCCCCTGTGCGGGATTCAGATGAAGCGCTCTCGGTCATTGCCGATGGCTCTTGATCTGAAGCGATATCCGATTGGGTCTCTGCTTCCGTCGCCGCGACTTGCACGGTATCCGCTTGAGGCTCCTTCGGTGACAGTTCCATTTCGGATTCCGTTTCCGTTGTCGTAAGCTTCAGGAAAATCTGTTCCAGACTGAGATTTTCTTTCTTCATCTCCAGGATCGGCAAGCCTGCCCCAGACAAAAGGTAAAACAGTTCTTCCCGAAAATCGTCCGACGATTCACCCGCAAGCAGCATTTTGACTGTATTGGAAGAATCGTTGGACGCATGTCCATCAGGTGTATGAACGAGTTCACTCCGCACCTTCTCCCAAGGTGTCAGCAAGTTATGTAATTGCTGCTCTGTCGCCTTTACTTCAATGGATACTTTGAACTGGTCACCCATCGCTGAGCCAAAATGCTGAGGGGAACCATCCAATACAAGCTGTCCCTGATTAATGATTAACATGCGATTACAAATGGCGCTTACTTCAGGCAAAATATGTGTACTAAGCAGCACGGTATGATTCTCACCCAGTTCACGAATCAAATCCCGTATTTCTATAATCTGATTCGGATCAAGTCCCGAAGTGGGCTCATCCAGCACGAGCAAATCCGGTTTGTGAATAATGGCTCCAGCCAGTCCCAGACGTTGCTTGTACCCTTTGGATAGTCCACGAACCAGTTGCTTCTCCCGATCCTGGAGACCCAGTCTGCTCACCATCTCACTGACCCGTAACTTTACTTCACGTGTTGGGACATCTCTTAGATTAGCGACGAATTTGAGATACGACTGAACCGTCATATCGGGATAAAGCGGTGGGGTCTCCGGCAGATAACCAATTTTGGAACGAACGCTCCGCCCCTGATCGTGCACCGATATGCCGTCTACCGTTATGGAACCTTCTGTTGGATGCAAATAACCTGTGATCATTCGCATCGTTGTTGTTTTTCCGGCACCATTTGGTCCCAAAAATCCAACAATCTCACCGCGCTCCATTGTGAAATCCAGTTGATGCACGCCGCGCCGTCCATCAAATACTTTGCTTACCTGTTTCACTTCGAGCACATCATTCATCCTTTCCCGTTAAAATACCCGTGTGCCATCGTCGCTTTTCTTCGGATGGTCAACACGGGAAGTTCCTTGTATCTTACGTGTTGTATCCTAAATGCAGCTTAAAGTCACTTAAAAGAGAGCTTAAAAATATGTGTCCAAAATGTGAACAAACCTTCATTCACCCACACGCTGTACTCTGGGGCAACGTACCATACAGTACGGGAGCATGAGCTCCTTTACAAAAGTCAGAGGGTGAACCGTGTGAAAGTACTATTCACATTTTTTGTTCCAAGCGGCGGTGTGGATACGTTAAACCGATTGCGTACAGCCGTTTTGCAACGCCATGGCATCGAAGCGCATGTATTGTATCTGTACCCTGGCTCGGGACTGCAGAACAATAACAACACGCCGGTCTTCACCGCTTCTAGTGATGAAGAAATATACAGCTTGATCCATCATCATCGCTATGATGCCATTATTGTCACCTCGGATATTTCCATGCCGGGCAGATTAAGGTCCCTCGGGTATAAAGGACGCATTATCTATGAAGCACAGGGACTCGGGACGCGTGAACAGGCTATGGAAACCATTCAGATGGGAGTACCTTATCTGCAAGCTCACTGTAATGCTGCGGTCATTCCTCCAACGGATCATTTACTAGAGCTGTTCATCCATATGTGTCCATGGCTTCATCGGTTTGTCATTCCCAATATGTTGGATACCACTACCTTTGCCCCCATCTCAGTGGATATCCCACCCTATCCGGTACTTGCATGGGTGGGAAGGCTCGAGCACAACAAAAACTGGCGGGAATATTTGATGATATCCAGCGAAATTATTAAAAGTGTTCCAGAAGCCAGACTATGGATGTTCCATGATCCCACCTTGGCCAATCCTGAGGATGAGGTCATGTTCCGACACATGCTTGCGGAGTACGGGCTAGAAGATCGGATTGGCATCTTTATCAACGTCCCCCATTCCCAGATGCCCACATTCTACTCCATGATTGCAGCTTCGGGGGGAATCATGCTGTCTACATCACTGCTCGAAGGCTTTGGATACGCTGTTGCTGAAGCCATCAGCTGCGGCTGTCCTGTGCTCAGTACCGATTCGGATGGCGTACGTTCCTTTATTACACATAACCGAACGGGAAAATTCTATCCGATTGGAAACGTGAATGCCGCTGTATCTGAAGCAGTAGACCTGATGCACAACATACAGCTGCGGGATTATATACGCATTCAGGGCAGACAGCATATGGCCGTTTCCTTCTCACCTGACCGATATGCCATTTCATTCCGTGAAATGATGACAGCCTTGAGCATTTTCTTTTGAACAAAACAAAAAGGCAGTTCAGAAAAATCTCTGAACTGCCTTAAATTCAAGTGAAGTGTTTACCTTAATCTCAGCGTATTTGAATTAGTGTCCCATCATCATCGCTGGATCGGGTTTATCGCCTGTTTGAAGGGAATCTTCTTCCATCCGTTTCGGTTTGCGCAGGATCAGACTGAGCAGACATCCAAACAGGGCAATGCAAGCCGCCAGGAAGAAGGTGTCGTTAAAACCAGCCACTAATCCATTCACCATACCTGCAGCATCAGTAGCTCCTGCTGTATTGCTCGCAATATGGGAGGTCAGGAATCCGGTCAGGCCGGCAACGGCAAAGGATACGACTACTTGTTGTGCAGCCGCAGTAAGCGGGGTGACCCGACCTACCAGCTTACGTGGAGCAGCATTCAGTACATGCGTATTAAGAGGCATCATGGAGAAGCCCATACCCAAGCCCATCATGACAAGACTAAGAATGATTAGACCCAGACCGGTTTCCGCCGTAATAGAAGACAGAATAAACAGTGCACCCGAGATGATACCCAGACCCACAAAGGCCAGTGGTCTTGCACCGATTTTATCAAACAATCGTCCACCAAGCGGCATACCCACACCCGAAGCCAGCGCCTGCGGAAGCAGAATGAGTCCTGTTTCCAGTGCAGTGTAGCCTTTGATCTGCTGCAAATACAGCGGGATCAAAATCATCGCTCCGAACAAAGCAACCTGTGATACCCATGCCAGAATAATACCACGTGTGAAATCCGAGGATCTGAATACTCGAAGTTCCAGCAGTGGATTTTTGTGACGAAGTTCTACGATAATGAACAGAATCAATGCCACGCCCCCGACAATCACACCCGTCAGCGCTGTTGCAGAACTCCAACTTGTTCCACCCTCACTTACACCGTATGCAAGCATCGAGAATGCAATTGGCGCCAGAATCATGCCAAGCAGATCTAGCGCAGGAGTGCGTCCACGATCCGTATCCGGCAGGAACTTGATACATAGAATAAAAGCGGCAATACCAATCGGCAGATTGATCAGGAAAATCCAGTGCCAGCTGAGTGATTCAATGAACCAGCCGGATAATACGGGACCCAGTGCAGGGGCCAGCAACATCGGAATTCCGAGCATCCCCATGATGGAGCCTCTTCTTTCAGGAGGAGCCAGACGGAACACCATCGCCATACCAATCGGCGCAACCATGCCTCCGCCAAGTCCCTGGATGATCCGGTAAATAATCAATTGTTCAGGAGATTGTGCAATTGAGCATAATACCGAACCCAAGGTAAACATAGCAATCGTGAACAGAAATACTCTTTTGGCTCCAAATCGGTCGGTCAACCATCCTGCCAGCGGAATAACAGCTGACAAGGCCAACGTATAGCCTGTAACGGTCCATTGAATGGTCTTCAGATCCGTCTCGAAATATTGAACCAGATTCGGAATCGCCACGTTAACCACCGTGCTGTCCAAGATGACCATAATCATCCCGACGATAATAGCCAGTAGCGGCAAAATAATCGTTTTAATCGAAAACTCCGCCGGGTCCTGGGGCACTGCTGTTTGTTGTTTCACTCTCTCCACTCTCTCCACTCTCTTTTCCGGCCTGGAGGCGTTATCTTTGTATCTGCCTCTCGATCGGCCTTATATTCACGACGTTTCAAACTTTTGTTTTAAACCGTCGTTTTAAACTTTTGTTTAAGCATAGGTTAATTCTAATGAAAATACCTTTGCTGTCAAGCTATTTTTATTGGGCAACGAATTAAGTGTGCATGCCAAAAAATGGACCAGGTCTTCTCCTGCTCCATCCGTTTGGATAAACTCGTTCTCGATATGAGCTTTACTAATCTGCCATCTTGATCATCTGATGCTCCGAAAGTATACCCAGGGTCTGACCCTGGTCACTTCTGCAGTATATGCGAATAACCAGATGTCTTGGTGAAGAACTGTTGCTAATGATACGTAGCTCACACCGATCGGATGAGACCGCCAGATTATGAATAATGTAGTTTCCTGTATCTGCCCCTATCCGAAAAAGGTATCGATATAGCTCCCCTCGGGTAGAACTTACTCCTCCAACAAATATATCCACATCGTCTTTCCCTGCAAATGCCAATTCAATGTCCATGTATCTCACCGGAACAGCGGTTTGCAGCAGGTTTTCGTGAATCTCCAACACAAATGCGGCCACTGTACATCCCCTCCTGTAAAGCAAGTTGAACCTTTCTCAAGATATGTTATGCCTTCTCTTGTCCATTGCTATTTAAAATCACCCATTTTAACCAAATCCATGGAAACGCCCATCCTTTCGTCTGCCTTTTTTCATAGACTGGAAGGATAGAAGCTCGGCCTGTGCAGGCCGAGACAAGGAGGTACCTATGAGAGTTCTGCTCGTGACCTATTGGGAGCTTACACAGATGGGTGGAATATGGACATATGTGAAGCAGCTGGCTGACAGGCTGATGGCACTTGGCGTAGAGGTGGATATTATGGGCACCAATGGAGCCAAAAATGAAGTGTACATTCGCAATCTAAATCGTTCCTTCTCCAAAGATAAAGTATGGCCTATGCTTCAAGCCAAGCTTAATCCAACAGATTTCCCTCAATTCACTGCCGATTCTCTCGTGGCTTATTATGAGTTGAACAGATATGCCTTTGAAATGGGTGCTGCCTATCTAGGCGTTGATCATTACGACGTCATCCATGCGCAGGATCCGGTCGCTGCCGTTGCGATGAAACGCATATTGAACCGCAATACACCGCTGGTCACAAGTTACCACGGAGCGCTTGCGCGCGAAGCCTTTTACGATGCTCAAAAATCTAACGCGAAGCTTAAACTTCCTGAATATATGCAATCCAAACGCGGACGTTACTTCCTGTCATTAGAAGAGCGAAGCGCTGAACAATCCGAACTTATTCTGGTCTCCAGCCATTGGATTAAGAGTACACTTACGGACCTCCAGGTTCCCGAGTCCAAATTCCGAATTATTCCTTATGCTTTGGATATTCCAGCCTACCGAGCCCAAGCAGCGGTCAAGTTCCGTCAGCGCAAGCCAGCGGGCAAAAAAGTGATCGCCTTTACGGGCAGACTGGAGCATATCAAAGGGGTGCACATTCTGGTCAAAGCACTCTCCAGCCTAAAGAAGACCCGCTCCGATTGGGTCTGCTGGATTGCTGGAGAAGGCAACCTGATGGAGGATTTGCGTTCCCTGGCCAATGATCTTGGCGTAGGTGGTGACATCGTTTTCTGGGGTAAACTCGACAACATTCCTTCATTCCTGCGTCGTGCCGATATTTATGTGCAGCCCAGCTTGCAGGATACCCAGCCTTTCTCGGTCACAGAAGCTCAGCTCGCCGGATTGCCTGTCATCGTAAGCGGAACGGCAGGTATGCCTGAGATGGTGCAGCCTGAACATACCGGCTGGGTCGTGCCACCGCAGGATGTCGAGGCCCTTAGTGAACTGTTAAACGCTCTTCTGCAGGATAATGCCACCCGTGCGAAGGTAGGAGCAGCGGCTAAAGCATGGGCTGAACAACATCGATCACTGGAGGAGATGGGATTGCGCACGCTGCATGTTTACCAGGAAGCCATTTATTTAGGAGGTCAGAGAATATGACATTGCTTGTCCCCAGTGATTTGTATAACCGTTGGTTCTCCATCCCTGTGTCGACGACACATATTGAGGTGGATTACGCTGTAATGAACGAATTAATGAGGAAGCTGCCCAAAGGATATGTTTTCCCTGATCCAGCAACCATGCTCATTCTGACTTCTGAGAATAACTAGAGTCAAGACACTTTACAAACAGGAACAAACAAGAGGATATTCGTTCATGCCGCCCCACTTCACGGCAATCGAATACCCTCTTTTTCTCTTTATCTTACGTTTCACTAGCCAGCCTAGCATTCGCATTTGTGGCTCCCACGACTTTAGCTTCTGCTTCAAATCTACTTCCAATAACCGCCTACTTGCAGCAAATTTAGTAATACCGGCCGATGCTTCGCTTGAACAAGCTCCATCTCGGCTTTCAATGCCTCGAAGTGTTTCTTGGTTCCCATGGATTCATGAACCCGATAACACAGCAGCGGTTCATTGAAATAGAACAGCTCATAGAGTGGAAACAGTCTCAGCCACATCTCATAGTCATGCGTATAGCGAAAATCGGTGTCAAACATGCCGAACTTTCGAAATGCATCCATCTTTAGCATCACGGTGCAGCCGTTAATTGGGCAACCTTCGGTCAACACCTGCAGCATCTCCAGACGACTTCCTACCTCCGGTCTCACCGTGTCCATCCACTCGCTG
This sequence comes from Paenibacillus vandeheii, assembly GCF_030433635.1. Taxonomy (NCBI): domain Bacteria; kingdom Bacillati; phylum Bacillota; class Bacilli; order Caryophanales; family Paenibacillaceae; genus Paenibacillus; species Paenibacillus vandeheii. The sequence continues at coordinate 58,585 of NZ_JAROCD010000014.1, forward strand.
TTTGCATCTACATAATGATAGGCCCCGTGACAGAATGATGCCTTGACGTCGAGCATGAATTTCAGTTGTTTCTCTACCCGGTCGAGCAGCATCACATCATCGGAGCTGAGCCACACAAAGTAATCTCCTGTCGCCTGCTTGATACCCTCGTTTAACGCGGTTGCCGTTCCACCATTCTCTTTTCGAATATAGCGAATGCGATCCATAAAGGGCTGCAGCCGCTCCACATGCTGCGTAGAGCCATCATCTACCACTATGACCTCAATATTCCGATACGTCTGGTGAACGGCGCTGTGAACAGCCTGCTCGATGTACGCGCAATTATAAAAAGGAATGACAATTGATACTTTCGGCTCCATTCGGTCCTCTCCTTTCTCCGCGTAAATAATCCCCATTCTCCCTATTATATGAGGACAGATCCGATAGGGATCAGGCATCTGTTGGCATAGCTACGCATAAATTATCCACAATATAAATAAGCATCTTGCATTAATCCAAAGAGCGTCTTTCAAGCAGTAGGATACAGCTCGAAATGCTTCTATTCGTCTATATCTTGTCCCCGGAGTAAATTGAGTTGAATTATGAAAAATGCTTACAAATAAAGAGGGCGTTATTCGGCCGCCCTGCGGCCTCCATAACCCCCACCAAATTTTTTTATCCTCCAATGGCAGCAATTCGCTGCAACAAAGACTCCCGATATCTGGACCACACCATGGAGGCCTCCCGGCCGATGTTATCCGCATGACGTACCGTTCCCATTTCTCCATGCCGTCGATATGCTGTGAGCGACTCGTTCAGATAAGGAAAGCGATGTCCGTTCAGCAGGATACGCATCCATAGATCCAGATCATGCGTGTAAGGCAACAGTTCATCGAACAATCCCACCGTACCGAACAGATCCTTGTGGATCATCACGGTACAACCGTTCACCGGATTACCATTAACGAAGAGGCGCAGCCAATCTGGCTCAGGTACAGGGTCAGCCCCTCCGTTCAGCTTGGTCACCTTAGAATGTTCATTAATGTAATTAAAGTTGGTATGTGAGATGAGCACATTCTCCCGTTGCATAAATTCAACCTGATGACGAATCTTATCCGGATATAAAAGATCATCCGAACTTAGCCATGCGATATAGTCCCCGGAGGCATGACGAATGCCGTGATTCAGAGCCGAAGCTGTGCCGCCGTTGCTTTTGCCAAGAACATAAATATATGGAAGATACGGCTGAAGCAGCTCCGCATGCCGGGTAGATCCATCGTTGACGATAATGATCTCCACATCGGTATATGTCTGGTTCAGTGCACTCTGGATCGCTTGATGCACATAGGGACAATTGTAAAACGGAATGACGATGGACACTCTCGGATTCATTCAGTCGACCTCCCTTGCTGGGTACGAACATCACTCAGAATGTCCTGAAGAGATTGGGCAAATGAAATCAGTGGCTGCCAGCCCAACTTGCGCAGCGCCGAGAATTCCTGCTGATCTCCAGCCCCGTCCGGACCGGAAGAAGCGCCGTCCCATCGTACAGGTACCTCCGCTTCGGTCATGGTCAGCAGCGTATCCGCAATCTCTCCGAGGCTGCGCTCCGTGCCTGACACAACCGGGTATACATTCCCCGTGGTGCCTTGAACAAGCAGGGTTGCATAGGCTCTGACCGCATCCCGCACATCCAGAAAATCACGGGTATTATCCCTGCCGGATAGACGAAAGGCTTCCGTCTTGCCTTCCAGTTCACAGGCAACAATATGACGTGCCAGCAGTGAACATATGCCCGTCGAAGGGCCTGCCCCGATCAGATTCCCCGGCTCGGCCAGCATAATCTGCTGTCCAAAGAGAGACATCCAGGATAGAGATACCATTTCCTCCAGTGCTTTGCTGAGACTGTACGGATGCGGAGGCTGCGGTGTACGACCCGGTTCGGCGGTATATTTTAATCGGGAACCTACAATTACGATCCGTGCCGCCGGACAGCTTCTCAACGCATCCAGTAAGTACAGAACGGCCATCACATTGGTCTCCAGTACGAGCAACGGATCAGCCCATGAATCGGGTACGGAATTTTTGCCTGCAAGATGCAGTACATAATCCGGTTTTACCTCATCAATCAGATGACGGACTTGCTGTTTATCGTTAAGATCACAGACATGTACAACCACGCCATCCCCAAACGAATGTATGCCTACCCGCCTGACCACCGCAGCCACCTCCGCACCGACTGCCCTGAAGTAAGCAACCGCATGCCGTCCAGTGAAGCCAGAGGCGCCCGTGATCAGTACCTTTTTGCCTGTTAGCTCTGCTCCATCCATAATGCCAGCTCCTTCAGCATCGTAGAATAATCCGGAAGGTCTGTCTTCACATCCTCACGTGTGGATACTAACGTGCGGTCCTGCACAACGCTATCATCGGGTACGATAACAACATCCTGTTTACCCCATGTCTGTTTGAACAGCACAAGCAGATCGTGCTTGCTGACAGGCACCGGATGAGCCAGATGGATAAGACCACTGACTGGCGATGCCAGATAATGATCTACCCATTTGGCCAGTTCAAGGGTGGTCACCCCATTCCAGAAGACACGTGTATATCCGCCAACCTCGCCTGTGCAGGACATGAACCAGTGCATCAGACCAATGCCGCCTTTCCGGATTTCAGGTCCTATAATGGACGTACGGATCGTCAGATGCCTGGCATCCTGAACTTCACCCAGTGCTTTCGTGATGGCATAGGTAGATGTTCCATCCGTTACATCATCCTCCCGGTATGCTCCCCGGTCCCCACTAAACACACAATCTGTACTGATGTGAATCAGACGTGCACCAATCGTATCGGCGATCCGCCGCAGACGATGTGGCAGAAATCCGTTAATATGATAAGCGGTAATTTTGTCTTCATCCGCAAAGCTGTTCAATACACCTACTGCGTTAACGATGACATCTGGGTGCACAGCCTCTACCAGACGATCGACCATGAAGCAGTCGTTTACATCCAGCAGCAGACCGTTAGGATCTGATACATCCCGGGTCGTGTAGAAGACGCTATGCACGCCTTGACGGCGGAAATAGTCGACCAAGATATGGCCGGCCATTCCGTTTCCCCCAAGTATCAGCAACTTCATGACAGGAACCCTCCGCGTTGCAGAATGTCACGAATCTCTGCTTTGGTCATCAGCTGATGTTCCGAACTAAAGCTGCTGAAAGAAACAGGCGGACAATTGGTGTAATGCTCTTTCAATCCAGGTATGCCGAGTGTAGGCAAAATCACCAAGTATTGCTCATCGTATACCACAGTGGTCATGCTCTCGAATTCACTCATCAGAATTTCGTGAATCTTCTCACCAGGACGAGTACCGCGCTCCACAATGGATACATTCTCCACACCTGAATCCTCAATCAGTACTTCTGCGAGGTCTACAATTTTGCAGGTTGGCATCGTCATGACAAATATCTCACCACCTACACTTTCCACCGAAGCCTTGAACAGCAATGTGATCGCATCTTTCAGGGTGAGAAAAAATCGGGTCATCTTCATATCCGTGATGGATACTTGACCTTTGGAACGAATCTGATTTTTGAATAAGTGTACGACACTGCCGTTCGTTCCAAGTACATTCCCACCACGTACGGTTACAAACCGAGTATTGCTATGCAGCAGATTGGCATATACGATTAACTTCTCCCCGATTGCCTTCGTCATGCCATAGAAATTGGATGGATTCGCGGCCTTATCGGTCGAAATATAAATGACTTTTTCCACATTATTTTCAATCGCAGCCTCAATGACATTCTGTGTGCCGATCACATTGGTTTTGAGTGCTTCATACGGTTGGTCTTCACACACCGGCACATGCTTGAGCGCTGCGAGATGAAATACATAATCCACATGCTGACAGGCAACGGTTAGGGCATCCTTGTCTCGGATATCACCAATGCGAAAATGAAGACGCGGGTCTTCGAATTCACGACTCATCGCCACTTGGCTGGACTCATTCCGGGAGTAAACAATAATCTCCTTGGGCTGCTGGGGCAGCAGTTGAGCCACAAGTTCATAACCCCATGATCCCGTACCGCCAGTCACGAGTATACGCTTATTTTCAAACATGCATTTTCCCTCCAAGCAGAAATTTGACCACTTTACTGGATACATCGGTTGCTTTGTAACCTTGTGGGCAATCCCAGTCGTTTGACATTTCGGTCATTACTTTCACACAGCCCGCAATACGCTCCGCATCCAGACCTGAGACCACGTTACTGCCGCAATCCACGGTCTCCGGACGTTCTGTCGTCCGACGCATGGTGACCGTAGGTACTCCCATGATGCAGCACTCCTCCTGTACGGTTCCACTATCCGTAAGTGCACAGCGTGCATGTCGTTCCAACATCACGAAGTCGAAAAAACCGAATGGCTCGTGAAATTCCACCAGCGGGTGCATCTCCAGCTGCAGATGCTCGGCGATTCGAATGGCCGTTCGAGGGTGAATGCTGCATATGACTCGCATGGCATGTTCTTCAGCAACCTGGTTCAAGCCTTTCATGATTTCCAGCAAATGTGGAGGGTGGTCGACATTCTCCGCCCGATGTGCCGTAACCAAGAAATATTGCCCGGACTTCAGCTTCAATTTCTTTAGTATTTTGCTGGAACTCACTTGTGCGTCGTAGTGTTGCATCACTTCATAGATTGGGTTACCTGTCAGTACGATTCGGCGACTGGGCACCCCTTCACTAACCAGATGTTTCTTACTCTGTTCGGTATACGGCATATTAATGGTGGAAATGGCGTCGATAACCCTGCGATTTTTCTCCTCGGGCACATCCAGATCAAAGCATCGATTGCCTGCTTCCATATGAATGACGGGTATGCCCATCCGTTCTGCCAGAACAGCACATAATGCACTGTTCGTATCCCCGAGAAGCAGTACTTTATCCGGTTTCTCCTGATGTAATAGATCTTCCATTTGTGTAAACATCGAGGATAACTGTCGACCCAACGAGGCCGCTTCATCCTGAAGGACGTAGTCCGGCGCCCGCAGGCCCATCTCCTTAAAGAAAAGACCGCTGAGACTTTCCGTGAAGTTCTGTCCCGTGTGTACCAGAATATGTTTGGACGCGTACTGGTCCAGCTTGGAAATGATCAGGCTGAGCCGTATAATTTCAGGTCGCGTACCCAGCACCGTCATGATCTTCATCGTAACCCCTGCCTTCATCGTCTATTGGATAATCTCCGGCGAACCCGGCTTCGTTTGGCTTTACCAGGCACGCGTTTGCGAACAGTCGGTTGAATCACACGCGCACGCTGTTTCTTCTTTTTGCTTGGCTTCAGTTTTCTCCCACCTGTTCCCGTTCCTCGTTTCAACCGGTCACGTCCCCCCCTGCGGTGGGGCGATTTCGGGTAACGACTTCGACCTGTTCTGTGGCTTGAGTAAGGTGCTGATTCTTCATGAACAGGCTGACCGATGGCAAGCGGAGGCAAGGACGAGAGCGGCAAGGCCTGCATCACACTCAATGGGAACAATCGTGCCCGAACCGAAGCCGGATCCAGAATCAGCACGGTTCGCAAACGGCCCTCATCCCAAGTGTACACTGGCCCATTCGGAGGCTGAATGTACGGAAACCATCCGGGAAAACGCATCAACCACTGTGTCACCATCGTATGCAGCTTTGCCCTGTAGGTTTCAATACCGTACAGCTTTTCCGCTTCTGTCCGATTACGCCAACCCGTGTCGGAGGCAAGTTCAGGATCATTCAACAGGGTTGTTGCAAGAGTAACTAGCGCCCGGTAATCCCCGGCTGGGGCCAAAAATGCACCACTGCCTACCGATTCCAGCAATTCCTTAAGTCCGCCCTGGGCAAAAGCAATAACCGGTTTGGCGAAATAAAGCCCCTCCAGCGCGGTCATGCCGAAGCCTTCTTTGACCATGCTCGGAATAACCACCATATCCATGGCCGTATAGGCCAGTGATACGTTCTCTTCAAACGGCGTAAAGGTAAATCTGCGATAATAACCTGATTTTTTTACCCGTGATACACATTCGTCATAGTACTTTTTGTCCGCTGATGTACCAATGATCCAGAAACGGCAGCGCGGATGGGTTTCACACAATTGCAGAGCCATATCTACAAAAGGTTTCAGACCTTTGGCATCATATATGAAGGAAGAGATGTAACCAATACAGATCTGCGATGACTTGAAACCGAGCTCTTTGCGTTTGCGTTCTCTCAAATGAACCCACCGTTCCGGAGCCGGCAAGGCCGGGTCCCAGGTTGGGGAGATCACGGTCAATTTGGAACTCATGCCGGCTTGCTTGAATGGCGCTACGGCACTTTCGGATATACCTATGATCCAGTCCGAGTAACGCCCAATCATCTGTACGGCTTCGTTTGTATGTTCATTCAAATCAATAATTTCGGTAATCTTCCAAATCACCGGAATTTGCAGAGACTTCGCTGCTACGGCAGGCATCACATTGACACAGGTATTCGTTAACACCAGATCAGGTGCAGTCTCCCGGATAAGGGAGACCACGTCCTGGTAATCTGGCTTATGACGAAGCTGTTCTGCATCCGTTGCAATCCCCCGGTAAGGTGTGTACACACCGTGAAGCATCGGCAGGAAGCATACTTTGACCTGAATATCGAACCTCCGAGCAAGTCCGGCGAGCTTTCCTTCCTGAGGAACGACGAGTACACAATCGAAGACGGAACCCATCTCCCTCATAAAATGAAGCAACAGCTTCTCCGCGCCCGTAATACTGCGGGTGTTGCACACATGGGAAAACAACATGAGTTTGGGTTTAGTCGCCATGGCTGCACGGACCCTGAATACGAACATGCAGGGTTCTGTGCACACCTCCTTCCGGACAGGATTATGGGAATATAATACTCAGCAGTTCGTTGATTCTTTTGCCATACGTGTGATCCTTCAATGTCCGTTCAAGTCCTCGAAGTGCAATCTCACGGCGCTCTTTCTCATGATGGAGATAGTATTCAACCTTATCGAGCAGCTCCTGAGGAGAAGAGTAGGTCTCGATTTCCACACCCGGTTTATAGAAACGTGCCAGGTCATCCCGCGCATCGGTCAATTGAAGGGTTGTGGAAGCTGCGATTTCAAAAGTTCTCGGATTCGGGGAGGCTGGTGGAATTTTAACATGGTTGTTATTGACGGAATCGTCTTCGTGGGAGCGGTGAAGGTTGATAACAATTTTGGTGCCGTTATAGACATCGTTCGTTTCCTGCGGACTCATCCAGCGACCCAGTTCGATCTTCTCGCCGTAAGCAGCATAGTCAGGCAGGCGATCCCACCAGATGCCATTAAATACGGTATTGTGCGACATCAGCTGTGCCATGATCGGATTGAAGAAATACACCCGGTTCCAGTAAGCCGAACCGATAAAGCTGACATCCCGATGCAAGGGAGATGGTGTAGTGATCGGGAAGTAGTGGTTGGTGAATGCAGCAAAGGGCAAATAGTGAACGGAAGGGCAGCCGTTTTGCCGATACAGTTCAACACAGTTGATTTCCAGTGTAAAAACATGATCGAAGTGCTTAACTGTCTCAAGTGTCATATCCGTATAATACGGATCATCCGTGAGCCAAATTGCCGTCTGAATGCCTGCTTGGCGAATCGCATCCAGATGTTCCAGCGGAATATCCATGCCATCCAGCACAAGCACAAGATCCGGCCGGGTTTGCAGCGCAATTTCAGAAACAGGCTGACGCGGATCGGAAAGGGTTACTTGGGCAACCATGCCCTGCAATGTTGCCATGATGGCTTCATCCAGTGGGGAATATGGGAATCCTTTACCCGAAGATACATACAGCACGTGAAGCTGCCGGAATGGCAATGGCTCCTGTGCACAATTGACAATATAGTTGGCACGGCCGCGCAGATATCCTTCTTCCTTGCCCGCATCATATCCGGCATGTTGCCCGTTTTTGCGTGCTTGGTCAGCCAGACTGAGCACTGGTGCATGAAACTTTCTCGTTTTACGGTGTTTGAGAGACATACCGCCACTCCTTTTATTTTTGGGATAGGGTTCTCTAACTCTGCTGTCCTGCAGAATGAGATTTACACGTGCTCCAGCAGCTGAGCGATACGACGGGTGAACGTATGCTGATTCAACGTGGTGAGCAGCCCACGCCAGGCTAACGCTTGCCGTTCCTCTTCATGGTGCAGATAATATTTGATTTTGTGCTGAAGTTCTGCCGCCGTTGTAAAGGTTTCGATGTCATACCCAGGCCGGTAGTAGCGTGGCAGATCCTGGCGTGCATCCGTAATCTGCATCGCGCCACAGGCGCTGATTTCATACGTGCGTGGATTAATGGAATGACCTTCAAGATGATGTGTATTGCGATTGTCTTCCCCGTTCTCGCAAGTCCGATGAACGTTAATGACGATTTTGGCGCCATTGTAATAATCCACTGTCGCTCCAGGATCGATCCAGCCTTCATGGATGAATCGGCCCAGGATGTCGAAGCGTTTCAGCCGATTCCACTGGCTGCCGGCAATGAATACCTTTTTGTCCGCCAGAAAAGGAGCCAGCTCGTCGAACAGTGCAATTCGGTTCCAGAATCCAGTGCCGATAAAACAAATGTCATACTGATGCTGTGGTGCCGTACGTCTTGGTTGAAACATGCCCGGGTTCACTGCAAGCGGCATATAGATCACTCGACCCGCTCCATGTGCAGTATAGAACGGCACGGCCGCTTCCTCATGCGTGAACACGACATCATAATGCTGACAGATGCTTGTCGTATCTTCCGTAAAGTACGGGTCATCCACAAACCATACCGCTGTTTGAATTCCCAGTGCCCTTATGCCATTCACCTGCTCCAGATGATCGGGGGGGAATACGTGTAGTCCATTCATGACCAGTACCAGATCGGGCCTGTGCTGGCTGGCTTCCTGCAGCATGGCTGCCGGCGATCCGACAACACACTCACGAACCGATTGCTGCAGAGCTACAATGACGCCTTCATCGATGGCATCGAATCCCTGTGGAATATACAGCACTTTCATATTTCGCACGGTCGGCTCAAACATCTGCACTCGCTCCATCATGGCCTGACAGCCGCCAAATCTGCGGCCTTCTAAATATCCGCCACGGTAAGCCCTCGCCGCTTCTGTGGGCGGTCGGTGTCTTCGTTTTGCCACATCCTTCACCCTGTCTTCCTTCAGGAGATCCCATTGTCAGATTCTCCCCGAGATTGGTGTTCCCTCTAAAGGATATGCCCCGGGGTCAGATGCATCATGGACGGGTGTCCTGCAAGGCGCAAAATTGGCGTCTGCCCTCCACATCCGCCTGCACGGGCATGTCCGCTTTTGCGGCGATACAAATAACCCGGAGGGATCTGTCCCCCCGGGCAATCGTCATACACTGGACATGCATCTATCGTCATCGGAAATGCACACCTATTCGGTTATTGCGCTTTGTAAGCCAGCTGATGTCCGTCCTCGAATCCCTTGGCGAAACCCGCGTTGAATCCCTCGTTGTACGCCTCGTTGTACCCCTGGCTGTAGGCGCTGTCCGGGTTCGGATCGGTAGGGGTAGCCGGGACGAATGGTTGTGCAGGTTTCACACTCCGGTGCCGACGTACCGCACGTTTCTTTTTTTTGAGCCACGCACTGCGTCCTTTGAGAGTACGTTTACGCAGTACACGTTTGCCTTTGACCGCACGCAGTTTACGGATTTTGCGCAGACGGGCCCCGCGAGTAAGCAGAGCTCTTTTGGTTCTCAGACGTATTTTTTTCTTCTTTAACATGTCAACATTCCTCCTGTATGTTCCGGACCATGCGTATCGCATATCCAGGGTCTTTGAGCCATGGCTCTCCAGGCTCCCCATGCTGGATTTGGGCCAGCCTTATCCCCGTAACCATCCGGGACATCTCCTCTTGATAACGGCTAAGTAGACGAATGTTCTCAGCCAGACTGCGGGCGGATACTTCCGAGTGGGCAGACACGCTGGCCACACTGTCCAGAATGCGGGCGAGCGCCTGCTGACTGTGTGCAATGGACTCGATGAGGGACAGTTTCGCTTCCTGCTCACGCCGCAACAGACTCATTTTCCGAGATCCCCCATATCCATACCGCCAAACATGCCACCGTCCATACCGCCTTCTTCACCATCGCTCTGGACCAAAATGGCCTTCAGGTTGTTGCATAATCCGGTTTCCATTCGGGTCAGTCCTTCCAGTATTTCCACCAGCTGATCATGCATCTTGAGTGGCTCCGCCACCTGATCGCTATGCGTCAGAAAAGCTTCACCATTCAGATGATTTAGCGCCCAGTTCCTTACCTTCTCAGCTTCAATCGCCTTGGCCTCCAAAATCAGGGCAATATTCCACTGCATTTTGGCGGCTGCATCCAGCATCAGGATGAGGCTTTGTTCTCTGCTCATGTCCATTCACCCGCCTTCCGGGCTTATTCTTCCTCTTGATCCGCCATCTCCCGCATCACCTGGGTCAGCGTTTCGGCTACGGCTTCTTCCAGATCTGCCAGGCCTCCCAAATAGGAGATGATGCTTTTGTTGATTTGTCCTGAGCTGTCCAGCAGACCGTCAACGCCATCCAGCTCCGGTTCGATATCCGGCAAATGATTAATGATTTCAGACATGCGCACAGCGACTTGACGTTTGGCATCCAGTACACGTGCAACCTGCTGGTGAGAATGTGCAATATGTGTGAGTATTTCATCGATCTTGCTCTGCATGGTCCTCCTCCTTACCGTCACGGCCTGCTTTCACCCATAGAAAAACCCGGCCTATCAGCATTTGCCTGCTACAGCATATGCCGGGCCGGGATCGTCAGTTACTCCAGCTTGCGCCTATATCGTCAGATGACATAACTCCAATCGGATGAGTATCGGCTGAGGAATTGGCGGGTACGCTCCTGTTTGGGACGCACGAATACCTCCTCCGGTGTCCCTTCTTCCACGACGGAACCCCCATCCATGAATACAACTCGATTCGCCACCTCGCGGGCAAAGCCCATTTCATGGGTGACAACAATCATGGTGATGCCTTCCTGGGCAATGGATCGAATGGCGGACAGCACCTCACCTACCAACTCGGGATCAAGCGCCGAGGTAGGTTCATCGAACAGAATCACCTCTGGATTCAATGCCAGCGCCCGAGCAATACCAACCCGCTGCTGCTGTCCACCTGACAGCATGCTGGGATACTCATTGATTTTGGCGGACAGACCCACTTGTTCAAGCACACGCAAGGCTCGTTCACGAGCATCTGCTTTGGACATCTTCTGGGCAATAATTAACCCTTCGGTAACGTTATCCAGCACTGTTTTATGTTTGAACAGATTATAATGCTGGAACACCATCGCCGTTTTTCGCCGTAACTGCACAATGTCATATTTGCGCGCATGCTTGCAGTCTACGGTTAATCCGCTGATCTGTACCTTGCCCTCATCGGCACGTTCAAGAAAATTCACACAACGCAGTAATGTCGTTTTACCGGACCCGCTCGGTCCAAGAATGGCAACAACATCCCCCTGTTCCACAGTCAGATCAATGCCTTTCAACACTTCCTGCTTGCCAAAAGATTTGTGTATATTCGTCAGTGATATCATGACACCCCTCCTTTGCTGTACACGGCAACCCTGCGTTCCAGCAAAGCTGTAATCCGTTCGGAAATTACCGTCAGACCCCAATAGATTAATGCAGCAGCAATGAAAGCCTCCAGAAATTTCAGACTGACCGAAGCGACCACATCCGCTTTGCCGAGAATATCCATCTGAGACACGGTGAACGCCAGGGTTGATCCATGCAGGAAACCAACAAACATGCTGCATAGATTTGGCAGAACCGCACCAACCGCCTGCGGTAAAATAATGCGTCTCATTGCCTGGGAGGTACTCATGCCCACCGCATGTGCAGCTTCCAGTTGCCCTGAATCCACCGCCAGAATGCCGGAACGAATAATCTCAGACATATAAGCTCCTGCAGTTAACGAGAAGGCGAACAGCACAAATACCAGAATCGGAATGGAAGACGATTGAAAAGCCCAACCGTACCGGGCAGCAAGCTTGTCGATGATCAGCGGAATTCCGTAATAGATTAGAAATAAGTGCATCAGCATCGGTGTACCACGGAAAAACGAAACATAGAAATCAGCGATCCGGTAGACCCATGGAACCTTATAGATGCGTACCAAAGCAGTAATCAGACCCATGCCAAAGCCTGCGACCAACGGTACAATCGTAATGACGAGTGTCAGTGGCAATGCCTTTAGAATCTGGAAAAAAGAGGTGTAGATAAAATTGAAATCAATAGACATTCGCTCACCCCGCTATTCGTTTCAGGCGTTCAGCTCTTACCGCTGGCCCACGGACTTCTTTTTTGCGTTCGTGACGCTGGAGTCTGCGTTCTGCGATCGCAAACCCTTTTTCAAGCACAAGCACGATAACATAGTAGACGATCGATAGACTAATATACACTTCAAGTGCATGCGATGTAGCCGAGATCAGCGTTTGCCCCCTGCCCACCATATCCATGACCCCAATGGAAAAAGCCAGAGACGTATCCTTTAACGAACCAATCAACGTATTCGCCACATTCGGAAAAGCAACAATGAGCGCCTGCGGTACCACAATGCGTCGAAATGACTGAAACGTGGTCAAGCCCGCAGCATAAGCTGCTTCCGTCTGGCCCTTGTCCACACTGCGTACAGCTCCGCGAAAGATTTCCGCAAAGGACGCTGCATCACTGAGCGCATAAGTCACGATGACAAATACCAGCGGATCGGTTCTGGACAAATCCACACCTATGGGCTTGAGCAATTCCGGTAATCCGTAATAGACCAGAAACAACTTGATGAGAATCGGTGTTCCCCGCATAAAAGAAATGTAAAGGGTAGCGAGCTGGCTCAGCACCGGAATCCGGTATAATCTCGGAACCGCCAGAAGCACACCGCCCACCAAACCGAGCACAATGGAGCCGCCCAGTACAATTAGTGTAATATGCAAATATTTCAGCAGTTCAGGGACGAAATCCAGAACCAATGACAGATCGAATGATTTACCCATAACCGTCGCTCACCTTTCTCAACGAACTATTCCTCAACCGTGTAATCGGCTCCCAGCCACTCTGTGCTCAATTTGCTTAATGTGCCATCTTCCTTGATTGATTTAAGCGCTTCATCAATTTTTGTTTTAAGCTCCTGCTCATCCTTATTTAGAATAAAATAGACTTTGGAATTGGACAGGGCTTCACCAACTGTTTTCAATTGGGCATCCACCACTTTGTTCTGATAATCGATGGCAAACGGTGTACTGATGGTCGCATCCACCCGGCCTGTTTTGATCTGGGTATTCGTATCTTCCCCTGCTCCGGAATACACAATGTCAATGACTTTGCCATTCGCTGCATTCCATTTTTCAGCCAATACAGCTGCATTACTTGTTGCGCCAACAATCAGCTTCTTCCCTTTCAGATCCTCGATGGATTTTACATCCTGGTTTTTCTCGCTGACAACAATTTTATTAGGAAAAATATTATACGCCTCGTCATTAAAGAGGAACTTGGCCTGCCGCTCTTCATTCACTTCCATCTGGTGAGCGATCAAGTCTATTTTCTTCGTTTCAAGACTGAGCAGCAGATTTTTGAATTCCATCGTACTGAACTCAAATTCATATTCAGGCAATCGTTTATCAATCTCGCGAATCAGCTCTACATCGTATCCGGTCAGCTTGCCATTCTCATCAATAAAGCAAACATTCGGGAATTGAGTGCCTGTACCCACGATAATCTTCTTCACTTTATCTTGACCGTACGCAGATGCGGTATCCGATTCATTCGCTGCATTGCCTGAGCTGCAACCCGCCAGTACCACCAACATCGTAATGAACAGCAATGCTGTCCGGATTTTCCGAATCCCCCATTGATTAACCATTCCCGATCTCCTCCACAGGCTGTCATTTCAGCCAATATGATGTGTACTCCCATTCCTCACCTTTGATTTAACAAACCATTCACACTTGTATAGTCGGAATTAGGTTGAACAAAGAATAGCACCCTATGTCATATCCAGGCAATATATATGTTAATAGGACATCCTGATAACGTTATAGAACTTCTCTATGCTTCACCCGCGATATGATCTTAAAAGTAAAGCAAAAGAAGCGATCCACCAACCAGGTTGGGGATCGCTTCTTCAATTCCAGATCACTTCATTTCAAATACGCATCTATCTGCGACTGGCCCATTTAATTTTACGAGCCACTTCTATACGCTGCAGTTGCAACAGTCCGATTCGTTCTTCAAACTTCTTGCGTTCATCCGTTGAATGGGCCGCGTGAATCTGGTGGCAGAGACCTGTCAGTTTACTGTTGATATAATCAAATCTCATCCATAATTCTTCTTCAGGTGTGCGCTGCTCCGCTTCCGGCTGAAATATTTTGAGCTGGTGGATAAGGGACTGCTGCCATTCCTGATCCTCGATTTGGATGGCAAAATGCAAAAGATCCAGATAGTCGTCAATTTGCAACGATATACCGCAATCAGATTTCGTATTCATTAGTCGTCTCTCCTTATTTCAGTTCTTGGCTGGAATCAGTCATTTCTATTTTACAGGATAGAGCATGCTTTAGGCGAGTCCTGAAACGAGTAAAATTGGAAAAAGTTTTGTCATTTTTAAATATAGAAGCTTTGGATAGACATATAGACAAATCTGATTTGAGAATGATATTCCAACCATCAATTTCATGATAAAATAACACCAAAATATTACAGACCCCTGAACGGCAGGAAGAGATTGTATTTATGGTCCAAACGCTGGACCCTTCCCGTTTTTAGACCCCTTCTGTACATACCGGATAAATAAAGAACGTCTTGGATGAACGCAACCATACATGATATACGCGATTATACCCGGCACAAATCATTCAAAAACCCGCTCCGAGGGAAGATTCCTTAAGCGGGTTTTGTCTTATTCACATGGATGGCTCAAATCAGGCCTTGCCGTCACGCGGCTGTCTGGTTAAGAGCAGCATGATAAACGAAATAATAATAATGGAGCCTGTCCAGGCCCAGGCCATCGTCTGATTGCCCGAATCGACAGCAACATAGATCGCAGTGGGTACGGTTTGCGTTTTGCCCGGAATGTTACCTGCAATCATGAGCGTAGCTCCGAATTCCCCCAGTGCACGAGCGAAACCCAGGATGAAAGCCGTCATCAATGCTCTCCCTGCAAGCGGAAGCGAGATATAACGGAATACCTGCCATTCATTCGCTCCTATGGAGCGGCCTGCATCTTCCAGATCCCGATCAATCCCGCTAAATCCGGATTTCATCGTCTGATATACCAATGGGAAAGCAACCACCACGGAGGCAATCACGGCAGCCCACCAGGAGAAAATGACAGGCGCGGAGAATATCGCTTCGATCCACTGTCCCAGCAGACTCTTACGACCCAATAACACGAGTAATATAAATCCGACCACGGTCGGCGGAAGCACGAGCGGAAGCATAAATACCGTTTCCAGAAAAATTTTCCCACGGAACGTAGTACGCGACATCTTCCAGGCCACAGCGATACCCGCCACTGCTGCAATTACGCTGGACAGCAGGGCAACCTGAAGGGAAAGACGAACCGGTGGCCAGAATACCGCCCAGTCTATTGCGCTCACATTCATTCCGGAATAGAGAATCCGTATTTGGCAAATACATCGAGCACTTCAGGGGTTTGCAAATACGTGTAGAATTGTTCCGCTTCTGTCCGGTGCTTCGTACCTTCAATAATACCCACTGGATAATTGGCAGGTGTATAGCTGTTCTTGTCCACTTCAAATGCAATTTTCACCTGATCCGAAGTGAGCGCGTCCGTTTTGTACACAAAACCCGCATCCGCATTGCCAGTCTCTACATATTGCAGAACCTGTCTGACATCCTTGCCCTGTACAAGCTTGCCTTCCAGCTGATCCCATAGTTTGGCATTGGTCAGCGCTTCCTTGGCGTAGGTTCCTGCAGGTACACTTTCAGGTATACCAATTGCGACTGTCTTGATGGAATCGGCCGTCAGATCCTTCTCACTTGTTACGGTATTCGAGCTATCCGCTGGAATAATGGCTACCAATGAATTTTGCAGCAAATTCTTCTGATCACCGGATGCAATTAATTTCTCATCCACGAGCGCGTTCATATTTTTGGTCGCAGCTGATACAAAAACATCTGCTGGCGCACCTTGTTCAATCTGCTGTTGCAATGCACCTGATGCACCAAAGTTGAAGTTGAGTTCAATGTAGGGATGAGACTTCTCATAATTCGTTTCAATCTCCTTCATGGCATCCGTCAAACTGGCTGCTGCCGAGATCGTCAAATCCACTGTTTCCTGCGGATCGGTATTTTCAGTTGATGTACCCTCGCCTGATGCCGCTGGAGTTAACCCCGTTTGTTGTGTTGCTGTGGATGTATCTGTACTCTCCGTGCTTGCACCACAACCGGCCAATACGAGAGCCAGTCCAAGTGACATACTCCCCAACACATATCCAATACTCTTTTTCATCTACTTCTCCCCCGATGTTATGTTTAGTTATAACTAGATATAATTAATTATATTTCATTATACATAAGATCATTGAAATAGGAAGGTCGTCTTTGACGGACCCGTTGAAGAGCAAGCCATATATAGCTGAATTCCGGTGGGTGAGTTTATAGCCTCTGGCTGTTAATGGTATAGTACAAGAGACCACAGCGTTTATCTGTCATAAAGGGATCAAAGAAATCTGGGGATAACAGCGATCGGAAGATTGTTCTGTCATCGAAGTGCCAGTGTAAATATTCATTAGTTGAGGTTATATAGTTATGATCTGCACCTTGAAGGAGGATCTTCACTGATGACGGAGGAGCAATCCTATACCACCGAAGAAATATCCAAGCTGCTCAAAATATCCAAACTGACGGTCTACGATCTGATCAAAAAGGGAGACCTCGTCGCTTATCGCGTTGGCAAACAAATGCGTGTTGACGCCACCGATCTGGAAGCGTATAAACAGCGCTCCAAGCAGCTGCAATCGCCAGCACACCGGGCCGCTGTGGATTCAGGTCAACCTCTTGAATCTGATTACGCGACAGGAACCAATCCATCTAATCCTGCCGTTCACTCCGCTGCAAATGTTGTTTCCTCTCCATCCAGAGGCACATTCGTTGCTTCATCTTCCATGACGGGCAACACTTCGTCAGTCCATTCGACTCGCCATCTGGTCATTACGGGACAGGATGTTAGCCTCGATATTCTCATGCGATATATGGAGAAACAAACACAGGATATTCGACCACTGCGTTCCTTCATGGGCAGTCTGGACGGCCTGATCTCCATGTACCGCGGAGAGTCTGATCTGGTCAGTACCCATCTGCTCGACGGAGATACAGGAGAATATAATCTGCCTTATATACGCAAAATCCTGATTGGCTGGTCGTATGTCGTCGTCAATCTGCTGACACGACCTGCGGGGCTGTACGTCCAACGCGGTAACCCGCGCGGCTTGCAGAACTGGACCGATCTGAAGCAGCCCGAGCTTCGATTGGCGAACCGGGAGAAGGGTTCGGGTGCACGTGTACTCCTGGATGAACAATTGCGTCTGCACAGTATCCCCACTTCTCATCTGATCGGGTATGACGTGGAAGAAACCAGTCATATGGGCGTAGCCGCCAAGGTCAGTTCCGGCGAAGCCGATGTCGGAATCGGCAGCGAGAAGGCTGCACGACTTGTCGGTCAGGTTGATTTCATTCCACTTGTCCAGGAACGTTATGACCTGGTAATGCTGAAGAAACCGGGAAACGAAGCGTGGACCGAATCGGTATTACGTATTCTTCAATCAACGGAGTTCCGGCATGAACTGCAATCGTTTGAGGGATACGATGTATCTCGAACAGGTGAAATTTTATACGAGGTTTAGCGCGTTTATACCTGGATTTCTCATGGGAATTCGGAAGTACAGAAAAAACAAAAGAAACGCCTCTGATCTTTCTGACGGCGTTTCTTCTGTTTTCTTTCATATATATAAAATGAATTCTGCAGCCATCAGGCACTGCTATCTCGACTTATCATATACGATGCGGGCCACCGCATCATGCTGATGGATGGACTCTTCATTCCTGCAATCCACCTTAAATTTGCGTACCCAATGCTTCTCATACAGATCTGCCGCCACCAGCCTGACGATATCCTCCACAAACCGCGGGTTCTCATATGCACGTTCCGTGACCCGTTTCTCATCAGGTCTTTTAAGTACAGGGTATAGGCAGCTGCTTGCATTGGATTCGGCCACATTCAGCAGCTCTTCCTTCCAATAGCCCGGCAAGGCTTCTCCCGGGTCGCCCTGCACCTGGATACGCAGTAAACCTCGCTGATTGTGCGCACTATATTCGCTGATTTCTTTCGAGCAAGGACATAGCGTCGTGATCTGTATATGTAAACCCGTTCTTAGAACGGGGGATTTGCCAGCTTCCCAGAGGACATGAACCGTAGCCAAAGAATGATTTAGTCCAGACATACCGGTTACGGGCGCGGATCGCTCGTAGAACCAGGGATAGGTTACTTTCAGCTCTGCCTTCGGTTGATTCATCTGTTCTGCCATCTGTTGCGTCAGCGCAATCAGATCCGGAATCCGGTCACTCAATCCTTCACCACGACTTTTCTGAAGCTGCTCCATCAAGCGGCTCATGTTAATGCCTTTGGATTCTCGATCCAGCGAAGTCGTCAGCCGAAAATTTCCGATGCTGGACAATTTCTCGGGATCTTTGGCGGAAATGATATCCAGAGGATACTTCACCTGATCAATACCGACTTGTTGCAGCTCAAACAGAAAATCATTTTTGCTGTTCTGCAAATCCTGCATATCTTCTTTTCGCACAGGCTTATCACCCTGTATCGGATCAACAGAGCCGAATAACCGCAAGCGCTCGGCTTTGTCCGGCATGATCAAAGCATCACTCGCCACTCGGTTACTCCTGTTAACCAGCTGTTCCTTTTGCATTTTTCAAATCCCTCCCTCCATCACATATTTCCGTTATCCGCTGCACCTTCAGCGCCAGAACAAACCCGCCTCGTCCCGCTCAACCTGCTCCAGAATAGCTTCAAAATCAGGACAAGGCTCAATGACGTCGACCACATTCCAGCTACTGTGATCATCTTTCGCATATACCTTCCACTGATTCGCTTCCCAGTAAAATCGGGCAATGGGCAGTTTGTCCCACTGATAGCGTTCCTCAGCAGGCCTTTCCTCTGTCAAAATCAGTTCATTGTTGTTCAACTCATACGTTAATTTCACCATTGTTCGCAGGGGAGCCGGCACCTTCTCGTGAATATAACCGTCCAGCACCGACTGAATTCTCCGAATGGTAAACGAGTCCAGCATGGTGATCCCCCCTTTCCTCCACATCGTTACGCCATCCAGTTCCACACCCATGCCAGTACAAATGCACTGCCCAGTGACGTTAGCAGCTGTCTGCCTGTCAGTTGTGCAGCAAAGGCTGTCCCCAATTCCTTGCGCACGGTCCACATGGTCACCAAACATGCCGTTAATGTGGAAGCCAGATACACCAGAATAAATAACTGTCCGCCGCTCAAGTTTGCAATAAAGGAACCCTGATCCTGATTCAGTACCAACAATCCGTCTTTTCTTAAAATGGAAAATAAAATGCCGCCCGCGGCATCGCCCGGCAGATGAAAGATCGCGAGCAGCGGCGTAAGCGTGCGGGTCAGAACAGACAATACTCCTGTCTGCTCCAGTAGTGAGGCTACCACACAAATACCGACGAAAATGGGCATTGCCTGTATGAGAAACTGTTTCATCACGGATCTTACGCGCCAGCTTACGGAACGCCATGAAGGTTTTTGCAGAAATGTCCGGTTCGCATGTAACGGGAGCGTATCATCCATCCGATTTCGATTCCACAGACGGGTATGAAGTGCGCCCACAAGGACCAGGACAAGCATATAAGGAAAAAACAGCCACGGCTTGCCACCGGAACTGAATATCGATAAAGAAGCCCCAATCTGATAACTGCACGCCGAAGCGAAGGAGATCATTGAAACACAGGCCTTTCGTGTGCAGGAACTGCAGGTACGACTCTGGAACACAGCCACAACATTGCAGCCAAAACCACTGAGGACCGGAATCAGATCCTTACCGTTCAGGCCGATTTTGCGCATCCACCCATCCAACGAGTCGGTAATGCGATCCTTCAGTCCGCTCTCCTCCGTCACCGCCACACTGACGCCAATCAGGAATACGACCGGAAAAGCCCAGATAAAGGAATACAAGCCCAGACTGATCATGCCGTAATCTCCAAGCATCATCGCTTGTAGCGGGTTCCATAATCCCACAGTCATCCGATCGAGTGGTTCAAGAATCCAGACATCCGCGAGTGGTTGTACCCAGCCGGAGAACAGATACGCCACATATACCGGAACTGCAAATAATAAGATGAGTGCTGCCAAAGCCGCAAAACGCCCCCAAACCGTGTGTTCAAACATCGTTGTTTGCGGTTCGATCACAGGGGAGGCAGGCGGTGATTCCAACTGTAGATGCTTCTTCATCGGTCTGGCGGCAACGATCGCGCGACATAACAGGCCTTGGGCGCTCCCGTCCATTTCCCTTGTATTGAAGGGCAGGACGGAAATCCCCAGGCCTTTACGGTAATAGTCAACCTGAGCCGTTAAACCCGGTCCGCATTTGTCAGCAAACGTAAGCACCAGCACAGCATTTTTGCCTGTGACATCCAGCATGCCGAGCAGTAAAGGCAGCTCCTGCACGACATTTGTGCCGCGTACCACCATAACAACCGTATCACCTGCTGCGAGCTGTTTTAGGGCCAGCATGGTCGTGACACTGTCATCCTTCAACCGGATTCCAGGCGTATCGACCAGCTCAAGCTGCTGTTCAGGCAGTTCTGCCCTGCGGACAGTTACCGTGGAGCCTCGAACATTGGATTCTTCGCCTGTATCTCTGCCCGTGAGTCCCCGAAACAGAGCCGATTTACCTGCAGATTCGAAACCGACCAGCACCACTTGACGAAGTTCTTCAGGCTGTTCCAGAACCGAATTCAGCATGTGCAATCTTCACCACAACAAGACAGATCATCAAGAAACATGCCTTCTTTGCGATAGGTTTCCAGCGGAGCCAGATTGAGCCCGAGTCTCTCACCCATGGCCCCGGCCACAACTGCAAAGCGCTGTCTAAATTTATAAATGAAACAAAATTGGAGGTGCGCATGCATGACCTGTGGTCCGGTAATGAATAGCCCAGGGGCAATCGTCGATTCATCCGCTGCTCCTAATTGCAGCTGTCCCTCCTTGTTGCGCTCGACCAGGTTCTCAATCAGGTGTAAACTGCTGCGGAACCCCGTCGCCAGAACAGGAGCCTGAGCCGTCTTAAGCAAGTGGGATTCCCCGGAATCATTCTCGCAATAGATGACGTAACCGCCCCGTTCATCCGGCTCAATCCACTTGACCTCATAGCCTTGCATCATTCGTATCCGCTGATCCATCATCGCCGTGCGCAGACGATCCTTCGTATAGGGGCTTAGTTCCACACTTGGATCACTGCTGCCCTTGGCAAGCCCGCGTCCGTTCCGATCGATTACCGTTACGTTTTTCCCCAGTTTACTCAGGTGAATGGCTGCATCCACGCCGCTCTCATAGCCGCCAACGATGACACATTCTTCTCCCTGAACTGCCGTCCAGCTGGAAAATAAACTGCTGTGCACACCATATTCGGCGCCAGGGAACGGGTCCAGTCTAGGGTACTGGAATTCACCGGCTGCCCAGACGACAAAGCGCGTGCGCAGTTGTCCATTGGATGTCACAACCCGAAAGCCATTCTCTTCAGGAATCACTTCCGAAACGTCTACACCCGTCTGCACAGGCAATTTCTTAAACTGGCTCACCACCTGCAAATAATTCGCATACTCCACCCCTGTCGGATGTTCTGTTCCCAACGTATACGCTGGAGACGTATGCAGAGCTACGGCGTTCAGATCCATCATGCCATAGGCGTTGCTTGTAAACGAAGGGGTGATCAGACGCATTTCCTCCGGCCACGCGAGAAAAGTGGCCCCCACTTCACTCCGTTCCAGCACGGTAAAGCGGGACAGCCCCAGATCCTGCAGGACAGAAGCCATGCCGATTCCGGCTGGCCCCCCTCCAACAATCACGCAATCATAATCAAAAGGATCATTCATGCGTCTTACCAGCTGGACTTCGTGACGCCTGGAATTTGCCCTTGATGAGCCAGCTCACGGAACACGATCCGCGATACCTTGAACTTGCGCAAATACCCTCTCGGGCGGCCCGTCAGTTCACAGCGATTTTTCAATCGGGTCGGAGAAGCGTTGCGCGGCAGTTTCTGCAGCGCTTCATAGTCACCCTTTTCTTTCAGCTCACGACGCAGGTCCGCATATTTGGCGACGATAGCCTGACGTTGTTTTTCGCGTACTACTTTTGATTTCTTAGCCATGGATTACAGCTCCTTAATGAATTTAATTTATACAACTTCAACGGGCCAAGGCAGCGGATTGTCGAAATGGCTCCAGTCGGCCTTCATTTCCTCATCGCTGAGCAGGCATTGGTCCAGTTCTTCTTCAATGATGGCGCGCTCCATTTCAATCCCGATCATGACAAGCTCCGTCTGACGGTCTCCCCATTGTGCATCCCACTTCTCCAGCACATCCGGCTCCGTACGCAAAATTTCTTCCTTGTCCGCTTCCGGCAGCGCCGCGACCCAATGTCCGGCAGGGCCAAACTGGATTGACGATCCCGCCTGGCTCAGACTTGCAGCCACATCTCCTTCTGCCGCAAGCCAGACCAGCCCTTTGGCACGAACCACTTCTTCCGGCCAGTAGCTCATGAATTCAGCCAAGCGCGAGGGGTGAAATGGTTTTCTCCGACGGTACACGAAGGAACCAATACCGTATTCCTCTGTCTCGGGTGTATGTGATTCTTTCTCAAGCTCCTGAATCCATCCGGCGGACATGCTTGCTTTCTCGAAGTCGAAGAGACCTGTATTCAAAATTTCAGACGGGTTGACCTGTCCGTTCATGGTCCGAATAATTTTGGCGTTGGGCTGAAGCTTGCGAATGATACCTTCAAGCTTGTTCAGCTCCACGTCTTCGACCAGATCACACTTGTTAAGCAGCAGCACATCGCAGGTCTCAATCTGGTCAATCAGCAGGTCCACCACGTCACGGGTATCTTCGTCCCCTGTAGCCTGATTCCGATCCAGAAGGCTCTGTCCTGAAGCAAAATCCTGCCAGAAACGATTCGCATCCACGACCGTTACCAGACAATCCAGCTTCGCCAGACTTGTCAGATCAATACCCGACTCCTCGTCGGCATATGTAAAAGTCTGCGCTACTGGAACAGGTTCACTGATTCCTGTCGATTCAATCAGGATATAATCAAATCTGCCTTCTTTCACCAGTTTTTCAATCTCCTGCATCAGATCATCCCGCAGCGTGCAGCAGATGCAACCATTGGACAGCTCTACCAGCTTTTCTTCAGTGCGCGATAAGGTCGCTTCCCCTTTTACCAGTGCAGCATCAATGTTTACCTCGCTCATGTCATTGACAATGACAGCGACCTTGAGCCCCTGCCGATTGTGCAGCACGTGATTCAGAACCGTCGTTTTACCTGAGCCGAGGTAACCGCTAAGAACAGTTACCGGAACTTGCTTTTGTGTCATGTGTATCTACTCCTTATAGTTGTGGTCATATGCTCCTGACCTTAATAGTAATTATTACGATTAACAACAATGACTATAATCCTGTTGAACGATGTTGTCAAATCATTTTTGTTTTTCTCGTGCGAGGTGGCCGCTTTGGTCACGGATCGTCTTCCAATCGCTGTTGTCTCCAAATTTCCTTAATTTAGTCTATCAAAGGTTAGAAATTCGGAGACAGCGTATACTTTCGAAGCAGCTTTCTAACAGAAAGCTTTCAGGCGAACGCTACCGCTTCTTCAGATCGATTCCGTCCCCTCCGCTACTGCCGCAAACCCCCGCCAAAAAAAGGCCTATGGCCTGTTTCCTGTAGCTTCGAATCATAATGATACGATTCCAGAAAAGTCAGTCCATACGCCTTTAACTTTTTTCTTATAGATGCCATACAATCAGGCCGTCACCACAGGTTTAGCCCTATTGCCTGCTTCCATTCGTTGCCTGTAGGCCACAACCAGAATCACGGCTGCAACAGATAGCAGCGTGCAGATTGTAAACATAGTGGAATACGAGCTTATTTGTACAATCAGTCCCATCGCAAGACCGCCCAGGGAGAAGCCCAGATCATACGAGGACATGAAAATACCCATCAACACATATCTGGAATCGGCAGGCAGCGCAAATGACAAATACGTGGTCAACGTCGGATACAGCAGTGCTACGGCAAAACCGCTGAACACCGCGGACAGGTACACTAATGAACCAACCGTCTCCGACATTGCGAGCAACTGGGTTCCCAGAGCTGCACACAGCAGCAAACCCGCCATCAGCCACGTATTCCAACTGCCGTCGGAAGGGATTTTTTTGCGCAAAATGAATCTGCACAGAATGACCACCAGCCCCTGGATCGTTAAGAACACCCCTGCACTCGCCATTCCGGTCGATACCATATACAACGGAAGAAAGGTCGCCGTCGCTCCAAATACACAGGAAGCAAACAGCATGACCACACTGCTAATCAGCAGTGGTGTGCTGCGCCAGATACCGCCGAATGATCGCATCATATCACCCAGCGTGTACGATTTATTTTGCACCGTGCTTCGGGGCAGATCCACGTTATAGCCAATTAGGAGCGGAAAAGCTGCCAAACCGATCATCAGCAAAGTAAACCAGATATCGCTGGCATTTTCCCAGATTTGGATGGCGAGTATGGGAATGACCAAGGACGGAACCATCGTGAAAAGGGTATACATGGACAGTCCCTGAGCCCGGTCCTTGTCCTCCAGCTTTTCCACAATGCCAGCCTG
The DNA here is from genome assembly GCF_030433635.1 of Paenibacillus vandeheii. Taxonomy (NCBI): domain Bacteria; kingdom Bacillati; phylum Bacillota; class Bacilli; order Caryophanales; family Paenibacillaceae; genus Paenibacillus; species Paenibacillus vandeheii. Next base: position 83,556 of record NZ_JAROCD010000014.1, read on the forward strand.
CATCGTCATGGAAAAGAACGCCGTCGCTACACCTTGCAGCGCCCGCAGCCACAAATACGTTTCCACACCAAACACAACAAACAACAGTAATGTTGCGGCATGCAAAATCAACAGCCACTTCATTACACGCAGCGGACCATAACGCCCCAGAAGCTGCGCCGCAAAAGGCCGTAGAAGCATACACGTAAACATGTACGCGCCCATCATCAGACCAATCTCAGCCTGGTTCAACCCTGCTGCCTCACTCCGCAAAGGGAGAATAATCGTCAAAGCCGAATTGGCGGCAAAAAATAAAAAGGCCAACAGATAAAACCGGATAAACGAAAAGGATACCGGATTTAATGTACGGCTGGTCGTAACAGAAGACTTCAAAACATGTCCCCACTTTCTAGTTGCGTTAACCCACAGACATATCTGTGACTGGTTTTCTTCGTTCATAGGCAAAAGCAATCATTACCGCTCCTAGGATAGCACAAATCATGTACATAAATGAATAGGAGGACAGATCAGCGATCGGTCCCATCAACACACCGCCCAGAGATACACCCAGATCTGCTGTCGCAATAAATAAACCGATCAATACATTCCGATTCAGCTGTGGCAGCACAAAGGATAAATAGGTCGTTAACGTTGGATAGAGGATGGATTGAGCAATGCCCATCAAGATTGCCCCCACATACAGCAAGGCAGCCCCTCCTGTAATGGCCAGGCTGACACATTGCGCGGCTACTGCCAGCAGCAGCATTGTTCCCATGATAAAAGGTGCATGCCACCTGCCATCGGAAGGGATTTTTTTGCGTAACATGATCCGGGTCAACACAACCGTTCCCGCCTGAAGCATCAGATAGACACCTGCATTGCCGCTTGGCAATTGACTGGCGTAGAGGGGAATAAAAGTCGTAATTGCACCGAACACAACGGAAGCACTTAACATGAGTACACTGCATCTAAACAAGGATCGATTTTGCACTAACTGACGAAAGGACTGAAACATGCTCACGTTCTGTTCGGACGAATTCCCAGGAGGCTGCTCCTTGCTCTTGTCCATTTTGGCCGTATATCCGAAGACGCCTGTGCAGACGGCAATACCGATCAGGACAACTGTGAAATAATCCATACCGCCAGTTTGCCAGATCCCTAACGCAAGAACAGGACCCACAATGCCGGGGATATAGCTGAATAATGAATAATATGAAATACCCTGGGAGCGATCCTTCTCCGGCAAGGCATCAATAATGCCTATTTGCAGAGCCATCGAGAAGAAAGCCGTCGATACCCCCTGTAAAATACGAGCCACCAGATAACCTCCGAGACCCGTAAACGTGTATAAAATCAGGGCAAAACCATTGATAATCAGAATAAAACGCAGCACTTTAATCGGCCCGCGCTTTTGAATGATCCGCCCGGCCCATGGCCTGAAAAACATGGTCGTAAACATATAAGCGCCCATAATCAGCCCAATGGTTGTACTGCTCGCTCCCAAGGATTCACCCTGTAAAGGAATAATCACATTAAGAATGGCGTTTGCACTAAAATACAGAAGAACCAGGATGTACAAACGCAGAAAAGGCCAAGACATCGCTCCACTCATCTTTGGTCCTCCCCCTGGAAAGTAATTAAATAGGTTAATAATTTTCTGGCATAATCAGACTGAACATCCTTCAGCTGCTTAATCGGTACCATTTCCTCAATCTGACCGTCCCTGAAAATAATAATTCTGTCACAAATATAGGCTGCCGCCTGAATATCATGCGTAATAAACACATAGCTCATCTGATAGAATTGCTTTAATTCCTTTAACAATCGCAGCACCTGAATCTGCACAGACACGTCCAGCGAACTGATGGCTTCATCAAATACAATGCATCGGGGTTCTGTGGATATGGCTCTTGCAATACATACTCTTTGGGCCTCTCCACCGGACAGTTCATGTGCATATTTAAGCCTGTAGGAAGGATTTAACCCCACCTGATGCAGCAACCGATCCACCTTGCTTTGCATATCCGCTTCCACTTTTTTTTGAGCCTTCAGGGGCTCCATAATGGCTTCCTCCACCGTGAGAAATGGATTAATGGAGGACGCATAATTTTGAAATACGGCACTGATGCTGCCCATTCGCACACGGCGATTATTCACGTTTTTCCCCTCAAATAAAATACGACCGCGATCGGGCTTTTCAATGCCCAGAATCAAACGTCCCAATGTGGACTTGCCGCTTCCGCTTTCGCCGATAATGCCGAGACATTCGCCTTGGTAGCATTCAAATGCCACGTTTTTCAACACCTGCTGCTTTTGTTTGGAGAACAATCCGCCTTGTTTATAGGATTTTTCTATCCCATCCACCTTGAGCATCTGTATCCCCTCCCTGCATCAATTTCCTGAAATGATTGCTCAGCTCCAACCGGGTGGAAACCAAATATTGAGTATAGGCATGCTTCGGCTTCGTAAAAACAGACCGTATATCGCCGCTTTCGACAATAGCTCCGTCTTTCATAACCATCACTTCATCCCCAATTTTCTGAACCACACCGAGATCATGGGATATAAACAGCATGGAACACCCCATTCGTTCACGCAGTTGAATCAATTGTTCAACCACTTCATATTGAGAGATCGTATCCAGCGCCGTTGTTGGTTCATCCGCAATAATCAGATCCGGCTCCAACACGAGTGCCAATGCAATCATGATTCGCTGCAGCATGCCACCCGATAGCTGATGTGGATATTGATTCAGGATTTCCTGCGGATGCTTTAACATGACACTTTCCATAGCGCTAATGATCTTCCGTTCGCTGTCTCTGTTATTCCAGTCAAAATGCGTCTGGAGCGTCTCTCGAATATGGACGCCTATTACGGAAGACGGGTCAAAAGCGCTCATGCCATTTTGCAGAATCATGCATATGTTTTTGCCTCTTTTTCGTCTCATTTCTTGTTCAGAAAGCTGGTTCAAGTCCTCGCCTTGGAAGAGAATCGTTCCGGATTGGCGAATCCAGGGTTTATTCAAACGCATAATGGACCTGCAGGTGACGGACTTGCCACTTCCGCTTTCCCCGACTATGGCCAGACAGCTTCCTTGTTTGACCTGAAATGAACTGTTATGAATAATGACCTTGTCCGTATTGGCATCCCAGACCTTCAAATGATTAACCTCTACTGTATTCATAAACGTTCTTTCCCACCTCTTTTTTACGAAGCTTACCCTGGGAAGTCATTAATTTGGGGTCCAAAGCGACCTGAAGTGCATCCGATAAAAAATTAAAGGCCGAGACCACAATGACAATAGATATTCCAGGTGCCAACATTAACTCCGGTCTGGAGAACATGACTTGCCTTGCCTCATTCAGCATCATCCCCCATTCGGCATGCGGAGCCTGGATTCCCAAACCCAGAAAGGAAAGCCCCGAGATCTGCAGCATCATCGAACACATGGAGCCACTCGCAATCACTGCTATATCGGCAAAGGTAACCGGAACAATATGCTTGGTGATAATGCTAAGGCTGCCAATGCCAGATGCTTTGGCGAACTTCACATACTCCATCTCGGAGAACTGCATCACGGATGTCCGAATGACGCGGGCAAACCACGCCCATTTCATGACCACGAAAGCTATCAGAATATGTTCAAGTCCTGCACCCAGAATACCGACTACAGCCAGTGTCATAACGTATCCCGGGAATGAAAGCATCACATCGCAAACTCTCATGATCCAGGCATCTGTCTTCCCCTTGAAATAACCTGCGATAAATCCAACGACAGCTCCGACCAAAACAGACATCATCAAGGCAGCCAGCACCCATAGCACACTGGGACGAATACCATAAATGAGTCTGGATAACACACATCTGCCGAGATGATCATTTCCTAGCCAATAGGTCCAGGAGGAGGAAGCATAACGAAGCTTCATATTCACTTCCTCCGGGTCATGGGGTGCAAACCAAGGGGCAAATATGCCCGCAGCAATAATGATTACAATGACAGCGAGCGATGTAATCGCAAGCTTGTCTTTGCTCAAATTTCGTAATAATCGCATCAGAGATCCTTTCTTAACCTGGGATTCATCGCCGCATTGATCACGTCAGAAATCGTATTAAACAGCACAAAGGTTACAGCCAAAATAAGAACATACGCCTGAATAATCGGGAAATCCCGGCTGAGAATGGACCTCACGCTCAACCTCCCGAGTCCCGGCCACGCAAACACATTTTCAATCACGACGGTACTGCCGAGCACGATGGGGATCGCCATACAAAATATGGATACCGCCACTTGCAGCGAATTTCGTAAAATATGCAGGGTCACCTTCCTCTCACTTAAACCGCTTGCCCGTCCATAGAGAACATAATCTTCATTCATGTTGCTTAACATCGAACTCCGGACCGTTCTGAAATAAAAGCCTGTATAACTCACCGTGATCACGATGACCGGTAGAATGTAACTCTTCAATGAGTCCATGCCGCTCGTGGGCAACAAGTCCAGCTTGACGGAAAAAGTCCAGATCAGGATGGCTGCAAGCCAGTAGGATGGCATCGCGGTCAGGACAAACGAGATGCCTCTGACCGATTGATCGATGACTTTTCCTTCTCTCATGGCACAGATCACACCCAACAGGATGGATAACCCAATAATGAACACCGATGATACCAGCGTTAACTTTAATGTGTTCAGGAAAGCCGGACCTACCAGGGACCATACCGGTTCACCGGATACATATGAGCTGCCAAAATCAAACTGCATACAGGCGATCAACCAATTCACATACCGGATGACGAAGGGTTTATCGAACCCCAATGCTTCATTGGTTTGGGCGATCAATTCATCCGTGATCTGAGGAACCTCCTGTGCCTGTAACACAACTACAGCAGGGTCCAGAGGCGATAGATTAATGAGTACAAACGTTATAAATGAAATAATGAACAGCAAGGGTATGGCCAGCAATATTCGTTTCACTATATAACTTCCCATGTCCATCCCCGCTCTATTTAAAATTCATTTGCTCAAATGGCAATTCATATTGAGTCTGTTTGAATGAGATCCCGTTCAGATTTTTGGGAGCCACGACAGTAACACGTCCATTGGTAATCGGAATAAACACAGCTTCATCATGGACCATTTTCATAATGTCGGCGTACAGGGACTGGCGGGAAGCCTCATCTGTGGACACCATGACTTCATCAATTTTCTTGTACAGCTCATCCGCTTGGGCAATGCCACTTGTTGTATGCTTATAAGCGGAATCCGAAGTAAACGCAGAGATGGTGCTCTGTGGATCGTACGCCAGTCCCCAGGTTTGGTTGAATAACAGATCATATTCCCCGGTTGCCCTTCTGTTCGCGATGGATGTGGATTCCTCTCCGACAATCTCCAATTGGATGCCCAATCCTTTTAAGGAATACTGGATCCATTCCGCCTGTGTTTTTTGGGAAGACGAATTGCTGTCATAATACAGGGTCATGGCGAGTTGCTGGCCGTTCTTTGTCCTCACTGCTTCCGCGTTTGATAGGGTCCAGCCCGCTTTTTCCAAAAGCTCTTTTGCCGTCTCCGGGTTATACTCTCGCTTCTTCAACTCGACATCGACATAATTGACGTTTGATGAGAATAAAGTGTCAGCTACAGTCTGTGTTCCATTAAAAATATCATTGCTGATCGTTTCCCGATCAATCGCAAACCATATCGCTTCACGAACAGCCGTTTCGTGGACCGGGTTATCCTTTTTGCTGCTATTGGCGACGATCATATTTGTATTCATCGCTTCACTTCGGACCACCTGATAATCACCCGAGTCAGCCAATTGATTCATGGCTTCAACATCAATGCTGTCCGCCCCCCGATCATCGGTGAACACAAAGTTGATTTCGCCCTTCTGTAATGCCAATAATGTCGTTTCTCCTGCTGGCAGAACCTTGGACGTAATTTTTGGGATCTCAGGTGCGCCGCCCCAGTACTCTTCATTGGCTTCAAACGTTGCATTCTCGTCGATTTTATGTCCGGTGAGCTTGTAGGGCCCTGTACCATGGTAGCCACTCACCCCGTCCTTTGTGCCCCCATTCTTGAAATCCTTCGGTGATATAAATACATAAGGTCTGGTCATGGACAGCTCCACCAGAGCTGGGTAATAGGGCTCGGAAAGTACCAGTTCGAATGTGTATTCATCTATGACGGTTGTACTTACGATTTTGGTGGACAGCTTGATCCAAGCATGTTTTTCGGCATTCGCCTGAACCGCATCGAAATTTTGTTTGACCGCCTTGGCGTTAAACGGCTCACCATCATGGAATTTCACATCCTGTCGCAAATGGAACGTATACGTCTTCCCGTCTTCGGCAATATCCCAGGATTCCGCCAGTAATGGCTTGATTCCATCGACCGTGTTTTCAGCCAAAGATTCGTAAACCATCCCTTGTGCGGGCATGGAACCTGTGTACAGATGGGGATTCATATCATTAATATCCTTCGCGGATGCATATATGAGTTCAGACTTGACCTCGCTATTTGCAGACTTGGTGTTGGTGTTTGCACCCTCTTTTTGGCCGCACCCGGCAATGACGGTAATCATGGACACTAGCAATACTAAAAAACGAAAAGCACTACCCTTTTTCACAACATTTCCTCCTGATGATGAAAGATATATACAAGTAAAACCAATAACTTTACACTAGACCACTGCGCGGTCAGAATAACCTTCCGATCGCTGTTATCCCCTGATTTTTTTGATTCCCTTTTCCATTGGAAAAATCCAGTGATAAAGGCGAACGCTTTGCTTCTTCAGATTGGTTCTGCACTCTCCGTTATGATGTAAAATTCAGGTTCACTTATATAGATTGAGCTGTAATTAGACCCTGCTGCTTGCCAGACCTGAGCAGATCATCCGAATGTCTTCATCGAAAGATTGAACGACAAAGGCATCCGATAGACTCTGATCGGGGTGAGCGCGAGCGACTTCTTGAAGCTTCGCCTCATATGTGTCAATAAACCTATCGATGGTTGGGCAGCTTACCTGTAAATGTCTCGCAATGCCCTGTATGATTTTGATGCGGTAATAATCCTCCTTGGGCATTCTGGGAATGTCCAAAGCTCCATCCTGATTGATGAACATCTTCCTGAAGGGAACAGCCGAAAAGTCAAAATACTTGCCCTCCGGACTCGGTTCCGAAAAGGGATCAATCAATAGCGAGGTGTATCGTATGTATAATAAATATTCTTGATGAAGGTCCTGCAATTGATTAAAATTCTCGATATCCTGACGCGATAAACTCTCCAATCGGACTGGATAATTATCATCCGTCATGAATTGCAGCAGATTGACACCCTGGATACGAAGTCGATCCGTAATCGTCATAATTTCATTCCACTGCGCCCGCATGTCCCGAACTAAATATTGGGTTACCGGACCTTCGGGATAAATTTTGTATACATATTTCCGAATGTCTGACGCTCCGAAAATGGCATCCAATGAAAAGTCATTCATGAACAGCGGCGGATGCACATATAAAGAAATATTTCTCGTTTCCGCCTCGATTGCAGATGGCATGACTTCCAGTGCAATGCCCAAGTGCTCGTACATCTTGCACAGTCTGTCCACATGTTCGGAAGGTGTTGAAGTAGAACCAATGTAGACCTTTTTCTTGACGCCTGTTGTAATCACATGATTGGACGGTTGGTCGTGCATCCAGCGGGTATCCCCCAAATAGGTAGAGAAGCTGACCACTTCGGTGTCCGCATGTAGCTGTCTCACATAATGCTTTACCAGCAGGTTGGAGCCAAAGGTTGGGGAGACCAAAATAATGAATTTCACTTGTTTGATGAAGTTGTCATTCATTTGTTTCAGTACATCGATGTAAGCATCGGTTGTCACGGCCAAAATAAGTGTATCCCATTCTCCTTCTATGCTCTCATATCCCTTAAACACCCGGTCAATGAAGCACTCACCGGCCAAAGGTCGATGCTTTTCATTTTGAATGCTTGCCCCAATGAATCCGTCCGTTTGCCGAATGGCCTCAAAAAAAGATTCTGAACGCACCGATTCTCTTCCCACGATGCCTAAGGTGCAGCTGAATTGCTTTTTGAGCGTTACCGCCAGCTGAATGGATGCCGGACCTGTTCCAAGCAACAAGATTTTCTGAAATCCGCTCATATAAGCCTCCCTTTTCACCAGCTCAAGCGAGCTATGCTTTTTGGTATAACGCAATATCGAATACATCATCCGGACGCAGAATATTGTCGATCATATTCCACTTGCTGCTGTCGGTCTCTCTCATTGGATAATTGAACAACGACTTTAACTGGTTACCGTATCTCATGGCCACCACTACATGTTCATTCGTCAATGCATGCAATTGATCCAGCAGATCATATTTGTTGGCAACCGTGGAACTGAAAATGATATGCGTGGCTTCTTTTGTAAAAGCTAGGTCCTGCACTAATGTCTGCTGCAAATGAATGTTCAAGCCCGCACCCAGCTTCTCCACAACCTGCTTCCCGAGTGTAATGGCTTCATCGTCAATATCGATGCCGACTACCTTCGCTCCTGTCCGCTTGGCGATAAACAAAGGCGTCATCGGAAATGCCCCGGAGCCGATCAGCAGCACTTTGGAGTCCGAAGTGACATAAGAGCTGCCAAACTCTTTTTCAATACATTCTTCGATGTTTCTGAAATAATCCGCGATTTCCACATCTCCGTCTTGCAGCTTCAATGCCCGATATTTCTCCATAATCGCCACACATCGTGCAGACTTGTCTCTCAGATCAAGGACAAGCTGATGCATGCTGCCAGATTCCTGACGATCGAGTTGTTCCCAGATTCGTTCATTTTGCTTGTCTGTTATAAACGTGGAGTAGTCATCGATTAAAGCCTCCAGCTCGGAGCTATGCTGAACCGTATGATCATATCTGCCTGCCAACTCATCGAATTTCCCGGAAAATTCACTCAAGCATGCTTGAAAATCAATCAATGTCTCCATTCCTTTTCCTCCTGTAACTCGTCATGGTCATGCATCTATAAACGCTTTGCCCTGTGCTACAATTCCAACAGATCCTTCGATCGTAATTCGTTCAAGCTCTGCTCCATTCCACTCAGCCATTACTTTAATCGCACCACCGGGCTGCTTGATATGCTGAACGATCTCCCCTTGCCTGCTCCATGCCAGATAGGCTCCCACGGAGGCTGTACCTGAACCGCACCCCCTTTCCCAGATCAGACTATCCAGCCGCGGGACAAAGATGAGCGGTGCCAGCTCATCGGATTGGGAGTTGTATAATAAAATGCCAATCAGCTTATCCCCCAAGGTTAATCCGAGTAATCGCGCCAGAGCTTGTGCCCTCTTTCTCATCGCTTCATCAAACGCTTCCACTTCAATGACGATATGAATGAACTCCCGATACCGCACGATCACCATATCCATGTCTGTTCCCTCATACTTGATCGTTCGCTGTTCAATTTGATGAGGGACCGGCATCGTTACCTGACAGAAATACTCATTCTGCTGCTGCTTCTTCACCTGACAGCGGATTAATTGGTCTGTTCCCGAGACTTCCAACATGATTTCTGTAAACTCATACGATTCCAGCTCTTCTTCGGACGCGATGTACGCGGCCAAGGCCATGCAGGCATTCCCGCAGAACTCTCCCCCGGCCATTTCCAAATGGGCAGCCGCCTCCTGCTTTTTTGCTCCCCCAATGAACCCCACTTGTTCAGCGTACACATTGTCATAGGACATAATTTGGGCGGCAATGTGTGGATATGTCTCAGCCGGATGATCCGTTTTCACCAGAACCGTCATATTTTGCGTGGGATTGAACTTGATAAAATCGATCTCCTGTTTCATCGCAGCCGCTACTCCTATTCTTGATATGGAATTAAGCCTGAGTTCACATTGCTATACAAATTGAACTAAAGAATATTTACACTAGCCACTCCGATGCCAGAACAACCTTCCGATCGCTGTTATCCCCAGATTTTTTTGGATTCCCTTTTTCAAAGGGGAAAATCCGGGGATAAAGGCGAACGCGCCGCTTCTTCAGGTTATTTCTGTCCTCTACGTTCATGTGTAAATGTTTAGTTAATTTATATAAAACGCCATTAATAGTAATGATTACGATTATCATTCGAGAAAAATATAGCACATCCTACTTGGGAGCGTCAACAAATATTTCCATATCAAAAAGAGAGCGTCACGACTGTTATTTTATGTTCAAACAGGAACAGAGCTGACGTATTTGCGTCAACTCTATTTAGCCAAACGTATACAATTGGAGGTTCATCAGCGACTTCTAAAAGGCATAACAGATGCCAGCAATGCTTTAGCATAATCATTGGTGGCATCCGAGAGACGATTTCGTTCAAGCTCCTCCACAATCGTTCCCCGATAGAGAAAGAGTACCCGGTCACACAGATTCGCCACAGCCTGAAGATCATGTGCAACAAAGAGATAGGTCATGTTCATTTCATGCTGCAAAGTGCGCAGCAACTCCAGGATTTGCGCCTGGACGGAGACATCCAAAGAACTAAGTGCTTCGTCCAACACCAGAAATTTCGGACGGGTTGAGATTGCGCGGGCGATACACACCCGCTGTAATTGCCCGCCACTCAGTTCATGAGCATACTTGTGCATCACCGCATGAGGAAGCCCCACCTTCGCGAGCAGGTCATTGACCCGGTCATCCAGATCCGCAATATCACCCAGTGCAACCAAGGGTTCAGCTATGATATCCCGCACGATGAATTTGCCATTGACTGAAGACGTATAATCCTGAAAAACAACGCTTATTTTCCCTTTATTCTTCTTCATCCATTGGGAAACAACCATCCCCTCAATCCGAACTTCACCTTGTGTTGGTTTCTCCAATCCAAGAATCAGGCGGCTTAGCGTGCTTTTCCCACTTCCACTCTCTCCAATCAGACCCAGGCATTCACCTTCACGGATCTCAAAATGAATATCTTTCAGAATTTCTGTTCTCTCTTTCCGAAAGAAACCACCCGATTTGGGATAGCTTTTGGACAGATGATTCACTTCGACCAGCATTACTGCACACCTGCTTCCATGGAAGCCTGAAAAGGCTCGGACAGCTTGATTCGGGTCTGGATCAGAAACTGTGTAAATTCATGCTGAGGATTCGAAAATACGTCATTCGCCTTTCCTTGCTCGACGCATTCCCCATCTCGCATAACGATAAGATCATCCGCCAAATACTGCACGACACCTAAATCATGCGATATGAAAATGATGGACATACCCATCGTTTCGCGAAGTTGCTTGAATTGCTTAACAATTGCACGCTGGTTAATCGAATCCAGTGCGGTTGTCGGCTCATCGGCGATGATAATGTCAGGTTCCAGCATCATGGCAATGGAGATCATTACTCTTTGCAGCATGCCCCCTGATAATTGATGCGGATACTTTTGCAGCACCTGCTCAGGCTGAAGAATATGAACACGATGCAAGGCATCCGCCGCCAGTTGTCTGGCTTCTTTTTTGGAGATTCGAAGGTTCTCTCGAAAGGTCTCCATCATTTGTTTCCCAATCGGTTCGAGCGGGTTAAACGCCGTCATCGCATCCTGTAAAATCATGCAAATACGCTGTCCGCGGATCTTTCGGAGTTCTTCCCCGGTTTGCTGTAATAGATCTTTGCCCTGATAAAGGGCTGTTCCACTAATTTCAAGCCAGGGAGAGGCCAACCCCAGAATGGCTTTCGTGGATAAGGACTTTCCGCTTCCACTCTCGCCCACAATGCCAAGGCAGGTATTGGACTGCAACGCAAAGCTTAGATTTTGCACGATGGGCATACCGGTTCTGCTGTCAGTGATGGACAGATTTTTTACTTCTAACAAAGACATTTAACCGGCCTCCCTTCTTCTGCATATAACTTTTCGGATTCATTGCCGCGTGCAGGCTGTCTCCCAAAAAGTTGAAAGCAGCCACGACCAGCAAAATAGCCAATCCAGGCGCAAGCATTTGCGTTGGATGTGTGATCATTACATTTTTTGCATCATTCAGCATCATGCCCCACTCCGGCGTAGGTGCCTGTACACCCAGACCAAGGAAAGACAACGCCGATATATTGAGGATTACCCAGCCCGTATCCAGCGTCGCAAAGACAGCGACTTCGCCGGAGACACCCGGCAGCACATGTTTTCTCATAATATGACCCGTCCCGCATCCCGAGACTTTGGCAAAGCGAATATAGTTCTTGTCCGTGTATTGAATAACTGTTGTACGAATCATCCGGGTGTACCATGCCCATTTGGCGATAATATTGGCGACGACGACATTTAGCAGGCCTGGACCGAGAATACCGACAATCGCCAGAATCATCACTTCTGCCGGAAAGGAGAGCATCATGTCACAGATTCGCATAATGACTTCATCCACCTTGCCGCGAAAATAACCCGATATGATGCCCAGCAGGGTTCCGATCGTAATTGTAATCGCGGTTGTAATTACAGCAAACAGGATCGTTGTACGAATGCCATAAAGAAGACGTGACAGATTACAGCGGCCGAGTTGATCTGTACCCAATGGATACTCCAGACTGATCCCTGCATATTTGTTCATAATGTTTAGACTCGTGGGATCATGCGGTGCGAACCAGGGTGCGCCAACACCAGCGACGACCACAAGTGCGATCGTAATCATGCATAACACTGCCATTTTATCGGACACCAAACGCTTCCAGAACATCATGTTACCCCTCCCTTCTTATCCGGGGATCCAGAGCTGAATTCAGAAGATCCACGAGTAGATTACAGACGACAAACATCACACCCATAATCAGAATATAAGCTTGAATAATCGGAAAATCCGAATTGAAAATCGCGGTAACGCACAGACGCCCAATGCCTGGCCATGCATAAATATTTTCCACAATGACCGTACCCGCGATTAACTTCGGAATCGACATGCCCAGCGCCGTAATCGATAATTGAAGTGAATTTCGGAACACTTTCCAGATAATCGTCCGTTCCTTCAATCCTCTGACACGAGCGTACAACACGTAGTTCTCCGTTTTGTTTTGTACCATATTGTTGCGAATCAGCCTGACGTAAGTGGAGATGAATACCAGGGACAGTGTCGTTGCCGGCAGGATGACTGAGCTTGCTTGTTCCATGCCACTCGTGGGGAACCAATTCAGCTTCACGGCAAATAACCACATCAGCAGAATGCCAATCCAGAAGCTCGGCATGGCTGTGCCAATAAAGACCAATGCACGCATCAAACGATCCACTAACCTATTTTCATAAATGGCACTGAGCACACCAATCAGAATACTTATCGTCAGAATGATAACGAGGGCAACAGCCGATAGCTTTAATGTGGCTGGAAGGGCTCGTGCAATCTGCTCTCCAACCGATTGTTGGTTGACGTAACTAATGCCGAAATCCCCCTGAATGCTGTTGCTGATCCAATCCACGTAACGGGTCAGAAACGGTTTATCCAAACCTAGTGTTTCCCTCATGGCATCCACCATTTCCGGTGTCGGCGTAACTTGATTCACCCGCAGCGCCACTTCAGCCGGATCACTGGTTCGCAAATGGATCAGAATAAATGCTAAAAATGAAATACCGATCAGCACGGGAATAATGGCTAATATTCGTTTTATGACGTACCTGCCCAAGGTGATCCTCCTCTCTACTTCATCCATATATAAGGAAACCTCGCTTCACAACTTCGCAAATGGAAGAGGATGAGCGAGGCTTCCTGACTTTCCTAATGAATTTTTAAAATTCCTGATTACTCTTCGAAGTACATCTTCTCAAACGGAATTTCGTATTGGGAAACGTTAAAGCCCACACCCTGAAGCGCCTTGATATGAACGGCTTTGGTAACCGAATAGGTCAGTGGAATATATACATTTTCATGATGAATATACGTTAGAACCTCTTTGTACATGTTTTGGCGCTGTTCCTCATTCTGCTCGACCATCAGGTCTGTAATCGTATGATCCAGCCACTCTTTTTTCCCCAGCCCCAACTGGGCTTGATAATCGGCGTGGGAGGGAACCCTCCAGGAAGAGACATACGTTTGCGGATCATACGGCAATCCCCAGGAGAGGGAGTACATCAGATCAAATTCGCCCGTTTTCTGACGGTCCAGATAGGCCTGCTTTTCCTCGCCAACAATGTTCAACGCTACCCCGACCTGCTTCAGATCGTTTTGCATGGATTCACTAATGGTCCGCTCCTGTGCATTATCGGAATTGTAATAGATCGTCAGTTCAAGCTTGTTCCCATCCTTGTACCGATAACCATCCGAGCCCGCAGCCCAGCCAGCCGCCGTAAGCAGATCGCTTGCTTTGTTCATGTCATACTGCACACCTTCAAGGCCCACATCAGCGTACGGAACCGAAGTGGAGAGCAACGTATCTGCTACTTGTTCCGTACCGTTCAGTATGCCTTCCGCGATGATTTGTTTATTAATAGCATACATCAGCGCTTCACGCACTTGGGGCTCCTGAGTTGCTGAGCGGTTGGTATTAAGAACGATCGCACGTGAGCCAACCGGATGACTGATGACCGTGCTGTATTTCCCTTGATCCGTCAACACTTTGAACGATTCATTGTCCACCATGTCACCGTCCGAACCGAATAACAGGTCTACTTCTCCCTTTTCCAGGGCAAGCAGAATCGTTTGATGGTCAGGCATGACTTTCCACTTAATCGTTTGGATCTGCGGTTTGTCTCCCCAGTAATTTTCATTGACCGTAAATATCGCGTACTGGTCCTGCTTGTGCTCTGTTAAAATGTATGGCCCTGTTCCGGCATAACTGCTGACTCCATTCGCAGTTGTACCGTCAATAAAGCTTTTCGGTGAGATGAAGCGAAACGGACGAGTTAACCCCAATTCCTCCAATGTCGGGTAATACGGGTCTTTCAGTACAATCTGGAACGTAGCGTCATCGATCACTTTCGTCTCCTTGATCTCGGCAACCAGATTCAGCCAGGAGTTCTTCTCGACATTTTCCAGCACGGCATCGACATTCATCTTCACGGCTTCGGCATTAAACGGCTCCCCATCCGAAAACTGAACATCTTTATGTAAATAAAAGGTATACGTTGTGCCATCTTCTGATATATCCCATTTCTCCGCGAGTGCAGGCTTAATGCCTTCCGGCGTATTAATTACAAGGGATTCAAATACCATATTCTGAGCCGGCATCTCTCCCGCGTATAGATGGGGATTGATATCTCGGATATCCTTGGTGCTGGCAAAGACCAATTCGTCGTTGGAAACTTTGGAGGTTTGTGCTTCGTTCCCTGCTTCTATCCCGGAGCAAGCCGATAATACTAGCAGGAGCGAAATTAATAAAGCTAGTGTGTAAACCTTGCGTGATGTATGCATGATTCCCTTCCTTTTCCCTCATGAAGTTAGATAAGTAAGTAATGATTACGTATTATAATAGTAATAATTACGATTAGAATCGTAGCATACAATGTGAAGAACCACAACTACCAAATTAAAAATACGGAAACAAAAAACGGTCACCTAATTGAGGTCACCGTTTTTTGCATCCATTCGCAATTGTATTGTATTAGTTAAACTAAAAATATTTACACTGCCACTCCGATGACAGAACAATACAATCTTCCGATTGCTGTTATCGGTTATCCGCCGTTTGACTGCAACTTTTGCAGTGCCTGTTCAGCCAGCGCTGCCAGAAGATGTGCGCCAAGCGGCAGCGCCCGTTCGTCCACATCGAATGCAGGATGATGCCACTCATGCGGACCTGACGTTCCGAGGAAGAGGAATAGACCCGGGACCTCCTTTTGGTAAAAGGAAAAATCTTCGCCCGCCGGAGATGGTAGCGGTCGGATACTGTTCAGCCCAATTTCACCTGCCACCTGCTCAGCCGCAGCAGCCAAGGACGCATCGTTGAACACTGCAGGTGGTCCCTGAATCCAGCGCACCGTAGCGCGTGTCCCGTAGGCTGCTGCAACACCCGTAACCACCTGGTTGAAACGCTCGCGAATCCGGGCACGAACCTTCTCGTCAAAGGTACGCACGGTGCCGTCCAAGATGGCTTCTTCGGGAATGACGTTCCAGGCGGTGCCGCTGTTGATTTTGGTCACACTGATTACAGCGCTCTCCTGTGCTCCGACATTGCGACTGACGATGGACTGAAGTGCGGTCACGATATGGGAAGCGACCACAATGGGATCAATGCCTGCTTCCGGCACTGCCGCATGCGTTCCGACACCTTCTACTTTAACCACAAAACCATCTGCCGCTGCGAGCAGCGCCCCTTCACGGATACCTACCGTACCGACTTGCAGATCCGGTTTGTTATGCAAACCAAAAATAGCCCGGACCTCGGATAGCGCTCCGCTCTGAATCACCTGCCGTGCCCCCGTCGCTTTCTCCTCCGAAGGCTGGAAAATCAAACGAACCTTGCCCTGAAGATGGGACTCACGCTGTTTCAACAATCGCGCAGCACCAATCAGAATGGCGGTGTGTGCATCATGACCGCAGGCGTGCATCCGGCCAGCAACTTGCGAGGCATACTCCAGCTTCGTCTCTTCCTGGATCGGCAGGGCATCAATATCTGCGCGCAACGCCACGACAGGACCATCACCCTCACCAATTTCAGCGATGAGGCCTGTTCGCAGCGAATATTCATCTGCAATCCGTACCTCTTCCTCCACCAGCCAACCCCGAATGGCTTCTGTCGTTTCCCGTTCCTCTCCGGATAGCTCGGGATTACGATGTAAATGTCGGCGGATCGCCGTTAAATGTTCTGCGAATTCTTCATCCTGCCCAACGTCAAGTTCATGCTTGCGGCTCTGTTCTTCTTGCTCTGCCTGTTGCTCAGGCTGTTTCAGATCACTGCTCACGACATTGCCTCCTATTATCATCGTATATGCCATGTAAGATGGAATAATTATAATACACGGGTGTCTTCATTTCACTTTAGCAGGTATGCTCTCTACCATATATATGCCTAACCGATCACCGCTTGCGCAGGTGTCGATTCATTCGCGAATTCGCCCAGCCCCTGCTCATCCAATGCCTCACGCAGCAATTCATATGAACGCATACGCTTGGCAAAATCACGTGTGGCTGTGGTGACAATCAGTTCATCCACGGCAAAATCCTGCTGGAACTTCGCCAGAGCCTGACCAACCGTTTCCTTCGTACCTCTTGTCACACTTGGCTCCAGAATCTCGATCCGATACTTCTCGTTCGATTGCCGTCCGAATTCTTCCGCCTGCTCCACGGAACCAACGGTCAATATCTTGCCATTCTCCAGATGGATCTTGACCAGCATATGTTCACTTGCCAGTTCTTCAGCTTCTTCCGCACTCTCCGCCACAATTAATGATATAGCGAGGATGGCATACGGCTCCCGCCCTTGTGAACGGTCGAACTGTTCTCGATAAATACGCAAAGCCTCCAGAGCGACCTCCGTATTGCTATTAATAAACAATGAAAATACATAAGGCAGTCCCAGTTCTGCCGCCATGCCAGCGCTGTCGATACTTGCCCCAAGCACGTATAGCTCGGCGGGGACTTCGGATAACGGTGCAGCGCTCAAGCCTGCCAAAGGATGTGTTTCCTCTTCATGCGGTTCATTATGAAGGAACTGCTTCACCTGATTGATTTTATCTTTTAGGGAAGCGGCCTTCTGAATTCCTTGCTGTAATGCCTGTGTGGAGCGGGGCAATCCCCCCGGCGCACGTCCAATACCCAGATCGATTCTTCCCGGGCCAAGTGCAGAGAGCACATTGAAGTTTTCAGCCACTTTGTAAGGACTATAATGTTGGAGCATTACCCCGCCAGAACCGAGACGAATCCGCTCCGTATGCGCCAGCAAATGGGAAATGAGCACTTCGGGTGAGGAGCCTGCGACATGGCCTGAATCATGATGTTCCGATACCCAGAACCGATGAAATCCAAGCTGTTCAGCCCGCTGTACCAATTCAATCGTATGCCGAAAAGCATCTATCGGCGTCTCCCCTTCGTAGATCGGAGTTTGATCCAATATGCCAACACGAATACCCATCCTATTCTCCTCCTTCGATCATGCCGAACCTGACTTATTAAAATCCTTCCTGCTTCCTTAATGGACGCTCTATAACTGCCGCAGCAATTCCCCGAAAGGCTCTGCAAAAGGCGAATGTTCTTCTTTTAACGTAACGACGCTGATCTGCAACGATACACCGGCAACCTCGTGCACCTGAATGGGGAACAGTTCCTGCTCCCGTACTTCCTTCTGCACCGTTAACCCAGGCAGAAAAGCAATGCCTGCCCCCTGCATAACCAGTTTCTTCGCCGTTTCCGAATGATCGACATGATATGTAATATCCGGTGGATGTTCCAGCGAGTCAAAGGCCCGGTGAATGCGCAGCCAGTCCAGTGAACCACATTCGAAAAAGACCAGCCGCTCATTCCGGATCGCTTCCATACTGACATGCCCACGTTCTATAAACGGATGTCCTTTGTAAACGTAAAGCTGGATTGGATCTTCATAAAAGGCAACTGTACGGATCGCCGGGTGCATGACCTTGCGCACAAACGCCAGATCAATCTCCTGATTGAGCAGCTTGGCGACCAATTGGTCTGTCGTTGCTGTCGTCAGCTTCATGCTGACCTCAGGATATGCTTCCTTGATTTTGGGCAGAAAGTCCGGAATGACATAGTTGGATACGGATACCGTACTGCCGAGTCGCAGTGCATCGGGCGTCGTACGGCGTTGCTGGATCTTCTGTCTGCCCTTCTGAATCACTTGCAGCACCTGCTGGGCGTAGGGGAGGAATTTTCTTCCTTCTTCCGTGAGCACAATCTGCTTGCCCAGTCGGTCAAACAATTTGCAGCCGAGTTCACGTTCAAGGGACTGAATACGAGCGGTGACAGAAGGTTGGGACAAAAAGAGTACCTCGGCAGCCTTATTGAAGCTTCCGTAATGATTGATGTATACAAATGCTTCAATGTTCTCAATATTCATAAGCGCCCCCCGAATCCAGTTTATATATACGAATTGAACGAAGATGATTTACACTTGCCACTCCGATGACAGAACAACCTTCCGATCGCTGTTATCCCCAGATTTTTTTGAATTCACTTTTACAAAGGGTAAAATATGTGGATAAAGGCGAAGGGTATGCTTCCGATGCAGCTTTCTTTCAGAAAGCTTTTAGCTCCGCTTCTTCAGGTTTTTTCTGTCCTCTACGTTCTTGTGTGTCTGTGTATTTCAATTTTTATATCCATTTATCCAATGAACTTACTTGGTTTTACGATATCGTAAACCCATTCTTTTCCAGAGTCAATATCAATTCTTCCAGGGAACGATCCAATCGCGTAGTAATATCCGCCGAGAGCTCATATTTTCCGTCATCCAGTCGATCAATTCCCTGATCAACCGCATATACTCCGCCGAGAATATGTCTGCCGCCAAGTGCTGCCAGAACAGGCTTCAATGCATAATCGATGGCGAGTAGATGGGCGATCGAGCCGCCGATGACCAATGGAAGAGTCAGCTTGCCCCGCAGCCCTTCCTGTGGAATCAGATCCAGGAACAGCTTCAGCACGCCTGAGTACGACGCTTTGTATACCGGCGTTGCGACGATGACTGCATCCGCGGTTTCAACAACAGCGAGTGCATCGCGAATGAATGAGCTATCAAACTTGGCCTGCACCAGATCCTCCGCTGGCAGGTCAGCCACATGAATCACCTCAACGGTAATGCCCGCCTCTCTTAATTTATTGCTGCTGTACTCCGTAAGTCCTGTCAGTCGCGAACGTTTGGAAGGCGCTCCGGCAATAATAACGACATGTGACATTATGATTCCTCCTTGGAATAGCGGTCAAGCCGCTCCTTTTACTTTGGGGTCAAGCCGATCGCGAATATCGTCTCCAATCAGATTAACCGCCAGCACAAACATGGTAATTGCGAGTCCCGGGAACGTACAGATCCACCAGGCAACCGTGAGATAACCTCTTCCTTGCGAGAGCAGCGCTCCCCAATCCGGAATTTCCTTCAATACGCCAAGTCCGAGAAAACTGAGCCCGGAGCCTGTCAGAATAGAGGTCCCTACGCCCAGCGTCGCCATAACCAGCAATGGTGACAACGAATGAGGCAGTACATGTTTCCAGAAAATACGGGCATTGGAGCCCCCAAGTGAACGTGTAGCTGTAATAAAAGGCAAACCTTTAACGGACATGACCTGCCCACGCATCACCCGTGCATACCCCGGAATGGAGGATATCGCAACAGCCAGTGCAATGTTAAGCAGTCCAGGTCCCAGTGCTGCCGCAACGGACAATGCCAATAACACGCCTGGAACAGCCATCAGAATATCGACGGCCCGCATGGTGATGGTGTCCAAAACTCCTCCTGCATAGCCCGCAATAATGCCAAGGGCACTGCCCGCAAGACCACCCACCAGCACCGAGGCAAATCCAATCAGCAGTGAATCCCTGCTGCCATGCACAACTACACTGAAGATATCCCTGCCAAAATAATCGGTCCCAAACAGGTGCGCAGCAGAGGGAGCCTGCAGAATGGCATCCGTCATCATCTGAGTAGGATCATAAGGGGCAATCCAGCCGGGCACAATCGCACAAGTGACGGTAAATACCACAACCAGCAACGCTGCATAAAAGAATAAACGGGATACCGCGAATGAGACGCGGTGACGCAGGGGACGGCGACTCCACAGGCGTAAACGCCCTGTTCTGCCGGTCCAACCTTTTTTGTCACCCACCAATGGTTTCATGCTCATAAGACTCCTCCTTCCTCACTCGCGTCCAAATGTTTCAGACTGTTCCATCCGCCATCACGTTCATTACGTTCGGACTGCACGCCTAACTCTGGGATCAATGTACGCATAAGAGATATCCACCAGTAAATTCAACACGACATAGATCATCGCTGTGAAAAAAACTACGCCCTGCACAACAGGCAGGTCTTTGGCCATCAACGCATCCGCGATGATTCTGCCGATGCCCTGTCTGGAAAAGACCGTTTCCACCACGACGGTTCCGGCGAGCAGATCACCAATCAACATGCCGATCACCGTCACCGCAGGAATCAGCGCATTACGCAGCGCATGACCGTACATAATAGCTCGCTGTGAAAGACCTTTCGCTCGCAATGCTACGATAAACGGTTCATTCACCACTTCCAGCATGCTGTTACGCACCATACGTACGATGAAACCCGCACCGACGAGGCCCAGTGTTGCAGCAGGCAGCACCAATGAACCGAATCCGTCGGAACCCATCGCCGGGAACCAGCCGAGCTGGACCGAGAACAACAAAATCAACAGAATGCCGGTCCAGAAGGTCGGCATCGAGATACCGAACAATCCAACGAGGCGGGCGATGAAATCAATCACGCCATTACGATGAATGGCAGACAGTACACCGAGCGTAATGCCGATGGTTATCGCTATGATCGGGCTGAGCGCGGTCAGCGCCAGTGTGGCAGGGAAATGCTCCAGTATTTTGGGCAGAACTGGGTCGGAATTGATCATGGATTTACCGAAATCCCCGCGCAGCATGTCTCCGAAATAGTTGGCAAACTGAATGTAAAACGGCTGATCCAGACCAAGCTGAACCCGCAGGTTCTCAATCATCTCGGGTGTTGCCGATGACGGGTCCAGCATGAGCAGGACCGGATCACCCGGCAGCAGATACATGATGCAGTACACCAGCACCGAGGCTCCGAAAATAACCAGAAGCGATGTAGCAAGTCTTGTCAGTACCGTTTGCACCATACCGGGTCGTCTCCTTCCTGTCTGCATAATTGACGGTACGTTTTATGGCTGAATCCAAACATCGTTAAAGAGCGGATATCCGAGTGAATCAAACTTGATGGCTTGCACCGATTTGGATGCAGCCACCGTATAAGGGAACACATAGATCGGCAGAATGACAGCCTGATCGATCAGATCCTGCTGAATCTGATTATAGATATCCACTCGTTTATCCGGATCAGTCTCCACCGCTCCTTCTTCCAGCAGCTTATCGATCTTCGGATCGGATAAGCCGGAAAGCGTCGGACGTTCACCTTCTGCACTCGTATGATAAAAAGCGTAGAGTGCATTCGGATCAGAGTTGACCTGGCTGTTGCCGTAGAGATCATAATCCCAGTTCTGATAGACGACCGTAGCAATGTCCTTCGTAATTTCCACTTCAACAGCTATACCCACCTGCTTGAGCTGCTGCTGAATAATCGCAGCAATGTCGTTACGCTTCTCCCGGTTCGGCGAACCGTCCACATAATGCAGGGTCAGCTTCTTACCATCTTTTTCACGAATGCCATCTGCTCCCTTGACCCAGCCTTGCTCATCAAGCAGCTGATTGGCCTTGTTAATATCCGGATTGATACTTCCTTCCAGGGAGGCATCGTAACCGAGAATTCCCGGAGACAGTGCAGACCACGCTCGTTCATAGTTGCCCAGATACAATGTCTTCACAATGGATTCCACATCAACCGCAGATTGCACCGCCTGTCTGACTTTCACATCATCCCAAGGTGCTTTGCGCAGATTGAAGAAGAGGGTATACGGCAAACCAACGGTATTCGCCTGCAGCAATTGCTGGTTCGGATCGTTCTTCAACGCAGCAATATTTTGCGGCGGAACGGTCTCGGCGGCAAGTACCTGCTTACTCTGCACACTGCCGATGCGCGTTGCTTCTTCCGGTACAATTTTGAACGTAATCGTATCCAAATGAGGGGCACCTTCATTTTCAACGGTTTCCGGAGCCCAGTTGTAATCCTTGTTCTTGGCGACAACGATATCCGCATTTTCATCCCATTTCACGAAGGTATACGGACCAGTCCCTACCGGGTTTTTGCCCAGTTGGTCACCGTATTTCTTGGCAGCTGTAGGAGACACAATCCCTAGCAGTGCCTGACTCAAGTTGCCGAGAAAGGCTTGCGAAGGCTGTTCCAGATTCACCTTGATGGTGTATTCATCAATGACCTCCGAGGAGCTATAAGGTCTAATCAGGGCAAGGGAATTGGCGGCTTTGGTGGCCGGATCGATCACCCGATCCAGATTGAACTTCACGGCTTCCGCGTTAAATGGTGTGCCATCATGGAACTTCACATCTTCACGCAGCTTGAACGTATAACTTTTGCCATCCTCCGATACACTCCACTCCTTGGCGAGCCAAGGTTTAATGGAACCATCCGGCAGCTGGACCACCAGATTGTCATAGATCGTCCGGATCGCACGTACGGTTACGGCAAGGCCACTTCGATGCGGGTCCAGCGTATCCGGGGATGTGGCGAGTGCGTAGGTTAGATTTCCACCTTCTGCTTGCCCTGCCTGCTCCCCACCGGAAGCCTGGACTGTACTGTTCGAGTTACCTGCTGCTCCGCAACCGGATAATACCAGCACCACTACTGCCGCCAATGCCATATATTTCATCCATGAGATAGACCTGTTCATATAGCTTCCCCCTCTGTGTATACAGGTGTCATTGATTCGTTGAATTATTGATTTACTAATTTACGCCTTATTCCTTGACTGTGCCGATTTCCAGCTCCCCAGTTTCTTACGCCTCGGTTCCGACTTGCTCCCGTGCAGCCGTGTAACGATTCACCGGAATTGGCACCCCGAGATTGCCACGCAATGTGTCATGCTCGTATTCGGTGCGATAGATGCCGCGCTCTTGCAGAATCGGAACAACCAGCTCTACAAAATCGGACAATCCACTCGGCAGTTCGGAATGAATAATGAATCCATCTGCCGCTTCCGCTTCAAACCATTCTTGAATCTGGTCAGCCACCTGCTCCGGTGTTCCGAGGAATTTGCTCTTCGGTGTTGCAGCTCGCAGGGCTACTTCGCGCAGCGTCAATCCCTGCTCTTTGGCATCCCGCTTGATTTTGTCGGTACCGCTGCGGAAGCTGTTGCTGCCAATGCCATTCAGCTCAGGGAACGGTTCATCCAGCGGATATTGGGAGAAGTCATGATGCTCGAAGAAACGTCCCAGATAGTCTAGTGCTTTATCGATGGTGACCAGGCTGGCAATTTCCTGATATTTCTGTTCCGCTTCCTCTTCTGTCCGTCCAATGATCGGATTAATTCCTGGCAAAATGACAATATCCTGTGCGGAACGTCCATAAGCAGCTGCACGGGTTTTGACATCTTTGTAAAAGGCCTGTGCATCCTCGATTGAATCATGTCCCGTGAAGACAGCATCCGCTTCCTTGGCAGCAAGAGTCTTGCCATCTTCTGAAGAACCTGCCTGAAAAATGACCGGCTGCCCCTGCCGTGAACGGGCAATGTTAAGGGGGCCCTGAACGGAGAAGAACTCTCCTTCATGATTGAGTGTGTGCAGCTTGGATGGATCGAAGAAAACACCGCTCTCTTTGTCTCTTACAAAGGCATCGTCTTCCCACGAATCCCACAGGCCTTTGGTTACCTGCAAATATTCCGTTGCAATTCGGTAACGCTCCGGGTGGGTTGGATGGTTGCTTTTACTGTAGTTTTTGGCCGAACCTTCAAGCGGGGAAGTAACAACGTTCCAACCAGCGCGGCCATTACTGATCAGATCAAGTGAACCGAACTGTCTGGCGACTGTGAATGGATCACTATAGGAGGTGGACAGTGTTCCAACCAGACCAATCCGTGACGTAATCGCGGCCAGGGCGGACAATAAACTGATGGGCTCAAATCGATTCAAGAAGTGAGGTATGGATTTCTCGGTAATATAAAGACCGTCAGCGATAAAAACGAGATCGAATTTGCCTTCCTCCGCCTTCAACGTCTGTCGTTTGTAAAACTCAAAATTCACACTGGCATCCGGTTGGATCTCCGGGTGTCTCCAAGTCGTCATGCTGCCTCCTACACCGTGGACAATCGCTCCAAATTTCAAACTGCGCTGAGCCGTCATATATATTCCGCCTTCCTTGGATTAGGATATATCAAGAAATTTTCTTAAGTCGGATCTGATATGGATTACGAATAAAAAAACAAAAGTTAACTATTCCTATGAGTTTGGTCAGTTTTAATTTCACAAAGCTTATCACTGCCCCGCACATCGGTCAACAGCGTTACTTATAGAACTTTTCTATATAAGGATTGGAGATCTGAATAAGAAGATAGATGACGACTTAAAGATGCCTTAAAGTTCCCGACTGCTGCAAACTGAAATGATAGACTTCAGCAGCCAGCAGCCGAAAACTGCTTTATCAAGAGATCCGACACTTCCGGTCAGACTGCTGCTTCATCGGGCTGGGCGAGAAGTTCCGCCAGTTTCTCCAAATCAGGCTCAAGCAATGCTTCATACTTGCCGTCTCCACCCACCTCAATGACAGGCACATGGCGAATGCCATATTTGGCTTCAAGCACATCCCTCAGCACATCATTGCCTTGCACTTCGATGTTCTCGAAAGGCTGGTTGCGGGCCGTAAGAAATGCCTTGACCTCCCCGCAAAAATGACAGCCTGTTTTGCTCCAAAGCACTACTTTTTTCGATGTAGAAGACATCGGCATACCTCCTGATTGATTCATTGTCAGATCAGGATGGATCACCACCCAGACCATTCATTCCTATCTGTTAAATAAGAATTATGGCTATAAATGTACTCCTCACCTCTTCAAGCGTCAATGGATCTGCCAATAGAATAAACCTATAAGAGGATAGAAAGATTAAATTTTAAATTTGAAAAAAGTCGTTACATTTCATAATTCGTAATTTATGTAAAGTTCGGATGCGGAAAGGATGTATAGCGTAACGATACGCTGTACATCACATTCCGCATCATGCTGTCGAACCGATATACAAGGCTGCCGGACCCCGTCATTACAAATCTTCGTTCAAAAGCTGGGGAGGAGCAATGATGGGCCAGCCTTCTTCGATTAAACGCAATTGGTTAGCAGATACATGAACGACATGCCCGGATTGCACGCCCCATCGTTCCGCAGCATAAGGGGTTACAAACCTCCTGCGTTTATTGCCACTCATCTGATACCATACATCCCGTTCATTCGTTGCGGCAATAATCATGCCTTCCTCCAGCGCATTGCGGTTGCCTTCAACCGGTTGAGCATGAACATGGCTTCTTGCAAAGGGCCAGCCCTGCACCTCACCCCCAGATACCAGTGGCTCACCTGCAGGTACGCCTAGCAGGTCCGGTTTGGCAACCAGAACGGGAGAAATGCCGCGTGGAACGGGAATGTTCAGCTTGCGTCGCTGTCTATGCATCAGTCGGTAAACATCGCCCTTGATATCCGTGATGAAACAGCCCTCCGGGTAAAAGTCCGTGCTGCGTCTCAGCTTATGCATTACATCGCTGCTGCCCTTGGTGGAAATGCGCTGTCGCAGGTCAGAGGACTCCGTCTTACCAAGGGGTGTCGTGCTCTCCTGCTGACCGGTCGACACCTTCGAATGCAGCGTGAGCCGGGAAGTTTCGGCAACGAGTGCATGGGGATCTCCCCATTTTTGAGTGTAAAACTGTTCGTTATCCTTATTCACCACTACATAATCCTGTTCTTCCAGCGCCTTCATGCTTACACTTCCGTAGTGATGTATGAAGGCATCCCCGGCTACCGCCAGCCTGTATCCCGCCAGCCTCGCCCGGATGACCCAGTCGTCATCTTCAAAATTACCCACAGCGTAGCCTTCATCGAGATAACCTACCCGCTCCAGTAATTCCCGAGAGAACAGCCAGCAGAATCCGACCAGCCTATCGGTCTCCCGATGTTTACTGGCATCTGGACGATTATGCTGCGCTGCAAAAGACCACATCTCCTCCACATCTGTGTACGGGACTTCGATCTGCTGATCTCCACCAATGTAATTGGTAACCGGGCCCACGACCCCCATCTCGGGATGACTGTCAAGACAGGACATCATGTTATCCAGCCAGCCTGGAGTGACCAGCGTATCATTGTTCAGCACGACAATGTGTCGGCCTCTCGCCATCATCAGTCCATGATTGACACCGCCGGCAAAACCGCGATTCTTATCCAGTGCAGCGACCCTTACCATACCACCTTTGCGAAGCATGGCTTCCGCCGTGCCATCTTTGGACGCGTTATCCACAACAATAATTTCATAAGGCGCAGGTGTATGCTTTTCAATACTGGACACACATTGCAGGACATATTCGCGCTGGTTGTACGTCGGAATAATAATGCTTACCCCTTCGAATACCAGCCCGAATGAGCTTTCTCCCTGCCTCACGCCCTCATCGTAACCTCTACGGTAGCCCTGCTTATACAGTTTTGCGTTCTTGGCTGCCCGTTTACCTGAGCCTTGACGTCTAGTCTTCCTTCCACTACGACTTCGAGCTGAGTGCAAAACAACGGTTTCGGATGACGATGCTTTCCGCTGCTTTGAACGTCTGCCTGATGTGCTCATGTTGCTTCCTCCATTTCCCCTCATCCCAATGCGCGTTACGATGAACATCGCACCAGACCGTCCATTAGAGCTGAAGCTCTCCTATAACCAATTTGTCAGCCAAATGTCCAAAATCGATGGCAACCCGCCCCAGCTCACCAGCGATTCGGCGACACAGAATGACGGCTGGAATTCCTGCCGCTACAAGAGCGATATCGAATGAATGCTCCGCAGTCTGCTGCATCACCCTCGGGATATCCGCAACCCCCTCCACTGCACCGATGATACCTGTCACATGAACGCCACGACCGTTCAACAACGCTCCTAGCTCAGCAGCTTGGCTTCCAATCAGCAGCACCCGGCGGCCATGTATCACGGGCAACAACAGACCCGACTGATGCAGGCTGTAGTTAATCGTGGAACTGGTCAGGTTCAGACGGGACCAGTCAATGCCGAAATGCCGCAATACTGGAAATAACAGACCTTGAAAAGTGGGCGCACGTGAGATGGGTACGCCTACCCAATCGGCGCCTTGAATGGCTTCCGCGAGCGCAGAGCGGATGTCCGGGGTGGAGCGCGGCACCCCTGCATAAGGCAGAAACGGTGCCAGCTCCTGCACTTGCTCGCCGGGCAGCACCGTATCGGCTGCCAGGGTCAGCAGTTCGCCATCTCCGAGGCGAACGACGGACAGGGGGCGCTGCGTATCCAGCGCCCCCTGGATGTGGCCAGCCATCTCATGAGGGCTGGCCAGCCGGGTCAGGGTGGGCGCATACTGGCGGAATCCCGCCTCGATCAGATCTGCCGCCGCCACGGCAGGCAGAATATGATCGGGCGGGATGTGCTGCGCCACCAGCGCCTCCCCGCCCGCGAACACGCCGTCGCGGAAGCCCTCGGCGTAGCCGCTCTCGGGCGCTGCAGCCGGCTGCGCAGGCGCAAGTGCCCTTGCGCTGCCCGCATGCGCGGCAGCGCTTTCCCGCCCCGCGGGAGCGACACCACCGTGCCGGTGTGTCGCTTGCTGCGGGGCGGGAAAGCGCTGCGCAGCCGTGCGCGGTTTGCGGCGGGCGCCTGCGGCCCGCCCGCTGCGCGGCGCAGCATGCCTGCGGCCTGCAGCTGCGCGCTGGCCCGCTTTGGCTCGCGCACCTTTGCTGCCACGGCTCACGCCTGCACGCTCGCCTGTTTTTGCTCGTGCACCTGCACTGCCCCGGGCTTCGCCTGCTTTTGCCCCTGTTCGTGCTCGCGCTCCTGCGCTCCCACGACGTCTTGCACTTTTACGCCCGCCGGCTTTGCCTTTCGGTTCTGCAAGAAGCTTGTGCTCTATTCCTGTGAGCTCCACAGCTCTTGGCTTCAAGCCTTTGTTTCCCCATCCGTGATCTGAGCCCGCTATGGGCTGCACTCCCACAAATACGTGCAAGGAGCCGACATGACTGCCCGGTGTCTTCTTCCTACTCTTGTCGCTGCGTTTTGCTGCTCTCACGGCATTCCCTCCCTTGGCATGCACGAGGAGTGCCGCCGCTGCACAAAGCGCCGGAGCATTCTTCCGGCTCCGGCGCAGGTTGTTCTGCTCTCAAGGGACCTCTCACAGCGGCAGCATCAGGCGCATATATTTTAGGGCAGTTGTCCCTTCATGCGGATGGCTGCTTCCTGAAGCGATTGGAACGTCCCTGCATCACTCCAATATTTTTGCAAAATATCGTATTCCAGTCCTCCAGCCGCTGCATAATGATTGTTCACGTCCGTAATTTCGAGTTCACCGCGTGCTGAAGGGGCAATGCGTTGGATAAGATTAAATACATGGTCATCATACATATATATGCCAGTAACACAATAAGAGGTCTTCGGATCGCTCGGTTTTTCCTCAATGTATGAGATTCGTTCCGGATGTTGTGGATCAAACACCGGCACCCCATACCGCCGTGCATCGTCCACTTCTTTAAGCAAAACACGAGCCGTACCCGCAGGCTGCTGCAAATACCGATCCACATAAGGCTTCAAATCGTCGCTAAACAGATTATCACCCAGCAGAACAACAAATTTTTCTCCAGGGAGGATGAACGAAGTCGCCAGATCCAATGCTTCAGCAATTCCGCCTGCTTTTTCCTGAATCCGATACGTGAGCTTGACGCCATGATCTGCTCCACCGCCCAAATACTCCGTGTATAAGCCAGCGGAATGTTTGTTGATGACAATCAATATTTCTTCTATGCCTGCCTGGCGGAGTCTGTCGATGCCATACATAATCATCGGGTGCTTGCCGACTGGAATCAGATGCTTGTTAATCAGCCGGGTCAGAGGATACAGTCGTGTTCCGGTTCCGCCTGCAAGAATTACACCTTTCATTCCACTATCCCTCCTTCATCGGATGTCTCAATATATTTAAGGGGATCGACATGCCATTTGTTGATAAAAATGGATCGATTGCGCTCAAGCAACTGTTTCCATGCCACAGGATCGGTCTTCAGGAAACTCGCGCTGCCGCGATGATGTACAAGTACATCCCCGCATACCAGCAAACGATACCCTTTCTGACAGGCCCTGTAGCAATAATCGTCATCTTCATAGTGTCCCGGCGAATAGGCTTCGTCAAGCACACCAATGTCCTCCATCACACTTCGCCGAATGAGCATGCATAAGCCGACAATCCGTCTGACTTCCTTCCACCTGGAAGCATCGACTATATTGTTGGCAGCAGCCAGTTCCTGAAAATGGTCCATGTCCCGGAACTCCAGTTCCACCTGCTGGATTCCACTTGCATAATTGGTCACCGGACCTGTAATGCCAATGTTTGCATCACTGTAGAGGGCAGCCCGCAAGTTTTCAAGCCAGCGGGCGGTAACCGTTACATCATTATTCAGCAGCAACAGCTCATCACCACAGGCTGCACGGAGTCCGGCATTGCAAGCCGCCGGAAAACCCCGATTATCCGGCAGCCGGACAAAACGAATTCGTTCCCGGGCACAATACGCTGCCGTTCCGTCAACCGAACCATTATCCACAACGATAATTTCATATGACGTATGATGATCGGTATATTTTCGAATGGCATCGATACATGGCTTCAGCAGGTCCAGCCCGTTGTACGTCGGAATAATGATACTCGTCAGTGTCATCTGGCATTCCTCCTGTAGGCCACTTCGACACGGGAAATGGACCGGGATTGAGACGTATTGCCGCCCATATCCAGCCAGGTTGCAATCGCCTCCAGATGGTCGCCGATGATCAATCGGGCAACTTCGTTACCGCTGCCCGTATTGGTGGAACGCAGACGATTGGAACGAATGACATCGACTTGACTGGGCGCTGTCACTTTTAATCCGTGCTGAATGGCTAGACTTTGCGCCTTGGGAGGAACGGCCAGGGCCTGTGGTTTTACGATCTGGATCATCCTGCGCGAGAGGGCATGGGGTACGGCCGTCAACGAATTGGAACCCAGATCCGAACGGTTCAGCACATGGTTGAGATATGCTTTGATCCGGCTCACTTCATCCTGGCGGGCAAATGGAGGCAAAAGGGATGAAAGATTATTCAGTGCCACATCATCCCCCCGGTCCACTGCATACAGAAACGGGGCGAGTTGCTCTGCCGGAACGACCATATCCCCATCCACAAAGAGAAGGGTCTCCGCCTCCGTCATCTTGGCCCCCAGTGCACGGCCTACATCATGTCCCGCCCGGTCAGGTTCATATACGAGCGTGATACCAGGCTGTTCAAGCACCTGCATTAGACTGTTGTCTGTTGTTCCATTCAATACCACAACGATATCCGTCAGCGGTAACCGTTTCAGTTGTACGAGCACTTGCCCCAGCGTAAGTTCCTCATTACAGGCACAGACGACCGCAGCGGCAGGTTTGTTAAGGGCAAGTGGTATGATATTCAATGGACGTCCAGCAGCATGAGCATACCCCTGCATGAAAGCTTTCCCTGCCTGCATTGCAGCAGGATAGCCCCTTAATTCCGCTGAAATCGCAGCCTCATGCTCCTGCCATGTCGAACGTACATGTTGTTCAATCGATTGCTCATTGTGCAGCGCCTTGCGTCCGGACCGTTGCCCTGCGTTGAATGCTTCATGCAATACGGACCTGTTCGTTGTCGATCTGCTCGCTGCAGAACTCTTTAGCGGCGATTTAGTTGGGCTCTTCCTGCCCATGGTTCTCGTTCTGTTCTTTGTTGTACGTCTGCCTGCTTTCCGTTGACGACGGACGCCCCCTGAACGCTCCTTCATTTCCTCACCTCCAGCATGTTGCCTCTTTTGACGAAGCCGCTTTCTTGATTTATGCAGCATGCTCACCTCGTCAGGCTACGAACACGCTGCAGATCGGAATGCCCTCCACGTGGGCCAAGCGTATCGGTTATCCACTTGATCGCTGTCAGATGATCATTCCATATCAATTGACTGAGCGGATCAGGTCCGCTTCGTTTCTTGACTCGAACTGCATTCATTTTGCCTACAGGCACATGATGTACAGCACGCACCTTCAACCCGCTGATAACCGCCTTTGCATGTGCCAACGGTGGAATCTCCAGTGTTTCCGTACCCATTACCTCAAGTGCCCTGCGACTTAATGCATGCGGAATGGCTGTCATGGAAGCCCCTTGGAGATCAGGTCTGGCGAGCATGCTGTTCAGCGCATGTTTTGCCTCTATCACAGGGTGAACAGGGGTACGCGCCACCGGCCCGTTATAATCATTAAGTGCCACATCCGTTCCATCCAGAATCGCTCGCACATATGGCGCGAGATGTTCTGCCGGAATTAGAATGTCTGCATCCGTGAACAACAGCACCCTGCCACGAGCTGCCGCTGCACCGATTCTTCTTCCTGCATCATGTCCCAAAGCTTCAGCATAACGAAGCACCTGTGCTCCTGCCCTTTTTGCCGCCGCTGCCGTTCCATCCGTTGAACCATTCACAATAACAAGCACTTCAGCATCACGGCATATACGCAGCGCCTGGCGGACAACTGCACCAATCGTTCGGGCTTCATTCATCGCAGGTATAATGACCGAAAGCAGTGGTTTATGCGAGTTCGTCGAATCCTGTGCAAGTGTCTCTCTCATCGCATGCTCATCTCCGAATGCTGGCAATTTCGTTTGGTCCTTGGGTGAAATCACGTACGTATAGGCCTTTGTACCCTTTTTGTATGCAGATTTCAAACGGCG
The DNA here is from genome assembly GCF_030433635.1 of Paenibacillus vandeheii. Taxonomy (NCBI): domain Bacteria; kingdom Bacillati; phylum Bacillota; class Bacilli; order Caryophanales; family Paenibacillaceae; genus Paenibacillus; species Paenibacillus vandeheii. The sequence continues at coordinate 115,998 of NZ_JAROCD010000014.1, forward strand.
TTTCTTTAATTGCGCTTTTCTTTGTGCCAGATTCGATTTGGCTGCAAAAAAAGCGGTATTGCCGCGTTTTTGCAACACAGTCACCTCCCGGGTGTACATCATCGGCATGCAAAGGGAGTACACGTTATTCTATGTATTCATGGAGCAGTGGAAACGGCGTATGTCCTTGAACCGAGCAGGTTCTGTCCGCCATCAAGCTCAGTCAATCCATTTATTTAGACAATATTCGCCAATATATTCGAAATCCGCTACAGCTCCCCTACTTCAGACACAATTTCAAAAAAAATTTAAAATTGCATCTTTTCCAACCTTTTACATTGTGATACTATACGTTGCAAGAAGTATATTTACAAAAAAAACCTAATAAGGAACACGTGTTCCTTTCGATTTCTATTTTTATCCTGATAATTGACCTTCGGTTAATTCTGCTCGCAGCAGGATGATCCGGGAGACTGTTTTAGCGTTGGCTGCATGTACCTTGAGAGGAGTGATGCCGTTCAATACGTAATTCAGGTTTGGTTATGTGAACCCGGAACGAACACCCCGGCTCCGTAAGACATCTTCTGCTTCGCAAGTGGACAAGACCCCTGGCTTCTGATTGAGGAACTACAATGAACGATTAAGCCTCATAGCTGAACCGGATAAACGGTACTCCTTTTACACCCAACCACAGGCATACAGGCTCTGCCGATTTTGTTCCTTATCGTTTCTTGTCATATTCCACATTTCAGATTCAGCCCCACACTCCGCGCTGCCCAAGTTGCAGACGGAACTCCAACCGAGATTGGCATAATTATTTGTTTTCCAAAAAATCATATTGAGAATGGGAGAGTTTACTATGAAATTTGCTAAAGTTATGCCAACAATTCTTGGAGGAGCTCTTTTGCTCGCTTCCGTATCTTCTGCTGCTGCAGCTCCATTGTCCGATCAGTCCATTCCATTGCAGGCCCCATATGCCTCTGAGGAGGGTATCCAGTTGAACAGCGGCTCCGACGAAACTATCTTCAATTTCCTTGGTCAACAGGAACAATTCCTGAATTCCGACGTGAAATCCCAACTCAAAATCATTAAAAGAACTACAGACACCTCTGGTGTACGACACTTCCGCCTGAAGCAGTACATTAAAGGAATTCCAGTCTACGGTGCCGAGCAAACGATCCACCTGGACAAAACAGGACAGGTTTCATCCGCACTTGGTGATCTTCCACCGGTTGAAGAACAATCCATCCCTAATGACGGCGTCGCTGAAATCAGTGCAGAAGATGCGATCAAGATTGCATCGGAAGAAGCCACTTCCCGTGTTGGAGAGCTTGGCGAACCACAGAAAACCCCTGAAGCCGAGTTGAACATTTACCACAATGAAGAGGACAACCAAACCTATCTGGTTTACATTACTGAAGTCAATGTGCTTGAACCAGCCCCATTGCGTACCAAATATTTCGTGAATGCCGTTGACGGCAGTATCGTATCTCAATATGACCTCATCAACTTCGCAACAGGAACAGGTACAGGTGTACTTGGTGATACCAAGACTCTTACAACCACCCAATCCGGCAGTACCTTCCAACTGAAAGATACCACTCGCGGCAAAGGGATCGAAACCTACACCGCAAGCAATCGCTCCACCATTCCAGGTACTCTCCTGACGGATTCCGACAATGTATGGACTGATCGTGCCGGAGTAGATGCCCATGCCTATGCTGCCGCCACGTATGATTTCTACAAAAACAAATTCAATCGTAACGGTCTGGACGGCAACGGTTTGCTGATCAAATCCACGGTACATTACGGCTCCAACTACAATAACGCCTTCTGGAACGGGGTACAGATTGTATTTGGTGACGGAGATGGTACAACCTTCACTTCCCTGTCCGGTGATCTGGACGTAGTAGGTCATGAATTGACTCACGGTGTCATTGAGAACACAGCCAACCTGGAGTACCGCAATGAGCCAGGCGCACTGAACGAAGCCTTCGCAGATATCTTCGGCAATACCATTCAGAGCAAAAACTGGTTGATCGGTGACGACATTTACACACCTAACATTGCAGGCGATGCACTGCGCTCCATGTCCAACCCTACATTGTATGGACAACCTGACAAATACAGTGACCGTTATACCGGAACAGCTGACAACGGTGGTGTTCATACCAACAGCGGTATCATCAACAAAGCATACTATCTTGCAGTTCAAGGCGGCACGCACAACGGTGTCACTGTAACCGGAATTGGACGCGATAAAGCCATTCAAATCTTCTACAGCACACTCGTGAACTATCTGACACCAACATCCAAATTTGCTGCGGCAAAAACAGCTACCATCCAAGCAGCCAAAGATCTGTACGGTGCAACTTCCGCTGAGGTTACTGCAATTACCAAAGCTTATCAAGCCGTAGGACTGTAAGAATCCATTTGTTGTTGAACTCATATTCAATCGTTCAGGCACCCCTCATCGTCCGAACGGAGCAAGCTTATATATGAAAAAAAGCGGTGTCCCGGACAAATCCGGGAACCGCTTTTGTCTATTTGAACATGTGCACTCCTTCGTCCACAGTTGTCTTTGAAGATGAAAGCACGTGATCCCGCACGCTTAGACGGAAGGCCCGGCGGCAATCCATGATAACAATCCATACGTGTGTTTGGAACCTCCAGTACGTGACACTTCCAGTACAGCTTCATCTTCACTCTGGGAGAGCAGCGACACCTGAAATCCCCGATCATTACACATGGCTACAATCACATAATGCTCCGATATAAACGACTCCTCAAAGGCTATCGATACTTCCACACTTTCTTCATCCTCAGGCAATATGAAAGCCTCCATACCGAACTGCTGCACGACAGGCTGACGGCTGACACTCCGTACAGGCTGAAATGCCAGATGTTTGGCCTGAACGGCTCCGGATTGCAGCTGCTCGCTGCCCACCGCTCCATCACACAAATGTTCCTGTGTAATCGATTGTTCACTCAATATAAACTCCGTAGTTCCACCGATCTCCTGTGACAATTCAAGCTGTGATTGCTGAGCCTGAACTATCTCCTCTGTCGTCACTGAAGCAGCTGCCAATGGCTCTCCAAGCTGGTCCGTTTGGGCTGCCTGCTCTTGTTGTTCCTCCAGCTCCTGATTCGATGTCTGGTGAATTTGTGTTTCCTCCAGACCAGCACCCGGCAGTGCCTCGACCAGGGCCTGCTGTGAAGGCTGTACTGCTTCGCTCTCTGTCTGAAGCAATGCTTCTTGTCTTTTGATCGCTGCCAGCTGCTCCAGTGTTTCTCCACTGAACTGGCGAATCGCATTCCATATCTCTTCGCTCAAATGCGCCGGACCTACAATTCCCGCATTCAAGTGATTGGATGTAATGCTTTGTTCACTCAGTTTGCTGCCATCGATGGCGCAGTCTGCAAGATGCGCGGATGTTATCGCGCCTTCAGCCAATTTACTGCCGTTTACACTGCCGTCGGCCAGTTTAGCACTCGTTACGGACCCATTTTGTAGATGGATCCCGCTTACTGCTTCCTCTTCCAGATGGGTTGTGCGAATACTACGTTCTTGAATATGATCAGCATGGATCGTTCCATCCAGAATATGCCGTGATTGCACACTTTGGTCTGCCAGGTGGATAGCTGATACCGCTCCTTCAAGCAACTTGCTGCCGTTTACACTGCCGTCGGCCAGTTTGGCAATTGTTATGGAACCATTGTGCAGGTGAATCGCACTTACCGATTCCGCTTTGAGGTGGGAGATCCCAATGCTGCGTTCCTGAATATGGTCCGCATGAATCGCTCTCTCTTGGATATGACGGGATTGCACACTTCCACTGGCAATATGGACCTCTGATACCGAATCTTCAAGTAATTTGCTGCCGCTCACACTGCCATCGGCCAGTTTGGCACTCGTTACAGACCCATTTTGCAGATGAACCGTACTGATTGTATCCTCTTCCAGATGGGCCGTGCCAATGCTGTGCTCCTGAATATGGTCAGCAAGGATTGCTCCTTCCTGGATATGGCGGGACTGCACACTTTCGGAAGCGATATGGATCCCCGACACTGTATCTTCGAGCAACTTGCTGCCGTTTACACTGCCATCAGCCAGTTTGGCACTCGTTACGGAGCCATTTTGCAGATGAACCGCACTTACTGCTTCCTCTTCCAGATGGGGTGTGCCAATGCTGCGTTCCTGAATATGACCCGCATGGATGGCACCTGCCTGAATATGCCCGGATTGCACACTTTCCGATGCGATATGAATCCCCGATATAGTACCTTCGAATAACTTGCTTCCGTTTATACTGCCATCCGCCAGTTTGGCACTCGTAACAGATCCATTTTGCAAATGGACTGCACTTACCGACTCCTCTTCCAAATGGAGTGTGCCAATGCTGCGTTCTTGAATATGACCAGCAAGGATTGCACCTTCTTGGATATGGCGAGTTTGCACACTTTCGTCTGCCATGTGGGCAGCCGATACTGCCCCTGCGGCTAATTTACTGCCATCAACACTACCACTCGCCAGTTTGGAGCGTGTTACCGATTCATCCTGTAATATAATCGTACTTACTGCTTCTTCTTCCAGATGAGACGTACCGATGCTGCGTTCATGGATATGATGAGGAAGAATCTCACCATCTTGAATATGACGGGAATGTACAGCTCCTTGCTGCAGGTGAACCGCACTTGTCGACTCTGCCTGAAGGTGCAAACCACTGATCAAACCTGGCTGCAGATGAGCCGCTGTAATGGATAAAGGTGCCAGATGGCCTGTTTCGACAGATCCAGGTGCCAAGTGATGGGATGTGACTACCTGTTCAGCAATATGTTCCTCATGAATGATGTCGGGTTTCAGATGCTGTGAATTCACCACCCCCGTACCCAAATGATCCGATTTCACACTTCCATCAGCCAGATGAACGGATTGCACAGCGGATGGCTGCAGATGCTCGCTGCCTACAGAGGCCTGTTGTAATTCTGTCCCGGATACCGAGTCTGCTGCCAAATGGTCTGCTGTTACGGAACCATGCCGCAGTTTGTTGCCTGTAATACTACCATCGGCAAATAATTCGGGTGAACGTACTTCCTCCGACAAATGTTCCAGTGAAACGGCATGCTGCTTCAGGTGATAACCGCGAATGGTTCCTGCTGGAATATGTTTGGCGTGAATGCTTTCTGCCATAATTTTGGAAGAAGTCACGCTGCCGTCTGCCAGTTTGGCTGACGTGACAGCAGAATCCGCCAGTTTATCCGTGGCAACACTCTCCGGTGATAGCTTGGGGGAGGTAATCGCATGATCTGTAAGATGAGGTGGAAAAATGGATCCGCCTGCCATCTGGGCTGAAGTTACACTGCCAGGAGCCAATTTGTCCGTGGTGACTGCGGCCCGTGCAATAGCTTCCGTTTCGACGCTGCCTGGCTGAAGATGAGGTACACCTACTGCATGTTCTGTCAGGTGTTCCGATTTCACTGCATAAGGTCTCAGGGCCTCGGAACCAACGCTGCCTGGAGCCAGATGTGTACCTGTGACTCCACCGCTGGCAAGATGCGAGGATACGACGCTCCCCGGGGCAAGCGCTCTGCTGCTAACCGAAGCCGTTCCAAGTTTTTCTGTTGTCACACTTCCATCCGCGAGCTTGGTGTCTATAACTGCAGCATCCTGCAATTCATACGTACCTACAGCTGACTCTGCCAGATGCCGCTCAGATACCACGCCATCCGCGAGAGCATCTCCGGACACACTTCCGGTAGACAGATGAGTTGCCTCGATGCTTCCACTTGCAATGTGAATGGAGTGAATTGCGGAATTGTCCACATGTACCGGCGTGATTCCCCGGTTCGCAATGTGTTCCGCACGAATGGACCCTTTGGCAAGATGTTTGCCCTGTACAGCTTCATCCGCAATTTTGGAAGAAATGATGCTCTGATCAGAAATCTTGGAGGCTGTAATCGACTGTTCCAGCAATTTAGCTGTTCCAACCGATTGATCTGCCAGTTTGCTGCTGGTTACAGCACCGTCCGTCAAATGTTCACTGCCTACTTCTCCGTTGCCAATCTGCTCCTTGCCAATTGCATAAGCGCGGATCTGGCTTGAACCGATGGAACCATCCAGCAGATGTCTTCCGCTTAGCGAACCCTCAGCTAAATGCCTTGTTTGTATGGATCCATCCTCAATTTGGTCACTCCCAACACTGCCAATAGATAGTTGTGAACGACCAATAGCCCCTTCTGCCAGATGCGTCTGTTTAACAGCACCTGCCTGGATATGGTGAGACTCGATGGATTGTTCTTCGATTTTGCTGCCTGTGACAGCACCTTCACGAATTTTGGATGTAGTCACCGCATCGTCAGCCAGTTTAGAGGTATGCACAGCTCCTCCCGTGAGATGCCTTGTATCCACGCCGCTAATCGCAATCTTGTCTCCAGTTACGGCATGATTCTTGATTAATTCTTCCGTAACCAGCATTCGGCTGAGATGTCTTGTTCCGATGGAACCGTCGGCAATTTTGGCTGAATCGATGACCTGGTTGCCAAGCTTCTGGGAAGTAATGCTGCCATCCCTGATTTTATCGCCTGCAATAGAAGCATTTCGTATTTTGTGACCTGACACGGAGCCGTCAATCAAGTGCTCTTCGGATACAGATGCTTCCGCAAGTTTAGCGGAAACAATTGCCCCGTCTGCAATGTGAATGCTGGTCACCGCATAATCCTGCAATGCTTCACTGCCTACCGCATCCGGTTTCAGCTTGGAGGCATCCACTGAGAAAGGAGCCAGTTTGCTCTCCGTAACAGCAAATTCACTCAAGTCGTCCGTGTAGATATAGTGTCCGGTATGACCCGGCATCTGGTTCTGATTCAGGATCTGCAGCCGATCCCTGCTTGTGATTTCCTGCTTGTTGATGTCCTTTTCTTCTTCTAGAACATGCGGAGCCACGCTGCTGACCTGAATCTGTTTTTCCGGGCTATGCTGTGTCTCGACGACTTCCTCGTTATCAGACTCTACGGGTTCCGGCTTGATGATTTTGGCTACGATTTTTAGGTCTTCCAGCTCGTTCGTTGTAGCAGGTAGCTCCATTGATTCGAATAGGAATTCTTCTGATGCCTGAATGGCCCTCGAATCCCGTTTATTTGCATTCACGCGCTCTTCCCTATTCGAAGTGAAACCTGAGCTCATTGTGTCTGACCGTCGATTGGTCAGATCCAGTTCCTTAAATTTTGGACTCACATGCCGCAGTTTCGGCGTAGGAATCTTCTTATTGCCCTTTTTACTCATACAGCCTGCTCCTTCCTCTGACGTTCGTCTCCGGCATCATATGCTCCAGTCTGGGCATCTGCCACTGCAATTCATGACTTTTGCCAATTACAGCATCTGGATGTACAAGCTTCAAAATATGCGTTAACAGAATGCTGTCTGCTGAAATAGGCTGTACCAACTCACTTATGTAAGGCGGCTGTCCACGCCCCTGCCCCGGAAATGTCATACGATATCATGTAAGCATTTTGCATAAATCTATAGAATGCAAAGGGCTGGTATGAGAACTCATTGGTGCCTATCGAAGCATCATGATTCCGGTCTGCGTTATCGTGATATCCAATCAGGCGTTGACAGCCCGGCACATTTCATGGATGGACGATCCATGGTCGCGATAACATTGAAGGAGGAACGGTCATGCTACAAGAAACGATCGGTATTCTGTTCGATTCACGCATGTACCGGGGGATACCGGCTGGAAGGACGGGTCAGGAATCACTCGCGAATGTTGAACAGGCAGCGGCCTGTTATGGATTAACCCCTTGTTTTTTGCGGCTGGAAGACGTGGATTCGGATACCAAAACCTGTATGGCTTATGTAAAAAAAGAGGGTAAATACGTGCGTCAAAGGATGCCATTGCCTTCCGTTATTCATAATCGGGCTCTCCAGCTTCGCCGTACGGAGCAGCACCAGGTGACCCAACTTCTGTTGCAGGGCATACAGGTATACAATGTGCGCAATCGATACCGCAAAGATCACATTCACGAGATGCTTTATCAGGACCCCAGCCTCAGGCAACATCTCCCCCGTGCGGTCAAAGCTACACCTGAGTCTTTGGCCTATATGATGGAACATTACGATGATCTGGTAATCAAGCCATGCAGCGGAAGCATTGGTCACGGCATTATGCGGATATTCCAAAAGGAGGGTCAATGGAAACTGACATGTGAGACAAGAACTTCACGCAAGGGTTGGGCAACCTTTCGACTAAATAAGGGACAACTGCCCTCGGCCACCCTGCGCCGTATTTTCCGTCATGCTTATCTCATTGAAGAACGCATTCCTCTGGTGCGCTATGAGAGCAGACCCGTAGATCTGCGAGTATCTGTGCAACGGGGAAATGACGGCTTGTGGGGGATTACGGGCATATTTGCCAAGGTAGCTCCGTCTCATACGTTTGTCACAAATATTGCCCAGGGCAGCAAAGTCATGACGCTGGCTGAAGCTCTTGGCTCGGAGGAATCCGACTGGCATTTACTAGAACTGGAGGACAGAATCAAGTCTGTGGGACTCCGCATCGCACGGACGCTGGCCTCGAGCTTGCCACATCTTGCGGACCTTGGACTTGATCTGGGGATAACAGAGAACGGGCGGATTTATTTTATCGAATGCAACGGAAGGGATCAACGCTACGGTTTCCGAAAGGCCGGGATGACGGAGCATTGGAAGGCAAGTTACCGACAACCGATGGCTTATGGACGTCTGCTGCTGGAACAGAATTCGCGCATATCGCGGCAACCTCAGACGTACGATAGGAGCTTATATTGATTTCGTGGGCATTCTGTGTCAATATTATGCAGAACGGCCGGTCCTGCCGGCCTTGAAGTTCGCACTAACCCTAAGGGGGATATTCATGGCAAAAACGCTGTTGCGGTTAATGACCGAGCTTTCTTCTCGCAAATGGATCTCCCGGACTGTGGGAGCCTTCTCCAAAAGCCGAGGAAGCAAGGCATTTATCCCTTATTTTGTCCGGACCTACGACATCCCTGTTCAGGAAGCTGAAAAAGACTGGAAGGAATATCGTTCATTGAATGATTTCTTTACCCGTAAACTTAAACCGGGCATGCGCCCGCTTGAACTTTCAGAACATGCATTGATCAGTCCGGTAGATGCCAAAATCACAGCAGCCGGTCCGGTATCTGCTGGAACGCTCCTGAATGTTAAGGGACAAAATTATACACTTGCTGAATTATTAAACCACTCACCGCATCTGGAGAAGTACAAGCACGGCTATGCTTTTGTCCTATACCTCAGTCCCCGCGACTATCACCGCATTCATGCGCCTGTTAGCGGTCGCCGAATGGAGAGTGAACATATTAAGGGCAAAGTTTATCCGGTAAATGATTTTGGCCTGACCCATATGAGATCGGTGCTGAGTCGAAACGAACGGCTCATTACGTATATTGCCCATGATTTTGGAGAAGTTGCTGTCGTGAAGGTAGGCGCAATGAATGTGAGCAGTATACAGTACGCCGGTACGGATGTCAGTTCCTGGGCACAAGGCGATGATCTCGCATATTTTGAATTCGGTTCCACCGTCGTACTGTTGACGCAGAGCGGCACATTCGAACCGAAACCAGGCTTGCAGCCTGGTGATTCCGTCAAAATGGGAGAATTGCTCGGTCGGTTAAAACCCGTCCAATGAGCAATGAGCAGATGATTCCTGAATAACAGGAGTCATCTTTTTAATTTCTAATATACAGAAAGAAATTACACACAGAACATTTGCCTATATAAAAAGGTACTCGCAGCCGGAACACCTTTTTAGGGTAAAGTGTCCAGGCTATGAGTACCTTTGGCTGATCAGAGAATGCAATTATCTGCTTCAGATCTATGTAGAAGCCAAGATGACATCCGTTCTCATTCCATGTATACATGCAATACGAAGCTATGCTTCGTCATATTGGTTTTTCTGACCATTTCCTAAAACCATACGTCCTGCATTTCCTCTGCCGGTTTGCTGCGGCGCAGGCGGTTCCGGAAAAGATTAAAGCCCTTTGTAGAGCATCCCCGGTTGCGGACCCGACGTTTTCCGTTCATCACAAGTTCCCCCTTTCGATCGTCTGGAATGCTACATACTTACCCCTGCTTCCCAGAATTGAAACGTTGCCATATTCTACCCGACAAAGAGGCCCTATCGAATCTCGGACGGACTTTTGCCGGTATATTGCTTGAACTGACGACTGAAGAAAAAGATATCCCGGTACCCAAGGGCATCTGCCACTTCGGTCACATTCATACCGGTATGCACCAGCAAATGCTCGGCCCGCTCAATGCGCATGCGAATGATATAGGATTGCACGGACGAACCAATCAATTCCTTGAACTTGATCGAGAAGTATCGAGGCGATAATCCAGCCCTGGCAGCGAGGTCTTCCACGCGATGTGTTATCCCTGGATGCTGGCGCACATAGTTAGCAACCTCCTGGATGACATCAGATAACTGGTTGCTCACCTTTTTCTCTACAGGAGCTTCCGTGTCCGCGCGCAGCAAATGAATCATCAGCTGTTTCAGAATCAGCCGACTTTCTTCCTCACGTCCATATACATCGGATAAGAACAGCCGTACATACCGAGCCAGCAAATGCTCGAATTCGACCGTTTCCAGTACTTCACGATAGGACTGCGGAACATCATTAACGGGGATATCTACATCAAAATGAATATACGTAAGTACCAACGGTTTTTGCTTATTATGTGTTGCAGTAGGATGATCGCCTGGCCTGAACAGGAAACAGCTTCCCTTGCCCACTTCATATGGCTGATCGTTCAGCACCACGGTCCCCTCACCGCTCCACACGTAAAATAAGTCATAGTTTTGCATCGGTTTTTCCCGCTTCTGCCACTTCCATCCCGGTTCGCAGACAATTTTGGCGACGGCGGGCAAAATAACAAAAGATGACGGCGATGCCTGCAGCATGTCGCCACTCCCCCTTGAAAGTTAATCTCTTTTGCATACGGCATCAATAATGATGCGATATGTGTATATATATGATTCCTGCTCCTGCTGGAGCGAAACGCCTTATTCCATTATACAGCGGAATTCACCGAAACGAAAATGTGCACTTCTCCCATGCTAACCGCATTCGCCTTATCCCCTCTTGAATCTCCTCTTTCTCCAGATGTGCAAAGCCAAAACACACAGCCGGAAGACCTGGAGTCAGCCGATAACGCTCCGCATCACGAAATACGACACCTTCTTCCAGAGCCAGTGCCTTGAACCTTTCATAACTGTCGATACTCCCTTTCCAGGCAGCATAAATATGCAATCCAGCATCCCCAGGCTGCATGAGGAAAGGTTCCGGTAATACCCGCTTCATCTCACTGACAAAAAAAGCATGCCGTTCCCCGTACAGACGGGTTAACCGTCTTAGATGGCGCAAATATCCTCCCCGGGTCATAAACTTCGCAAGTGCACGCTGCTCCAGAAGGGCAGGAGGGACCGGTTCGTACAGTGCTTTTGCAGCGATCAGTGGCTGCACCAGACCTGGCGGCAGAACCGCATAGCCAAGCCGGAAGGATGCAACCATCGTTTGTGAGAACGATCCTACATAGATGACCCGTTGTTCACGATCGAGTACCTTGAGCGGTTCAATCGGTCTGCCGCCCCAGCGAAATTCACTGTCATAATCATCTTCAATAATGACGGCATTGCGCTCCGACGCCCATTCAAGTATGGCTCTCCGTCTGTCCAAACCAAGGACTGCTCCTGTAGGAAACTGACGGGTTGGGGTCACAAATAACGTCTGTGCCTCCCAGCGCTGCGGAATAATTCCCCCGCTATCAACCTCTGCTGGAATAATCGTTCCTCCACAGGACTTCACCGCATGGGCAATCCCCTGATAACCCGGATTTTCCAATACTACAGCTGCCCCCTCCGGGATAAGCAGCTGTGCCAGCAGGGTGATGCCCTGCATGGAACCACTAAACAACACGATCTGTGATGCATCAGCCTGGATGCCGCGTGTCCATCTTAGATGTGACGCGATGGCCTCACGCAGTTCAAGATCTCCAGCAGTACCACTTCGTTCATGTGATCCACTGCTGCGATGAACGGCGGCCAAGGCACTTTTCCATTCCGCTTGCGGGAAGTGCTCGGCAGGCATGCGCTGTACATGGAAGTTGATGACCGGTTTCTCCCGTTCAATAGATGACGGTTTTTCATTTTGATTATGAATATTCAGCATGCTCACCCGCTCTCCCCATGGAGAAAGTGGAAGGATCGCTTCCTGTCCCGCATGTTCCTGTGCCGTTAATGTGTCCGAAACAAAAGTCCCTCTTCCCCGATGTGCCCGCACATAGCCATCAGCGAGCAGCATGTCATATACCTGGGCTACGGAGCCGCGTGACATTTCATACTGACGTGCTAACTCTCGGGTGGAAGGCAGTCTTGTGCCACCAGCCAGCATTCCAGCATGAATGGCGTCACGCAAAGCATGGTACAATGCCTCGTATTTGTAACGATGTTGAAGCTCGTATGAATCCATGGGCAGCCATAATTCCATCGTGCACCCCTTTTCCAAATAAATTGGTCTATTAAAGTGAATGTAAATTGGATCTTTTTATATGTCAATGCAGGTTCTATTGTTATGGCTAAGGTACAACATCTAATACACATTGCCATTCAAGGGGGAACACCAGTGAGAAGAAAAGAATTCAATGTAGATGAAGAGCAGGAAATGATAACCTTTCTGGACCAATGCTCCTTTGGTTTTCTGGGGACGGTCAGTCCAGACGGGCAGCCACGGGTAACACCGCTAAACTTCGTATATATGGACGGTTGTTTTTATTTCCACGGCAGTCTTGCCGGAGAGAAAATGAAGCAGATCAAACAGGATTCCTCGGTCAGTTTTACAGTGGCAGAAGAGTTTTCCCTGATTCCATCTTATTTCAGTGATCCCGAGCTAGCCTGTCCGGCAACCTCTTTTTTCAAAAGTGTAATGGCATTCGGTCAGGCAGAGCCGCTCCAGGATCTGGATACCAAAGGCAAGGTTCTGCAACGTTTCATGGAGAAACTCCAGCCGCAGGGCGGATATATCCCCATTGATGCAGCTGATCCCCGTTACAAGGGACAACTCAAAGCTGTTGCTGTGGTCCGCATTGTTCCGGAACGGATGAGTGCCAAGTTCAAATTTGGACAGAACCTCACAGCCGAACGCTTTGATCATATTAGTGGTGAACTGGAACAGCGTAACGAAGGAAGAGATGCGGAAACCGCAGAAATGATGCGGAAATACTGTCCTTTTCATCAGGAATAATACTCATTTTCCATAGTAGAATCAAACGAAAGAAGTGACATTAACCTAACTCAAAAACATCCACAACAACGCGGTGAAGTGATAAAACTGTCATTATGCGTTATTTCCGTGACGGGGGGAAGGCAAGGTGTTATAATGTTAGGCAGTTGAATCACAAAGACTTGGAAGGATGAAAAGAATGAATCCACTGGCTGAACAGTTGAACGAAAGTATTCAGGCAGGCAGCAGTCACGTCTACTCCATGCTGTCGCAGCTCGGCAAAGAAATCTATTTTCCAAAAGAAGGTATCTTGAGTCAGTCTGCTGAAGCAGCAAGTCTGGCCAAAACCTACAATGCTACGATTGGTATCGCTCTGGAGGGCGGTGTGCCGATGCACTTAGCTGTTATTCAGGATAAGCTGTCTGCATACCAACCGAAGGATTTGTACCCTTACGCTCCGCCTGCAGGGAAGCCTGAGCTGCGGACCGTATGGAGAGATAAGATGCTGAAGGAAACACCTTCCCTTGAAGGTAAAACGTTTGGTAATCCGATTGTAACTAACGCATTAACTCATGGATTAAGTATCGTAGCCGACCTGTTCGCTGAAGAAGGGGACGCTGTTATATATCCGGATAAAAACTGGGAAAATTATGAGCTGACTTTCGGAATTCGCCGTCACGGCCAGTTGGTTCATTATCCCCTGTTCGATGATCAATTGAATTTCAATAGTGCAGGCCTACTCGAAGCGTTGCTTGCGCAGAAGGACAAAGGCAAAGCCATCGTGCTGCTCAACTTCCCGAACAACCCGACAGGTTATACGCCTGGAGCTGAAGAAGCAGATGCAATCGTAGATACGATTCGTCAAGCGGCGGAGGCTGGTGTAAACGTCGTTGCTGTAACCGATGATGCCTACTTTGGTCTCTTCTTCGAAGATTCCATTCACGAATCCCTGTTTGGTAAACTGGCGAACCTTCACCCACGTGTCCTGACTGTCAAAGTTGACGGTGCCACCAAGGAAGAATTCGTATGGGGCTTCCGCGTTGGATTCATCACATATGCTCATGAAGACGCTGCGGTTCTGCATGCACTGGAGCAGAAAACGCTGGGTATTATCCGTGCAACCATCTCCAGTGGTCCGCATCCTTCCCAAACTTTTGTACTGGATGCACTGAAAGCACCTGAGTTCGAAGCACAGAAGCTGGAGAAGTTTGAAATCATGAAAGGCCGCGCCAACAAAGTAAAAGCCATTCTTGATAGCGGTAAATACGGTGAGGTATGGGATTACTACCCATTCAACTCCGGGTACTTCATGTGTCTGAAGCTGAAAGATGTGGGTGCAGAGCAACTCCGGACACATTTGCTACAGAAATATGGCGTCGGTACCATTGCACTGGGTGAGTCCGATCTGCGAATTGCTTTCTCCTGTATTGAAGAATCCGGCTTGGAAGATCTGTTTGATACGATCTATCGCGGAGTTCTGGATCTACAGACGAACTAGATCATATGCAGTAAAATGCTTATCTAAATAAAGAAGTCAGGAAACGAACTAGCTTGCGTTTCCTGACAAATATGAACACCCCTCTGTATCCTGATGAATATCTCTCGATACAAAGGGGTGTTTTGTGTTCACTCTGAAAACGCATGGCTGTCTGGGCCGGGGCAAATGCCCAAAACGATGATTTTGAAGCTGTACCGGGCAACGGCCCAATCAGCCTACCTCCACGGTACATAATATACGATGTACGCAAGGGCGTGCCTAACACCACTTGAAAGGGGAATGACCAATGTCTGGAGTTGTTGAAGAAACAAGAGGCGGTTATGGTTGCGGCGGTTTCGGAGGAGGATTTACAAATACAGGTGCCATTCTCGTTCTGTTTATCTTGCTCGTCATTATCACTAAATCGTTCCTCTGTTAGTTCATACGTCCTCAACATGAGTCGGAACAAGGTAAGCTGATTCTAACAAAAAGACGGGTATTCCGAGATACAGCTCGGAATACCCGTCTTTCTGTTATGTTTCATTAGAATTGCTGATCGGCATCGCCAATGGACGCTAACTGGCAGATGCTCGACCGTTCATTCATCCTCTTCTTCCTTCAACCACTTATTGCCCTGAGAACGTCGCATCAAATAGATCACCAGCGCGCCAAGGACCAATGCCGCTCCAGTCATGCCTAGTCCACTCACTCCCGCAGCGAGCATCGGCAGCCACATAAGTAAGGCAACCATTGCATGCAGATTCGAGATGAAGCCCAGCACCTGGGAACGACGACTTTCTCCCGAGATAGGATATATCATAATCCAGAACGACTCACTATGACTGCGACGCAGCGCACCCAGTTGCACACCTGCAAGCAGCAGGAAGAACAGGTAGACACCTATACCGAAATAACTGCCTGCCGTCCACCAGGACAACAACATTCCGAGTACGACCAGGCGTACAACGATCGAGAACACTTCAGTTCGGATAAATGTTTTGGTAATCAGATAGCGGTAAGCTTTTCCTGCATTCCAGGGGAGGCCACTCCCCCATTTGCTAAGCCAGCGGCGAGAAGTTACTTTCTGGCCTGATGAAGGTACATCGACAAACCAGCCCAACGTTCGCATCACTCGTCCAGCCTGGCCCTGTTCCACCTGGATAAGACGTTCCCATGAAACCCGATGTTTCAGAGGAATACGCAGGGCAACGATATAGACAACAGCCAGCAGCAGCAGGAACCAGATGCTGCGCTGTGGAGGCTGCCACAACCAGGCGGCAACCGCAAGCACAGCAAGTGCCCATCTGAGCAAACGATATCCTCTGGCGGCACCGATCTGCACCATGCGCAGCTCTTGCCATGCCCCATAGCTGGACAGCCCTTTCCACAGCAGCAGCAGCAGGATAAACCAGCCAAATGGCCTTGCATCCTGATCCGCTCGAACATAGAGCGGCCACAGCGTAATGAATATGAAGAGCATGCCCAGGGTTTTATAGATGATGCCACGGGCGAAGCTGTTTTTCAGATATTCGTGCATCCGATATTCCTGCGGACGTAAAAATACGATGTCAGCCGGATGCAGATATGTACGATAGCTGCTAAACAGCACCAGTGGTGCCAGCAACAGCAGCGTAATCCAGCGAATCGGGAATCCCGCCGGAATATGCTGTACAAACGATGTATACCAGGCGGAGAACGCAATGACGAGAAATAAGAACACCATGGCTACGCCGCTCTGAATGACATAACCCAGGTAAGGAAGAATTCCATTCCAGAATCCCGTGCGTCTTTGCTTCCATAGCTGCTTGAGATCCATGCTTAATCCCTGCCCTGTACAAGGGAATAGAACATATGCTCCAGCGTGGCATTCGATTCCCCGAATTGAGTACGCAGCTCATTCAGCGTCCCTTGAGCAATGACCTGTCCCCGGTGTAGAACAATGAAACGGTCACAGTAATTTTCAATGGTAGACAGAATGTGTGAACTGAGCAAAATGGAAGATCCCGACGCTTTCATTTCGAGCATAAAATCAAGCAAAGAGCGAATCCCGAGTGGGTCAAGTCCCAGGAAAGGCTCATCAATGATGTAGAGTGGCGGACCTGCCACAAAAGCACACATGATCATGACCTTTTGCCGCATACCCTTGGACAGGTGGGTGGACAGACTGGTACTTTTCTCATTCATGCGGAACAATTTCAGCAGCTTCTCCGTACGCTGTTTAAAATCAGCCTCCGAAACACCGTATGCTCTGGCTGTAAACTCCAGATGCTCCATAACCGTCATTTCGTCATACAGCTCGGGAGATTCCGGTACAAAGGCCATGGCAGATTGATATACCTGTGGATCTTCGTCCCGCTTCTTGCCCATGACCCGCACTTCACCCTGCTGAGGGGTCATTAACCCTAAAATATGCTTCATTGTCGTACTTTTGCCAGCACCGTTTAATCCGATCAGTCCGACCATCTCTCCGCGTCCAACTTCCAGATCGATGCCGTGGAGGACCGGCCGCTTGGCACTGTAACCTCCGCTTAGCCCGTTGATTTTCAATACGGGCGGTTGAACGTTTTCCATCTATCCCTGCACCTCTTTCGTCAGGTTTTATTCTTCAGCGCGTGGCTCTTTGCCTTTGCTCCATTTGGGAGCGCCCTTGTTCTTGCGATCCTGGTCCCGTTCAGTTCTGCCTGCATTGCCAGCTGGCTTGCCACCCGTCGGGCGTTGGTTCGATACAGCAGTTCTGGCGCCACCATTACGGCTGGCCTGACCAGGCTTACGATCCCGGGACTGCCCTGGTTTTCTGGAGAAGGAATGCCCTTCAGGCCGGGTATCCGGGCGCGGATCAGCCTCGAGCACTTTCCCCCCGAACAATACACGTTCCGGCAATTCGATTCCAAGTTCCCGCGCAAACTTGCGCATAATGAAAATTTGCGTTTCATCCACGATCGACAACACGATGCCGCTGCGACCCATCCGGCCTGTTCTGCCTGCGCGGTGAACATAGTGTTCCGAATCAAATGCAGGGTCATAGTTAATGACCATCGGCAAGCCTTCAATGTCCAGTCCTCTGGCTGCGACCTCGCTCGCGATCAGCAGCTGCAGTTTGCCATTGCGGAAAGCGGATAGCACATTGCTGCGGGTCACTTTGTCGGCGTCTCCATACAGCGCAGCTGCAGAGAAGCCCAGATGATTCATTTTCGCTTCAACCTCGCCAATATCCTCGGTAGCATTCACAAAGACGATGGCGCGATCCGGGTTATATTGTCTAACCAGACGTCGCAGCATATCGATTTTGTTACGGTTTTCTTCCACAAAATAAAAATGCTCAAGTCCCGCAGCGGTTGCCCGGTCCGGTTCAATACCGATCTGTACCGGATCTTTCATCTCCCGCTTCGCGAGTCCAGCGGTATGTTCATCGATCGTTGCGGACAGGAAAATGAGTTGACGGTCGCGCAGGGCACTGCGCAATACGAAGTCCACGTCGCTTACCCCGCCGAGCTGGAATACCTGGTCTGCCTCGTCAATAACGATTGTGGAGACGTTGTGCATTTTCAGCTTTTTCAGCGTGATCAATTCCTTCAGTCGTCCTGGCGTTCCCACAACCAGTTCGGGGTGTTCACGCAGCTTTTCGATCTGACGTTTTACCGCTGCACCGCCAATGAGTCCCAGAACGCCGATTTTACGTTCTTCTCCATACCGCTGTGCCTCGCGTACAATCTGCATCGCCAGCTCTTGCGTCGGAGCTATAATGAGCTTCTGTGTGCCTTTCACATCACTTTTGATGGATTGCAGCAGTGGCAGCAGATAGGCGAGCGTCTTGCCTGTTCCCGTCTGAGATTTTGAAACCACATCGCGACCTTCCAGAATAACTGGTATCGTCTGTGCCTGCACCGGTGAAGGTTCGTTGATGCCATGTCTGGCGAGTACAGCCTCAAGATCCTGTTCTACGCCAATTGAAGCAAATGTTTGATTCGTCATGTATGTCCATCCTTTAAATTTATTCGTTTTGACGCTATATATCTTCAACTAATAAATATTTACACTAACACTCCGATGACAGAACAACCTTCCGATCGCTGTTATCCCCAGATTTTTTTGACTCATTTTTGAAAATGGGAAATCCGGGGATAAAGGCGAACGCTTCGCTTCTTCAGGTTATTTCTGTCCTCTCCGTTATCGTGTAAATGTTTAGTTGAACATATATAGCCCTGCTTGTACTGATAAAACCGAAGCCTGTCATCACATTACCTTTCATTATATGCGAAAAAAGCCTGCGGACCAAATCTTATTCACGAAACACATTTTTACAGACAAAAAAAAGAAAAGCCCCTCGGCGGAGCCCTTCTTTCATCCGATATGTGATGCCCACTGTTGCATCTTACTTCTGATTCATTACACCGTGCGACAGCCTGTCAGCAAGACGCGGAAATAGCTGATACAGCCACACACCAGCCGAAGCCAGTCTGGGCAGATTCACTTCTTCCTTGCGCTTCTTCATCGCCTGGATCATATGCCCCGCAACCTCTTCCGGCTTCAGCATCATCCAGCGTACATTATTAACATAATTACCGGAGGGATCCGCCCGTTGGAAGAACGGTGTATCGATAGGTCCGGGATTAATGGTCGTTACCGTGACTCCGGTTTTGCGAAGTTCCTGGCGCAGGGCATTGCTGAAACCTAGTACGGCATGTTTGGTTGCCGTGTATGAAGCGGATTTTGCAGTTCCGATCTTGCCAGCCATGGAAGCTACATTTACAATTTGTCCTCTGCCTCGTTGCAGCATCTGCGGCAACACTGCCTTAGTGCAGCGGACAATGCCCATGTAATTCACGTCCATCATCTCATCGAATTCCTGCACAGACATATCCGTCATCGCCGCAAATTTTCCGTAACCCGCGTTATTCAGCAAAATATCGATTCGTCCGTATTTCTGCAACATCGCATTCACGGCTGTCTGAACCTGCTCATCATTCGTTACATCTAACGTGAGTAGTTCGTGTTGCCCTTTCAGCGAAGCACCAATCTCCTCCAGCTTGTCCCGCGAGCGGGCAGCCAGAATCGGGATGGCTCCTTCTTCTATCAGCATCTGCGCACAGAGCGCACCAATTCCGCTCGACGCACCTGTGATAAAAACAACCTGATCTTTCAGCATACCCGATGTCCTCCCGTATTGAACACATATTGCCCCTAGAGGCGTATGGTTCTATTCTACGAGATCATCACTTGAATATCCATCTCACCAATTCCGTCCATCAGCAAAGGAATGCTCAACGCCTTCGTTGCACTAAAGGAAGCCACATATTCAGAATTCATCACTTGTGGAGGTGTAATATCAACAACGACACCCTGATTAGACAGGATGGTACTTGCATTGCCGCTAATCATATTGCCAAGTTCCGAAATAGCACTTTTACTCATTTCGTCCATTTCTGTAATGACAAAACCGCCCATCATGGCAGAAACAATTTTCAATGCAACCGACTCTTGTATTCCAAATACAATGTTTCCGCTCAATTGTCCAGTCATTCCGATCACGATCCAGACATGGTCTGCAATGTACTCCACATTTTTCACGCCAAGACTCCCGGTGGAAGGCGAAACCTGGATGAGCTGTTCGAATACGTTCCGTGCGGATTCCAGGAAAGGATTAATCACTTCCGCTTTCACTGTCTAATGTCCCCCTTACACTGGGTTATTGGTCACACACCAAAAGTCCCATATTCAATAAATTTATTATACTTTATCACGTACAAGAATTCACCAAGAATTCGGTAAGGCATGTGTACTATAATTTATCGTCATCCACGGGGGAAATGTTTATAGCTGATTCTAGCGAAAAAACAAGGCTTTTCGCATCTGTTGCAACAACAATTGCCACGGAGGGGCATGGCAAAAGGTCTTTAGGACTTTTTTACTGTTTCTTAAAATATTAAAAATTTTATTTTCTTGAAATAAAATTAATTTCTCGTTCTTATGGACCTCCCCAAATCCATGATGTTCCCTTCATTGCCCTGCTGTCCTGAATCACCTATAATTTAAGGAACGCAAGCAATGACCAGTTACGGGATTCCACTATGGATAGACAGAAGACATTTTACGTGCAAGGAGGCCATACATGAATATCAGTCAACTAGAGACGCTGATTACCATCTCGAAAACGATGAGTTTCCGCAAAGCCGGAGAACTTCTAAATCTGACCCAGCCTGCCGTTTCGGCCCAGATCAAAAGCCTGGAGGATGAATTCAGGACCGTTCTTGTCGATCGTAACCAGCCGGTAACCCTCACCGATCGTGGACAGGTGTTTCTGCAACATGCCGAACGTATGCTGGATATCGTAGGTGAGCTGAAACAAAAACTGATGGATCTCGATGAGACCCCTCAGGGACATATCAGACTCGGCACAACGACGTCCATTGCCATTCAGATTTTGCCCCGGGTGTTATCTTACTTTCAGGATCAATTTCCACTTATCAAGACCAGTATCCAATCCCTCCCCTCCTCACAGATCTATACCCAGGTCGAGAATGGTATGGTCGATATCGGTATCGGTTATCTCACGGAGCGTAATCCTAACCTGAATACGTCCGTGCTGTATTATGATACGTTCGAACTTGTGGTGTCTCCATTCCATCCGCTGGCGAAGCAAAAGCATGCTGCGGTGGATGTCCTGCGCAGCACACCTCTGATTTTGCTATCCCCGGATACGGTGGGGCGTCGCTTTACGGAAGGCATTTTTAAGAAACATAACATTGAGCCCAATATCGTCATGGAGTTGTCGAGCAGCGAGGAAGTGAAGCGGATGGTTGAGATCAATCTCGGGGCAGCCGTCATATCCAAACAATCCGTTGCCCATGAGTTGCGGCAAGGCACACTGCGCATGATTCCACTCAGTGAACTGGAGGTCAGTCACCCTGTCGGAGTCATTTACAAATCAAGTCGTTATCTCAATTCGGCCATGCAGCAATTCCTGAGCGATCTCAAAGGCATGCCGGAGACCCAGTTCATCAGTTCAGAATGATAAATGAGCCATGAGAAAGGAAGGATTTCATATGAAATTTGATCTTCACACCCATCATTTTCGTTGCGGTCATGCGGACGGCAATATTCGCGACTATATTGAGGCAGGTATTCAAGCTGGACTTGAGGTCATCGGTATCTCGGATCATACACCTTACTTTGGAAGTGACGTAGAGCAGGCTTTTCCCCGGATTGCGATGGGCAAGTCGGAATTGCGTCATTACGTGGAAGAAGTACTTGCTCTGAAGGAAGAATACGCAGGCAAAATTGATGTGCTGCTTGGCATCGAATCCGATTATTTCCCTATTCATGCCGAATTGTATCGTAGTACGCTGGGGCAATATCCTTTTGATTATATTATTGGTTCAGTTCATCACACGGAAGATGTCAGCATATTCAACAAAACCCGCTGGAATGGTTTAAGCGATGCACGTAAGGTGGAAGTGAAAGAGAGTTATTATGCATTGATTCGGCAGTCAGCCCGAAGCGGTATGTTCCAGATCCTAGGCCATATTGATGCGATGAAAGGAAATTATCCACCTTTCTCGGACATTAACGCGGATCAAGCCATTGACGAAACGTTGCAGGTCATTGCAGAATCGAACGTGGCCATTGAAATTAATACGTCGGGTAAAACCAAGCTTAGTGGTGGCTGGTACCCGTCAGATGCCATTCTGGAGCGTGCGCATCATTACGGAGTGAAGGTGACCTTCGGATCGGATGCCCACAAACCACAGCGTGTTGCCGATGAACTGGATGACGTTCGTACACGTCTGCAAGAGATCGGGTTTACGGAATGGGTATACTTCAAACAGAAACAGATGCAAGTTGTACCGTTTTAATCATAGAGCATCACAATAAAACCCTCATGGCGTGAATCAGCACGCTGTGGGGGTTTTAGGTTCGTTTCCTAATATAAAAAAAATGAACCCGCAAACAGCGGGTCCCAACAGCATTATCTATTATCAAAAAGGGGGTCATGAGATAAGTTTACCCGCTGTCTGTTAGAGTTCAATTGCAGCTATATTTCATTTGTGTAACAAATGATTGAAGTTCGTTTCAACCCTCTGCTGTTTCATTTTATTCTATGTTACTCGTGCTTGTCGGATACCAATGTTTGCAGGCGATTTTCCCAATGAGAACGGACATGCTGTTCACGATACAGACTATACACCTTAACATCCAGCAGAGTATCCGGTGACTCACCATCCTCATGATTCAAAACAAACGAGGGCAGGGTTCGTTCATAACTCATGCCGCTCTTGCAAAGCACTCGTTCGGATGAAACATTTGCCTCGTAACATCGGGCTTCCACTTTGGACAAATTAAGCTCGGCAAAACCGAATTCCAGCAAACGCTGTACTGCCTCAGTGGCGACTCCCTTGCCCCAGCAGGACCTGTTCAAGATGTATCCGATCTGTGCGGTACCATTCTGGTCATTCCAATGTTGGAATGAAGTGATGCCAATGATCTGCTCACTGCCTTTCCAGCAGATGCCGTAATGCAGTGAATCCAGCTTGGCGCTGCTGCTGCGAATCTGATTCAATAATCGCCGAGCCCGGATTGGTGTGGGCTGACTTCCCCTGTTTACATAACGGATCACCTGCGGGTCGGAAAACAGCTCCGACAACGTGCTGTAATCACTCTGACGTAATGATCGAAGAACAAGGCGCTCTGTCCACAAAGCAGGCAATCCTTGGCCCAGCATTTTTCGGGTCAGCATGACAATCGCTCCTTTTGCCTAACGGGTTCTAGTCCGGTAAGACAAGCATGCTCTGAGGATGATCCGGCGCAAATAGAATACATGGATAAACGACGATACATCAATATACTCAACAACACTCCGCTCAGTAGCCCGAACATTAGTATGCCAATTCATTACAGCAATTTATTCCTGAAATCACTAATCCGTTTGCAGCCCGCGATAGACACCTGTACGAAGCTCTCGGATATAGAAATCAAGTGAGGGCACCTGGGCCTGCTGAGCAGTCTGTACTTCCTGTTCAATATCATAAGGTACCCTTACAAATTGAAGGTTGAATGGCGTGTTCCGATCACTGCTGTTCTCTCCTTCAAGAATACAGTATGAAGCCTGGGTCAAATCAAGCGGGTTACCGACGCTGCCTGCATTGAACAACATTTTCCCATTCAGAAATTGCAAGTATGCGTTATGCACATCCCCATATCCTACGACATCCGCCAGACCGAGCTCAGGCTCATCTGCCGGAGGATCAAACATGGCTAACCTCTTCCCGATCTCATCCCACGGCTGTACACGGTGATATACACTTTGGGGAGATGCATGCACCAGGCGGATCGTCCGACCACTCAGCTCTAATTGGTGGCTAAACGGCAAGCTCTCCAAATATGTCAATCGCTCCTTACCCAGCCGCTTCGCTTGCCAAGTAAAATTCTCATTGTCCGAATTAACCGCAACCAGCTCATCCCAGTTGCCACGGATGACTTGCTCACATGTCTCTCTTACCAGATCCACAACCTGTACCGGGTCCGGTCCCTTGCCAACGAGGTCGCCAAGACAAAAGATTCGCTTCAATCCGCGACTCCGAATATCGTTTAATACCGCTTCCCAAGCAGTCATGTTGCCATGAATATCGGATACAATCGCAATTCGTTCCATCTGGCTAACCTCCCTCTATGCTCTATATTCTTTATGTTGTTAACCCTTTAACTCAAAAACAGTCAATTCCGGCCTGCACAAAAAGCGAATCGGCAGTTGGGTCATGCCAAAGCCACGGTTCACATAGACTGGCATATGCTTATCCCCTGCGTAATATAACCCTTGAATATACTTGAGTGAACCTCTCGGTGTAGTTAGTGCCCCAATCCACGGAAAACGCACCTGCCCGCCATGACTGTGTCCGGAGAGCTGTAGTCCGAAACCGTAAGGTGCTGCAATGTCTGCATAATCGGGCTCATGCATAAGCAGCAGTTTCCAGACCTCTCTACTCAATCCCTTGATTGCTGCAACAGGATCAGGTCTGCCCGTAAGCGCGTCATCCAGACCTGCTATCGCGATACGTGAATCCCCGCGTTCAATCAGAACATGGCTGTTTCGGAGCAACGTGAATCCGGCCTCCTTGAACATCAGCTCCACTTCATGCTGCTGCTGGCCACGATAATCATGATTCCCTAATACGGCATATTTGCCATACTTCGCTTGCATCGAGGCAAGTACAGGAATACATTCACGCATCGGTTCTGCTTCCCGTTCAACCATATCTCCGGTAAAACAAATCAGATCAGGCTGCTGCTCCCGTATCGTTTCAGCTAGCTTCTCCATTTGTTTCAGCCCCGTGTGGAATCCAAGATGAACATCACTGAACTGGATCACACGCAGTCCCTCGAATGCTTTTGGAAACTTGGGTAATTTCAATTCAACGTGCTTGATTTCCAAATGACGCGGCTCCCATAACCAGGCATATCCTCCTGTGAGCAAACTGGCACTCGCCGTCATCAAGATCATGCGCAGCAAAAAACTGCGCCGGGAGGGATCGTGATCCTTTTCTTCTCCTGGGAAAATGGGGTTCTCCGAATCAGATCCATACTGTGAGCGCCGGGGCGGCGAGATCTTGCTGCCCTCACGCGGTGTTTCTCCCATGCGTCCCCCTCCTTCTTCCGCTCCAAATCCATCTCCTTAGTATACCATATTCTGCATGACTAGCCCGGTTCCTCTGAGTATACAGAAAAAGAAGCCGTGTTCTTGGGCTACAAGCGCCTAGGATCACGACTTCTTCTAATGGTGCAGATTGAAGTTCTGCATTTTATATGACTAGATTACACGCCCAACCAGCGTTTGAACATGTGTTTGGTCGTTTGTTTGTTCATTTCGGCAATGGAAGTAGTCAATGGAATACCTTTTGGACAAGAGCGCACGCAGTTCTGCGAGTTCCCACAGCCCTCAATACCTCCATCTTCCATAAGTGCTTCCAGGCGGTCATCAGCGTTCATCTCTCCTGTTGGGTGAGCATTAAACAGACGTACCTGAGAAAGAGCAGCCGGACCGATAAAGTCTGTTTTTTCATTCACGTTCGGGCATGCTTCGAGGCATACACCACATGTCATACATTTGGATAGCTCGTAAGCCCACTGACGCTTCTTCTCCGGCATCCGCGGACCTGGACCAAGGTCATAGGTACCATCAATCGGAATCCAAGCTTTAACCCGTTTCAGGGCGTTAAACATCCGGGTACGGTCAATGACGAGGTCACGAACCACCGGGAAGGTTTTCATCGGTTCGATGCGAACCGGTTGTTCGAGCTTATCAATCAGGGCTGCACACGCTTGACGCGGTTTGCCGTTGATGACCATGGAGCATGCTCCACAGACTTCTTCGAGACAGTTCGATTCCCAGCAGACCGGGGCAATGGACTTGCCCTCCGTATTAACCGGGTTCCGTTGGATCTCCATCAGGGCGCTAATAACGTTCATGCCGGGACGGTACGGGAGTTCAAACTCTTCGTTGTACGAAGATGACTCCGGGCTGTCCTGACGAGTGATGATAAACTTGACGGTTTTTCTTGCTGTAGCTGTGTCCGCCATATCGTTGTCCCCTCCTTTGGTGACGATGATTGATTGCTGATGCGTAAAGTGACGTTTTGAGCACGGCAGACGCTCCGTCAACGGAATGTCCTTACGACCGCTGTTGCTCCCCCATTTTTAGTGAAAGAATCTCTATTGAATAAAATGGGGGAGCAAAGGCGGGCGCTTCGCTTCTTCAGGACATTTCCGTCTCCTCCGCTACGTCGTGCTCATGGAGTCACTTTGCTGAAAGTAGCAATAATTTATTCTGGTTGGCAGTAACTTTGTGAAGCTTCGCGAATGCTTCGCTTCCATGTTTCTACTGCCCTTTCCGTTTACGTGTTAACTTTTAACCTTATAAATAAATCCGTTTACTTAATCCTTTGAGTAGTCCCGGATCCGTGGTGGGATGAGGGAAACGTCTACAGGCTCGTACGAAATTTTTGGACCTTCCTTCGACCAGCTTGCGATCGTGGTTTTCAGGAATTCCTCGTCGTTCCGTTCGGTGAAGTCCGGTTTGTAATGCGCTCCGCGGCTTTCGTTACGCAGCAGTGCGCCCAGAGTCATCGCTTCTGCCAGTTCAAGCATGTTCCACAGCTGACGGGTAAATGCCGCACCCGGGTTGTTCCAACCGGAAGTGTCGTACATGTTGATTTTGCCGTAACGCTCTTTCAATTCCTTGATCTTGCCGATAGTGGCTTCCAGTTTATCGTTGTAGCGTACAACGGTCATGTTCGCTGTCATCCATTCGCCAAGCTCTTTGTGAATGACATAGGCGTTTTCACTGCCCTGCATGTTCAGGATGCCTTCATACTTATCGGTTTGGCGCTTGGTATAACCATCGAATACGGAAGAACTGATATCTGCGGACGATTTTTTGAGTCCTTTGATATATTCAACCGCTTTCGGTCCAGCCACCATACCACCGTAGATTGCCGATACCAGAGAATTCGCACCCAGACGGTTCGCACCATGATATTGGTATTCACATTCACCGGCTGCGAACAGTCCTGGAATGTTGGTCATTTGGTTATAATCTACCCACATGCCGCCCATGGAATAATGGACTGCCGGGAAGATTTTCATCGGAATTTTGCGCGGGTCATCACCCATGAACTTCTCGTAAATCTCAATGATTCCGCCGAGCTTCACATCCAGCTCCTTCGGATCTTTGTGTGACAGGTCGAGGTATACCATGTTCTCGCCGTTCACGCCGAGGCCCATATCCACGCAGACGCTGAAAATTTCGCGCGTCGCGATATCACGAGGAACAAGGTTACCGTATGACGGATACTTCTCTTCGAGGAAGTACCAAGGCTTACCGTCTTTATACGTCCAGATCCGTCCACCTTCACCACGAGCCGATTCGGACATCAGACGCAGCTTGTCGTCGCCTGGAATGGCTGTCGGGTGAATCTGAATGAACTCACCGTTCGCGTAATTCACACCTTGCTGATACACCGCACTTGCGGCAGTACCTGTATTGATAACCGAGTTGGTTGTTTTACCAAAAATAATGCCAGGGCCGCCGCTCGCCAGAATAACCGCTTCTGCCGGGAACGTTTGTACCTTCATCGTTTTCAGATCCTGTGCTACAATCCCGCGGCAGGTGCCTTCGTCATCCACAACAGCCTGCAGGAACTCCCAGTTCTCGTACTTCGTAACGAGACCCGCTGCTTCCCAGCGACGTACTTGCTCATCTAACGCATAGAGCAATTGTTGTCCTGTTGTTGCACCTGCAAACGCTGTACGGTGATGCTTCGTGCCGCCGAAACGACGAAAATCAAGTAAACCTTCCGGTGTCCGGTTGAACATTACGCCCATCCGGTCCATCAGGTGAATGATACCTGGTGCCGCTTCACACATTGCTTTGACCGGAGGCTGATTCGCGAGGAAGTCGCCGCCGTATACCGTATCGTCAAAGTGTACCCACGGGGAGTCGCCCTCACCCTTGGTATTTACCGCACCGTTGATGCCGCCTTGGGCACATACGGAGTGCGATCTTTTAACAGGAACCAGTGAAAATAAATGAACATGGACTCCGGCTTCAGCCGATTTGATCGCCGCCATCAACCCCGCGAGACCGCCGCCCACAATAATTATATTAGATGATGCCATTGCTGTTCACTCCCTTATAAGTCAGCATTTAAGTCTAAATGCTTAAATCAGAACTGTCTTAACTGCGTCAATCATTGAAGTCGCTACCTGGAAATCCATGCTCCGGAAAGCAAGCAGCGATACAATAAACATGATGGCTACGATGGCAAACAAGCTCATGCAGATGTAGGAAGATACACGCTGCGCACGCGGACCGACGGTAATCCCCCAGCTAACCAGGAACGACCACAAGCCGTTGGCAAAGTGATAGGATGCCGCAACCACACTGATCAGATATAAAATAAACGTCACCGGATTCATCACGATGTCATGTATGACACCGCCAAGCTCTTCGTGTGTAACGTTCCCCAGCGCAACCTGGAAACGAGTCTCCCAAATGTGCCAGATAACGAACACAAACGTAATAACACCGCTGACGCGCTGCAACGTATAACGCCAGTTGCGCTCGTTGCCAAAACGTCCCACGTTTGGCTTGGCCTGATAGGCAATGTACAAACCATATACACCGTGATAGAACAGCGGCAGCCAGATGAGAAGCGTTTCAAGAACAATGACGAGTGGCAGACTGTTCAGAAATGCAACAGCACCGTTAAAGCCTTCTTTGCCGCCTTCAACTGCCGAGAAGTTCGTCACCAGATGCTCAACAAAAAACAGACTGAGCGGAATGACGCCAAGCAAGGAGTGCAGCTTTCTGGAGTAAAACCCT
Organism: Paenibacillus vandeheii; assembly: GCF_030433635.1. NCBI lineage: Bacteria > Bacillati > Bacillota > Bacilli > Caryophanales > Paenibacillaceae > Paenibacillus > Paenibacillus vandeheii. The sequence goes on from NZ_JAROCD010000014.1 coordinate 145,106, forward strand.
TTCATAAAATGTCGATCCCCTTTCGCTAAATACAACGTTTTCATAAATAATTTCACATATCATGACACAAACCTTCCCCAAGGAAAGGTTCGACAAATTGTTCCGTTTTCTTCAGGTGTGAACAACTTGTGTCACGGTTCATGTTACTCCTTTTTTTCTTATAAGGGAATTGCAATATAATTATTAAATGTTATAACCTATAGGTATAAGTTATAAACATCGGTCGTGCAGGCCATACAACATGGAGAAATATTTGACAAGGAGATGCCTCACGCAAAGTACCTTCATTAGAAAAGAGGTTAGTGCTCATGTTCGAAGAACTAAACGCATTTGCGGCGGTTGTGGAGCAGTCCAGTCTGAACCGCGCATCAAAATTGCTGAATCTTTCACAGCCCGCACTATCACGCAAAATCGCCAAATTGGAGGATGAACTCGGGGTGGCGCTCTTTCATCGCCGTGGTAAACGACTCGAATTAACTAGCGTAGGTCAGGTCGCCTACACTTTCGCGATAGAGCAGAAACAGCAGCAGCAGAAATTTCTGACCATGCTGGCGCAGTATAAGGACGAAGAGCAAAGCTCAATTACGCTTGGAGCCAGTCTGACGACCCTTCAAACTACATTGCCTCCGCTGGTTAATGCCTTTATGGAGAAACATCCTAATGCGGAAATCAAGCTGGTGACAGGAAAAACGCATGAAATTGTCTCTTTTGTCCGGGATAAAAAAGCGGATGTGGGCATCGTTGCGTCTTCTATTAGCGAGGCCGGTCTGAACTGTGTGCCGCTCTTCGATGATCATCTGGAGCTGGTTGTACCATTGACGCATCCATTGTCTGGCAAGGAGGCCGGCATGGAGCATTTGCAGGACCTGCCGATGATTACGTTCTCCAAAGGGACATGGTACCGCAAATTAACCGACGACCTCTTCCAGCGCTGCGCCGTGATGCCGGATATTCGCATGGAGATCGATTCCTTTGAAGCGATCGTTCGCCTTCTGCCTACCTGCAAAGCCGCAGCACTGCTTCCCAAGTCATATCTCCGCCCTCAATTGCTTGCGGATAATGATCTCGTCTCTGTATATCTGCCTCAGCTGCAACAGACACGGCGTACGACCTGCATGATCTACGGGGAAAAGGAAAACCTCAGCCAAACCTCCAGACAGTGGGTCAGGGAAACGGCTGCGCTCTTTACAGCAAAGGCGCCGCTGCCCTCACGGAGGACTACGACGCCTTAGCATTCATATATTAGCTGAGCTCCACGCTCAGCAGTCATCTTGCCGTTTCAAGGAATCAGCTCTCCTGGCTGATCACTTCTTCCTCAAACCGGTCAATGTCATCATTCATACCGATAATGACCATAATGTCACCCATCTGGAGCGAGTCCAGTGCAGTCGGGGCAATAATGACCCCGGCTTCCTTTTGCAAAGCTACAATGCTGCAACCAAAGCGCACTCGTGCATTTAGCGTGGACAGCGTTTTATTGTGTAGACAGGCTGGAACCTTCATCTCCACAATACTGTAATCATCGGACAATTCGATATAATCCAGCAGATTCGGGGTAACAAGTTGGTGGGCAACCCGGATTCCCATGTCACGCTCTGGATAAACGACACGATCGATCCCCAGCTTGTCCAGTGCCCGTCCATGAAGAACCGAAATAGCTTTCGCCACAACCGTTTTCACACCGAGTTCCTTCAGTAAAATGGCAGTGAGAATACTGGTCTGGATATCCGCCCCGATGGCAACGATACAGCAGTCAAAATTGCGGATGCCCAGGGAGCGCAGCACTTCCTCATCCGTCGAATCCGCGACGACGGCATGGGTGACCAATTCACTCATGTCATCGACGACTTCTTCATTTTTATCGATACCCAGCACTTCATATCCAAGTTCCATTAATTCCTGTGCCAGGCTGGAGCCAAAGCGCCCAAGCCCAATCACCGCAAACTGCTGTGTTTTCATTGTTCTTCACGAACCCCTTATCCAATAATCATTTTGCCTTCCGGATACCTGTACAATTCTTTACCCTTTTTCTGTCCAAGTGCATACGCGAGTGTAATCGGCCCAAGACGCCCTGCAAACATGGTGAAACAAATCAAAATCTTGCCGATCGTGGTCAGCTTCAGCGTAAGTCCCATAGACAAACCGACCGTACTAAAAGCTGATGTCGTCTCAAATAAAATCGTCAGAAAACTGCTGTCTTCCGTTGTACTGAGCACCATCGTAACCGCGATAATCATCAACAGTGCAAGGAGCGTAATCGTCAATGCTTTGAAAATCCGTTCCTGTAAGAGCCGGAACCTGAAAAAGACGATATCTTCCCTCCCACGAATCATCGCTACAACAGCCCCGATCATAATCATAAAGGTGGTCGTTTTGATCCCGCCTCCTGTGGAACCTGGAGAAGCCCCGATAAACATTAATATAATGATGAAAAATTGCGTTGCCTGCCTCAGCCCGGCGATGTCTAACGTATTAGCACCCGCTGTTCGCGGCGTGATGGACTGGAAGAAAGAACCCAATATTTTGCCACCCCAGTTCAGGCCACCTAATGTACGGGGATTGCTGAATTCAAATACAAAAATAACCAATGCACCAAATACGATTAACAATCCTGTCGTCAGCAGCACCACCTTGGAGTGCAGCGACAGCTTCTTCGTCCTCCGATACTCCACCAGATCAGACAGAACAACAAAGCCAATGCCGCCGGAAACAATCAGGAACATAGCTGTAAAATTGACGAGCGGATCATACACATAGCCGGTAAAGCTGCGGAATTCTCCAAACATGTCGAACCCAGCATTGTTAAACATGGAGATGGCATGCCAATATCCATAATATATTGCCTGCCCTAGCGGCATATCAAACGACCAGCGAATGGCAAACAGTGTGCCACATATGCCTTCCAGTATGAGCGAATAGACTACAACCTTACGAATAAGGCGGACGATCCCTTCCATCGTGCTCTGGTTCATCGCCTCCTGTAAAATCAAGCGCTCACGCAGAGAGATGCGTCGTTTGAATGCAATGGCCACCAGTGTGGACATCGTCATAAAGCCGAGTCCGCCAATTTGAATCAGGATTGCAATCACGACCTGCCCCAGCGTCGAAAAGTGAGTTCCCGTGTCCACGACAACCAGCCCTGTAACACAGACTGCGGAAGTCGCGGTGAAGAGCGCATCAATAAAAGGAAGGCTGACCCCGCTTCGACTGGATGCCGGAAGCATCAGCAGAAGTGTCCCGAGCAATATAATACCTGCGAACCCGAGGACCAGAATTCGGGGTGGCGATAGCCGCATCCATTGAACATTCATTTTCACTTGAGTATCATCCACCTCTGCCAAAAAGAAAATGACTCCACGACGTGGAGCCTTTCTCCGAAGCGCTTTTCCATAACGCTCTTCGTAATACCCAAGCACTTGGAAAGCTCCATTTCGGAGCGTAAACATGTATGAATTATCGTTGCATCACATAACATTAGGTTGGAATACATTCTATTCGTTCCCTTGTTAGCCTAAAGACATGCGGAATATTGGACATTTGATTCAAAATTATAAGCGCTGCGGCGTTTGTATACAAAACGATTTTTGTGTAAATAGCATCGAATTCCGTCAAAAAGGGAAAAACTCAGATATGGCGACGGATAGATCAGATTGTTTCGATCATTTTCATTCGTTTTCATGCATTTGCACCGCTTCTCGTTTCACCATTGGCATTCGGGGCTTGGGCTGTGCTATCTTTACTTTAATATCCATATTAATAAAGGAGGAACAATATTAAATGAATCCCTTAGGGCAGCCTTTGGTACTCAAAGCTAACTTCAAGCGTTTAGGGTTGCTTGCGGCGATTGGCCTGATTCTGTTTTTTGTTTTTCAAATCTTCCCTGCCACCTCATCGCAAACGACTGATATCCAGTCTACATCCTTCATAAGCAAGGAGAAAGCGGCGGAGTCGGCTCGATCTTTTGCAGCTTCTCTACCCGATTATACCCTGCCGACGAAGACTGGAAACGAGTTGGTGACATACCAAACCCATTCCGATATCTATGGGTATATGGCTAAAACCAAACAGTTAGAAACCTATAACAAGAAATGGGAAACAACCTATCCTTACGATGTGTACCGCGTTCGTTTGCCCGATCAGGACAAAGGCGGTTATTTGAATGTTGACGTACATATGAGAACAGGAAAAGTGGTCGGCTTCAAGCGTGAGCTCCCTTCTTCCCTTTATGCATCCATCGAGGCTGAGCAGGACAAAAGTAAAGTGAATGCTGCCCAACGTTTAGCCGAAGATAACCTTTCTTTAAATGAGAAAGAGCAGCTAGCCGCTGGTGTTCTTGGCGAATTCGGGTATAATGTACCGAAACTTCAGCTGGACACCCGTGAAGAAGAAGCGGGACTGAAATACACGGATAATGAAAAGCAAATTGGAGATTCCAAGCTGGAACTGAACTTTACGTTTGAAAACGGAGCGGTACGCTCCTTTGAATCGGTCTTCTCGGTCCCTGTCTCCCATACCGACTATGTACAAAATCAGACCCGCCAAGCCAACTGGATGACTTACGGTGGTTATGCTTTTCTGACCTTTGTGCTGGGCGTGCTCGCGATCATCTACAGTATTCTGACGAGAGCACATACGTCATTTAAACGCGGAATCGTCTTGTCCCTGGTGTACTTTGCGGCTTCCGTGATTGGCACACTGAACATGATGCCGCTATTTCAGGCGCAAGGGCTATCGAACTTTATGCTGACCTTCCTAATGGTCATGCAAGCTGGGATCACGCTGGTCATGAGTGCAACCATCTATCTGTCGCTCGTTGCCGGTGACGGCATGTGGCGCAAAATCGGTCTGAATCCTTGGCCTCGGGCCAAAGAGCCCGGATACGGAAAATATGTACTGCACAGTATGTATACAGGTTACCTGTGGGCATTGATTCTGCTGGGCGTGCAATCTGTACTGTTCTTTATTCTGGAGCGGAGTATTGGAAGTTGGTCGACGACGTCGGCTGATCAGTCCACGTACAACATGAGTTATGCCTGGATCTTCCCGATTATGGCCTGGATGGCCGGGATTGGTGAGGAAACGGTCTATCGTCTGTTTGGGATTCGCATGATGCAAAAGGTTGTGCGAAACACGTTTATTGCCTGCCTCATCCCCACATTGATCTGGGCACTGGGCCACACCTTGTATCCCATCTATCCGGTCATTACCCGTCCGATTGAGCTGACAGTGATTGGACTCTTGTTCAGTCTGATTATGCTGCGTCACGGCTTCATCGCCGTTGTATTCGCACATGTTATCTTTGACAGCTTGCTGATGGGCCTGAGCCTGATCTTCATGGGGGATGTGCTCAACATTTCCGCGGGACTCTTCTGGATTGTGCTTCCGGCCATTGTTGGTTATGTCATCTACAAGATGAATCCAAAACAAAAAGAGAAGCCGTATGTCACGACTCCTCATCACGAAGTGCTGCAATAATCTGATTCGCAAGCTTGTCACCAATCGATAGAGGCCGGAAGTCTTCGACGCTGGCCTCTTTTATTTTGCGTAAAGAGCCAAAATGCTTCAGCAGCAGCTTGCGCCGCTTTTCACCGATCCCTGGAATAGCATCCAGACGGGAAGTCACCATCGACTTTCCGCGCTGCTCCCGGTGGAATGAAATTGCAAAACGGTGGACCTCTTCCTGAATCCGCTGCAACAGGTAGAACTCCTGACTGTCACGTGGCAAGGAAATGACTTCCGGCGGATTGCCGATCATTAGTTGCGAGGTCTTGTGCTTCGCATCCTTCACCAAACCACATACCGGAATAAACAATCCCAATTCATTCTCCAAAATGTCCACGGCGGCCGAAATCTGGCCTTTGCCTCCATCGACAACAATCAGGTCAGGCTGGGTCAAGTTTTCTTTCAGCACCCGCTCGTAACGGCGGCGGATAACTTCTCGCATCGTTTCATAATCATCTGGCCCTTCTACCGAGCGCACTTTATACTTGCGGTATTCTTTCTTATCCGGTTTGCCATCGGTAAATACAATCATCGCAGATACCGGGTTGGTTCCCTGGATGTTTGAGTTATCAAATGCTTCGATCCGGCGCAGCTGATCCAGGCCAATCCAACGTCCCAAGCCTTCCGAGGCCTTTGAGGTTCGCTCTTCGTTGCGCTCGATCAGACGGAATTTCTCCTCCAACGCTACGCGTGCGTTATCTACCGCCATCGTAATCATCTGCCGTTTCAACCCACGCTGCGGGATGTGGACTTTGATTTCCAGCCATTCCTGCAATGCAGCTGCGACCTGAGAAGGATCTTCGAGGCCTGGGGACTGTTTATCAGCCATAACATCCGCCTCAGCAACAGCGTTGTCCTGAATGACCATCGCAGCTTCTTCTAGATCTACCTCTGGCTGGATATCTCCATAAGATGCACGGGATTCGGCAACACGGGGCTCCATAGTTGAATCTTGTGTTAACCGTGCTGTCTGTTCTGATTCAGCTGTCACGGCCGCAGATCGCGCTCCATCAGCATCAGATACAGCATCCTCGTTGACTTCACCATCTTCCAGATTCTTCGGCATTTCCGGCAGTAAAATTTCCTGCGGCAATGCTGGATTATCACTATAGTACTGGGTCACGTAAGACATAAAATCACTGTATGCCTCACCGTAAAACGGGAACGTTGATACGTGGCGTTCGATCATTTTCCCTTGACGCATATATAAAATCTGGACACACATCCAGCCTTTATCAATGGCAAAACCAAATACGTCGCGGTCTCTGGCGTCCGCCATCGTAATTTTCTGTTTTTCCATCATCGCGTCAATGGCGATGACCTGATCCCGAAGCTCCTTGGCACGTTCAAAATAAAGGTCCTCAGCCGCTTCCTGCATTTTGCGCTGCAAATCCTTCTTGATCTCTTCATGCCCGCCGCTCAGAAAGGAACTGATCTCCTGGGAGATCTCATCATACTGCTCCTTGCCCACTTCTTGTACACATGGAGCCAGACACTGACCCATATGGTAATACAGGCAAACTTCCTTTGGCATTACGCCGCATTTGCGCAGCGGATACATCCGGTCAAGCAGCTTTTTCGTTTGGTGTGCCGCATACGAGTTCGGATAAGGTCCGAAGTATTTGGCTTTATCTTTGAGCACACGCCGGGTCACTTCGAGCCGGGGATGCTTTTCATTCGTAATTTTAAGGTAAGGAAATGTCTTGTCATCCTTGAGCAGCACGTTATACCGCGGCATATGTTTTTTGATCAGGTTACACTCCAGAATGAGCGCTTCCATGTTACTGCCAGTAACGATATATTCGAAATCACGGATTTCGGACACCAGGCGCTGGGTCTTCCCATTATGACTGCCGATAAAATAAGATCTTACGCGATTCTTCAGCACTTTGGCCTTACCTACATAAATAATGGTACCTTCACTGTTTTTCATCAGGTAACAGCCGGACATGTCGGGCAGCAAAGCCAGCTTGTGGCGGATCTGCTCCAGTGCCTTCTCCTGTTCCTGCACGTTTGTAAGGAATTCATCCATAATTCGGTGGGTCCTCCTTCCCGAAAAAAGTATAAATAAAAGGTTACATTGTACCACTCCAATTGCAATACCATCTTTCGATCGTCATTATCCCGAATATTCTATGAGTCCCCTTCTATTTTAATTGAACTAAAAGATATTTCACACTGACACTACGATGACAGAACAACCTTCCAATCGCTGTTATCCCCATATTTTTTCGATTCCCTTTTTTCAAAGGGAAAATCCGGTGATAAATGCGACCGCTCCGCTTTTCCAGATTTTTTCTGTCCTCTCCGTTACTGTGTAAATAATTTGATCCAATAATATATAAGGGAAAAGTCTTAGAATAAATGGGAACGCTGCGCTTCTCCAGATTGCTTCTACACTCCACGTTATCGTGTAAAAATAATTATACTTTATATTGTCCTATATAAAAGGTTTCGACGCAAAACGCCCCCGGCGCATAACCGGAGGCGTATGTGTAAGCCTGGTAACTTATTGGTGTTTTGCGATAATTCCTTTGAGAGCATCTTTCGAGTTCAGACCAACCACTTTATCAACTGGTTGACCGTCTTTGAAGAAGATCAAAGTTGGAATGCTCATTACGCCGAAGCGGGAAGCAGATTCCGGATTTTCGTCCACATTGACTTTAGCAATTTTCACTGCATCGCCAACTTCAGTGGACAGCTCTTCCAGGATTGGAGCGAGCATTTTACAAGGACCACACCAAGGCGCCCAAAAATCAACAAGAACCGTTCCTTCGCCTTCGACTTCAGCGTTAAAGGATTGATCGGATACGTTAACAATAGCCATGAAATTGTCCTCCTTATATATACTTACGGTTTATTTTAACCTGTAACGTCGTGAACGACACTTCCAGTATAACACAGGTACTTTAAACTTGTGAAATGAACGCATCAATGTTCATCTTCCCAACATCAAATCTTCACAATTGAAGAACTTGGCAGGTTCGCTGCAAAATCTTTACAAACGCTTTCTTTTCCAAGTATACTAAAATTACTCCGGGCTTCAGCTCCCTGTAAGGGCAAGCTGTAATCCCCATAAGGAGGCAATACCATGGATGCAAATGTGCGAATCAACGACCCGCGTGAACATGTGAACGAGGAACCCCGTAACGATCTGTTTGATCTTATAGCGGGTGTTACTGGCATGGCCGGCCTGATGACGGTCATCTTTTTCGGAATGGTTATCTTCAAATTTCTGACCGAATAGGATCTTCAGGCTGCACGCAGGCCAGAAAAGCCCGGTTTTCGCGACAATGCGAAAGCCAGGCTTTTTTTGGGACTCGACTATATGTGTAAAAATAATCAGATAAGATCGGTGACATAATAGGTTTAACGTTTGCCCCGTTGATTCTCACCCCGAACCGAGATGACATCAACAAACGGACGAATCCGGTCCATCAAACGCTGGCCTTTGTTCATTTCCTCGCCGTCCCTGCTGGTGAAGCTAAGATGTTTCTCCAGCCCATCCAAGTTGTAGTTGGACGTATAAAATGTAGGCTTGCGATTCATACGGTAATTCAGAATGGAACCCATCACATGATCCCGAACCCATGGGTTCAGATTCTCTGCCCCAATATCATCAAAGATGAGCAGATCACAGCTTTTCAGAATATCCGTCGTTTCCTTCAGCTTGTTTCCTTCACTGATCATGGATTTCAGATCCTCCACAAAGTCAGGCATGTAGATAATGACACCCGTGTGGCCCACAACCGCGAGTTCATGCAGCAGATAACACATCAGAAACGTCTTGCCCGTTCCAAATGATCCTTCCAAAAACAGTCCTTGCGGAGACAATCCATTTTCCTTGGTCTCGTTAATATAACGCAGAACCTGGTTCACCGCCGGAGCACGCATCCGATCCTTGCCCATAATTTCCACATCGTTATATCCTGCATTGAGCGCACGCTCGTCCACATAGAAACTGCGAATTCTTTGCTTGATGACATGCTCATTTTGCCGGGCGATATGTTTGGAACAAGGTGCTTTTTTATCTATAATTTCGGGTTTACCGTTAAAATGCTCTACTTCCAGTTTGCAAAAGTGACCCTGGAAATCGTTAGGACAGTTGTCGAGCCCCGGACAATTGGCACAGTTCTTCGAATCTTTGGCATACTGATACAGCTTGCTCAGATCGGTCATAAGCTGTGCATCTTTCAGTTCAGGATGACCTGCGCGGAATTCGCGTACGTACGGATCTTCCATCAATTCCGCCGCAATCCGCCGCGACTGTTCACGAAAGGAAGGATTCAGCTGCTGAAGCAGTCCTCCCAAGGATTCCATGGCTTCAAGCCTCCTTAATAGTTTCAATATAGAATGAACAATTGAATTTTACGATGACCATCGTGATGGCAGGGTAACCTTCGATCGCTTGTAATGCTACTGTTCATTCTATATAAACTTGAGGAATAACTCAACATTTTCAGCTGGAAAAAACATTATCCATTCCATGACAGTACGCAGAACTTCAGGTAGACTCAACACAAAGAATTGATCCGGATGACGCTTGCCAAATTAACGACGCAACCCCACGGTGACAATCTCACAAGGTCCCGCCTGCAAAGCCCATTCCTTGCTAATCAAAGCAGCCGAGGATTCATTTATAATAGAAACATTCAGCTTGCCTGTCTCTTCCTCCAGAATGTTGCTCTGATATGCGTCTGCCAATGCTTGCGGGATGGACTCAGAAGCAGCAAACTTCAATTCCGTCGTATTGGATCTCATATTATACCAGCGCATCATCAGATCACCCGAATCCTCGTTTACCTTCAGTGAAGAAAACGCCATGCCGTCCCCTTGCCACTCAAACGGTGTGCTGCTTGGTGTCAGGAAACCTGGGTGTACGTTCGTCTGAGCCACTGTCCATGGAATCTGGAACTGGTAAGCTTCAATGTATGCTCCGGAGGTAGCTCCGTTCCCGTCATGAGGGATGATCTCCAGCTGGAAGGAATGCTCTCCGAGACACTGAGCTTCCGGTGTCGGGAACAATCCCCAGTCTCCAAGCTCTCCCACCGCACGAAGCAATGTCACGGCAATCGTATTCCGTCCATCCTCAAGAACCTCATATTCATTCAGACCCAGATTGGCTACAACCAATCCAGCCTGATCCTCGCTCACATCAACAAAACTTTGCTGATGCTGGGTATTGCTCGGATTCTGCCATTCCGGTGCAGGTGTATTATCGCGAGTAGCAATTTCGAACATCGAGTCCACGTGATGAACAGCTGCTGTCAGATCCGTCGGGAAGAGTGCCCGCACCCGATGATCCTTCGCCTGATTGTTGAAGGTTGTTTCGAGCTTGACGCCTTTTCCACTGCGACTTAAAGACACAATGGTTCGGATCTTCAGCGTAACCAGTTCCTTGGAACGTTGCGCTTTGCGATGCGGGTAATAGATCAGTTCCCGCTGCTCACGATCAAGCGTTTCGTCGGCGGATTCAGGAATTTCCCAATGATGAACAATTTCGTAGGATGCTCTGTAAGGCGCATCTTCGATGACCCGAATCTCTGCCTGAAGCTCCTTCGTAGTCAACGCCACTTCGTTCTCCGGCTGTTTGAACATGTACTCGTTGCCAATATCACCGACATTTTCATACACGCCAAGATCCTTGTACGTCCGGCCTGACCGTTTATCCGTAAGTGCAAAAGACCCGTTGTCCGCAATATTTACGATCAAATATTCATTTTCCATACCACGCTCGCCACGCAGCAGTGTAGTCGAATCCGCAGTGGTATCCACAGACTCTCCAGCGACAGCATTCGTGGCATTCGCAGCATTGCGGTCCATACGAACCAAAGCATATGTCTTCAAACCAAGTGCAGGCACGTTCCCTGCTTCAAACGTAATGCTGACCCGACGACAGCTGTATGGCTGACGGAATCGATCATCCGGCAGATCATAGCCGAATTGCAGACCCAGATCCTCTACCGTACACGGAACTGGATTACCTTTTTCATCCACCAGTATACGTCCTGACAGGTCGATGGCGTTCATTTTGGCAGCCATATCTTCCAATGAAAAACCTTCGCGGAAGTACAGACGGGCCACATCCAGTTCCATATGAACCACACCGCTGCGCTCCCATCCCGATGTGTTAAACACAACTACAGGACGTGCTTCTTCACCATACTGCTCGAATGTTGAGGTATCCACCGCAGCGGCGATTTGGCTGGTGCTATCCTCAATCAAGGCCTCAGCGACATGACGGCTCTTATCAAAGCGTGTGACCATCTCGCGATGCACCTCATCTACGCTGCAGCCACAGATGCTGTCATGCGGATGGTTCTGCATCAACGTTTTCCAGGCATAGGTGAACTGATCATGCGGATAAGGATGACCCAGCAGGTGTGCGAACGAAGCCAGTGGCTCAGCCACCTTTTCCAGCATGGCTTGTCCCAGTTGATTCATCTGTTTCAGATAAACGCGAGCCGAAGCTGTGTTCACCAGGGTGCCCCAGCCATCGGTACGTTGGCTGCGCAGCTCTCCTTTTACAACAGACAGCTCCTGAACCGCAGATTCTTTCAGTGCTGACAAATAGTCCGGGAAGTTGGAGTGAACAAACTCGATATCAGGATACAACTGTTCAGCCATACGAATGGCTTCGGGCAGATCCTTCTGAATTGGCTGATGATCACATCCGTTCATGTACAGCAATTCATTCGTCGATGCATATTTCTCCGCATCTGCAAGCTTGGTTTCCCAGAACTTGCGTGCTGAAGCCTCGTCCACTGGAACCTCATTACCATTGGAGTACCAGTTGGCAAACAAAACACCCAGCACTTTCGATCCATCCGGTCCTTCCCACATCAGCTCCGAGAAGCTGGATTCATATCCGTCGTCAGACACCGTGTTGTTGAATCCCGTTGGCTTCACGCCCCGTCCGAAGAAGACATTATCGATGCCCGATTGCAGCATAAGCTGCGGTGTCTGCCCCACCAGTCCAAAGGTATCGGGGAAGTATCCGATCTTTGAGGGGGTTCCGTAACGCTTTGCATCCCGATGTCCGACCTGCATGTTACGTACGTTGGCTTCACCACTCGTCAGGAAGGCATCCTGCAGGATATACCATGGTCCAATGACAATTCGTCCATCACGAATATGCTTCTCCAGCCGTTCCTTCTGCTCAGGTCGAACCTGGAGATAGTCGTCGATGATGATCGTCTGGCCGTCCAGATAAAAGCTTTTGAAATCCGGCCCCTGATCGAGCTGATCCAGTAATGAATCCACCAGTTGAACCAATCGCATATGGTGCTTCTCATACGGCAGATACCATTCCCGATCCCAGTGCGTATGAGAAATAATATGTGCTCTCTTCGATTTGCTTGTCGGTTTAGTCATTGCATTATTCCCCCTCTACCTCTTGTTGTACAATCTCTACCTCATCCGGACGATACACGGCTTGCAGCTGTCCCGCATTATCTGTGGCAAACAGCACGGAGCGATTCTTCTCCAGCAGGAACGTATACAGGACTCCCGAACGCGTATCTCTGACTTTCACCTCATGATCCCAAGCGAACTCTGACACGAATACGTACAGATTCCCTTTCGGGAAGCTCAACTTCCGGCCATAAATTCCTGCCAGATCACCGCCAGATACCCATTCCAGTTCATGTTCAATGCCAGCCACTTCTGACGCATATCGATACAGATCAGCAAGCGGCTCATCCCGTCCGTTCAGTTCCAGCGGCAGCGGACTCCAGATCAGCTTGCCTTTGCCTAATGGCAGCATTAATACTTCATCAGGTGTATGATTCTCCGCATGAAGCAGCGTTTCCTTCGCCACCTCAGCAATCCGGCGACGACCATATGTGACGCGGTGATTCACCCCGTTAATATTCAGCATTTCTTCGCGCTGTACGTTGCCCAGACTGCGCTCGCCGACAAGATGATCTGCCCGGTTACTTCTTTTCCAATAGGCATCCAACCCAAGCGGTCCGGTAATAAGCAGTGTGGCTCCTTCATTCTTTGCGAAGTTCAGCAGCTCGCTTAACGCACCGTTGTCCATGTTGTGCGGACTCGGAACCATGATCAGCTTCGGTGGCTGCTGCTTCAATGCTTCCAGATGATACTCGGATACAGCCCGGAACGGCAGCTTCAGCTCATAAGCCATCACACGAGTAAGTTTCGTTGTTGCATCATAGGCAAGGGCACGGTTCGAGAAGTCGTTGGAATACGGAAAGACCACCGCCACTTCCTCCAGCTCACGATCGGTAAACAGGTCTCGAATCTGTTCCATGAATCGGCCAAAATCATAAGATACATCGGCCTCAGGTTTTTCCGTACCGTCCGCTCGCAGCGCCCCGATATGAGATTCATTGGCATTATCCATATAGAAGTTGGTATTCCAGATCCACTGCACGGCTCCGGCTCCGCCTGTTGAGAAGGCATAGGCGTATTTGCGCTCCAGAATGCTGTGAAGCTCTTCCTCTGTGCGTTTGGCACGGCCATCCGGGGTTTCCACATACATGATACCTGTCTCCTGAATGAGATTTGGTTTATGTGGTGTTTTGGCAAAAATACCGTCCCAGATCAGGTCATCGTTGAGCCACCAGGAATGCACCGTAGTATAATCCACTTCCTGTTCATAGAAGAACGGTGAAGGCCGCTGTGCTCCAAGAGCTTCATCCTGTCCAACGGTAACCAGGTGATCAGGAACGAGATCCTTGATTGTGCCTACAAGCTCTCTTGCCCAAACATTATGCATCTCCATCGAGAAGAGACAGTAATCGAGCCAGCGTGTTCCTTTTTTAGCCTTGTGCATATCCTGAACATCGAAATTGATCTCTTCCGGCTCTGGAATGACTGCTGCCGTAAAGTCCGGGAGCTGCTTAGGTGACATGTTCCATGCCTCCTGAAGCGCTTCAATCGTCTGATGACGCTGCTGAAGCCACTCGATAAACGCCAGCTGCTCATACGAATCTCGTGCCGAACGTGGACCATTCGAGAATATGCGCACAGGATCAAACATCGACGGTTCATTAATCAAATCCCAGTCCACATGTGTGGAATGTCTGTGACGACTGACAATGCTGCGGATGAATCGTTTCTGTGCATCTACGCTCTGCGGGTCCAGATATGGATTCGTTCCTTCCCACGTCTCAGGTGTAAAAGAGAAAAAGGTGAACGTCACTTGAAGGCCATGCCGTTTTGCCGTTAACAGGAACGCATCAATTGCGCGCAGTACATCCTCGGACATGTGTCCATCCACCTGCATCATGTTGCGATAGGCAGTCCAGATTCCGGTACGGATCCAGTTAATGCCGGCTTTCGCCATCTGTGTCATATCTCGATCCCACACATCCGCATTAGGAAGGAACAGGAATTTCCGTGCCACGTCAGAGGTCATGTAGGTCATACCAACAACAGGCAGCGGACGACCGTCTTTGATAAAATAATCTCTGCTGCGTGTAATGACTTCCCCTTCTGCCAACAAGGCTGCGTCCTGACCCCAGAAGCCCTGCCGCAGTATGCGAACTTCTCCATCAGGTGCCTGAACACGACCGACGATTCGGTACAGCCCGCTCTCGATTGAAACCGGAAGAAGAATACGTTCAAAACGCTGTTCGCCGGAAAGTTCCATCTCCAGTTGATGATTCCATACCTTCTCTACCGTGCCGTTTGTACGATCTTCCCGTTCAACTGTTAGATCAAACGTCCAAAGTTCCGGCTCACTTCTTCTGCTACCCGCACGCTGTAGAATTTGGGTTTGGAGGATCAGTGAAGCTCGTTCACCCAGTTCATACGAAGCATAGTTCGGCTTCAGAGATAGTTCGGTTACACCTTTGGCGCAATACTGCGCCCAGTTCACCATTTCGACTGCTCCGTTCTGTTCCCAGAAGGTAGCCGTCAAAGGCAGATGCACAAACAGCCAGCGCGAACCGGCAAACGTACTGCGGGAGTTTTCCCATAATACGATTGGGGCAGTGATGCTGCGTCCATCCTTGCTTTGTCCTCGCAGCAGCGGAGAAATCTGGGTACTCATCGGACCTGATGAACCCATCTGGTGTGGCAAATCGCTTGTTTTGGTTGTATGAGGTACCAGATTCCACGTATCCGCAATCTCGAACAGATCCTCCTTGCCTGCAAGCAGCGGAATATCTTCGGATGAAGTGAGTGAATCCACTTTGGCTGCGGATACCTTTAACGCCTCATGAATGTAAAGTTCCTGGTGATACGCCGTTTGTTCCGACTCGGAAACCCATGCCTCGTTCTCCTGGCGTACAGGACGCTTGAAAGGTGCCCCACCAATGCTGATCAGGCTTCCGCCCTGATGAAGAAAAGCGGAAATTTCAGTCCAAGCCGATTTGGGAAAATAGGGTGCATGCAGATTCACGAAACACCCTTCACCCGCCGTTTTGCTCAAAGCCGAAGCCAATTCACCCGCACCCACAACGATGATCTCTTCTGATGCTTTCCATGATTCAAGAGCACCTTGCGTTGGCAAAGCACCTTCCAACGGAAACGCTGGATCAGAGAAAATAATCAGCTTGCTTCCTTTAACCTGTGCGCTACTCATAGCAGGCCATCCTTCATGGATTTATAGACCAACTGGGAGAACAGGCTGTTGGACCAGGCAAACCATTTTCTCGTAAAAATCGTCGGATCATCGACATGGAAACCTTCATGCATATACCCTGTATCTGCATCCGTTGCTTCCAGCATCCGAATGATCTCCAGCTTCTCTTCAGCAGACTGGGCCGTTAACCCCTGCATGGACAGACCCATATGCCAGATGTAATCCGGTGGTGTATGCGGGCTGCCGATTCCTTTGGCAACTTTGCCTTCATAATAGAACGGATTCTCTTTGCTGAGCGCAAAACGTCTCGTATTCTGATAGATCGGATCATCCGCTGTGACATAGCCAAGGTAAGGAATGGACATCAGTCCCGGTGTACCCGCATCATCCATCAGGCAGTAGTTGCCGAAGCCATCCGTCTCATACGCGTAGATCGGGCCAAATTCAGGATGACGGTAAATCCCGTAAAGCTGAATACCATGATCTACTTCAGCTTCCAGATCCTTAAGCTCCTGCAGAAGTGCCATGTCACGGAATACCCACTCCGCGAACTCCTGCATCTGACGCAGGGCAACAACGGCAAACATATTGCCAGGAATGTTGTAGTGGAAATCACATGCATCATCACTGGAACGGAATCCAGACCAGATCATGCCTGTGTAATTGACGGGCATGCCTCGTCCATTATTGCGGATCGAATCCGTAGCAATGCCGTTATTACGGGTAAAGCTATATGGTGATTGCTCCATGTGATGCTGCTCCACCCGGAACAAATCCACGATTTTGAGCATTGCTGCTTTGAAGCTGGAATCAAAAATATCCGTCAATTCGGTTTCTTTCCAATATAAATAAGCCAGACGGATAACAAAGCACAGGGAATCAATCTCGAATTTGCGCTCCCATACCCAAGGTGACATCTCCGTCACGTCGGTTGTGTTCCAGTGCCAGTCATTGGCTGTCTCATTGAAGGCATTGGCATACGGATCAATATGAACGTACTGGATGTGGCGCTTGATCAAACCGCCAATGATCCGTTGCAGATCTGCATCTTCCTTCGAAAACGGAATATAGTGCACCACTTGCTCCACGGAATCACGCAGCCAGGAAGCTGGAATATCGCCCGTGATGACAAAGGTCGTGCCGTCATCCATTAACTTCGTTGTCGTTTCAATCGTATTGGGAAAACAGTTCTTAAATAATTGAAGCAGCTTCGGTCGATGCGCCAACTTCTGCTCCGCTTCTTCCATTACAGCCTGAATGGCTTGTGGCAACGCAACAGGCGGCATCGGTATTTTGGGTAATCTGAATTGTTCCATGAATGAGTGCACTCCTTAAACAAATTGAATGGTGTAGCTATTAAGGATGAAACAAAAAATTAACACGGGACCACTGCGCGGTCAGAAATATCCTCCGATCGCTGTTATCCCCAGATTTTTTGATTCCCTTTTCAAAAGGGTAAAATCCGGGGATAAAGGCGAACGCTTCGCTTCTTCGAATTCTTTCTGTCCTCTTCGTTATCGTGTAAATACGTTTACTCCTATATAGCTCAAAATATTTCAAAAAGGTTTACCGCAGTAGCACGGTTTGTATTTCGTAAGGTTTAAAAGATAATGTAATCTGGCCATTGGTATGGGCCAGTGGTTTGATCGGTTCTTCCAGTGCGTTGGAGTGATATGCTTGCTCAAAGGCATGCGGCCATTGCAATGTGATGCTTTCGCGTTTGCCTGATGACTCATAGAAACGAAGTACGGTGCCGTGTCCATCCTCTGCCGGTTTGACCGTGTCTAGAATGACATGTTGGCTGTCGAAATTAATCCATGAGCCACTTCCTGGGCGTGAGTATGCCACAGTTACTGTTGGTTCGACTTCAGCCCCTTTGCTCTGACTCTGCTGCACCTGTTCCATCGGTTGCACTTGCTGTGGCTGTTGTGTTTGCTCTACTTGTTGTACCGTCACTTCCGTGTTCAATTCAGCGGCTTGTCGTACCGTATGCGCAGTTCTCCAGTCACCTTCATGTGGATACAGGGAATAGGTGAAGTCATGTTCTCCGAGATCGGCAGTCCGGTCAGGCCATTTCGGCGCACGTAACAAGGAGAGACGAATCGTGCTTTCCTGTACGTCATATCCGTATTTGCAGTCATTGAGCAGACTGACACCGTACCCATACTCCGCTATATCTGCGAAGCGATGTCCGCACACTTCATACTGAGCTTGCTCCCAGCTCGTGTTGCGATGGGTCGGACGCTCCAATGCACCGAATGGAATTTCATATGTTGCTTTGGAAGTCACTACATCGATCGGGAAGCCTACTTTGAGCAATTTATGATCTTCATTCCAGCTCACATGGGTCTTGAAATCGATCCGTCGATTGTCATGATAGAACACCATATCCTGTGTAATCACAGACTGGTGAAGCTTCCAACGGAAGCGCAGCACGTCCTTCGTCGTGCCTGCCAGCACCAGCTTCTTCTCCACAAGCTCCACTTTTCCAGCCACCTGAGCCTCATAACGGCTGTCGATATCCCAGGCATCCCAGAGCGTCGGACGGTCATGGAAAAAGTAAAATTGATTGCCGCGTTCACCCGGCTTCAGAATCTCGCGTTCTGCTGTCTTGTCCCACAAGCGGGATATCTCGCCTCGATCGTTAAACTGCACATGGTAATACTCTGTTTCCCATGTATCAGTAAAGTTCTTTTGGCCAGCAATGCTCGCCATTTCCCGTACATTCGTTTCTCTTGCATTTTCCGGTACAAGCCAAATCGTCTTATGCCCAAACGCTGGAATGCCCGTCACCAGAATCGAAATTTGACCATCTTCCCGATCCATTCGCAAACGCTGACCTTCTTCATCGATCACGTAACGATCCAACCCATCATGCATTTGAAGTTGAATGACTGCACTTCGATTCCAGCCGAGACTGTTGAATACAACATAAGGGACAGAACCCTCTGGCCCCTGCGTATTAATCTCCCTCATCAATTCGGCAACCCCTTGATTCAGTCCTGCTCTACCTAACTCAAATACCCGAACATACTCCTCGTCTGAAGTTACATAGGATTCCGTAATGGCCGAGCCTGGGATAATATCATGAAATTGATTCAGCAATATCAGCTTCCAGCCATCATGCAGCGCCGAACGTACTTCCGCTTCCTGCTGTGCATCCATATGCGATAGCGCAAGGGTGTTCCAGAGCTCCGCTTCACGATAAAGCACCTCAGCCTTCCGGTTGTTGCGTTTATTGCGGCCATGAGTCGTATAAGTACCCCGGTGAAGCTCCAAATACAGGTCGCCATGCCATTTTGGAAGATCAGGCTGTGCCTGCTCGATTCCGGCAAAAAAGGAACCGGCGGTACTATAACCATTCTTCGGCTGTCCCACCATCAACTCCGAACGATCCACATACTCCAGCATCTCTCGTGTTACGCCACCACCGCCGTCGCCATGCCCATACAGAAGCATATGCTCCGGATGCGCCGCCTTCTCGCGGTAAGACTGCCAATGATCATGAATGTCCTTCGGCAGCGTGTGCTCGTTGACACCATGATTGAGATAGGAAAGGATGGGCGTGCCATCAATACCTACCCAGTGGAACAGATCATATGGAAACACATTGGTATCATTCCATCCGAGCTTGGTCGTCATAAAGTACTCGACATTGCCATGCTTCAAAATCTGAGGCAGGGAAGCACAATAACCAAATGTATCTGGCAGCCATTCAATCTGTGATGTTTTGCCGAACTCCTCCATATAAAAGCGCTGACCATATAACATCTGACGGATCAGGGATTCACCGCTCGGAATGTTCAGATCCGGCTCAACCCACATACCGCCAACCAGCTCCCAGCGTCCTTCCGCAATACGTTTCTTCACCCGTTCATACAGTTCAGGATCATGTTCTTTCAGAAAAGCATACAGCAAAGGCTGGCTCTGGGAATAAACATAATCGGGATATTCATTCATGAGTGCATCCACCGTGGAGAATGTTCGACTGGTCTTGCGTATCGTCTCACGTACAGGCCACAACCAGGCAATATCGATATGCGATTGCCCCACCATATGTTCCAAGCCTTCGGCGTTTCCACCAATCTCACGCACTTCATGAATCAATCTTTCTTCGATACTGTAGATGTCATTTCCCTGCTTGACAGCCTCTTCTGTCAGACCAACAAATTGATCCATCGCTCGATAGATCGCTTCCACCAAGCGCACACGGCGGAAATCACTTTCTGGAAGCAGCACCGCAGAATCACGCACAATCGTGACCGTGTACATCAGGCTGCGGACAGGTTCATTCGGTCGCACAAGTAAACTGCGGATCGATGTAATCGGCGGCTGAATAACCGCTTGCTGATTCAATGGATCTACAGGCTCAGGTACCGGATCAAATAACTCAATCTCAAGCTCAGGTTGAGTCCCGATTCGGGAAGGGTTGAGTGTCACATACGTATGATTGCGATCCAGCCCCTGATAGGAATGTCCATTCACCCGAAGCAGGCCTTCCCCGCCGGATTCAAATACAAGTCCGTATGGTTCCTGCTGCCAGGAGGCAGGAACTTCCAGACGCGTACGGAAGAAATAGGTCGTTCCCTGATCGCTCGGGAAACGATCCAATCCCTCTCCTTCCGGATAGGCCTTCTGATCTTCATATTGTCCTGGTACTTTATAATAAGCGCGAGTGATGTCCCAACTGCGCAGCTCCATTTGCTCCAACCACTGACGTTCGGATAACTCGCGAATAAATCGTCTGATACGTTCCATTTCCTTACGCCCCCTCTACCGTCAGCTCGGTGAACTGCGTATCATTCACATGTCTTCCGATATGAATATGGAATTGTCCTGGCTCAACGACAGGCTTGAGATCACGTCCGATATATTGCAGCTGCTCCGCTCCAATATGGAAGGTTACAGTCTGCATCTCTCCGGGTTCCAAACTCACTTTCGCAAATCCCTTCAGTTCTTTGGCTGGACGAGCCACTCGGCTGACCACATCGGATACATACATCTGGATGACTTCTGCACCCCTGCAAGACCCCGTATTGGTGACCTCCACCGATACAGTAACCGTATCGTCTGCTGTCATTGATTCCGTACTCAGCTTCGGCTTGCTGTAATCAAATGTAGTATAGCTAAGCCCATATCCGAATGGATAACGAGGCTCCAGATCCTCTTCCACATACCGCTTGCCACGTGAACGTTTGCCATTGTAGTAAACCGGTAATTGACCCACATGCTTCGGAATGGAGATTGTCAATTTACCGGACGGATTCACATCGCCGAACAAAATGTCCGCAATGGCGTGCCCACCCTCCTGGCCCGGATACCATGCTTCCAGAATGGCATCGGCATGTTCATCCACCCAAGGTTCGGTGATCGGACGTCCGTTGATATAGACAATGATAAGTGTTTTGCCGAGCTTGTGAATCTCCTGAATCAGCTCCAACTGGACTCCGGCGAGTCCAAGCGTCATACGGTCAATGCCTTCCCCGCACTCCATGTCATTCCATGAATTATCCGACACATTGGAAGCACCGGTCTTCAGATCGATCGTTCCTTCACCAAAATCACGGGCACTTGAGCCGCCAACGACCATGATGACTGTATCGGCCTGACGTGCCGTTTCTATCGCATGCTCGAACCCTTCCCTTGAATCGCCCTTGATACGGCAACCCGGTGCGTAGAGCACCTCAGCTTCAACATTCGTCGAATGACCATCTGATCCTTCTCCCGCGTGTCCACTGTCACTAACGGCAAGCTTACCGCGGATGCCATCCAGCACCGTAGCCACTTTGGATTTTGGTTGGGGGGATGTATAATCGCCCAACTGGTTGTAGGCTTGGTCTGCATTAGGACCAATGACAGCAATTCGGCCTGCTGTTGCCGCCGACAGAGGTAGAGCTGCAGCTTCATTTTTGAGCAAGACCACACCTTCCGCAGCCAATTGGCGTGCCAGTTGAATATGCTCTTCACTGCCAATGACTTCTGCCGCGCGATCAGCATCCACATAAGGCTTCTCGAACAGTCCAAGCTTGAACTTCAGCGACAGCACGCGGCGAACAGCCTGATCCAGTACATGCATCTCAAGCTTTCCTTCCGAGATCGCCTGCACCAGATATTGTCCAAACATCTCACCGGACATCTCCATATCAATACCTGCCTGAATGGCCTGTACGGATGCTTCCAACCCGTCAGCCGCCACATCATGCCCACTTGCGAGCATGTTGATGGCACCGCAGTCCGTAATGACCAGACCTTCAAAGCCCCATTCTTTTCGCAGAACATCATCCAGCAATTCCGTATTTACCGTACACGGAATACCGTCGATTTCGTTATAGGCCGGCATAATGGATTGAGCGCCTGCTTCAACTGCTTTTCGGAACGGATATAGATCTACTTCCAGCAGTTCACGCCAGCCCATGTGCACAGGTCCCGCATTGCGGCCACCTTCCGAGCTTCCATAACCGACAAAGTGTTTCAGTGTAGCCGCTACCGCATCCTCTTGGTCCAAACTTTCACCCTGAAGTCCTTGCACGGATGCAACAGCCAGTTCGCCAATAAGGTATGGGTCTTCACCAAAGCATTCCTCGGTACGTCCCCAGCGTGGATCACGTACAACATCCAGTACCGGGGAATACGTTACCGCACCGCCCTGAGCACGCGTCTCACAGGCAACCGCCCGGCACATATCACGGTACAGGTCCACGTTCCAGGTACTGCCCAAGAGCAGGGGAACCGGATAAACTGTACCGTCAATCGCCATATGTCCGTGTGAGCATTCCTCTCCGATCAGAATGGGAATCCCCAGTCTGGAATGCTCTACAGCATGACGCTGAATGAGGTTTACGGCTTCTGCCCCTTCTCTGGCAGACAGTCCATTTTCAAGCGTAACACCCGTCCATGGATCTGCACGAAGCGCACCATACAGGGAGCCTACGCCCCCGTTTTCCACCTGCTGCTTAAAGGATTCATTCAGCGTGATGTTTCCCTCATCATTCGTATAGGTCTGCCAGCCAAAGGGCTGGATGAGTTGACCCGCTTTTTCCTCCGTGGTCATTAAGCTCAGCAGATGTTCTACTCGCTCTTCCACCGATTTGCTTTTATCCTTATATATCATCATCCTTCGATGCCTCCATCTGTAGAAGTGATTCGGTTACTCTTTAACGGCTCCGACCGTCAGACCCTGTACAAAGTAACGCTGGAAGAACGGATAAGCGAAAATAATCGGCAACGTTGCGAGAACCACCATAGCCATCCGTGAAGTATCCTGCGGAATGGATTGCATCGCCGCCAGACTCATTGAGCTGTTCGCCGAGTTCTGCTGGATGAACTGGATGCTGGACTCGATCCGCATCAGCATGGATTGCAGCGGTACGAGGTTCGGATTATCGATATATAACAGCGCATTGAACCAATCGTTCCAGTAACCGAGCGTACTGAACAACCCAATCGTCGCCAGCCCCGGCAGAGACAATGGAATGACAATTTTCAAAAACGTATAAAATTCTCCGGCTCCATCAATTTTTGCCGATTCAATGACTGCATCCGGTACACTGGTTGAATAGAACGTACGCAGGATCATGATATAGAAGGCATTCATTGCAAGTGGCAGGATCAGTGCCCATAAGGTATCTTTCAATCCAAGAAGCTGGGATACGACCATATAGGTTGGAATCATCCCACCGTTGAACAACATGGTCAGGATGGCAAATATGGAGAAAAATCTCCGATAACGGAAGCTCTTGCGGGAAATCGCATAGGCGTACAATGACATTAGAATTAAACTGACGATGGTACCCAGTACCGTGACCAGAATAGTTACCCCGTACGCACGCAGCAGCGTGTCTCCACTCTGCCAGACAAACTGATAGGCTGCGAGACTCCACTCCGCGGGAATAAGTCGGTATCCGTCACGGGCCAGTACCTTCTCGTCCGTGAGCGAGATGATGACCACAAACACAAAAGGAAATACACAAATTAAAGCGAATAGACCCGCTATGATGTTCATAATTACGTTCCAGCCATTGGATACATGATGGAAGTCGCGTTTTTTTACAAGTTGAGCCACAGTGGTTCACTCCTTTCCCTTATCCTAGAATAGGCTGCTATCTTTATCGATTTTGCGTACAACATAGTTGGAAATGATAACAAGTACAAAGCCCACAACGGATTGATACAATCCGGCAGCTGTACTCATGCCAATCTCACCGCTTGTTTTCAAGCCGCGATACACATACGTATCAATAACATTTGTGACGGAATACAACGTACCCGAATCCCTTGGAACCTGATAGAAGAGACCAAAGTCGGCATAGAAGATACGGCCAACGGCCAGCAAGGTCATAATAATGATGATAGGAGATAGCAATGGAATCGTTATATTGCGAATCTGCTGCCATTTGTTTGCACCGTCGATCATCGCTGCCTCATACAGTGACCGATCAATCCCCAGGATTGAAGCGAGATAGACGATGCTGTTGTACCCGATCGTTTTCCATAAAGCGACGAACACCAGGATATACGGCCAATACTTCGCTTCCGAATACCACTGAATCGGCTCCACGCCGAACCATCCAATAATTTGGTTCAACATCCCCCGGTCCATGCTTAGGAAGCTGAACGCGAAATATCCAACAATGACCCAGGATAGAAAATACGGTAGGAACATACCTGTCTGATACAACTTGGCCAACCGTTTATTGATCAGCTCCGAGAGCAGAATTGCCAAACCTACAGCGAATACCAGCCCCAGAACAATAATGGCGATGTTATAAAAAAGCGTATTGCGGGTAATAAGCCAAGCATCGTTAGTGCTGAACAGGAATTTAAAGTTATCCCAACCCACCCATTCACTCTTCATCAGACTTGCCCAGAAGCCTTCGCGGCTAAAGCGATATTGCTTAAATGCTGCTACTGTGCCCACCAATGGCAAGTAGGAGAAGAAGAAGAACCAGATGGCGCCTGGCAGCACCATGAACAGCATGACTCGGTTTCTAATCAGATTTTTCAAAAATGCGGTCATATGGAGATCCTCCTTCAGGCTTGAATGAAAAAGGATCGGGCGCAACAAGCAGCGGCCCGATCCCTGAATTTACCCTTACTTATTTGCCGCTCTCCAGGCATCAAGCTGGGTTTGGGCTTCAGCCATCACTTTTTCAAGTCCGGCTTGATTGAACTTCTCAATCACTTGCTCCAAATTGTTCTCTGGGTCCAGCGTACCTGTCATCAATGCGGCCCAGTATTGCTCTTTGACATTCTGTACAGCAGTCAATTCCGACGACACGTTACTTGAGTCAAAGTTAAAACTCAGAATT
Organism: Paenibacillus vandeheii; assembly: GCF_030433635.1. Lineage (NCBI taxonomy): Bacteria > Bacillati > Bacillota > Bacilli > Caryophanales > Paenibacillaceae > Paenibacillus > Paenibacillus vandeheii. The sequence goes on from NZ_JAROCD010000014.1 coordinate 170,468, forward strand.
GGAGAATTTACACCCTCTGCATTAAACTTCTTAAACTCATCCCATTTGTTATCCGGGTCATTGTTGTTCAGATACAACAACATGTTGTTACCAAGGGAGTAAGAAGGCATATCGTAGTTCTTGGATTCAGCCAGATTTTCCATGTGCGTGTCATCCACTTTTTTGTAGTGAACGCCCTCAATACCAGAATCGACCATATTGCGCAGCACTGGATCTGTGTTCAGCAGGTTCAGGAACTCCATTGCTTTCTCTGGATATTCGGAGTTGGCTGAGATAGCCATAATCGAACCTTGTACAGACGTGTTGGTGATGATCGCGTCACTCGCTGGTGTGGAAACTACGGGATATCCGTAACTTGCCGACCATTGATTGTCCGCGAGCGGTTGTGTCTGTGCACGATCCAGGAACCAGTTGCCTGATGTGGTCAGGTCGTTGGTCGAACCTGTTGTTGCTGCCTCTGGCGATACATAACCAGCTTTGTAGTACTTGCTCATCGTTTTGAGAGCTGCTTTCATTTCCGGAGTATCCAGAATGTTCACAATCTTGTAATCCGTCGTATCCAGTTTGATTGCCATTGGCAAGTTCTGAATGACGTAGTCATAAGGAACATAAGGAACGAAGTTTTTATCCATTCCAAAAGGAGTCACGCTTGGCTCATTTTCCTTGATCGTTTTGAGCAAAGGCTCCAGACTGTCTAACGTACGAATATTGGAGATGTCCATTTTGTATTTATCAAGCAGCGTTTTGTTGAAACGCCATACTTCTTGTTGAGGCAGCTCCTTGTTAGCCGGAATTCCGTAGTTGTGTCCGTCTACTTTTGAACCGCTCAGGAATGCAGGATCAATGGTTTTAATGAGATCCTGTCCGTATTTAGGGAGCAAGTCATCCAGTTCCAGGAATGCACCCTTTCTGGCATTTTGAACATAATCGAATCCGCCGGATGAAGTGAACAGGATGTCCATTGGCTCGCCGGATGCTACGTTAACTTGCATCTTTTGCGGATAGTCACCCCAGTCAACCATCTTCATCGTAACTGTGGCATTGATTTTTTCTTTGGTGTACTTGCTGACTTCTTCCATCACTTTATTAACATCTTTCTGAGGGGTACCGATGGTATACCAGATCAGCTCGACAGGATCCTCACCTGTTTCCCCTGATTCTGACGCATCCTTGCTTCCTCCACAGGCGCTAAGAACAAGTGTAACCGCCATCAACAATGCTAGAACGAGCGAAAAACTTTTTCTTTGTTTACTCATTTCCTTGATCCTCCCTTTTCGTGTTCCCTTAAGCTCTACAATCTAACTGTTTTAACCTTACCGAATGAAAGCATTTACAAAAAGAAGATAAACTTAAGTTTTCGAGGTACAAATTAAAGAGAAATCAGTACGGATTCATTAATTCGTACCGATTTGAATAAATCGCTTACATAAAAAAGACATGCTGAGTAACATTTGGCACTAACTGCACTGCATGCCCTTCTGTCCTCAGAATGTCTCATCCATGTCAGTCCAATGGTCCAATTGATACTCCACTGGAAATTATCCAAAAACCTTAAAATCGGTAGGTGATATTCCCACATATTTCCTAAACTGTTTATAGAAATATCCTGTCTCCCAGTACCCGACATTTCTTGCGATCTCATGCACTTTCAGATTCGAATTGCGCAGCTGTTCCTTGGCACGTTCAATCCTGTATTTATTGATATACTCGGCAAACGTCTCTCCCGTCTCCTTATGGAACAGTTGTCCCAAATATACCGGATGAAGATGATAGTGAGCACCCAGCAGCTTCAGGGAAAGCTCTTCTGCGTAATGTTTGTCAATATGTTGAAGCACCTGGTTGACGATCGGATTCTTCAGATCCTGAAGCAGAGACTGAATCGTCGCCGTACCCACCTGCTGCAACGCCTGCACGAGTTCGTCAAAGGTTCCGCTGTCCAGCACAAGGCGAAGTCCACGTTGGTAAATGGCAGATTCATCCGAATGTTTGATACCCTCCAGTTCCATCTTGAAGCGAATGACCACTTCCAATGCGATGTTCTGCAACTCCGCCGGAGTAACCCCGTCGCGATGCTGTTCAAAATCAAGCCGAATTCGCTCAGCAAGCAGCTCTGCATTGCGGGATAGAATGAGCTTCGCGTACTCCTTCCAATCAATGGAGAAGGAAGAGGCAGAGCTTCCGCATTTGTCCAAGATGGCATGATCAATCACTTTAAGGTCGGGATAGATCATCACATACTGGAGTGCCTTTTTCGCCTCCTGATAGCTTGCAGGAGCATGGTAAAGTCCACGCTTCAGACTTCCTGCCCCAATCAGAACAGCAGGATGTGTCTCACACAGCGCAGCGGATAATGCCTCAAGATAATCCATAAACACATTTTCTTCGTCCACTCCTGCTTGTACATTGGCAACCATGACGATATCTCCATCAATATCATGAAATATATTCACATAGGACTTATCCTTCAGCATTTCCTCCACTCGCTCGAACATGCCGGTTGTTTCCCCTTTTGCTCGCAATACAGCTACTGCAACATCTGGTGCATCCAACGAAAGGTTCAAGAACTGTGCTCGTTCCTCGAATTCCGTAGCCGCGATCTGTCCCGTCAGCCATCGGTGAAGAATATTGTCTTTCAGAATTTGAACACCATAAGCATCATCCGTTTGAGGAGACAACGCATGGTCCAGCTTGGAAGCCGTATTGCGAAGCGTCGATTCCAGCTCTTCCACATTGATCGGTTTGAGAAGGTAATTTTCGATGCCCAGCTGCATGCCTTCTTTCAGATATTCAAACTCATTGAAACCGCTAAGAATAATCACCTTGATATCAGGCTGCACTTGCCTTGCTGCCCGAATGAGATCCAGACCATTCATGAAGGGCATGGATATATCCGTAATCAGAATGTCAACAGGCTGCGCAGACAAGGCGTTTAAAGCGGCCTGTCCATTGCCGGCATGGCTTACAATTTCCATATCAAAAGACGACCAATCCAAAATATCGTACAACCCTTCAATGATGAACGGTTCATCATCCACAATAAATACCTTGTACATATTAAATACCTGTCCCTTCTGTATGAGGATAACGTACCCTGATCAGGGTTCCTTCTCCGAGTGTACTCTCGATCGTGATGCCGAATTCCGGTCCATAGAGGAAACGCAAACGGGTGTGCACGCTTCGCAGTCCGAACATCTGGCCCGATTCTTCCGGACGTTCCAGTTCTTCGAGAATTTCAGTCAGACGTGCAGCTTCAATACCTTTGCCATTATCTCTGACCTCAACCTGCAACACATCGTCCAGCTCTTCAACAACGATCGATAATTGATTATCCGAACGTTCTGTCTGGATGCCGTGCACCACATAATTCTCTATGATCGGCTGCAGGGATAGCTTGACCACCGGATGTTGATTATGAACGGGGTCCAGCTGGATCGTATACATAAAAATGTCCTTATAACGAATCCGGAACAGCTCCAGATATAAACGGCAAGCTTCCATCTCATCCTTCAGTGTATAGTTTTTCTTTTGCTGAACGAGGCTCTTGAATAACACGGATAAACTGTAGATCATCTCTCCGACATCTTTCGCCCCCTGAGAGATCGCCCTCATCCGAATAACCTCAAGGGTGTTATAGAGAAAATGGGGATTAATTCGAGCCTGGAGTGCAACCAGTTCTGTCTCCTTTTGTTTGATCTCGGCTTTGTAGACGCGTTCAATATACTGATTAAGTTCATCCAACATATCGTTAAAGCTATGCGAGATCTGTCCCAGCTCATCATCACGGGTATCATCGATGCGTGCTGTCAGATTGCCGTATTTCACCCTTTGCGTGAAACGAATGATTCGGCGGGTGCGTTTAGCAAAATTAATAATGAAAAACGCCGGAACCAATACGGCAAACAGGATACATATGATGCTAATCGAAACGATTGTATTGCGTGTACCCGCGTAGGCCTCGGCCATCTCCTCCACAGGAACCGTGCCAACAACCACATATCCCTGATCCGCCGAGACAAACTTGTTCACATACATGTTCCGCTCCTTTTTCATCGAATCCATGTCGGTCTGGTCAAACAATGAATCGGCCACATTCACATAGGGATATTGCTTCCCGTAATAGTTGTTGTTGGAATCAAACAATACCGTACCTTTAGCTGACAGCACCACAATCTCTCCCTTGAGGTTACTTTCATAGCTATCGAGAGCATTGCCAATGCCCGCAGAGTCGAAGAAAACGAGGAACTGTCCCAAATTTCGAAGGGTCTGTGTATTGTTGATGGGTACACGAATCGCATACAGCGCCGGGTCCCATTGATTTATTTCTTTACGTATCCAATAGTTTGGCGCGCTAATATTTGGTGTCTCCATCGCCATCACGTCAGGAATGTAGGAATGAGCCACATTGGTATCCAGCTTTCTGAACTGTTTATGTTGGTTGAAGGTGGACAGATCCTGCCGCTCTGCACTATATAACATCACTTGATTGATATCCGAATTGCGATCCATGATGTTCTGAAAATGTTTCAATACATCAGCTGAGTAATCATCCTGATTCGCATAATAGCCATTTGTCAGATGCTGTACATACTCGGCGTACGTGTGATTCATCAAGTAGGTAATATTGGCTGACAGCGCCTCATTCTGATGCATGTCCCTTACCATGTTCTGCACTGATTCATACTGCTGGTGAATATAACGGTCGACACTTTCCATGGCCGCTTTCTGGATCGCCAGCTCTCGGCGAATCGTGGCGTCGGACACGGACAGGAAAATGATATAGGACAATGTAATAATCGTTACAATTGATATCATGGAGAAGATGAACAGCATCTTCATAAACATATTATTTTTAAAGAAATTTTTGTAAACGCTAACAATTTTCAAGTCGCATGTTCCCCCCGATGCTGTTTTCCTGTCTAAAGTATATCATCTGCCTTCTGACATTAACTTGTCACCCGGAACTTTTCTTTAGTTTATACCTGTGTTTCTTTAATTTCGCCCTAAGTTTACGTTCTGGATTTTGCCATTGGCCAGCAGAATCCAGTCATAACTGGCAGATACTCAGATTACACCATACGCCAAGGAAAAGGTCATGGTAAAGGATGGAAAGGATACTATCCTACAATACGCCGTTCATTCCATCAAATATCCGACCCAAAACATTAAAATAGACCATAATAAAAGACATGATGAGCGCTATGGATAGAATCGGGAAAAGTCGTATTTTGTTTGTCGGAATGACCAGCAGCAAAACAACACTCATGATTAGATATATTGTCATAAGGTATGGAATTAAATAGTAATGAGTATGAATGGGTAAATACGCGTGACGTAATTGAAATCCTTCTGACAGTATTAATGTAATTGGAAGTGCTGCAACAACATTAGAAAACAGACCATTTCCACGTGCATACCACATGATATAACCACAGATCGGAGATCCCACCGCACATATCCCCCAGAAAACCATAGCCCTCTCAGGTGAAAAATGTAGAAAGAGCACTGTGTACGCATAATACACCGTCAGCATCGACCCAAAATAAGCAAATATGTTAACAGCGGCCCATTTAGGCGAGTAGCTAAAAACTGATATAAGTGTTGCAACAAATACCCATACAGCCAAGCGGCCACCGATATCGTCAAATATAGGATTGATTCCTGGAGCATCAACAAGTTTGGCTGCTACACCCATAATAATTCCGACTAGCATTATGTACCCGATTGATAAAACTTTTTGTTTTGTTGTTGTCTCGCTTTTAGCTTTAATCTGATCCAGCTTGACATATGCCCCCATTTTCCCCCTCCATTCTTCTAAAATCTTATATTTTCACTATCAATCATTAATTTGTAACACGTTCACTAACAACTGATGTCAACGAATCTCAATTGGGACCGTCTGCATGATGTTTGGCGATATGGTATGCCATTTCCTGAATCCGCAGCTTCAGCTCTAGTGGTTCCCGAATGCGAATGGACGTACCGAATGACATCAGATATGTCGGAAGGTACTTGTTCATTGTCGGAACATCGAGCAGGAACCGTGCCTCCCGATCGGTCCGTTCCGTCAAATAGTGGCGCAGATGCCAGTGGCCGCATACCGCATTCAACGTGTCAGGCTCTCCCTCGATACGTATCACTGCCAGCGGGCCGTCCGCCTCCCGTCTCTGGTTGGACTGTTCGCCAAAAAAGTCGGACGCAGAGAAACGCTCCGGCTTGTCAAACCTCGCCTCGGTTGCCTCCAGCCGCTCAATACGGTCGACGCGAAACGTCCGCATCGCCTGTGACCGATGGCAGAACGCGACAGCGTACCAATCGTTTCTGTTGTACGCTAACCCATACGGATCAACTTCACGTTCGCTGACCTGTTCCGCATTTGCTTTGCGGTAGGCCATCAGAACTGTTCGCCCGTCATTTGCCGCCTGTTCCAAGTCCCGCAGCAACGGAACGACTGAAGGCGGACGCGCTGAAGAAACCACATCCAAGCTGCTCGTCTGGCGGGATAGATCGTAGCGTTGCTCCTCGTGTAGTCCGTTCTCCACCTTCTTCAACGCCAATTCAAGTTCCTGCACATACGGATAGCCAGCACCTTGGGCAAATTTGAATGCATCCACAAGCGCCTTCAACTCTACAGAGTTGAAGAACAATGGCGTTTCTTTGAAACTTTCCAGAATACGAATGCCACCATCATGGCCCGATTCCGCAACGACCGGCACGCCGCTGGCGCATAACGCGTCGATATATCGGTACACCGTGCGGACACTGATCTCCAAACTGTCCGCAATTTGCGCAGCGGTGAGCTTTCTTCCGGATCGCAGCATCCAGAGCATGGACAGCATATTATCCCATTTCGCCATCGGGAGTCCTCCTCTTTTCCTTGAGTGAATATAACTCATCTACACCTTGTCCCATTACGTAAAAAATGATCATTTAGCAAAAAAGGCGAGTCTCCCTGATTTAGGGACTCGCCTCTTGATTCTATATTATGAAAGTTATGAAGTTCCCTTTTGTTTGCTTGCCTGCATCTGTTGGGCAAACCTCATCATCTCTTCGAACTCTTCTTCGGACACTGCATCGCCTTCGGCACCTATGTCTTGTACAATCGGAATTTCGGGTTTGGCTTTGGTTCCTTTGCCGTATGTACGGGAACGGGTTCCAGCTGCACCAGCAGCCTGCTTGCCTTTGACCTTGGCTTGGTCACGAATGTACTGTACCGCCTTCTCGTAGGAATTCACCTGCTTGAGCAGCATATTGGAGGCAATGGCCTCAACGAAGTTACGGTTAATTCTTTGCTCACCGCCGGATACAAGCAATGCCATCAAATAGTGAATCAGTACATTGATCACTTCACCAGGCAGCTTGTAGCTGAGGTCGATTTTCTCAAAGATGTCCACCAGATTGTCCGGTACGGCACCAGGGAAAAACGTCTGCAGCAATCGGGTATAGGGCTCATTACGCAGCATCATGTTGTATTGATGAATATCACACTTGGTCGAAAATTGCGGAGGCACTTCGACGTAGTATTCCATCTGTACCACATGTTCGACAGGCGGTTCACCGGAGTCCTCTTTCCGCTCAGGCTCCTCCATGTGCTGTCTGAGGGCAACAACCTTCGCTGCCTGTACGGTCTGCTGCTCATGTCGCTTCTTGGTTTGTCTGAACTGCAGGCTCGCCTTGTGTTGAAGATCATCCAGCACGAGCTGTCCCTGTGGGTTGAAGATATCATCCTCATCCAGCAAACGACACACATCCTGTACGCTAAGATTGAACTTGTTCACCACATAATTCACAATGCCGAGCTGTTCATGATCGAACCGTAATTGCTCCACATGACGACGATTGACCGACTCACGCGGAAAACGCAATATAATGTCGGCATAATTCAGGCTGTTCTCTTCGACTGCCCCATTGAGTCCGTTGCGCTGTGCCGAAGTTGACACTTCCGACAAGGCCTGTTCCAGTTCGTAATCAATGACATGGGTGTTCAATTCAAATATGTCGTAAAAAGGAACGGAAATATTCTCTTTATTCGCTGCCGGGTAAGGCGCGTCACCACTCTCTATCGCCGAAAAACCGGAACGTAGTGAAAGTACGGCGAACTTGCCGATTTTGTCACGAAGCAGCAGTGTCAAATGCTGTGTGCGGAAAAATTCTGCCGGGGAGAGCGGGGGCTGCAGCTCATATTCGTAAATGTAATCGTCATTTTCCGGAATATACAGCCGTGAAGTCTGAAGTAATCCCACAGCTTCCAGCTTGGATGCCTGCTCCACCAAATATTTGCGCCCTTTCTCACTTGGCTCGAGTCCAAGCGTCATGAACAGCCTCCGTTGCTGTTCAAGTGGCGAATAACCGACCTGTTCACCGGGAAGATGCTGAAACAGCAGTCGATACAAGCCAACCGCAAAGGCACCTACCATTGGCTGATACGCTCCGGTAAGCATACGGTCATCCAGGGCGCTAAGTCCAAACTCCCTGTACACGCAGTAGCGATGATGTTCAGTATAATGATGCAAATTCTTCATGCGCATAGCTTGATCTCCTTCTCCCCAAAAGTATGTTTATCTATTCTATCATAAATGTCGGATCCTCAAATGTTCAAAAACAGGTAAAAAACGGACCTGTTCTCGTTCCGTTTCGTCCTAGGTCGACAGCATTCACGTTTTCGCAGAGTTGCTAGATTACTATAAAAGCTACAGCCATAGAAAACAAGTAAATCTATGGAGAAATGTTATCCAGATATATATGAGACATGTCCGAAAAATAATGCACACTTTTTTGCTGCATGCCAAAAAGCCTTCCCTTTGCGCTCGTAAGCGTTTACGACAAAGGCAAGACCTTTACGGACAATGCAGCCCAGCATTTGCTGCCCTCTGACTAGCTGATTAAAACATTTTGTACCCACCCAGACGAAGTTTGCGAATGGCCCAGCCACTGATGACCGCTCCAGCAAGTCCAGCTATGCCCGTCATATAGTCAACAATATGGAAAGAACCCAGATGCGACATCAGTGATGCCGTATGATCCCATAAGGAATACACGACAACAGGCAAAATAACAATAATGAACAGATAGGAAGGAAACCAGGTTGTCTTCATCAGCATATTCAGAATGAAACCGATACCAAACATCATAACGAAAAATAACACCATCAAAACCAGCACAGGTATAAACTGCATCGGGTGACGTTCACCTCTTCTTTCACTGACTCGGGTTTCTCTTACTACGGATAGTAGATAGTGTACCGCAAAAAATGTGGCGAAGCAACGAACTTTCTGGACAAATTTCCCTATAATCAGCTTCACTTCATTTGCCCTTCTGCTTCCTGTTGGGATACAATAAAGACGATAACGCATTCAACCGTCCCTTACCGGATTTGGAAATATACATTGCAGGAGGAATACAATTCATGAACGAAGCCGCATCAACACTGGAGGGCTGGTACGCCCTGCATGATTTTCGCTCGATTAACTGGGCCGCCTGGAAAGCAGCCGATGATGAGGAACGTGCCGTAGCACTGGACGAGCTGGAGGAATTCTGGAAAGAATGGAAGGAAGTCGAGAATTCCTCCCAAGGGAGCACAGTCGTGTATACGGTTGTGGGCCAAAAAGCTGACCTTGTCATGATGCATTTGCGTGAAACGCTGGAAGATCTGAAGGCCGTTGAGAATGCCTTCAACAAAACGATGTTTGCCCAGTACACGACCAAGTCGTATTCTTACGTCAGCGTAGTGGAGCTGAGTAACTATCTCAGCAAAGAGGGCGAAGACCCGATGCAGAACCCGGAAATTATCGCCCGTCTCAAACCCGTTCTGCCACAGCGGCAGTACATCTGCTTCTACCCGATGAACAAAAAACGCGAGTTGAACGACAACTGGTACATGCTGTCCATGGATGAGCGTCGTACAATGATGCGCAGTCACGGCATGATTGGTCGCAGCTATGCGGGCAAAGTGAAACAGATCATTACCGGTTCCGTTGGTTTTGACGACTGGGAATGGGGCGTTACGCTGTTTGCGGATGATGCACTTCAGTTCAAGAAGCTCGTTTACGAGATGCGCTTTGATGAAGTCAGTGCCCGTTATGGCGAATTCGGCTCTTTCTATGTGGGAAGCCTCCTGAACGAAGAAACTTTGGAAGACATGCTCAAGCTGTAATCGTATAAATCAAAAAAAGCACCGCGATCCCTCCATTAAGAACAGGGTCAGCGGTGCTTTACTTTTTTCGAATGAATATGAAATGTTCAATATTAAATGGATGACTCAGGTTCTTTGGGATAAGGTGATTGCTTAATCCTCTTAATCCTGATCCTCTTCATCAACCGCTTTCAGAGACTCCAGAAATTCAGCTGTTGCTCTGTCACGGTCACGTCCCTTCTCCTTAAGCCGCTCGATGGCAGGCAAAATGAGAATATCCACTTCCTTCTGAACGATGTAAGCCAGATCATACTGATCCTGTTCCTCCAGATAACCACCGACTTGCATCAAGGCGTTGTACCGATCCAGTTCTTCTCGCGTGAGTAGTCCTCTGACCTGAACACTGCAATGTCTCATCCAAAAAACCGCCCTTTCTTCAGTACCAAAGGAATGCCACCGATGATAAACAAGTACCGGAGATCCACCAGCTTTTTCAGCTGAGCCGCTTTCCAGCCCTTGTATTTCTTACCGCCTACGACGGCAATAGCTTCACCTTTACCCAATGACGCGACCGTACCTTTACTTGTAAATACAAAAGGTTGTGGCTGCTTCTTGCGGATGGCAGCGACAACGTTTTTGGCACAGTTAACACCCTGCTGCATCGCGATCTGCGCGGTTGGTGGATATGGGCGCCCTTCGTTGTTGAACACCAGTGAATTGTCACCGATAACATAGACTTGCTCATGCCCTGGGGCACGCAAAAACTCATCAACCTTCACCCGTCCACGCATCACTTCAAGGCCTGCCTGCTCAAGCAGGGCGTTTCCACGAATACCGCCGGTCCATACGACCGTTGCTGCATCGAGTTTTTCACCTTCACCCACAATGACACCGTCTGGCAGACATTGCTTGATCGGAACACCGATTTTGAAAGTAACGCCTTTTTTCTTCAACACGTTCATTGCATGCTCAACCAGTTCTGGGTCAAAGCCCGGCAGAGCTGAAGGTGCTGCTTCGACATTATAGATGTGTACGTTTTTCGGATTCACGTCGAATTCCTTGCAAAGCTGAGGAATGCGATCCGCAAGTTCCGCCACGAATTCGACACCACTGAAGCCAGCTCCACCCACGACAAAACGAATGCGGTTACGTTTATTATCGTTTTTGTACATGGCAAACTGATATTCGATATGCTCGCGAATCATTCGGACCGAGTTAATGCTGCGAATGGTCATCGCATGATCGAGCATCCCCGGAATACCGAAAGTTTCCGGTTCCCCGCCCAATCCAATAATCAGATAATCATAGGATAACGTGCCGTCCTCCAGAATGATCTTCCGATCCTGCAGCCGGATCTCCTTAACCGAAGACTTGACCAAATCAATCTTGAACTCGTCAATCAGCTTCGATATCGGAACCCTTGCATGTTCAATCGTATCTGTGCCGGCTGCCGGCATATGTAGATGTGTGGTGATATAATGATAATCATGCCGGTTCACCAATGTGACATCGGCCTCGTTATAGTTCAATTCCTTCTGCAGCCGCTGGGCTGTCAGAATCCCGCCATAGCCCGCGCCGAGGATGACGATTTTGGGAATGCTGCTCATGTCTGTACCCCTTCCGGTTTCGTTCGCATCAACCGTTCGTTTGTTTTGTTGTAAAAAGGCTCTTACTTACCCATATTGATGAGGTCTTATCCATTATGACGACAAATGTTAACTTCGCGAATTTATTTGAACTTTTTGCATGCAAGTTATCGATTAAAATTGTGAAATTATACACAAGATTCAACAAAACGCGGGTATTGTCTTCACATTACAAATTGGGGCTAAATTAGACAAAAAAACACATAGTACAGGTCAAGGATATCTGTATTTCTGGCAAATATCAAGGTTTTTTTTGTTATTTTTCATAACCTTTCATTTCCAATTTCATCCTATTCTCACCTGATCTTCATCTATTGTTCCTAGTTTCATCATACTGCCAACTTTGCAACCCAGTTTACACCGTTTATAATGAGAAAGACAGTTCAGCAACAAACGCTGGGTACAATACGTACCCGGCTTCATTATTTCTGTTAACTACCTATTAAAATAAGAAAGGTGTTGTTGATTCTTGACTGCACAAACTGCCGGTCATGACATGACCGATTTACTTATTATTGGTGGCGGCCCTGCGGGTCTGTTCGCCGCGTTTTACGGAGGGATGCGTCAGGCATCCGTTACTCTGGTTGAAAGTATGCCACAACTTGGTGGACAACTTGCCGCCCTCTATCCCGAAAAATTCATCTATGATGTAGCCGGTTTCCCGAAGGTGACCGCTCAGGAACTGGTGAATAATCTGGTGGAGCAAATGAGCCATTTTAACCCGAACATCCGTCTTGAGGAAAAGGTTGTTTCGGTAGAGAAACTAGAAGAACGTCACTTCGTCGTAAAAACCGATGTGAATGAATATCACGCCAAAGCCGTAATTATCACTGCCGGTGTGGGTGCATTCGAACCCCGTCGTCTGGAGCTTGAGGGTGCTGCCAAATTCGAAAAAACCAATCTGCACTATTTCATCAGTGATCTGAACGCCTTTGCCGGCAAAAAAGTACTGATCAGCGGTGGCGGTGACTCCGCTGTGGACTGGGCGCTCATGCTCGAGCCGATCGCTGAGCAAGTAACCCTGATTCATCGCCGCGACAAATTCCGTGCACATGAGCACAGTGTCGAAAACCTGATGAATTCCAAGGTGAACATCGTTACACCTACCGAAATTACCGAACTTCACGGTGAGGACAGCATTACCAAGGTTACTTTGGCTCACGTCAAAACCAAGGAAACACAGGAAATTGAAGTGGATGATGTCATCGTCAACTTTGGCTTCGTCTCTTCCCTGGGACCTATCGCAGAATGGGGCATCGAAATTGACAGCAATTCCATCGTGGTCGATTCCCGCATGGAAACCTCGATTCCGGGTATCTATGCTGCCGGAGATATTACAACATATCCAGGCAAGCTGAAGCTGATTGCTGTCGGATTCGGTGAAGCGCCAACCGCAGTCAACAATGCCAAGGTATACTTCGATCCAGAAGCTAAGCTGTCTCCAGGACACAGCAGTAACATGAAACGCTAATTCCTTATGGAATCTTATAGAATATAAAAGACACAAAAAAGGGTATCTTACTCCTGAATGAATTCAACATCAGGAGGGATACCCTTGTCTTATATATGCCCGCTGTGTAACGGTCTGGTTGTACCGGAGCAGGCTTGTCCCCACTGCCTTCAGGGACTGTCAGAATGCGGCAAATTGGACGATTACACCGGACCATACAGCCCCTACGCCATTCATACTTCCTCTGACACGGCAGACGAAGCCGAAAACGTTTGCAATCATATGATGTATTGTCGCCATTGTCAGACAAGCACACTATGGCCTGTAGATCTATGGGACATGTCCGGAAACCTGTAACATTGCCTGCAAATGAGGATCTCTAGTGAAGAATGGCAGATACGTCGGTACCCAGTTTGCGCTTATGGATTTCTGCCAACAGCAGTGCGATGAAATCTCGTTCGAGATCCAACTCAATCGCCTTATGGTAGGAGTCCAATAACATCTCATCGGATAACATAGCCATTTCCCGCCACAACCTTTCCTTTTTTTTCCTCAAAACTATCATATCAGAGATTTATAAAGAGAACAAGCGTTCTTGTTATCCACAACGTTATGTGGAAATCCTGTGTATAGTTTGTTGATAAATGGTAAAAATGTTGATTGATCAACGTGGATAGTGTGGATAGTATTTATACACAGGATCGAAGCTTATCGAACAGAACGATTATCATAGCATTTTTTTTAGAATAAATTCATAGTTTCAAGAGTTGATGCGAGTAAATTACCCTTAATTGTTAAATTCCAAACGTTTTCCACCTAGTTTCCTTCTATATTACTATCGGATTTTCTTTGGATTTTTTTAGCTTTTTTCACCATTTTCATTGTGGTCTGGTGTTCACTTCCAAAATCCATATTCTTCCGGAATGATCCAGTCCATAATCGAAACCGAGCTGCCCCACACCAGGGAACTGACTTTCCATGATCCGTGTACATGTGAGTGTCAATGAACGCATCTCTCGACGTTTATATTTTCCAGAAATATGAGGCAGTGACAGAGCAAGTGCTCTTCTGCCGGACAGCATCGTTCCTCCTTTGCTAAGATTGGTCACGACCAATCCCGGACGAGCGAGCCGTCCCACCATCGAACGGAATACCCAGCCCCTTTCTGTCTTGACGACTTTGACTCTGTAATCGACAGGTCTGCCTTGAATGGTCGCCAAATGAATGCCTTGCTGGATCAAGTATCTCCGTCTAGCTTTTACGCGGATTAGGGAGCGGTACATTTGATTAAAATGAGTAAAAGAACGGGTTATTTTCATATGAGTGTACCGGTAGGCTCCTCCACTTGCTGATACTCTAATGACACCGTAACCTCCACCACCGACAACAGGTTTGATATACACCATTCCGTAATGACTAAGCATGTTTAGCAGATTCCCCGAGTTGAACGTCTTCGTCTGTGGAATGTGGACAGCAGCTACCGGATATTTCAACAGCGCCGCTGTCTTCAGCCATTTGCTTGCAAGCTGTCTCGACATGGGTTGATCTCCTTTCCTGAACAATAGTCCTTCCTTATACATACTCAACTGGAGCCGTGCTTTCTTGGATGTCTGTCCAAGGCTGGGGCCCCTTTTCAGTGGATAAAGTCCATAAGCTTGTTTCAAGGCCGGAACAAGCGCCTGGTTTGCTTTTCAAACGCATCAATCTATCGTATGCTACTAAGGAATGGTTTGGAGAGGCTTAAATATGAGGATCTAAGGAGCGTTCAGAAGACATGGAATCATTTTTCAAATCACTGTATGGCGTAGCCTATATTGCCATTTCTATCGTTCTGGTAGCCATTACGGTGCTTCTATTCGTTACAGGTATTCGACTGTTTATGAAGAAAAGCAATCGCGGTTTTGCTGTAAGTTGTATTCTGTTTGCCTGCTTCATCGTCTTCATTATTGTGGTAATGCTGACCACGCCCTTCTCCTCGACGCCTCCGGGTTCACCGGAAGCCATGGCAGCCTTGCTGAGAATCGGGTAGATTAACCTCTGTAGAAGGAGATGCTTATGACACATAACGAAATACTCGGAATCATCGATATCGGCTCCAATTCCATACGTCTGGTTATTTATGAACTCGATTCGGATAGAGCCTATCGCATCATTCATGAAGACAAATATGCAGCTCGTCTAAGCAATGTGGTTGAACAAGACGGAACGATTCTGCGACATTCACTGGACAAGGCTAGCACAATTTTGCGACAATTCAGGGCTACCTGCGAAGCTTATCAAGCCAAGCTCATCCGTGCGGCAGCAACAGCGGCCATTCGGAATGCAGGCAATGCTTCAGAAATTATAGGTTGGCTGGAAGCTGAGACGGGACTTACGATTGAATGTGTATCCGGCGATCAGGAAGCCTATTACGGCTTCCTAGGCGTCACTCAATCGATTGATCTGGCGGATGGTTATGTCGTGGATATTGGCGGAGGAAGTACCGAGATCACTGTATTCCGCGATCGAAAAAGACTGCACAGCATCTCTCTGCCTATCGGAGCTGTGAACTCACACGCCCGTTATGGCGGAGAAGATCAGTGGACTGAAGCTAATGCGACCGCCCTCTGTAATGAAGTTATCCAGGCATTAAGTGATCAGGATTGGGTCAGACAGCATCCCGGACTACCTCTCATAGGGCTTGGCGGCACGATGCGTACCCTGGCCAAAGTGGAACAGAAGAGAACGCAGTATTCCTTGCCGGTTACGCATCATTATGAAATCGGTGCAGAAGAGATGGAAAATATCGCTCGTTCTTTGCCACATCTCACCTCGGCACAACGCAAGAAAGTACCCGGTCTTGCCAAGGATCGTGCAGACATTATTGTGCCAGGTGTTCTCATATTGCGCACGGTCTTCCAGATCATCCAGGGAGATCGTTATGTCGTGAGCGGAGCGGGGTTACGGGATGGTTTGCTAAGGGATCTCCTGGCTGCAGGTCAGCCGGTCGTGCCAGACGCGCTGAAGGACAGCATTCGCAACTTCATCCATTTTGGCCCACCGATTCCGGAGAAACGTCTGAATCGGATCCACCAGGATGCGCTTACCCTGTATACTGCTTTACAAGGTAATTCCCCCGATCCAGCAGATGCCCGGATCCTGTACACGACCTGTATGCTGCACATGGCTGGAAAACAGATTAACTATTTCCGGTATCCCCAGCACTCGGCCTATTGGATTATGAATGCGAGTATCTACGGACTCTCTCACCGGGAGACGATCCTTAGTGCCATTGCAGCCGATTATCATCCAAAAAAAAGAACGCCCCAGCTGCTTCAAAAGCATAAGGACATTCTAAAGGATTCAGACGAACGACATGCCCATCGCTTGGGCTCACTGCTGCGCGTAACTGAAGCGATCAATCGAGCTGAAAGTATCACTGCCATAAAGGCAGCAAAAGAAAACGACTCGCTGCAGATGCAATTCATCTGTACAGCCGAGCCGCTACTGGAACTGAGCGACCTCGAAGAGGCCGTCAAAGATTTGCAGGAAGCTTGGGGAGTTACGTTAACACACTCCATTCAACAGGCTTCCAGGGGATAATCCCCATCGCCTCCGTCTGACTTCTCAGCGGGGGCTTTTCATTTTGTACAAATACATAATTGCCGCCAGGCATAAGCTCTCTTGCTTTCACATTATCGTTCAGAGACAGGTTCAGAATGTCCACCAGCATCTTCTTCAGCTCTGGATCAAACACGGGACACATCAGCTCAATTCTTCGCTTCAAATTGCGGGTCATCCAGTCTGCACTGGACAGATACACATCTGGGTTCCCACTGTTTTCAAAATAGAACAGTCTGGAATGTTCCAAGAACCGGTCCACGATGCTGATTACACGAATATTCTCACTAAGTCCCTCTACACCAGGACGCAAGCAGCATACACCGCGCACGATCAGATCAATCTGTACTCCGGCTTGAGATGCCAGATATAATTCATCAATGATATCCTGATGGGATAAGGAATTGATTTTGGCAATAATCCTGGATGGTCTTCCCTTCAAGGCATGCTCTGCTTCCCGTCGAATAAGCGCGAACAGTTCGTCCTTCATGCCGTCTGGGGCGACGCGGAATGCCTGCAATGCTTTGGGTCCGGAATATCCGGTAATCTCATTGAACAGTTCCGATGCATCTTCGCCAATGATGGGATTGGAGGTGAACAGTCCCACGTCGGTATACACTTTGGCTGTGCTTTCATTATAGTTACCTGTTCCAACATGCACGTACCTTCTTAGACCACTCTGTTCCCTGCGTACGACAAGAATGATCTTGGCATGAGTCTTTAATCCAACCAATCCATAAACCACATGACAGCCTGCCTTCTCCAGCGTGCGGGCCCATGCAATATTTCGTTCTTCATCAAATCTGGCTTTCAATTCAACCACAACGGTCACTTGTTTACCGCTCTCGGCAGCATGAGCCAGTGCAGGAATGAGACGGGAATCCCCATTCACCCGGTATAACGTCATTTTGATCGCCATGACGCGTGGATCTTCCGAAGCCTCCACAATAAAGTCCGTTACCGGTTCGAAGGATTCATATGGATGATGAACAAGCACATCCCGTTTACGCAGCAACTCGAAGTGACTTTCCCGTGGAAGGAATTCCAGAGGATACACAGGCTGCACCGGACTGTATTTCAGATGAGAGAAGCCTTCCAGACTATCCACAAACCCGGCCAGAAAACTCAGATCCAATGGTCCATCAATTTCGTACACGGGATCTTGAATATCGAACTCTTCCCGCAGTTCATGCAATGCATCCGGCCGAAAATCCGTACACACTTCCAGTCGTACCGGTGCTCCCCGGCGTCTGCGCCGCAATTCCTTCTCAATTGCTTCAAGTAAATCTTCCGCTTCTTCTTCATTAATGAAAAGATCCGCATTGCGGGTCACCCTGAATTCCTGTACAGCCAGTGGAATATATCCGCTGAAAAGGGTATGAATATGATGTTTGATGAGATCTTCGATCAAAATGAACGTTTTCTTTTTACTATTCGCCCGAAGAGGTACAGGAATAACCCGAGGAATATTGGAAGGCACCTGCACAATAGCCAAAAACGGCTCCCCCTCCTGCTCTTCTTCCTTCTGCAACATCACGGACAGATATACAGACTTGTTGTGTACCAGTGGAAATGGGCGACTCTGATCAATAGCCATCGGTGTTAATACAGGAAAAATGATCTCATGAAAATACTGGTCCATTGCTCGCTGCTGGGTCATATTCAGATCTGTGTATTCCTGAAAATTGACGCCTTTCTTGGCAAGAAGACGAATGAGCTCCCGATAGGTTTTATATTGTTCGGCGACCATGGTCCCCGTTCGTTTAATCAATCTGCGGTACAAACCCGAAGGGGTATACCCGGTAAAATCCTTTTGCGTAAATCCAGCCTTGATCTTCTCTTTCGTCTCCGCTACCCTTACACTTACGAACTCGTCCAGGTTACTGGCGACAATGCCAAGAAACCTCATGCGTTCCAGCAGAGGTGTTGTTGGATCCTGCGCCTCCTGGAGCACACGACGATTAAACTCAACCCAACTTAAATCACGGTTAACGTAGTTACCTGTTTTGACATCTCTATGCATGTATGGCCTCCGAATGTGTTGCATATCTTTTTTGAATCAATATTCTGATATAATTAATTGTACTATTCGTGATAGGTTACAAGCGTCATCAAAGTGTAAACGCTATGTAAAATTTATGTAAATGATACCTCATAGCGATAACTTTTTCCATCCCTTTACAAAGAGCAGGAGACAGAGTAAAGTGATGTACAGTGTAAATTGTCCGGTTGCTATCCATCATCCAAAATTGCATTTGTTAAAGGAGTATATAATGAAATCGAACAAACCTAGAACGTTACAAAAAAATATAGAGTTTTTCACGGCTGCACTATCCCAATGCACGGTAACCGCATGGCAGGAAGATCCAGCGGGCGTATATTGTGAAGTGGGCCGTGGCATCGTAGAGCGGATCAGCGAAGACAGCGTAAGAATTCGCAACGATAACGGTACGAAAAGTCATTATGACCGGGATATTACGATGTTCCAAACCGAAAAATAATTTTGCGTAAATATGAAAAAAAGACTAGCTTTCCGGAAAAGAGTGTTGTATACTCTTGGCACAAGGAAAGGAGGTGCGTCAACATATCTAATCACATGTTGAACGTGTCCCTTACCCGATCCACTAGCTCAATTTAACTGATGGCTGGTGGAGGCGCGGGATACGGATCAAGGTTTCAAAAAGCGCCACGGGTAGAAAAGCCGTCTTCGGACGGCTTTTTGTTTTGTCTTTTTTTGGAGAGGTTTAAAAAACAACCAAAATATTGGAAATGAACCCTGTAGTTGAGCAAAGGATGCCCGATATAATTAGGTTGCAACTCAACCCATATTCGAGGAGGCATATTGTAATGCTCAAAAATGTAAGGGGTTTCAAAACATCCATCGCTTTGGTCTTTGTTTTGTTATTCACCTCTATTATGCTGCCCACAGGCCAGCATGCCAATGCAGCACCAAGCTTCGCCAAAGGAGCCGACATCAGTTGGGTTCCCGGAATGGAAGCGCAAGGTTACAAATGGAAAGACAAAAACGGCGTACAGCGTGATATTATTGATATTTTGAAAAATGATTACCAGATCAACTCCGTTCGTATTCGTGTCTTTGTTAATCCTTCGAATGATTATGGTAACGGTTACATGAACAAGGATCGTGCAGCTGCTCTGGCCCTGCGTGCCAAAAATGCAGGCATGAGCATCATGCTCACTCTGCACTACAGTGATTCCTGGGCTGACCCGGGTCAACAAACCAAACCTGCGGCGTGGAAAAACTACACGTTCCAGCAGCTGATGGATGCTGTATGGAATCACACGCGTGAAGTCATGACAGCCATGCAGAGCAAAGGCGTAACCCCGGACTGGGTACAAATCGGTAACGAAACAAGCAACGGCATGTTATGGGAAGATGGGAAAGCATCCACCAACATGAAAAATTATGCGTGGCTGGTGAACACGGGTCATAATGCCGTGAAGTCCATCAGCACCAGCACCAAAACGATCGTTCACCTTGCAGGCGGGGATGATAATGCCCTCTTTGTATGGAATATCGGTGGCCTGATCGATAACGGTGCCAACTTTGACATGATTGCCATGTCCCTCTATCCTTCTGCTTCCGGCTGGAACACGGCTGTCACCAATGCCGTGAACAATGCCAAAGATATGATCAACCGCTATGGCAAAGAGATCATCGTATCGGAGATCGGGATGGATAACACCCAACCGGCAGCCGGTAAAAGTTTTGTCGCAGCGATGAAAACGCAATTCCGCAATCTGCCGAGCAGCAAAGGTAAAGGTGTATTCTACTGGGAGCCTGAAGCCACTCCGGGCTACAACGGCGGTTACAGCAAAGGTGCCTGGCAGTCTAATGGCTTGCCTACTGTAATGTTGGAAGGATTTATCGACTAAACACGGGAATAAGTATTTGATGAGCAGCAATGTGGCCGTTACGGGTACGGATCGTTCTTTCGATCGCTGTTATCCCCAGATTTTTTTGAACGTCCTATTCTATAGGACAAAATCCGGGGATAAAGGCGAACGCTACCGCTTCTTCAGAATCGATTCCGTCCCCTCCACTACGTTGGCTGCTTATGAGACACTTCTAAAATGTGTTAAGTAGGAATTTGGAGTAGAAAAAAGAAAAAGGCGCTACTTCCCTTGCTGAGTAGCGCCTTTTTTTTGAGAGTTGTAGTGAGTTGTTTGGGTAGTTGCGTTAAACTAGGCTAGGTGGTTAGCTTCTTCGGTTCAGCTAGACAGATTAGATCAAATTCGTTGAATTGGTTTCATGTTAATTAGGAACGCTTGATGAATCTGAACGTAAATAGTCTTATCGCTTATATACTTATATAATAAGATAAAAGATTTAGACAGCACATGTTCAACCTTATTTGGAAAGGTGGGGAAACGTATGGGATTTTTAAAAGAACTGGGACAGTTTGCTGGAGAAGTTACCGGAAAAGTACTTGGCGGCACCGTCAGAGTGGCTGGGGAACTTGCAGGGAGCCCTTTCATTAAAGAAATTGGTAATGGCGTAGAGAAAGCTACGATTAATACAGGAAAAACGGTAGGACAACTTGCCAGCGGTACATATGATATGGCCAGTGGTGTGATCCGAAATGACAATACAGCGTTAGACGCAGGGCTTGCCGATATCGGAGGAGCCGTTACCAATACAGCGAAAGGTGTAGTGGTATCCGCGAAGTATGTGTATAACGGTGGCAAAGATGTTGTTGTCGGCATGAAAGACGAGGACATGGAAAGAGTAAAGCTCGGGGCCAAGAATCTGATTGCCGCTGCGGCAGTCACTACATTGGCTGTAGGACTCGTAGATGCCATGGATGGTATGGAGTCAGTAGAGTCGGCAGAATTGTTAGAAAATCCAAATACAGATGACATTACACCACACTAGGCAGCCTGAAGAGGACTACGTTCAGTATTTCCGGATTACGTACACCAACTTCATAACGATACAAAAAAATGGACGCTAATCTCGTAAGGATTGGCGTCAATTTTCCATCTCTTTCAGTTCGAATCAATTACTTCGCTTCGCCTACCACCGTAAAGCGCTCGTTCTTATGCTGCGGGTTCTCGATCTCATCGACCAAAGCAATAGCATAGTCAGCATAGCTGATGTAGCTGTTGCCTTCACTATTGACCAGAATGACATCATTACCTGCTTGGTATTTCCCTGTCCGAACACCCTCTGGATTAAAGAAGCCCGCCGGGCTCAGGAACGTCCATTGAATCCCGGAGGAAGCTTGCAGATCCTGCAAATTTTTCCCCTGATTCGTTGCGGTTGCTTTGTATGCATCAGGGAATCCTGGAGAGTCCACTACACGCAGTGTTTTCGAATCGTCCGTGAACAGGCTTCCTGCTCCGCCCACAACAATCAGTCGAGTATTCGGAGCATCTTTCAGAGTATTAATCAAGGCTTGTCCTGCTTCCACATGCAGATTCTCTTTCCCGGCTGGCGCACCGAATGCATTGACGATGACGTCAAATGATTTGGCATCCTCTTCCGTGAGGTCGAATACGTCTTTTTCAAGTACATTCAGACTTTTATCTTCCACCTTGGATGCATTCCGAACGATTGCTGTCACTTCATGCCCTCTATCCAACGCTTCTTTCAAAATCAAATTTCCCGCTTTGCCTGTCGCGCCAATAATTCCAATTTTCATCTTAATCTCTCCTTTGGTTTCGTGTTATAAACTTTATAATGTAACTATATTAGTTACAACATAACTTGTCAACATACAAAAAAACCTCCATAACGTGATTAGTACGAGACTAATCCGCTATAGAGGTCTTGATTCACCATGATTAACAATCTTTATCAGGTACGCCCGCTTCTTCACGTGTACGGAAGGATGATCCACAGCCGCAGGTTGCCACTGCGTTCGGGTTGTGGATGGTGAAACCGCCGGACATGCCGGATTCTTCAAAATCAATTTCGAGTCCATTCAGATATTTCAGGTTTTCCTTCTCTACAACAACCTTCATATTCTGAATATCCATATAGAGGTCCTCATCGGACTCTTTATCGTCAAAGCCCATGGCGTACGAAAATCCGGTACAACCGCCCGGTGCTACGCCAAGACGCAAGAACATACCAGGTGTCTCTTGCTGTGCAAGCATTTCTTTCAATCGGTCTGCAGCCGTTTCGCTGATGCTAATCATGCCAGGTCACTCTCCTTTTCGTTAACTCTCCCTTAAATTATACTCCACCCCGTCAAGGGGCTCAAGTCATCTTTGCCTGTTTCCGCGTTCCCCCTTATCTCCTTTTTCTTCCCAGTGTATTGAACCCCCGGGACACGAGGTTTATAATGGGTAGGTGATCGCTTTGAAATGTCGATATTTTGTCATGACTTATTCAAGTGATGGGCATATATGGAGTTGTAATTTTTTTCACATTTCGAGACTGCACGCAGTCCCCAATGCATATAGAGTCACAAGACTCGTTTACATGAAAAAATTAGTTTTACGTACGCAGCACAAGCTGCACCGGGTAAATAAGAGTTAGTCCACATAAGATGGCGGCAGATGACCGCATCTTTTCTATGTAGTTCTGTAAGTTAGTCCTACAGCCCAACTCGATTCCGGTTAAGAACAGGAGGATACAACATGTCTACATTGGTAACACCGTTCACAGACAAAAGAATGGCTGAAATCGTTGAGAAAGTACAGAACGGCGTAAGGCTGAGCGTAGAAGATGGCGTTTATCTGTATGAATCGGATGATTTGCTGACTTTGGGCCAACTGGCCAATGAGGTCAACCTGCGTAAGAATGGCAAGAAAGTTTACTTTATTGAAAATATGAGCCTTTATTTTACCAACGTATGCGAAGCCCACTGTGCTTTCTGTAACTTCCGCAAAGATCAGGGCGAAGATGGTTCTTACACGTTGTCCGGTCAGGAAATGATTGATTACGTAGAACAGCATATTCACCCAGGTGTACGCGAGTTCCATATTGTAGGCGGACATAACAACCATGTTCCTTTTCAATATTATGTCGATTCCTTGCGTGCTTTAAACGAAAAATATCCGGATGTTACGTTGAAGGCCTACACGGCTGCCGAGATTGATTTCTTCACTCGTATCAGCGGACTGAGCATCAAGGAAGTGTTACAGGAGCTGCAAAAGGCAGGCCTGAAATCACTGACCGGCGGCGGCGCAGAGATTTTGTCCGATGAATACCGTAAAAAAATGCGTGTGGACAAAGCGAACGTTGACCGCTATCTGGAAGTGCACCGTACTGCTCATAATCTGGGCATGCGTACGCACACTACAATGCTTTATGGATCCATTGAGTCCTATGAGGACCGTGTAAACCATATGGCACAAATTCGCGAGCTTCAGGATGAGACGAACGGATTCATGGTCTTTATCCCTCTATCCATGCAGCCGAAAAGCAAAAACGCGAGTATCATGCGTCGTAACTCCGCTTACGAGGATCTCAAAACGATTGCGATCAGCCGTCTGATGCTGGATAACATCGATCATATCAAAGCCTACTTCATCAACATCGGTCCACAGCTGACTCAAATCGCCCTTGGATTTGGTGCTTCGGATGCACACGGCACGATCGTTCGCGAACGGATTAGTCATGCAGCAGGCGCACTAACGCCTGAAGGTCTCACCCGCAAAGAGCTTATATGGTTAATTAAGGGTGCTGGACGTATTCCTGTGGAGCGCGATACGTTCTACAATGAAATTCAAGTGTACGAGTAGCATGTAACAAGCGCATCACTCCAGCAGTCGACTTTCAAGCTACACGGGGAGCCGTTTGGAATGGAGGGGTGCGAATTGCTGGAGCATATCCGTAATTTTAAATTCCTATTTTCAATCATTTCAAATAAAAAACAAAAGGAGCAGCTATGTAATTGCATAGCTGCTCCACAGGTTACAGCCCCGTTCACACGGGACTGATGCAGAAAGGAAGCCGAGTCATGAAAAATTTCGTCATTCTCGGAGGCGGCTATGGTGGCCTCACAATTATTAAAGAACTTTTGGAAGGCAAAATCCCGTCAGATACACAAATCGTGTTGGTGGACCGGAGCCCATTCCAAGGATTGAAGACAGAATATTACGCACTCGCAGCAGGGACCGTATCCGACTATGACCTGCGCATCCAGTTTCCAGTGAGCGACAAAGTCACTTACCGTTACGGAGAAGTAACTTCGATTGACCTGGAACAGCGTCAGATTGAATTTGAAGGCCAGGACCCGCTGGAATATGACAAGCTCGTGATTGGACTCGGATGTACAGACCGATTCCACAATACGCCTGGAGCCGAGGAATACAGCTGTACCATTCAAAGCTTCAGCAAAACACGGGAAACCTACCTTCGTCTTAACGAAGTCAAAGCGTATGGTAACGTGCATATCGTCGGCGGTGGATTGAGCGGCGTTGAGATGGCTGCCGAGCTTCGTGAGAGCAGACCGGATCTGAACATCAGCATCCTGGACCGTGGTGAACGTGTATTATCCGCTTTCCCGCAGCGTTTGTCCGCTTATGTTCATGAGTGGTTTAACGAGCACCAGGTCGAGACACGTGGACATATCGCCATTTCACGTGTTGAACCACATGCCATTTTCAACCGGGATGAAGAAATTCTAACGGATGCGGTAGTCTGGACTGCCGGAATTCAGCCCGTAAAAGTTGTACAGGATCTCGATGTGACAAAGGACCCACAAGGTCGTGTCGTACTGAACGAATATTATCAAATTCCAGAATATACGGATGTCTATGTTGTAGGTGACTGCGCCAGCGTACCTTATGCACCAAGCGGTCAGGCTGCCGAAGTACAGGGCGAACAAATCGCTCATATTCAGCATGCCCTCTGGAAAGGCGAAAAGCCCAATCCTCAGCCACTCAAGCTTCGTGGCACACTCGGTGCACTCGGCAAGAAGGCTGGGTTTGGGCTGATGGGCAAAACGTCCATGATGGGACGTGTGCCTCGTATTTTAAAAAGCGGCGTGCTCTGGATGTCCAAGCGTCATCTCGGTTAATCGAGATCAAGCTCACTCCAGGCATCGGCTTCAGCAATTTTGGCCAAGATGGCGTTATATAAATCCTCTACTTTGTCAGTGATGACTAGCTCGCCATTCACCAGTGCAAATGGAGTCATGTAACATTGGCCGCAGTTGCTGAGGCAGCCGTATTCTATCACATCATAGTCTGGATTTTCTTCCAGTTGATCCATGACTTCATCTGTGCCAAAATGCATATTGTTGGCACAAAATTCAATAATCGGTCTCATGTAGGTTCACCTGCTTTGTTTGACCATTTTATTTTATGGCCATTTGTAATATAATATAGTGAGGAAAGGAGTTGAAAAAAATGAGCGAAAACGCACAAAGCACCATGTACGATGAGGTATCTGAAGTGCTTGACAAACTTCGTCCGTTCCTGCAACGCGATGGCGGTGACGTGGAACTGGTCGACGTGGAGGACGGCATCATTAAGCTGAAACTGGTCGGTGCCTGCGGCAGCTGCCCAAGCTCCACCATTACCTTAAAAGCCGGGATTGAACGCGCCCTTCTTGAAGAAGTTGAAGGTGTCGAAGAAGTCGTACAAGTATTCTAATCAATCCTTCACGAAATAAACCTCAAGAGCCTTTCGCTTCGCATGAAGCGGAGGGCTCTTTTTTGTGCAATGAAGAAAGTCGTTTTTTCCCGTGGCCCTGCTCTTTCTTCACCTTGCATGTCAATTCACGCCTAAGTCCGCACTTCGCCATCCTCACGCAGGATGTTGGGACGAATCGGATCAAGTCCTCCAGATACATCCATAATGTTGCCTGTTATAAAATCGGAATGATCGAGACACAGATAGGTGATCACTCGCGCAATATCTTCACCACTTCCGGGACGTCCTCTTGGGGTTTCCTCGTCGGTAATTCCTGCCATCTCATCAATCGTTTTTTCCTTGTTGGCACCGCGAATATCACCCGGACATACCATATTAACCGTAATGCCGTAAGGAGCTTCCTCCACAGCAAGTGTCTTTGTAAATGAAACAAGACCTACCTTCGCCGCAGCATACACCGCTCGATGAGGCCATGATCTTGCTTCTCCCGCATGACTGAAGCCAAAATGTATAATTCTGCCCCACTGCTTGCGCCGCATCTCCGGCAATACACGCTGATCCAGCAGCATCGGTCCAAGCAGGTTTCCTTGCACAAGCATCTGAACTTCAGCTTCCGAATACTCGGCAAATAGTCGACGTTCACGGACAAACGGACCGGCGTTGTTCACCAGAATATCAATGCTGCCCAGTTTCTCTTCGACCTGTGCAACCAGCATCGTGATCTCTTCTGTCTTGGAAATATCGGCCTGGACGGCAATACACCGCACACCCTTGGCTATGATCTCAGCCTCTAAAGCCTCAGCTTCCATACGGCTATGGACGTAATTCAGGGCAATATGGCACCCCTGGTCCGCCAGACTGAGAGCTGTCATTTTACCAAGACCTTTGGCACTTCCCGTTATGAGGGCTATCTTTCCCTTCACGTTCATCCCCCTCTTCAAAGAGCAGTCACTCATCCAGTATAAAAGATTTATCATCCCCCTACAACTCGCGTTTCCCACCAATCTGTACCATTTGCAAGAAAGTGTAAATTAAGGACTAAATACTATCCTGGTTCCAGGCAAAATTAAATATACAGGAAACATAATACTTTAAAACCAAATATATCTTGATCAGACTTAACACCTATGTTACTGTCGTTAGGTCCTTATTTTTTAAACAAAAAGTTCCAAATACATAAATTCATTATTAGATTTGAGATTGAATATCATCTTTTCCAAACCACCACGAAAGGATCACGCTATGAAAAACAAAAACAAACGATTTATTCTTGCACTTGTATTAGTAAGTTTGTTAACTTTCTCTTTTGCAGTACAGGTATCCGCAACAAACAAAACCGAAAAAGCACCCAATGAGTATGACTGGATCGACGGACCAACATCCGTATCCCTGGATGATAAGGCCACTTTAGAATTACAGGAAAATCATTCTTTTCTGGACAAAGCCAATACACAACGATCGATGTTAAACATGGGGGCAAAACCTAATGGTAATGAAATTGGAAGTCTATACAGCGATAGTCAATTTGGTTCCTTGTATGTAGTTTTTGAGTATGTTAGAACAGGTCATATTGATGATAGTGAGCAGAATCTGGATGCCAATGAACTGTTAAGCAGTTATATTCGGGGCACAGAAGAAGAAAATAGAAATGCAGCACCTGAAGATAAAATGTACGTAACAGGGTGGGAAATTGAACCCACGTATGAGAGTAGCAAGCATCGTTTAATTTATTCTCTTGGTTTCAAGGATGCATATCAGCAATCCTTGGTCAATTACAACGTAAAACTCCTGACACGAGAAGGATACATCACCGCCATTCTTGTCACAGAAACGGCCAACTTTCAACAGAGTCGCCTTGCATTTGAAGAAATGGTTCTTAACAGACTTAGTATAAACACAGGTTATACTTACGAAGATTATGATGTTTCCACTGACAAAACATCGACCGTGGGACTCAAAAGCATTCTGCTTGGCGGAATTGGTTATACGGCGGGCCAAAAATTTAGCATACTGGTTCTGCTAAAAAATAGGGTGGCCTTTTATCGTCGTCTTAGTTCTTGGACTATTGACCTGGAACAGATACAAAATAAAAACGTCGAAGAAAGATGAAGCCTTGCTATCCCCCACTGAGAAGGCCTATCTGCAAGATGCGGATGAACAGCAGTATGCTGAACAGAACGAATTATCCTATTATCGCAATTCTGGACAGCAATCTGAGACAAAAAAAACATAACTATAATGGAATGATCTACCCTAAGAAGCAAAGCAATAAAAAAAGGCTATGCATCTCTTTTCAGAGATACATGGCCCTTTACTTTGTTTTATGGATATAGCTTAATCATCTAACTTAAAACGCAGGTTCTACAGCACCTTGATAACGTTCTTTGATGAATGTTTTAACCTCTTCGGAATGCAGGGCTGCAGCCAGTTTTTGGATGGCATCTGCATCTTTGTTATCTTCACGGGATACGAGGATGTTTGCATATGGGTTACCCTGCAGGTCCTCAATTAACAGCGCATCCTTCTCCGGGTTCAGATTGGCTTCCAGCGCGTAGTTGGCGTTGATGAAGACCAGGTCTGCTTCATCCAATTGGCGAGGCATCATGGCTGCATCCAGCTCGATGATATCCAGGTTTTTTGGATTGGCTGTAATATCCTGAATCGTTGAAACGATATTGGTGTCATCTTTGAGCGTAATCAAGCCTTCTTTGGCCAGCAACAACAGTGCACGTCCACCGTTGGACGGGTCATTCGGAATTGCTACTTTGGCGCCGTCTTTCAGCTCATCCAATGATTTGATTTTTTTGGAGTAGCCAGCAAATGGCTCAACATGCACAGGTGTTACAGCAACGAGGTGGAAACCACGTTCTTTGTTCTCTGTATCCAGGTAAGGCTGGTGTTGGAAAAAGTTCGCATCCAGTTGTTTATCTTCAAGCTGCTGGTTCGGTTGAACATAATCATTGAAAGTCACGATTTGCAAGCGAATGCCTTGTGCTTCGAGTTCAGGCTTGATGCTTTCCAAAATTTCCGCATGTGGTGTAGGTGATGCTCCCACTTTCAATTCGACGGTGCGCGGTGCGCCTCCAGCATTGTCAGCGCCGCTGTCGGAATCCTTGTTGTTTCCGCAAGCCGCAAGAACCGCAATCAGCAACATGCTTAGTAGAGCAAAAGACCATTTTTTCATGTGTAAAACCCCTTCTCCAATAATTTTTTTTGCATTTTGCACCAAATCGATACCGAATTAGGCAAATGCTATATATGTGTTATTTCCTGGTGAACCATTTAACCAAACGATCGCCAGCCATCTGAAGCACTTGCACCAGAATGACCATAAATACAACAGCTATAATCATAATTTCATTCTGATATCGATAGTAGCCATAATTTATTGCCAATGTTCCCAGCCCTCCACCACCAACCATTCCCGCCATCGCCGTGTAGGAGACAAGGGTAACGATGGTAATGGTAATTCCGGCTAACAGACCCGGCAATGCCTCTGGCAGAAGCACACGCCTTACAATCTGTCCGGTTGAAGCTCCCATCGCCTGTGCCGCTTCGATGACGCCTCGATCCACTTCACGCAGTGTAGTTTCCACCAACCGGGCAAAGTATGGAGCAGCGGCAATGACGAGCGGTGGTATAACACCCAGTACGCCTGTAGCTGTGCCGACCAGTGAACGCGTGAACGGAATGAGTGCAACAATCAGAATGATAAATGGCACTGAGCGCAAAATGTTTACAATAAACGATAGTATAGTGTACACCACTTGAGACTTGATTGAAGCCGACCTTGCTGTCATGAACAGCAATACGCCCAGCGGCAAACCAATGATGATCGTGAACAGTCCCGATGCTCCCAGAATTTGCAGGGTTTCAATTGAAGCCTTACCGATTTCTTCCCAACGTACTGTTGAAAAATCCATTTAACGAAGCACCTCCACATCAAGTCCCTGGGCGATTAACTCATGAATGGTGAAGTTAATCTCATCTGACTGTCCCTCAAACCGAACGGTCAGCTGCCCATAAGGAACTTGTTTGATCGTCGAAATGGTGCCTTGCAAAATGGCGAAATCCACTCCTGTTTTGCGAACCGTTCTGGACAAAATCGCCTCATAGGTTTTATTGCCCAGGAAGGATATTTTCACAAGCTTAGAAGATCCGTCCGTCTGCAATGAAACATCTGCACTCGCCAGTGCAGTCTCTTCCAATGCAATTCCCACCTCATGGTCCCGCATCATAAAGTCACGCGTGATTGCATGCTGCGGCTTGAGGAATACTTCCGTCACCGGACCTTGCTCCACGATGCCTCCCTGATGGATAACCGCCACCTGATCACAGATATTCTGAATCACGTGCATCTCATGGGTGATCAGAACAATGGTGAGGTTGTACTTTTCATTGATATCCAGCAATAACTTGAGAATCGAATCGGTGGTCTGGGGATCAAGTGCAGATGTGGCTTCATCACACAGCAGCACGTTCGGATCACTCGCGAGTGCTCTCGCAATACCCACCCTTTGTTTCTGTCCGCCTGACAGTTGAGCCGGGTATTTATTGCTGTGGTCCTCTAATCCAACCAATGCGAGCATTTCCTTCACTTTGCGATCTATTGCAGCCTTGGGTGTATTGACGAGCTTCAAAGGAAAAGCAACATTGTCATATACCGTAGCTGAGGATAACAGATTAAAGTGTTGAAAAATCATGCCGATCTTACGCCGTTGTTGTTGCAAATCGGTCTTGCCCAGACTGGTTAAATTGATTCCATCCACCCAAACCTCACCGGCCGTCGGGCGTTCGAGCAAATTGATACAACGGATCAATGTACTCTTGCCTGCACCGGAATGACCGATAACTCCGAATATTTCACCCTTGCGGATATTCAAATTTAGATCCGATAAGGCCGTCGTACTTTTTGAACCTTTACCGTACGTCTTGGTTAAACCTTTTAATTCAATCAAAATTACTTGCTCCTTCCCACTGCTTACATGTATCTTTACCCGAATGAAAGGAAAACTCCCCTTCGATGCAAAAAAAGAGCCCCTTTTGCAGAAACAAAAAGGGCTCTTCACGTGAAAGATTATACCTTCTCATCTGCCAAAATTGTGCCTTGCACACATTTTGTAGGAATTAGCACCTAACATCTATAAAGAATGACACAGCTGTCATGCAGTTATAAATCGGTTGCCGGGCTTCATCGGGCCTGTCCCTCCGCCGCTCTCGATAAGAAATATTTAATTTATAAGTTCAGTAGTTATAATATTAATGTCATAATTGTTAATTCCATCTAACTGTCGATCAGGAACTCAGTATAATCCAAGTATTCCGATTTGTCAAAGGGAAATATTTCAAACTAATTACTTTCCGGATGGAGTTATTCCTTGCTTATGCCACTTCTTGTTGATGTAGCCATAGGCTGCTTTTAACGTCTCACATACCATATCCACACCCTGGCGGAGTTCCAAAAGATGCTGATCCAGATCCTCCAGCTTCACTTTCCCTTGCAAAGTCTGGTGCAGCTGCCACAGATCATCCTGCATTTCGGAGTTCATGTAATGAATCTCCATGTTTCTTCGTTTGCGCAATTTGCTCATTGGCTCACGGTAAGAGTCTTTGATCTGGATCAGTTCGTTGGCAAGATCATGATGCAGCTTGTCATATCCGAACTGTCTTAATACGGTAAAATAAGAAAAATGGGTTTTAACATTGGTCGTATTCAGCTCAAATATTTCATTCAACACTGTACCTAACTTATCCAGAATGGCAAAACATCGGATGAAGCCATCCTTATAGAAGTAGACATAACGGGCATACTCCGCTTTTTCGGGTAACGTCATATCATCCGTAGAGCCCGCTTTGACTTTCTGACGAAAATGGGAAGCAGCAAAACAACTTTGCTCCAGTTCATCCAACGAGGAGATGAGTCCCTGGGTCCACACATACAGTTTACGATAATCATGGGTTGGATCATGGTCCACATGCATCTGTCGCTGAAATAACTCAAGCGTGTCCGCCATTGCCTCTATTGCATCCTTCAGTATCCCTTCGTTTTTACGCGGCTTTTCACCCAGCAACGTTCGCAGCATATATAGCCTCCTCTTTCCACTCATCAGATCATCAAAATAATCATAATTCATCATATTTAAACAAAATCGGAAATCAGAGTAAACGTATGACCGCTGCTTACAATAGGGTGCCCTGACACGCCTCACATCAAACAAAGTTCACCTGTCCAATGATGTACATCATCGGATGGTGAACTTCACTGGATTCATCCCCTGAACTACAATAATTCGGATATATTAGAACCGGTTAACGGGCCGATGCAACTTGTACACCAGGAAACTCATATAGGTTAGTACACCGAATAAAATGGCAATATCGAGCATATGCGCCAGCGCCACGAACATGTACACTTCCGGGCGATTCATTGTAAGCATCAGTCCAAAACCAATGACCACTTGCAACAGAACCAGCACAACCGAAATGACACCTAACGCTCTTAGCTCTGTGTTATCAGGATGTTTGCGATACGCAAAATGACCGAGGATTGCAATGACAATTACTAATGAAACAGCCGCTACCCGGTGAGCGAAAGCAACCGCCACGCCTCCCGAGAGCTCAGGAATAATCTGTCCGTTACAGAGCGGAAAGCCGGAACAGCCTCCTGCCGAATCCGTATGGCTCACGAATGCCCCAGTATATACCACGAGATACGTATAGATCGTGGAGAACCACACCAGATTACGAAAACCTTTACTGACCCGCGGATATCGATTGAGTCGTTCCAATCCACCGTGGCGAACCTCCTGCCGAATACCAAGCGCCATCATCAAGGAGCTGGCAAAGGCGATCAGTGCAAAGCCGAAATGCAGTGCCATGACTGCGGAAGATTGGGAGAAAACGACGGCAAAGGCCCCCATAATTCCCTGGACGATAACAAATATCAGCGTTAACAATGAAAATAATTGCAGGTCACGGCGTGATTTGCCAAACCGCAAAAATGCTACAAAAGAGGCTATGGACAATAGCCCTGCCAGTGCGCTTACAGCGCGATGGGAAAATTCAATAAGTGAGGCAACAGTGTGCGCAGGCACAAGTTTTCCGTTACATAAAGGCCATTCTGCGCCACAGCCGAGGCCTGATTCCGTTCGGGTTACTACGCCTCCGCCAAATGTAGCCAGAAACATGACAAGACAAGTTAATACGGTTAACCATTTAAACAAGGTTAAGTGCTTCAATTTTTTTCTCACCCGCTGTTGGTTTAAGATGGCGAAGAACTACATCCTCCGCTTGATTCGATACTTTGACACTTATTTCACAACTAAATTCATTATACCGGATAAATGTGTCATTGACGCCGCGCTTTGTGACAAAATGTTAACGTCTGTCGAAAAGTTGACCCGCCATTTATTAGGACCTATGTACATCATTAGCTTCCCCGAAAAATGTTAAAAATACAAACGCCACTTCCCTATTTCAAGAGAAATGGCGTTCCTTTAATTATAACCTTTAACAAGGTGAACCTGTCATGCTTTATTTATGGATTGTGTTATATACCTCAACTGCACGCTGCAGGAATTGCTCAATTTCTTCTCTCGACTTGCGCAGTTTGTTCACATATCGAACGAGTTCCCGGCCATCCGTGTACGCTACAAAGCTTGGAATGCCAAGGATATTTTGCTCTTCGCTCACTGTCCCCACCTGATCCACATCGACCTCAACCAAAGTCAGCTCACGTGCAAACTTTTCCTCAACTTCAGGCATAAAGGGATCGATGAACTTGCAATCACCACACCAATCCGCCTTAAATACGGCAACAGTTAAACGCGGAGATTGGATCGCCACATCGAATTCCGGTTTGGATGTTATCTTTTCCATCACAGCATCTTCCTTTCTATACCTTGTCTTATTCTCTAAGTGAAGCAAATTGCGGAGTGGAAGTCAAATATTCAGCGCATACTTAAATCAACAGCATTAAAAACAAGCAGTATACAGATGATCAGGAAAGGATGTCATGTCATGACTTCCATTAAAACGAATGCCTCCGAGTCTGCCCATCACGGTTCAATATTGCAGATGGTCCGATCCATCCCAGGTGCGGCCCGGGAAGTGTGGCGGGGTAAACAGGCGGCTTGGCAGGCCTCTACACTGCTTCGTCATCCCTTGCGTGATATGGATTGGGACTCCAATATGGCTGCAACCTTACAAGCTGAGGTGGAGCGCCTGCTGCCTGGAAACGAAAGTGCTTTTGCCCGAAATACGCTTAGCGCACTGGTTTGTGAAGAGGACTGCATTATTCTGGAAGAGATCAAAACATTAACGCAGGAAAACAACCGCAGTAACATTACTCGCACAGCAGCATATCTGGAATGTTATGAACAGTATCCAGAGCTGCATTGGGCCCTGCTTGCCCATATGGTGTCCCGCAACGGCGGGTATCATATGACCGATCTTCAGAGTGATCTTATGCACAATCTGCAAAATCAAACCGACCGTGAACACATGTACCGATTGCTGGAGCGTTGTAATGCACTCATTTTTCAGGATGCGTATCCCCAGCTTCTGTTGTATATGAACAGCCGCCGGATCGGCCGGAGCTGTTTTCATTTGTTGTCCCATTTTCATGTATCGGCGTTCATGACACCGTTCTGGGAACGATTTTGGCTGGAGCGATGCAGCTCGCTGCTGAGTGTGGCGTTAATTATTAATGAGCAGAACTATATCGAGAGCCGGGTGGTGCAGCATCCTTATTTTCAAAAAGAAGTGCTCTCCAAACCCTCATTTCATCTGCATAACCTGGCCGGGTTGAATCATATCGTTTTCCCACTAGGACGTGAAAAGGGTCTGGCAGGCCGGGTAATTGAACATTTTGGCAAGCTGGATGAGCGAATTATGTTTGGTAAAGGCTTATATGCGATGCTGTTTGGAGTCGAACAAGTTTTCACACAGGTGCTGGAGTTTGCGCGCTCGGTTCCTCACCATGGTTCACGTGCTGAATATTGGCCGGGTCTGTTCACCGCACATGAAGATGAAGCCGGAGAAGCTGAGCTCTATAGCCAGGAGCTGTTGGATCAGGAATGGCTGCCGGAAGGACAACGGTTATACAGTCCTGAACTGTTAGCCGTATGGGGTGATACCCCGTACGAACCGATAACAAGGCAGGATTGGCTGCAAAATCGCGATTGTCTCGGTCATCTCACTGCCCCGCGCCGCCCATGGCTGTTCGAGATGAGTCATGAACATCGGTATGGCATGCTAAAAACCGCATTGGCCCATGATGCCCAAACCTTGACGCATTAAAACAATTCGATGTCGACGCTTCCCGTTTCTATGGAATACCTCATTACAAAAAAAGCCCTGTCCGCTATGATAGCAGACAGAGCTTGTACTTATTTCAAACAGATAACGAAGTTGTGAATTGTGTGCTGATAGTTATCCACGTTGCCCGGCTCCGCGCTGTAGACGCATGAGCGGACGAAGTATCTTTTGCAAAATACGAGGGTAACTGCCCAGCTCGTCTTTACGAAGCACACGCAGAACGACCATGAGTACCAGATACACAACAACCACAAGCGCACCGACAAACAGACAGGTAACGAGGAAAGATACACGTGTTGGCAGGAATAAATCAAAGATGGAGTTCCCTGCCCAGTTGGCCGCAAAACCAACACCCGCCGCAAGCAGTACGGTAATGATGAATCCTTTCCAGCGATCACCCATGATCGAGAAATCAACAATTTTCCGAAGCACCCGCAGGTTCAGGTACGTAATAACCAGGAAACACAATGCGGTCGCAATAATGATCCCGTAGATGCCAAAGATCGGAGCCAGAATCAGGCTCGCTACAAGTTTGACCACGATACCTGCTGCCACACTGATCATGGTAATCCGTGGTTTGCCCACACCAAGCAAAATGGAGTTGGTGGTCATCATTGTAATTTGGAAAATGGTACCGAACGTCAGCAATGTAATGATGGGTGTCCCGTCTGGACTGGTGAACAGCAACCCGTTAACGGAATATGCAGCCGCACACAGCGCGATAACGATTGGCATTCCTGTCAGAATCGAAATGCGCAAAGCAAGCGTCACCTGATTTTTCAGATGAACCTCATCCTTGCGTGCAAAAGCTGCCGAAATGACTGGCACAAGCGATTGACTCAGAGCGATAGCCAGAATTGGAGGAATACCTGCGATACTTTGGGCCTTGGCACCGAGGATCGCAAGTACACCTGTCGCTTCTTCCAGTCCAATCCGACCGCTAAGCAGCGGAACTACCAGCGATGAATCGATAAAGTTAATTGCCGGCACAGCCAGTGAAGATAATACAATTGGAATCGAAAGTTTGAATATATCACTGTAGATGCCCCTCATAGGCAGTTGCTCTACACGCTCGTAATTCAATTGCGCTGCACGGTCATTTTTGCGAAGCTTCAAGGTGAAGTACAGCATGACTCCAAACGCACCGATGCTTCCGAATACACCCCCGAATGAAGCCCCTGCAGCAATCGTTTGATCATCGTAATTCCATTGCAGCATAACAAACGCCACGATGATTGCTGTACCTACGCGTGCAAACTGTTCCACAATCTGTGAAATGCCGCCTGCCGTCATGTTGCCGCGACCCTGGAAATATCCACGCATCATGGCGATGGCTGGAAAGAGCAGCAGAGCTGGAGCCAAGGCTCGAATGGCGCTCACGGATTCCGGTACTTTGGCTACGTACGTCGCATAATAAGGTGCCGCGAACCACAATAAAGCAGACATGACTACCCCGGCCACAGCCGCAAAGATCAGGGCTGCACGGTAGATTTGTTGTGCTTCACTTGCGCGTCCCAGCGCATAACGTTCCGACACCATTTTGCTAAGCGTGCTTGGTATACCCGCTGTAGCTACAGTTAACAGCATTAAATATACCGTATTGGAGATGGTAAACGATGCGTTACCGATATCGCCGAGGATATGCTCCAGCGGCACCCGTTGAACCAATCCGAGTACCCTCGCGATCAGTGCAGCTGCCGCCAAAATGAGCGTACCTCTAATGAATGTTTCCTTCTTAGACAAGCCAATTCCCCTTCTTTCCCCCACAACGACGTGCATCCAGTTGAAGCCGCTATTGAACGTCTATGCGAATCTTACCACCCAGATAATAAACAGAACAATCATGACGATTTGCAAAATAATTTTCATCACGGTACTTGTAAACAGCCCCACCACAGAACCAAATCCGACTTTGGACGCTTTGGCAGGTGAAGACCCTCCGATCAGTTCCCCGATAAAAGCACCGATAAATGGCCCCAGTACCAGGCCGAACGCCGGAATGACAAATGGGCCAATGATAACACCAATCGTACTGAGAGTCGTCGATAATTTGGAGCCGCCGAATTTCTTCACGCCCCAGGCACTGACAACATAATCAGCCACGAACAGCACCACTACGATCAAAATCTGGATGATCCAGAACCACACACCGAACGGATCAAAGCTGAAGAACCAGCCATAGACCAGAAACGCGAAGAAAATCGCTACAGCACCAGGCAGTATCGGATATACCGTTCCGGCCATCCCCACCGCAAACAGCAGTACAATCAAAATCCAGCCAACGGTTGCGAGCAAAGGTTATTCCCCCTTCAAAATATGTTCACGGATGACTTCGACAATGCCATCTTCGTTATTGCTCGCTACGATCAGGTCCGCCGCTTCCTTCACCTGCTCCTGCGCATTGCCCATGGCAACACCAAGACCCACAGCTTCAATGACGGCCAGGTCATTCAAGCTGTCTCCAACAGCGACCACTTCGGACATCTCTATGCCCAGCAGCTTGCAGACTTCAGCTACACCGCTCGCTTTGGATACACCACCAGGGTTAATCTCAATATTAACAGGTGAGGAGTTCGTCATTTGCAGGCCACCCATCTGTTGCAGCTCCATCATAATTTGATGACGGACTTCATCCACTTCGGTATTGAATCCGAATTTCAACCATTCCAGACCTTCGATATTGTCTGTCCAGCGATCACGGTTGAACAGCTCTTCCACGGAGTATGCCCAGTACCAGCTATTATATTTTTCGCCAATCTCCTG
The DNA here is from genome assembly GCF_030433635.1 of Paenibacillus vandeheii. NCBI lineage: Bacteria > Bacillati > Bacillota > Bacilli > Caryophanales > Paenibacillaceae > Paenibacillus > Paenibacillus vandeheii. The sequence continues at coordinate 208,947 of NZ_JAROCD010000014.1, forward strand.
CATTTTGCGGATCAATGCCGGGTCCATCAGATGGCGCATATGCAGATCATGCGGAGCTTTCCATACTTCACTGCCATTAACAGTAATCATCGGGGTCTCCAGCCCAAGCTGTACCGCATAAGGCATCGCATGAAACACGGCTCTTCCTGTTGAAAGGCACACATGCACTCCCCGGCGAATGGCGATCTGAATCCATTTGGCGGTTTCCTGTGTGATTTCATGATTATCGTTAAGCAGTGTTCCATCCATATCGAGTGCAAGCAATTTGTATTTTAGTTCACTCATGTTGTATTTCCTCCTCAGTTGTCTCTCTACTTCTTCCTATCCAACAAACTCTCACAAAAAGATCGCCCGGCATCCGCGTAGGCGGATGCTCCGGACGTCACAGCTAACGATATTTTACCACAGATCGTTGACCAGCAACAAAGTGACCCGCAATGTGGATGAACCTTCACACCCGGACAGAACAACTCTGGGAATTCTCCGGCCTTCAGTTCATACGAACACTCGGATACTATAAACTCAAGCACAGGCTTCAGCATTCCACACTCGACACAGCACATTTTTTGTATTGTATAATTTTCTAAACAAAAAACGGTCCACCCCCTACAGGATGAACCGCTTTTAGCTTAATCTTTGTCACTCTGCCTGTTCCCCAGCCAATCCCGCATCTCCGCAATTTCCTCCAGCACCTCCAGACGGCCCATCAGCAGATCCAGAATGGTACGGCTCCTTGAACCCGGCAGCAGCGACTTCGGCGTAAACTTTGGTTAACGGATAGAGACGGGTCGAATACCCCGCAGCCATGATTAATGCAATTATCCCCTGTCCGCTCCTCAGTCTGGCTTGGATACTGCAAATAAGGATTGGGACATCAAATCCATTGTTTGTTTGTATACGGTATGGGCTGCATTGACATCAGCAAGGAACCCGCCCATATACAGGTGGATTACACCGTGCAGCGATGCCCATATCGTGCTAACAAGAGTCCCGGTCTCTTCCTGGTCCGAAATCTGTCCTTGCTGCTGGGCGTTGCTGATTAGAATCTGCAAACGGCTTATGGCGGTCATCGTTCCCTGCATACTCTCTGCATCCGGCTTGAACTCGGCAAAAGCCCCTCCGAACATCAGCTTGTAATAGCTGGTATAATCCTGCCCGAACTGCCAGAAGGCTTCGCCCAAATCCAGCAAATGCTGCAATAGGTCAGAGGACAGCGGCACTTCCTCAAAACGCCGGGCCAGCAATTTGCAGCCCTCCAGATACAGCTGCTGGGCCAGACCTTCTTTATTGACAAACAAATTGTAAATGATCTTGGTGGAGCAGCCCATCTTTTGCGATACTCTGCGCACAGTGACGGCTTCTGGCCCTTCTTCCTGCAGAATGGCTGCAGCCGCATCAACCACAAGCTTACGGAGATTTTCCGTATTTTGCAGACGGGCTTCCTGATATGTTTTTAATCCCCTCCCCTTGGATGGTGAGGGCTTGTCTTCATTACGGATAAGGATCACCTTCATTCGGTTATCATGTTACTGACCAGCAACAGAGTTACCGGCTTCTAACAGGCATTCTAACCATTTGCAGAAAGGTTGTCAATGAAGCCATCACGCTGAAAAAAAACGTTTGACACACGTGTATCTTTTTGATTACTATGATTCTCATAGGAAACAACGTTACCGAAACGGCTTTAAGACATATTTTTTTGAGATTTCGGCAACACTGTTTCTAATTGAAAACATTGTCACAAAAAGGGCGAAAATCATGAATATTAAAGGGAAATGGTCGCTAATCACCGGGGCCTCTTCGGGAATCGGCGAACAATTTGCAAGACAATTGGCAAAGGAAGGAAGTCATTTAGTGCTTGTAGCCAGATCCAAAAGCAGACTCGATACGCTCGCAGCCGAATTGACACAAAGCTATAGAATTCAGTGCCGGGTTATTCCCAAGGATCTATCCATCGAAGGTGCTGCTGGAGAGCTGTATCAGAAGTGCCAGCAGCTCAATCTGAACGTTGATCTGTTGGTTAACAATGCGGGTTTTGCCACCCACGGTCTGTTTGAGCAAGTCTCGGGCGAGCGCCAGCATGAAGAGGTGATGCTCAATGTCGCCGCTGTAGTGGATATGACTCATTTATTCCTCCCAGGGATGCTCCAAAGAGGGGCAGGCGCTGTGATCAATGTTTCGTCTACCGCAGGCTTTCAGCCCCTGCCTTATATGGCCGTCTATGGGGCAACCAAAGCTTTTGTCTTGTCCTTTACCGATGCCCTTTGGTGGGAGAATCGTGACCGTGGCGTACAATTTTTCGCCCTGTGCCCAGGCTCGACGGAGACGAATTTCTTCAACGTGGTTGGCACGGGGGACGCCTCTGTCGGCGCGAAGGACTCACCGGAACGTGTAGTGGCAGTTACACTGCGCACTATGGCAAAAGGGAAACAGTACGTTGTTCCGGGACTCCGGAATTACCTGGGTGCCCAGATTTCCCGATTCATGACCCGTAGACAAAGTCTGCAGCTGGTTGGGGGCATGCTTCGCCCCCGCAAACAATATTAGGAGGAATAATAATGTCAACAGAACAAAAACAACGCAAACGATCCACTGGTCAACAAATTCGTAGATGGAGCCTGGCCCTGCTCGGGGTCATTATGCTGGGAATCGCTGTATTTCTGCTGATGCCCGCCCCGGTAGAACCTGCTGCTTGGTCTGCACCTGCCGCCCCTTCTTTTGAGAAGGATGGTCCCTGGAAAGAGAACAACAAACTTAGCTCCCCAGAACTGGTTACAGACCGCGCGAAGTTCCCGGAATTTATCACTTTCGATACAGAAGGGCGGCTGTATACGGGTGACTCCGACGGCAAAATTTACAGAGTGGCCTTTGACGCGGAGGGAAAGGCGCAGCCAGCCGAGGTATTCGCCGATACCCACGGAACACCTAACGGACTGAAATTTGATGCTGCCGGGAATTTGATTGTGGCGGATATTCAGAAAGGGCTTCTGTCAGTTGACCCGAAAGGAAATATCGAAGTACTCACCACTGAAGTGGATGGAGGGCCGATCTACCTGGCGAACGAGCTGGACATTGCGCAAGACGGATCGATTTATTTCTCCGATACATCTAACTATGGCAAGGTCATGTTCAAAGAAATTGCCGAGAACAAACCGCATGGACGATTGTTAAAATATGATCCGCTGACCAAGCAGACGACTGTTCTGCTTAAGGATTTATATTTTGCTAATGGGGTCGTATTGTCTGCCGAAGAAGATTTCGTGCTTGTAGCCGAATCGTATCATTATCAGTTGACCCGGTACTGGCTGAAGGGACCCAAACAAGGCACCTCTGATATTTTTGCGGAGAATCTGGCTGGGTTTCCGGACAATATCACCCGTGACGCACAGGGACACTTCTGGGTGGGGGTATTCACAACCCGTCTGTCTTTTGCCGATTACATGCATAGTCATCCTTGGTTAGCAGCGACGATGTCCAAAGTTCCACAGTCCTTGTTAAATGGAGCCAGCGCTCCGGTGAAACATGGACTTGTCGCAGAATATGGACCAGAAGGAGAGCTTGTGAATAGCTGGCACGATCCTGAGGGAACATTGTATGGCATCACCACGGCCGTAAGCCAAGGGAGATATTTATATCTCGGAACCGCACCGGGAGGAAGCCAAGGGGTTCATCGGGTGCTTTTGAAACCGTAAGGATTGGTTATATTCATCTACCTCATTGCCACCTTTAGGCAACCCAATAGCAGCTCACTCCGGCAGGAGGGGCTGCTATTTAACACAACAACAATTAGCGGAACTATCCAATCTGGATGATGCATACATAAGGTCAGAAGACCGTGGAGAACGGAATTTTTCTATTGATACATTAGTTAACCTTTATAAATGTATCGGTCTGTGTATCAAAAGCTCGCTTATTTATTGGTTTAATAGCTGTTTCTTAGTTTACAGTCCAATTAAAAACCAGCTAATGTTTGTCAAGCATTTCAGGTTGGATGAGTTTTCTTTTCATGTTATACTTTTTTCGACCAATGC
>NZ_JAROCD010000015.1:0-166018 GCF_030433635.1 Paenibacillus vandeheii
CCCTCGATCCCTCCACCCGCATAGCGGGTGGTTTTTTGTTTCGCGCGTTTCACGCACTCAACAGGCTAAAGCCATAACAAAAAACCACGGTTTCCCGTGGTCCATCCATTCCAGTATGCTCTATTCTACCGATCCACTTACCAGTCTTCCTTCAAACCATACCGCTTGTCGCGCAGACCTTCTGGCAACCGCCTCTGCCGAGCAGCTTGCTTCTACCAGTACAAAGCTAGCTGTGTCTCCTACCTTCGGCCATACCTGTTGCCCCTCCAAATCCAGCGGAGTGATGCCATTTGTTACAAATGCAAGCGATTGAGACAAGGACCGTTCATCGTTATACCCGTACAGTTCGGCGAAACGGCCCGCTTTTTCCAGTTGATCTCCATTACCAAAAGGAGACCAATGATCCGTCAAACTGTCTGTCGCCAGCTTCACCTTCACCCCATGTTTATGCAGCATCGGGAGTGGCATCATCATTCTGCCTATAGGCACGGTCGAGGCGATTCCCATACCAAGGGAAGCCATTCGCTTGGCCATGTCTTCCGCTTCCTGCTGCTCCGCATGAGCAAACCAGAATGCATGACTCACAGTAACTTTACCTTGAAGCCCCGCCTCTTCAGTCAAATCAGCCAATTGCAATAATGTTTGTTCACCTGATTCTCCAGCTTCATGCAGATGAATATCGATGCCTGCCTTATACTGAACAGCCAGTTCGACCATTGCATTTAGCGATTTCTCAATATGCCCGTCCACGGCGTGAGGATCAAGTCCACCTACATGAGTGCTCCCTTCTGCCATGGCTTGACGCATCAGTTCTACCGAATTAGAGCGGAGCAGCCCATGCTGCGGGAAAGCGACGATTTCAGAGGAGATTTTGCCCGAAAATGTCTCCAATGCCAGCTTCGTCGCTTCCAGCCGTTTCAACCCGCTGACCGGCTCAATATTGCAATGAGTGCGCACATGGGTGGACCCATACCTCTGAATCAAGGTCAGAATACTTTCCGCTTGACGCTTCGCATCGGGTAAAAGCTTGGGCAGCAATACTTTCTCTTCTTCGATACGTTCGAAAATGCTGGAGATGCGTCGAACCGCTTTCCATGGTGCATCATAATACGTTTTATCCAGATGAATATGGGCTTCCTCGAAGGAAGGCAACAGCAGAAGTCCTTTACCATCAACCTGCGGCAACTCGCTTGTTAAATCCGTTTCCCCATTCACAATAGCTGCAATGACTCCATCTTCAATCCGCAGATGACCAAGGTTTGTTCGGGTGCCAGTTACCTGCCCGTCTTCCATTACATAACTTTGCTCTAATGATACGTTGGTTAACCAATATTTCTGCTTCAGCATGGTCACTCCCTCTTTCCACTCGGTCTATGTGGTCAATGGTACCATAGGAGTTCATTCAGCAAAAATAGTTAAAACGTTGGTGTTCCATACGATTATCGTTTAGATATTGCTGGACTTCCCCATTAGTATACGAAGAGCTATATATCCAAACATTTGAATCACAAATACCATAGCCACAAATTCAACCAGAATGCTGTTACCTGCACTTAAGTCAGTCATAATATCCTTCAAAATGAGGCCAGGCCGCTTCAGGACATCCCAGCTATTCCACCGATTAAATCGCCCAATGTATACCCCTAGACTGCTCAGGAGTAAAATAACACCTACAACGACCATGCTGCTTAATTGGCTTAGTCGTTTATTTAACATTCCATGGATTTGATGTATCGAACAAATGGACAGCACTAAACCCAGTATAGCTACGACAAACGTCAGGGTGAGACTATACCAAAAATCAATATTAACCCAAAACTTAGTTTCCCCTTGAGGGTCAAAGTATCTGAATGCATGCAGGATTTCTGTGAAAAGATATGCCGAATTCGGTAGAAAGAACAGCCAGCCTGCACACATCACTCCAACCAATGCGATACTCATTCTTGTAAGTTTTTTATGGCATACATAACTAATTGTTGATGAAATGATGAATGGAACCCATGCCAAGAATATGTCCCACGTTAAAAATTGATACATGTTCGTGTTTGTTTTGGTACGCAAGTAGACAGCAACAAGTAGACAACATATGGTAGCAACGAGTAAAACACTACTCATTTTCAAATAAATTGTATTTTTATTATTGTTCATTTCTTCGCTCCGATTTCCCTTTCCTTGGTGGTATGCCTGAGCAGTCCCGATCACCTAATCATCGATTTCATAAAACGAACCGTTACTACACCTTCCTAGTAATCCACGTCAATCATAACCCAAAATGTGGTATATGCGAACATCTTATGATCGTTTGAGCAAGTGACCGTAACAGCTCTCAGACAATCGTTATTATTTTAACGAATCGACCACACTCTATTTGACGAAGTTCAACGGGTCAGTCATCGTAACGAACCGTAGACACCATATTTGGAGCTAGAATAAAAAGTGGACACCCATTAACGGACAGAAGGATAATAAGACTAACGGAGGTGTGTCCACATGGGAGAACAACGGCAACGATACAATGAAGAATTCAAAAAGCAAACGGTCAAGTTTATTCAAGAACAGACGAAGACACTCAGTGATCTGGCGGAAGAGCTTAACATCCCGAAAAGTACGTTACATCAATGGATGAGCCAATATCGTGAGCTCAAAAACGAACCGGCTGCCAGTATGGACCGAGTTAAGGAACTCGAAGCAGAGCTGAAAGAGATGCGTCGCATGCTCCAAGAGAAAGAACATCGACTTGCCGATACGGAAGAGGAACTGGCTATTGTAAAAAAAGCGGTGCACATCTTCAGCAAACCAAAGAACTGAGATTCCAGTTCGTGGAGAATCATCGCTCCGAGTTCCACTTGGAGAAGATGTGCGAAACCCTGCAGGTCTCACGGAGCGGGTACTACAAATGGCGGAAAAACGAAACAAGCATGCAGGAGCTTCGGAAATCCCGGATCATGAAGCGAATTCAGTACCATTTTGCCGACCACAACAAGCGATATGGTAGCCCCAAAATTACCCGGTTGCTTCATCTGGAGGGGTTTAGGATCACCGAACGTACGGTGAGTGTGTACATGCGTCAAATGAAGCTTCGCTCCGTCGTTAGCCGCATATATCATGTCCAAACCACGGACTCCAAGCATAACCATCCGGTCGCACCCAACACGCTAAATCAACAGTTTAAAACGCTCAAACCGAACACCGTCTGGGTTACAGACATCACATACATCCCGTGCCGAGGAGGACGCTTATATCTCGCCAGTGTCCTGGATCTGTGCACGCGTGAAATTGTTGGTTGGCGTTTGTCGAACCATATGGAAACTAGCTTGGTGCTGGATGCTTTAAAGGCTGCTTACACTACCAAACGACCTGGTCAGGGTTTGCTCCATCACTCGGATCGTGGCTCCCAATACACCTCCAAAGAGTACGTCGAGCAGTTAAGTGCCTACGGTATGGAATCCAGCATGAGCCGCCGGGGAAACTGTTACGATAACGCCTGTATCGAGTCTTGGCACAGTATTTTAAAGAAGGAACTCATTTACTGTAATCCGCGCTTTAAAACACCGGAAGAGGCCTACATGGCCATCTACCAATACATTGAGTTTTATTACAACCGCAAGCGAATGCATGGCGCACTGGGGTACCTTTCCCCTGTCCGTTTTGCACAGCAATTTTCCGAAAAATCCGTAGTGTAAGTGTCTACTTTCTTGACAGAGGTCCCATTCCCTTGCTCTGTGAGCCTTTGCGCATCATTCTGCAGGTTTTTACTGGAATAAGACGGCTGAGGTTCGTTAGATTTTACATGTCACGTTATTCCTCACAATAAGGTGTAGGAGATTCGTTAGCGCCATGTTCCAGAAGGGAAAGACAATTTCCGCGATATTTCCGTTTATCCTCCATTCTTCTAATAATAGAGAATGCAAAAACAGGCACTAGAGAGTGCCTGTACATAGTTAGAACTGTGCGAAGCCTTGGCCGCAGTAGTTTTACCGCTTCGTTTTCATATAATTAATCAAAAATTAAAACGCGCATGCCCGCCATCGGTCACACCTTCAATTTGCTCGATATCCAGAAGTCTTCGCTTCATTTCCAGTCCGCCGCGAAATCCGGTCAGCTTGCGGTTGGCACCGATGATGCGGTGACACGGCAGCAGTACCGGAATGGGGTTGGCTCCATTGGCAGCCCCAACAGCTCGCACCGCAGAAGGTCTTCCCACCGCAGCAGCAATGTCGCCATAGGTTCTTGTCTCACCATAAGGAACACGACCCAGCTCTGTCCATACCTGTTGTTGGAATGTTGTTCCGATCAGATCAAGCGGGATTTCATCGGTGAAAGCCACTTTGTCTCCGGCAAAATAGGATTGCAGCCAATCCATCATACCTGTCTGCTTCAACGCTGCTTCATTCTCTTCCAGCTCCACGCCAGGTGCAATTCGACCAATCCAGCTGCCCCAATCCTCCAGGGTTTCATTGGGCATAATGACACGGCATAACCCTTTTTCGGTGCCAAGCAATACCCACGGACGACCGTCCAGTTCCATTTTGGTCCACATGATGCTCTTTCTCATACGTGTATCGTCCTTTCCCTCGTAGGTTTATATCTGATTTCTTTTCACGTTATGCACACATACTACACACGAACCGGTTTCTTCGATTTTCGTTTCATGCTGCGAATGATCTGTTTGGTCTCCGAATCAACACGATAGGACTCTGTTATTTTCTGAAGAGCCTTATTATACGTAAAGTCGTCCAATGTATTGTCCTGCAAATAACGTAGCGTGGCTTCAGGTTGTTTCACATAAGCGATGGAGATAGCCCAGGCCACTGCCATTTTCACATAATAACCATCGTGACGAATGCGATCTAATGAGACAAGAACTTCGCTGATATATTTTTCTTCCATATAAAAGTTCAACAGCATCACAACACCGAAGCGAATGTCATACTCCTGATTGGATACCAAATAGGGCTGCAAGAATTGCCACACCTGATCCAGATGTGCCTTCGTATATTTCAATCCACCGCAGAAGCTGTCGCATACGGACCAGTTATCTATTTTGGGGACAAACCAGGCGATATGATGCAGCAATTCTTCAATATCTGCTTGAGCATGACCGATGACCATCGCTTGCAGCATGACTTCTTCAAAATAATCATCATCAGCGGTTTTTAGATAGGCTCGCCAGTCCTCTTTGACAATTTGTTTCGCCATCTTGCGTATTTCAGGCAGTCTCACACCTAACAGATTCGTGATATTCGGAATGAGCGCAGCCGAGAATTTCTGATATTCCGGTTCGACCAGAGATAACAATTGTGTTCTTACAACCGTTTCCACATGTCTCCTCCTCATCGGGTTTTCTACATCAAGTATATCCCGGCAGCATTCATTTGTAAGCCCATATCGAATGCATTAGCAAGATTACAATATCCATTTCCCTTGGTCGCTGTTTAACTTCCATCCCATTTCGTTTAAGAATACGGAGTTGAACCCATCTAGAAAGGAGACTACATATGAACCGATCCCATCTCAAAAAAGATTTTTCGGTTGAAGAGATTACGGAGCTCCTTGTGCAATTTGTGCAAACCCAAAACCTGACCGAATTTTATAAATGGGCCAAAGAGCTGCATCCATACGACCTTTCTCTCATATATAAAAAGTTCCCTGAACAAGAGACGAAACGCTTCTTGCTTTTATTCAAGCCTGACGTTCTCGCCGATATGGCAGAAGCGCTCACACTTCAAGAACAGGTACATCTATTCGAACAATTAGGCCCAGAACGCACCCTTGAAGTCATGCAGCAGATGGACAAAAGTGATCTGATTCGCTTCATGCATGATCTGCCTCTCAAACGCAGGGAAGAACTGTTGTCTACGATGAACCTGGATCACTCTTCGATTATCCGCGCCGTGTTGAACTATCCACCGGAGACGGCAGGGCGAATCATGACCGATCGTTACCGCACCCTGTTATCTCATGAAACAGCAAAAGAAGCGCTAAGAGAATCGCAGGCATCGCTGCTCATTCCAGCGACCAGTTACTTATATGTCACGGATGATGAAGGCAAACTGGTCGGAGTCGTGAGTTATCAATCCCTTGCTCAGGCAGATGACAAGACCAAAGTGGAAGAGCTGATGACGCGGCGTGTCATCCATGCAACCGTCGATATGGACCAGGAAGAAGCCGCACAGCTGTTGCAGCGTTATGAGTTTATGGCTCTGCCTGTCGTGGATGAGAATCGCAGATTATGCGGCGTGATCCAAATGGATGATGTCATTGATATTATTATGGACGAGGCCAGTGAAGACATCGCCAAAATGGGTGGCGGCAGCAAAGACATCGATTTTGATACCAAACCGCTGGTTGCTGTCAGACGTCGCCTTCCTTGGCTGATTTTACTGTTATTCATCGGACTGATCTCGGGAAGCATTGTGGATTTTTTCGAGGACACACTGAATCAGGTTGTGGCCCTGGCGTTCTTCATGCCCATGATAGCCGGCATGACGGGGAATACGGGGACACAATCCCTCGCTGTCGTTGTGCGTGGACTGATTGGACGCAAGCTGGACAAGGCCACAGTGCTCGCGCTGATTGGCCGGGAGATTAAGGTAGGCCTAATGATTGGACTTGTATGCGGCTTGATGATTACGGTCATCGCCTATTTCTGGCAAGGTGACTGGCTGCTTGGAGCGATTATCGGCGTATCACTCTTCTTCACTCTCGTCATCGGAACACTGACTGGCACTTGCATTCCCCTTCTGCTCAGTCGGTTCAAAGTAGACCCTGCGGTCGCCTCCGGCCCATTAATTACAACGCTGAATGATATTTTGTCGTTGTTTATCTATTTCGGCATCGCAACCCGTTTTCTGGATGCCTTGATGTGAATAACGTAAAAAACAGAAAACAGACCTAATCCGGCGGATGAAGGTCTGTTTCTGCTTTTTCATTTGTTGTTTCAAAGTATTCTTTTCATCTATATAAATTGAACTAAAGAATATGTACACTTGCCACTCCGATGACAGAACAACCTTCCGATCGCTGTTATCCCCAGATTTTTTTGAATTCCCTTTTTCAAAGGGGAAAATCCGGGGATAAAGGCGAACGCTCCGCTTCTTCAGGTTATTTCTGTCCTCTCCGTTATCGTGTAAATGTTTAGTTCAATTCATCTAGCCTTCCGATGCATCCAAAGGATGTATTACGGAGAACTCTGCCTCCATCCAGCATTACAACACCGGATTATGCCGATCTTTTGTTTTTGTTATAAATGTCAAACGCTACCGCCAGCAGCAGCACCAATCCCTTGATCCCTTGCTGCCAATCAATACCCAGACCAATGAGGGACATTCCGTTATTCAGAACCCCCATGACCAGCCCGCCGATAATGGCGCCAAATACCGTTCCGATGCCGCCAGAAGCAGAAGCGCCGCCAATAAAGCATGCTGCAATGGCATCCAGCTCGAAGTTGGTACCGGCTCTTGGCGTCGCTGCATTCAGCCGGGCCGCAAAGATCAGTCCGGAAATGGCGGCCATCACGCCCATGTTGACGAATACCCAGAAGGTCACTTTTTTTGTTTTGACCCCGGATAAGCCTGCAGCCTTCTCATTGCCTCCGAGCGCGTAAACATGACGACCCATGACAGTACGATTCATGACAAAAGAGTAAACGATGATCAGTACAAACAGCAGAATCAGAATATTCGGAATGCCTGCGTAGCTCGCCAGCATAAACGTAAACAGATTCGTAACCGCAGCCACCACCACCAGCTTGAGTAGGAACAGGCCCTGAGACACCACCTCAAAACCGTATTTTCGCTGGGAACGTCGTTCGCGCAATTCATTCACAATATACCAGACCGTGAGCACAAGACCGACGATGATGGAAACAAGACTGAGGCCTGAAAATTGGATATCCGGCAGGAAGCCTGAGCTAATTTTCTGGAATCCGCCCGGAAAAGGTGAGATGGACTGACCTTCCAGCACAATCATCGTCAAACCGCGGAAGAGCAGCATGCCCGCCAGGGTCACAATAAATGCCGGAATTCGCACGTACGCGATCCAGAAACCCTGCCACGCCCCGATTAATGCCCCAACCACGAGTGAGGCAATGACCGCCAGCCAGGCCGGAAGCTGCCAATCAACCATCATAATCGCGGCAACCGCCCCGACAAAGGCGGCGATTGAACCTACCGACAGATCGATATGTCCGGTAATAATGACCAGCACCATCCCAATGGCCAGTACCAGAATGTAGCTGTTTTGCAAAATCAGATTGGTAATGTTGATCGGCTTGAGCAGCAGCCCGCCCGTCAACACCTCGAACAACAGCATAATTACGACCAGCGCGATAATCATGCCATACTGGCGTATATTGTTTTTGAACAGTCTAGTTAACATTTCCATGCTTCTCGCCTCCTGACTTGGTCATATATCTCATCAACGTTTCCTGCGACGCTTCTTCCCGGTTGACCTCTCCCGTAATTCGCCCGGCATTCATCACGTAAATTCGGTCGCACAGGCCCAATACCTCCGGCAGTTCGGACGAAATCACCAGGACACCCTTGCCCTCTGCAGCAAGCCGATGAATAATCGTATAAATTTCGAATTTGGCGCCGACATCGATGCCGCGCGTTGGTTCATCCAGAATAAGAATATCCGGCCCGGCAAATATCCATTTGCTGAGCACTACTTTCTGCTGGTTACCGCCGCTCAGATTGCCCGTTTTCTGCAAAATGCTCGGCGCTTTGATATTCATGCTTTTTTTCATCTCTTCGGCAACAACTACTTCTTCACGCTCGTTTACAACGACGCCTCGAGTCAGCTTGTTAAGACCCGTCAGCGAAATATTGCGCTTGATATCATCCATTAAAATGAGGCCATACTCCTTGCGATCCTCTGTCACATAGGCAAAGCCATTCTGAATGGCTTCTGTTACGCTGTTGTTCTGAATGGGTTTGCCATCTTTGATGAGCTGTCCCGTGATGTTGCGTCCATAGGATTTGCCAAAAATACTCATGGCCAGCTCTGTGCGTCCGGCCCCCATCAAACCGGCAATGCCTACGATCTCTCCTCGTCTGATGTTCATGTTGACCTGATTCAGCACCTTGCGATCAGCATGATGCTCGTGATAGACCGTCCAGTCCTTCACCTCCAGGATGACTTCACCGATGTTCGCATGGCGCTCCGGATAACGGCTGGTGAGATCACGGCCTACCATTCCACTAATAATCCGGTCTTCAGTTACGTTGTCCTTCCTCATATCCAGCGTCTCAATCGTCTTGCCGTCCCGCAAAATGGTTACTGAATCCGACACCTTCGACACCTCATTCAGCTTGTGAGAAATCAGGATACAGGCAATGCCCTGCTTCTTGAATTCCAGCATTAATTGAAGCAGATTCTCGCTGTCATCCTCGTTCAAGGCAGCGGTGGGTTCATCCAGAATGAGCAGCCGCACCTTTTTGGAGAGCGCTTTCGCTATTTCGACCAGCTGCTGCTTGCCCACACCGATATTGGATACAAGCGTATTCGGATTTTCGGTTAGCCCTACCTTGCCCAGCAATTCCCGGGTACCCACATACGTTTCTTTCCAGTCAATGATGCCCTTGCTGGCACGCTCGTTGCCCAGATAGATGTTTTCTGCAATGGAGAGGTAGGGAATAAGAGCCAACTCCTGATGGATAATGACAATTCCCAGTTCCTCGCTCTGCTTAATGTCCCTGAATTCACATGTCTTTCCCTCAAACAAAATGTCCCCGTCGTATGTTCCATGCGGATATACACCGCTCAGCACCTTCATCAGCGTCGATTTGCCTGCACCGTTTTCACCGCATAGCGAATGAATTTCGCCTTCTCTGACCTTGAGATTGACGTTTTCCAGCGCTTTGACGCCAGGGAAGGTTTTGGTGATTCCTTTCATCTCCAGAATAATTCCGGCCATGGGACCCGCTCCTTTCACTCGGTTATTTCAGTCCAATTTCTTCTTTGGTGTAATATTGACTGCCCACAATATCCTTCTCCACATTGGTTCGGTCCACTGAAATGGGATCAAGCAGATAAGCCGGAATGATCTTAATTCCGTTGTTATATGATTTTTCATCATTCACTTCCGCCGGTTTCCCTTGCAAAATGCTGTTGGCCATCTCTACCGTCTGTTCCGCCAGCTTGCGGGTATCCTTGAATACAGTCTGGGTCTGTTCCCCCGCCACTATCGATTTGATTGATGCCAGCTCGGCATCCTGACCCGTGATCACCGGCAGCGGCTTGTTCGCTTTACCATATCCCACGCCTTTTAACGATGAGATGATCCCGATACTGATCCCATCATACGGGGATAACACCGCATCCAGATTGTCTCCCGAGTAATAGGCACTGAGCAGATTATCCATTCGTGATTGGGCCAAAGCTCCGTCCCAACGCAGCGTCGCAATCTGGGCCATCGTCATCTGCTTGCTTCGCACGACTAGCTTGCCGGAATCCATGTATGGCTTCAGGACAGACATAGCTCCGTCAAAGAAAAAATATGCGTTATTGTCATCGGGAGATCCGCCAAACAGCTCAATGTTGTAAGGTCCCTTGCCTTCTTTAAGCCCAAGTTTCTGCTCAATGTAAGAGGCTTGAAGCACACCCACCTTGAAATTGTCGAATGTGGCGTAATACGTTAAGTAAGGGGTGTTGCGAATCAGGCGATCGTACGAAATGATCTGTATGCCCTGATCATGCGCCTTCTTGATCACGTCCGTCAGTGTATTGCCGTCCACGGAAGCAACCACCATGACATCCACACCCTTGGTAATCATGTTCTCAATCTGAGAGATTTGATTTTCGACGACGTCCTCAGCGTACTGTAAATCAGTCTTGTACCCCTGTTCCTGGAACAGGCGGACCATGTTTTCCCCGTCCCCTACCCAACGTTCGGAGGATTTGGTTGGCATTGAAATGCCGACATACCCTTTGGCCTTGCTGCCTGTCTCACTCTCGGCCAGATTGCAGGCAGAGAGGACCAAAGTCATCACCAGAAGCCAGATGAACAGTGCTCCTTTTTTCATATGAAGTTCCCCTTTCCTCAAATCATACAGACTTGAACGAATTATAAGATAACGCTTACAATATGTCGGGTACATCCAAGCTGTAAATCCTGTCTGAACCCATCGTAGCATTCGGGAACAGTATGGTCTTTGCTGCATTTGAACTTTTTTTATAAAATTTCAACTTTTGAATACGCTCAATTAAAGCTCCCAGGTAACCTTTTCTCATACTCTAATTCCATGTTATGGTAATATAGAGTTGGTTTATGAAAAGTGTACAAAGATTTGTAAACGAAATGGCTGAAGAACCGTTCATCTTTCTAGCATGTATAATCTGTTTTATCGTTAAGAATGGATGAATGGAATAGTACATATGGAGGTAATTAAGTTTGAAGACTCACTACTATTTCAGTTGGTTTAATCATTTTTTTCCAGAGAAGCTGGTCCATTGTTTGCAAGAGGATATACAAGACAGAAAATCGCTTGTTATGATTAGCGCTGATCCGTCTGGTTATACAGGTGAGCAAATTAACTTTGATGATGTTTCTGAATGGACATGGTTGAATCAGGCTAATATTATTTTTGATGAATATCATTTCATTGATTACCGCATGCAGAAGGAAGATGCCCAGCGATTCATTCAAAACGCTTCTGTTATTTTTTTATGCGGTGGATATCCTGTTTTGCAGAACGATTTTTTGGCGAATTATGAATTATCGGATGTTATTAAGAACAGCAATGCCGTTATAATGGGTGCCAGCGCCGGTGCGTTAAATATGGCTGCAAAATGGTTAAGCTTGAATAACACTGATGAAGTTGAAACAAGTACTATTTATGATGGTATTGGCTTTGATTATTTTGCCTATGAATCTCATTCTCAACGCGACTACGCCACGTTTGTTCAAGGCTACCTGTTCCCCTTGTCTGAAGAGATTGATGTTTATGCGGCAGAACAGGAGAGCGCTATACGTGTAAAGGACGGCAAAATAGAAATAATGGGTCCTATATATTTAATTTCCCGCTCAAAGATTCAGAAATTGGTTGAGACGCTCTAATTAGGGTGGGTGGCTGTGACCTAGCATTGAAAGACATCTGTAAACAAAAAGAGGATATGCCCTCCTTTATGGAAGTAGGACATATCCTCTTGATCCAATTTTATCTCTCTGTCTTTTCCCAAGATTGATTAGCTGTATCGTTGCTGCTGCCTGTTCCCCCGCTTTTGCGATATTGTACAGGCGACATGCCCATCGTTTTTTTGAATGCGGTGCTGAAATAATGCTGCGTATCGTACCCTACCTGCTCTGCAATGTCGTGGATAGACCACGCTGTAGCATCGAGCAGTTGTACCGCCTTGCGGATGCGGGCGTGTGTAACCAGAGTAACAAAGGAATCGTTCAGTTCTTTCTTGAGCACCCGGCCCAAATACACCGCAGATACATTCAGACGGACAGCGAGCGATTCCAATGTCAGCTCCCGATCCGCATAATTCTCTTGAATGAGCTGACGTGCCCGGCGAACCAGCGGAGACAACCGTGCTTCTCCAAATACCTTCTCACGGCATCGTCGATATGTGTCCGGCGCCTCCTCCAACGTTCCTGCGTGTTGCTCCATATAGGCATGAACAGCGATATTCAGGCAAGAACTGATTTTCTGCTCCATTGTGGACTCAATCCCTTCCGGCGCCTTCTGCCATAGACATATGCCAATCAATCCATTCACTTCCCTGAACAGGACATGTGGAAGCTGTCCCAGCAATTCGTCAACAATATTCTCTGCTGCAAAAAGAAACAATTGGCGGTCACTCTCATGCATCACCGTCTGACGTGCTTCTGCAGCAGGCCAGCGGACGATTCCAATCTGTACAGGCGGCGCAGGTGGCAGACGCAAAAACGCGAGTTGCCCCGTCAGCTCCGTCCCCCTGACTGATCCTTCCAGCCAATCCAGGCAAAAACGCTGTCGCAGCAGCGGGATATTCCGTTCAATCTGGTCGGCTGCCTGTTGCACATACGTGGTTCGCATATGTTCTTCATCCATATGCTGGCGCAGTCGCGCCAGGGCAGCATACAGCTGTTCTGCCTGAACAGGCTTCAATATATAATCCTCTACCCCAAGCCGAACGGCTTCTTGGGCATAAGCAAATTCATCATGTCCGGATATAATGAGACAGCGGCAATTCGGGCAATCGTCCTGAAGACGACGAATCAGCTCGATTCCGTTCAGAAAAGGCATATTCATATCAACCAGTACGATATCCACATTCAGGCTGGCAGCCAGTTCCAGCGCTTCCTCCCCGTCCTCTGCTTCTCCGGCAACCTCCATGCCCAAGGCCATCCAGTCGATTGAATCCCGAATGCCCTCACGAATGATCGGCTCGTCATCGGCAATCAGTACCTGGTAAAGCTTCTCCGCATGCCTGTTCTCCGTCGCAGTTAACGGAGCCGACCTTTTATCCTCTGCGGTGTTTGTTGTCGTTGATATGAATTTCTTCATTCGCTCTCCTGCCTCCTTTCCCTATCAAATGACTTTCCTGCCGGAATCTCTCTCAACAGCGGAAGAATGACCTGCACACAGGTACCCACACCTTCCCTGCTGTCCAGCACAATGCCATATTTGATACCATAAACCAACTGTATACGTGCCTGTACGTTCAACATGCCGTAGCTTTTGCCAGCCTTATCGGACAAGGATGCCGTTTCAAGACTTTCCAAAGGTGCTGCCAACAGCCCTTCCATCTCTGCAAGCCGCTCACTCGACATGCCCGCTCCATCGTCCTGAATCCGCAGCAGCAGTCTTCCTTGTTCTGTTTTGGCCTCCACCCGAATCTTGCCTGGCCCTCGTCTTCCCTTGATGCCATGATAAATCGCATTTTCAACAAGGGGCTGAAGCAGCAGTTTGAGTACGAACAAATCACGCAGATCGTCTGGAACGATGAGCTCGTATTGCAGCCGGTCACGGTACCGGGTCTGTTGAATTTGCAGATAACTGGTTATGTGCTCAAGCTCGGAATGCAGAGGAATAAAATCATCCCCTTTGCTGAGTCCGATGCGAAACAGTCTGGAAAGAGCGCCAACCATGTTCGATACATCGTCCGCTCCTTCCTTACGGGCCATCCAATGAATTGTATCCAGTGTATTGTATAGAAAATGGGGTTTGATATGCTCTTGCAAGCTGCGCATTTCAGCCTCACGCTTCTGCCGTTCCTTTAATTCATTCAGGGAGATGAGCTGACGGATCTGTGCAAGCATCCGGTTAAAACTTCTACCTAGCATGCCAATTTCATCCGCCCTGTCGCTCCAGCGGCCAGCCCTGAGATTTCCCGTCTCCGCCCTGCGCATATAAGACATCAGCCGAAAAATGGGCTGCGCGATGGAACGCGAGAACCAAGAGGAGGCGCTCAGACCGAACAAACATACCACGAACACAAAGCTGACCACATAAAACTGGATCTGTCGCACTTCCGTGATCGATTCCCGTGCAGGAAATACGCCCACCGTTCTCCAGCCCGTAAACGTAGAGGACTGGTACATGAATAAAAGCTCCTTCCCACCCGCCTCAGCATTGAACGTTCCGCTGTCGCCGGATTGGAACCATTCCGCCGGAATCTGTTCTACCAAAGGATGTTCAGGCATATATACGCTCCTCCCTTCCTCATCAGTTACCATCACATAACCGGATTTACCCAGGGTTACATTTCTGGCAGCCTGAGAGACAGACCGAAGCTTGAGATCAATCATAATAACGCCAAGTATACGTCCCGATGCTTCATCCGTAATGGAACGCGCAACAGATACAATCTCATTATCCTTGTACCTCACATGTGTGGTTATATTGCGATCCAGCGGCTGCCCCAACACGGTAAAAATACCTGGATTTTGAGAAGCCCTCACATACCAGTTTTCCCGGGTCAGACTTTTCGTTGCTCGGGGGTACATCTCATTGCTGATATAGTCACCGCTTCCATTGACGAGAACGATGCCGGCAATTTCCGGATAAAGCGTCGTAAAACCCTGCAAGGTTTGTTTGATGCCATACAGCTGATCCTGATCCGCTTCCGAAATCCCTTCCTTGCTCGATGAATCTGTGCGTGTATCTTTATCCGATGCCGTTTTTCCTCGCATAAAGGCATCCACGTCCCGATCAAACGCAATCAGATACGTCATGTTTTGCAGGTTCTCCATCTTGCTGTCGAGCGCTTCATTCACTTTGCCAATGAGCTGCATCGTATGCCCTTCAACCTGTCGCTCGACAATCCGTTCCACGGTCCAGTTCACCAGCACGCCCAGTCCTACGGAAGGCACGATGGCAAATAGTAAAAACAGCAGCATTAACTGATAACGCAGCGGCATATTGCGCAAACGCAAACGCTGCATTCTCCCCACCCTTCGAATGCGTCTTGCTTCCCTGCCCCGAGAATTCTCCTGTGGATCAGCGTTATTTGGCATAATAATCATCCACATTCGTTCGGGTCACCACGGAAATTCCGGTATCCACCGTGACCGGAAGCGGTGCATTCTCATCCAGAGAGGATGGAGCGGGTACCGTCAACTGGTGATGCAGATGGAACAAATATTGAAGTGACCAATATCCCATGTTCCAGGTTCCCTGTGCGATGGTTGCGGAAATCGTGCCTCCCTTGATCATGTCCAGTGTGGCTTTATTGGTATCGAAGGATATAATTGCGAGCGAACGAGCCCCCTTCAAATTCTGTACCGCTTCACCCGCACCTGCTCCTCCGGTCGCCTCGGTCACGAAAATGCCAGCCAGCTTCGGATGAGCCTTCAGCAGCCTGATCGTTTCGTCTCTTGATACCATTGCGTCTCCATGTCCATCGGCGACTTCAACAATTTTCATCAAAGGAAAACGTTGCTGAATCGTATCGCGGAACCCCTTTGTTCGCTCTTCATGATTCTGCTGGTCAGGAAGGGTCAACACTGCAACTTCCCCTTCCCGAGCCATCAGTTCAGCCATTTTGTCAGCAGCCATTACGCCTGCCTTGTAATTGTCCGTCCCGAGAAAAGAATATGCCCGACTTCCTGGTGCATCGGCATCGAACAACACGACAGGTATGCCCGCGTCCATTGCTTTGCTAATCACCGGAATCAGCGATTGCGGGTCGATGGCCGATATGGCCATTCCTGCTGGCTTGCGAGCAATGGCCTGCTCGATAACCGTCGTCTGTTCCTTCGCATCATACCGGGTAGCTCCGCGGTATTCCACGGTTACACCAAGCGCATCCCCGGCATCCTCGAAGCCTTTCAGGGGACTCTTCCAATATTCCAGTCCGGACTGGAAAGTAATCATCATGTAAGTTTCGCCAATATCTCCACGCAGCCCCCGGTCTTCCCAGGTACCATTCACCTGACCGGCGTATTCGAACCGAAACACATACAACACAAACGCTGAGATTAACAAAATATAGACCAGCAGCAGTTTTTTCATCCGTTCACTTCCTCAAGTCGTCTGTCAGCTATAACATTCTGCTTAAATTGTAAACGCAATCATATAAAAAGGAAACCGTTTTACCTATTCCGAATTCATCATTTTTTTCCTGCTCTAATGTTAACTGCTGCAATAATGTACTATAAGATCATCCCTTCACATCGTATCATTCATGGAATAAGACGAGCCAGAAAAGAGGCGTTCACCATGAATTTTACTTCATTTTTGATCTATTGCATTGTCGTTACCTTCACACCAGGCCCCAGCAATATTGTGATTCTTTCTTCTTCGCAACAGGTTGGTGCTAAGAAAACGATGAAATATGTGTGGGGAGCCACACTTGCATTCGGGCTGCTGCTTGCCGCTTCAGCTTTTCTCAATCATGTTCTTGCTGGCATTTTGCCTGGCATTCTCCGTGTGATGCAGATTGTTGGCGGCCTATATATGGTGTATCTGGCGTATCAGGTCTACAAAATGGGTTCTACCGAAACAGCAACAAAGCAGGTTACCGGATTTTGGAACGGTTTAATCATGCAGTTTTTGAATCCAAAAGTGGTACTGTTCACGTTCACGGTCATCCCCAGCTATGTTCTGCCCTATTGCGACAGTTCGCTGTCATCGTTACTGTTCGTGCTGCTCATTACCCTCATCGGTTTTCTGGCATACTCTAGTTGGGCCGTCTTTGGCTCCATGTTCAGAACGCTGCTGAATCGTCATCAAAAAGTACTGAGTATCCTTATGGCCCTCTTTTTGTTATACTCAGCCATTATGGTATCGGGAATCATTTAAGGTATGGGAGGTGCGTAGCGCGTGGAATGTTTCAACTATAAAAAATCACAGGATGTACTGGCTCTATCCGCCAGCTTTACGGATTTCGCCTATAAAAAGCATTGTCACGAGGAATATGCAATTGGAGTAACCCTGCGTGGTATTCAGCAATACCATCTGGACGGTCATTATCAGGCCTCCCACAAAAACGGCGTGATGCTGTTCAACCGGGAACAATCCCATGACGGCAGCTCCTATGACAAGGCTGGCATAGACTATGTGATGCTGTATTTGAAGCCGGATTTAATCGAGGAGATTCTCGGGAAGAAAGAATTGCGATTTACCACTCCCATCGTCTATGATCCTCAACTCGCACGAAGCATTCTGATGCTGAACGAGGCTGTTCAGCACGGACAGGATGAAGCGATGTGCAGTGGACTGCTCTTTGATCTGGTGCAATTGCTCTCACGCTCAGAAATGGATGCGAAGCTTTGGCAACCTCAAGATAATCTGGTCTGCAAAGCCAAAGAAATGATGTTTGGCAGCATCGAAGATGTGCTGAAACTGGATGACCTGAGTGCGGAATTCAACATGTCCAAGTTTCAGTTCATTCGTGAGTTCAAGTCACATGCCGGTATATCTCCTTACCAGTTTTTCCTGAACTGCAAGGTAGAACGTGCACGGCAATCCATTGAAAAACATAAGGATATCTACTCCGCTGTAGCCGAATGCGGTTTTGTCGACCTGACCCATCTGAACAGACACTTTAAACGGGTATTTGGTATTACGGCTTATGAATACATGCTGCAACTAAACTAATTGAATCGGTAAGATTTATCCGACCGTATGCAGAAAATCCCCGCATGTAAACGAGAGTATACCTCTACGTTCCATGCGGGGATTTGATTTTTTTCTTTCATTTGCCGTAATGATGTGTCTCCTTAATTAGACCTTCAATCATGTACGTCTCTTTCTTCTCCAGATCGAGCCAATGACCAATACAAGCAATAAAGTAAGTCCACCATATATCATGAGATACAATGACCAACTTCGTCCATGAATGGTTTCTCCAAAATCATTCTGACTCACTACTTTTCCTGCACCCAACAGCTTTAACGCGTCTCCAGCTTGATCAACGGAAACATTTCCACTGCAAAGATTCGTATGCAACGTACTTCCCTCTTCATCCTGGTAGGCAAAGATCAGATAGGATTGTTTTTTTTCAAATTGCACCCCGCAAGATTCCGACCCGGCATCATTTCCCATGACAATCATTCGTTTAGAAGAAACACCCTTCCATGCGGTATCCACTTCAAAGGTATATGCTCTCAATCGCTCAGTGCTAAATATTTGCACCCCACCCCTTTTCACCACTTTACCTGTAAAAACCGATGTGGACGTCTTCAGTTTCTCTTGGGCATTCGCTTCTACACAGCTGCAAGCATAAGCTTTCTCTTCCCAAAATCCCGTGAATCCAGTTGAAATGACTAACAGAACCAACGTTATCAAGACTAAACGTTTCATTTCCGTTCTCCTTCTTCCTGAATTGAACATGCCTTGATATGTAATTGCTGAATTCCTCCAAATTCCATAATTATAAATTATTATAACATAATGACAATCCTCAGAATGGGGATTTTTTGGAGCTATCACTTGGTTTGTGATCCAGCTGCCTTTTATTATTTCAGAAATGACTGGGAAATTTGTTTTGCCGTATCCATCATGACCGAATTGCTGGACATCACCGTTAAAATACTCGCTCGTGTATTCACATCCATCTTCTTCAGTACATCTATCGTTTTGGCAGAGTCGGCCTGGAACAATTTTTGGATCAGCAGGGCTGCACTTGGGGAAGACATTTTGGAGAAGGTTTGAACCAGTTCCTTGACCGATTGGTTAGCTATGTTGCTGTTTTGTTTTTTGATTTTACGCTGAATGAGCGCAAGATCATGATCCGTAACTACAGAGCGAGGCTTCATTTGCATGGAAAGGCTGGCAACCCGGTCCGGGTCCATTTTACTCCAAATCAGCGCCCTTTGTTCTGGGGACATTTCGGTCATGGCATACACGATCTCCAGATCGGTCAATTGTGCGAGTGCAGCAGCGGCCTTGTTTGGAGGCATACCGACATAAGTCTTGGCAACGTCCTTGGCCGCAGCCATATGATCCGTTGACTGTACAGCCGGAACCACCGAAATTGTGGAAGCTGTGGCCTGTGGTTGAACGGATTTCTGTGCTTTCAACGAAGCCATGGATGATGCCTGAGCTTGACTGACTGGATTGGCAGATGCAACAGTCGGTGTTGCATGAACTCCAGTCACTTTCTCCACGGCATGCAGTACGGTGCCCTTGACAGACGGAACCAGAAAAAATGTTGATGCTCCGGCAGCGCCAATGCAGATTAAGGCAACAAGCCACCCCATCCCCGATGATTTCTTTTTAGGCGATGCTTTTGGAGTGATTTTGGCTGGCTCAGATTTGATCTCGTTATTAGGTGTTTTGGCATATGTTGTTGAACTAATGGGTTGAACCCGATTCGGCCGGCTCATCATGATCACTTCTTTCTCGTACTGGAGGTTAAAACCCAGTCTATACCTTCTTCATTAAAATTTGATAAGAAAACCGGATCACATTTTTTAATCTTTTCCAATTTGAATGTTGTACACTGGACTTGGCAAGCTTAACCTGTAAGCTTGATCTGGCTGCCTCCAAATTAAAGGATTGGACCGATTCTAATGAAAAACATATTGCTGATTGAAGATGAGAAAAACCTGGCTCGCTTTATAGAACTGGAACTGCAGCATGAAGCCTACACGGTAAGTGTAGCCTACGATGGAAGAAACGGACTTGAACTGGCACTCGAAAAGGAGTGGGATCTGATCCTGCTCGATCTCATGTTGCCCGGCATTAATGGCGTAGAAGTGTGCCGAAGAATACGCAACGTCAAACAAACACCCATCATCATGATTACGGCACGGGATGGTGTGATGGATCGGGTCATGGGACTCGACAGCGGAGCCGATGATTATATTCCGAAGCCTTTTGCCATTGAAGAATTGCTGGCACGGATGAGATCCTTATTTCGTCGTTCCAGCACGGTCAGCGAACATTCTTTACTTATACATCAAGGATTGCAGCTGGATCTGGAGGGACGAACTTTTCAGAAATACGGAGAGGCTGTTGAATTAACGAGACGCGAATTTGACCTGTTAGTGATCCTCATGCAAAATATCGGCCGTGTCATGACCCGGGAAATGCTGCTTGATCTGGTGTGGGGATACGATGCCGACGTGGAGACGAATGTAGTGGATGTGTATATCAGTTATTTGCGCAGTAAAATCGATGCTCCGGGTTCCCCCAGCTTTGTTCAGACGATACGCGGTTTGGGTTACGGGATTCAGAAATGATTCGCCGGATTCGAAAATATCTCCCCCGTGCCCATGGGTCTATTCGCTGGAAACTGACGATCTGGATTTCGCTCTTGCTTGGCGCGTTGTTTATTGTCTATAACATTGTCCAATACTTTGTCATCAACGAATGGCTCATTGTTCAGGAAAAGCAAAACATTGAGAAAAGCATGAATGAGATCGAAAGTTACCTGCAGGAGAAAGAAGTGTCAGCAGCGCAAATTGCAGATAACCGTTCTTTGATTACCAAGTTAAATCAGGAGAATCAGATGATCCGCATTCTGGACCAGAAAGGAACTGCACTGCTTGAAGTAACCAAGGGCCTTCCTGAACAGTGGGTTGAGCCGCAAACGGTGAAAAAACGCATTCTGATCACTGCATGGCATTACGAGGATCACCTGCTTATTATGAGATCCCCCCTGATAACCACGAATTTCAGCGGGACGATTGAAATCGTGACCAACCTGGAAAATACGGATAAATTAAGCGATATGCTTACGCTGGTGATGTTTGCCGGGGGGATTGCAGCTGTAGGGTTAAGCATTCTGGGCGCGTTTCTGTTATCACGCCAATTCGTCAAGCCCATTATGACTATGAATGCAACGATGATCCAGATCCAGCAGAAAGGACTTCATGAGCGCGTTAATGTGCCCAATCAACATGATGAACTGTCTAATCTCGCTCGGATGTTCAATCGCCTGATGGATGAACTGGAGCTTTCGTTTCAGCAACAAAAGCAGTTTGTCGAAGATGCTTCGCATGAGCTCCGTACACCCGTTGCCATCATTGAAGGACACATATCCCTGTTGAACCGTTGGGGCAAGCATGACCCGGACATCTTGAATGAGTCCCTGGATGTATCGGCCCAGGAACTTAAACGGTTAAAAACCATCCTGAATGAACTGTTAATGCTTAGTCAATCCGAATCCGGGCACATTGCAGTAGAAGCTGCGGTCGATCTTCACCAAACAGTCCAGCATGCGCTCACCAACGTTGTACAGCTGCACCCGGACACTACGTTTGACATTGATCTGGAACACCTATCCGGTATTGAAGTGGAGATCCTTCCTCAACATCTGGAGCAGATTCTGCGGATTTTGGTTGATAATGCTGTTAAATATTCACCGCTGACCAAAGAGATTCGGGTCTGTGGAATGCAACGTGCCAACGATGTATCTATTCAGGTATCTGATAAAGGCATGGGCATTCCAATAGCGGATTTGCCGTATGTTTTTGACCGTTTCTACCGTGTGGATAAAGCCCGCACCCGTGAACAAGGCGGTACGGGCTTGGGACTCGCCATTGCGGAACGTCTCGTCAAACGGTACAACGGAAAGATATTCATCGATAGCCGGGAAGATGAAGGAACTACCGTGACCATTCTGCTTCCCGTATACCCGCCTTCTGAATAAAGATGAAACGGAATTGGACATGGATATAGAGGGCTATACAATAGTACAATAGCCCTCTCTTCCACCACAGCAGCGTGACATCCTGAATCTGGAACAACTGATCTGAAGCTTTGGATGAACAGCATTTTATTTGCTTTTTTTTGAATGGGATGTTTTGGCCTGTGAATGGATGACCAGCGCTGGAAGTTTCAACCGGATGAAGATCTGTCTGACTCCCCAAGCACTTGCCACACCAACGAGCGCACCTGCGACTACATCTGAAGGGTAGTGTACTCCAGACCATACTCGGGCAAATGCAATACAAGTAGCAACGAGAACCCAACCCCATCGGTACCTGACATGACCCAGCCAAAAGACAGTGGCACACGCAAAGGCAACCGTCGCATGATCACTTGGAAAGGAAGCGTCTGCGCTATGGCTGATTAATTGAATGACCGAGTGGGTCACAAATGGTCGATCTCTGTATAACAAGTGACCTGCAATGAAACTGACGGCGGTACCGGAACATGCTGCCACAATGGCTTGCAGCACAATCATGCGGTTTCTTTGACTCTCCGATATCCAATACACAATCATTCCCATCGGGAACATAAAAAGTGAAATTTGCGCTAAAAATATCATGATGCCATTCAAGTATGTGAGCTGTCCCGCCTGCTGGTTAATCCAGTGAAAAAGTTCGTAATCGAATAATATGAAAGACATAGACAATCCCCTTTTCCCAATTTAAAGAACCTGCATTTGATCATAGCGCTCTTTTCTGGGAACAGCTTTAAGGGAAAATTAGAAAACGCTAAGAAAACAAACATCCTGGAGGAACATAACTATTGATGCAAAATTTGAAAAAGACCATTTCCATCCCACTGCTCTTCGCAGCACTGAGCCTTGCTGTATTTGCAATCATTGCCCTGTCCATCAGCGATAACCAGATCCATCAATTTGACGATTCTCTGATTGCGTGGATTCAGGGCATGGAATCCAAAAGCATGACTCGGTGGATGGAGTTCTTTACCTGGATTGGAAGCGGCTTGCCCGTCATCGTTATTACAATCATTTCAATGATCGTGTTGTATGTCTTTTTGAGGCACCGACGGGAACTTCTGTTTCTGGGCTGTGTCATCGCAGGTTCAGCGATACTGAACACCCTGCTGAAGCTCATGTTTCAACGTACGCGACCAACCATTCACCGTATCATTGAAGTAACCGGATACAGCTTCCCCAGCGGACACTCCATGGCAGCCTTCAGCCTGTACGGGGGATTGGCCTTTCTGATCTGGAAGCATATACCTACAGCAGCCGGGCGTGTATTCATGATCATTGTGAGTGCAGCTTTCATCCTGACCATTGGCATGAGCCGTATTTATCTGGGCGTGCATTATCCCAGTGATGTAGTCGGAGGTTACTTTTTAAGTGGATGCTGGCTTGCCACATGCATATGGTTCTACCAGCGCTATTTGGAGCGAATCTCCCTGCTACAGTCCAGGAAGCTGGCCTAGACCATTTAACCCAAGGAATTTGCCGACTGGGCGTCAGCAGATAACTGAGAACATCCGAGACAGGGAGTCCATCTCACGTGAAAGGTTGTTTTTTCACAAGCACTTTTCAGAAGGTTTTGCGCTAATCCGCCAGCGCACATCCTTGATTACACCCTTGTCGAATACAAAAGAACCTCACGGGTGCATCCTGCGCCAGTGAAGTTCTTTTATGTCAATATGAATCCATTTTACAGTGGCAACTTAGAGCTCTTCGCCATTGGATGCAATGACTTTTTTGTACCAGTAGAAGCTCTTCTTCGGTGTTCTGCTCAGATCACCATTACCGTCATTGTCCTTGTTCACATGAATGAAGCCATAACGCTTCTTCATCTCGCCCGTGGATGCGCTAACCAGATCGATACATCCCCACATCGTGTAAGCGATAAGCTCCACACCATCAGCAACGGCTTCTTTCATTTGTTCAATGTGACCTCTCAAATAATCAATACGATAATCATCCTGAATGGAGCCATCTTTCTCGACCACATCCACTGCACCCAGCCCGTTCTCCACGACCATCAATGGAATCTGGTAACGGTCATACAGGTGGTTCAGTGTGTAACGCAATCCTTTCGGATCAATCTGCCAGCCCCAGTCAGAAGCCTCCAGATACGGATTTTTGATGCCGCCAAGAAGATTTCCCTCTGCTCTATCCAACGACTCATCCGCACTCTCAACCAAGGACATATAATAGCTGAAGGAATAGAAGTCCACGCAGCCTTCACGCAGAGTCTGTGCATCTTCCGGCTGCATCTCGATCTGGATACCCTGTTCCGCAAAGAACCGTTTGGCGAAGCCGGGATACGCTCCTCTAACTTGTACATCCCCGCAGATCATGTTCGAAATCTGGTCCTTCTTCTGTGCCAGCAAAATATCGTCCGGGTTGCATGTGTTCGGATAGGTCGTCATGAAAGCGACCATACAGCCGATTTGGAAATCAGGATTGATCTCATGTCCCAGCTTCACCGCTTTTGCACTTGCGACAAATTGGTGATGCAGTGCCTGGAAGCGGGTCTGTGGATCATCAACGCCGTCGACCAGCGTTTCTTTTCCTTCAAACAGAATGCCTGCAGCCATATAAGCGCCCATTGGCATCGTCAGACAGTTGATCTCGTTGAAGGTCAGCCAGTATTTCACCTGATCTTTGTATCGGTTGAAGAGGGTTGTACAATATCGAATATAACAATCAATGACTTCACGGGAGGCCCAGCCGTTGTATTTCTCGGTTAGACCGAACGGCGTCTCATAGTGAGAAATGGTCACAAGCGGCTCAATATTGTACTTTTTCAGCTCGGCAAAGACGTTGTCATAGAACTGCAATCCCTCTTCGTTTGGCTCCAGATCATAACCATTCGGATAGATACGTGACCAGTTAATGGACATGCGAAACATTTTGAAGCCCATTTCGGCCATCAGGGCAATATCCTCTTTGTAATGACCGTAGAAATCAACCGCTTCATGGCTCGGATAATACGTGCCCTCTTCCAGTACAGGCGTAATCCGCCGCGGTGTCGTGTGTGTTCCACCTGTCATCATATCGGAAGTACTTGGGCCTTTGCCACCCTTGTCCCATCCACCTTCAAACTGATTGGCAGCCGTTGCGCCACCCCAGAAAAATCCGTCTTTCATCGACATCATCCATTCCTCCTTATCATCTTCGTAACACTGTACATCCAGTGTACCACCCATACCCTGACACCTATTGTCATGGTATAATGTCGGCATGGAAAATAACCGATTATTCAGAATGCTATTGCTGTTATTGGAGAAAAAGAAAGCTACCGCCCCCGAGCTCGCGCGTATGTTCGAGATATCCGTCCGCACGGTATACCGTGATATCGACAGACTGAGTGCAGCGGGTATTCCCGTATACACGACGACCGGAAAGCATGGCGGCATTCATCTGATGGACAACTTTGTCATGGACAAGTCCCTGTTGTCCGAAGATGATCAGAATGAAATTTTGCTTGGATTATATAGCGTTAGCGCCATCCCTCACCTCAACACTGCCCATATGCTCAAACGTTTAACCACCCTGTTTGATCACAAGCTGGATTGGATCGAGTTTGATTTTTCGCCATGGGGCAGCATTCCACTGCAGGAGAGGGAACTGTTTAATAAGGTCAAGCAGGCGATCTTCACCAAGCAATGGATAACGTTTCACTACGTGGACTCCAACGGGGAACCCAGCGTTGAGACGATCGCCCCCATCAAATTAATATTTAAAAACAATACCTGGTATTTCAAAGGAACGGATCAGAAGAGGCCAGGTCAGACGGAAGCCCTGACCTTTAAGATGAAGCGCGTTTCCGAGCTTACACTGTTGCAACGTAAACTCGATCAGCATACAACCACCGGACCTACAGACAGCGAGCAGCCTGTGCCCAACACGCAGGTTTCCATGGAAATGCTGTTTTCCAGTGCCATTTCGTACAGGGTATATGATGTTTTTGAGCCGTCCCGCGTTGAAAAAGTGCCTGACGGCAGGCTTCGCGTCGCTCTTGAACTGAATGAAGGCGAATGGCTGTATTCCTTCCTGATGTCGTTCGGTTCAGACCTGACCGTAGTTAAACCTCCTCACATCGGACAGGAATTGCTCAGACGACATATCAAAGCGGTAGAACATTTGCAACAGGTCGTTAACAACGAGTTGAAAAATGAATGATATAATGGAGCTCTGATCATCTTTTGAATCTTTTGCTTTCCTATCCGTTCAGACTCTGAAGGAGGTTTGTCCATGCAAGACATTAGACGTAATAATGTGGAACGATTCAAAGGATTCGGTACATTATATGACCAGAACCGACCTGCTGCGCCCACCGAAGTCGTGGATATTCTGACGAACTATTTGGGCAGCAAACCTCGCATGGTCGCGGATGTTGGCTGTGGTACCGGATTATCCTCGTGGATTTGGTTAAATGAGGCAGAACGTGTGATTGGCGTGGAACCAAGCGACGACATGAGAGCTGTGGCGCAGTCCAAATGGGAAGCTGCGGGCAAGCCGGACCATCTCCGCTTTGTATCCGGCCTGTCCCACGAACTGGGACTACCGGATGGCAGTGTCGATATCGTGACTTGTTCACAGTCGTTCCACTGGATGGAGCCCCAATCCACACTGCATGAATTTGCACGTGTACTGCGTCCAGGAGGCATATTTGCAGCCTACGACTGTGACTGGCCGCCAGTGATCGATTGGCAACTGGAACAAGCCTATCTGCATCTGAATACGGAGGCAGATCATCGGGCAGCAAGTCTGGCCCCTCAGGAAAATCAGGCACATAAATGGAGTAAAGACGGGCATTTGCAGCAAATAGAGCAATCTGGCTTGTTCCGTTATTCGCGTGAAATTGTGTTTCATCACCATGAAACGTTCGATGCAGATCGTTATGTCAATTTGGCCCTGAGCCAAGGCGGCTTGCAAACGGCAGTGAAACTCGGAGCCACTGATTTGCTCACAATCGCAGACGAGTTCAGACAGCTGGCTGCCCGCATATTTGCCGGTGAATCAAGAGAAGTTTTGTTCTCTTATCGGATGCGCCTTGGGATCGTTTGACGCTAGCCAAAAAAAACACTTGCACCTCCAGTTACGTCAGGGGATATGATGAATTCATCCCCTGCAGGGTACCACGTCAAAGGAGGACAAAACGCGATGTCCAAGGATCTTGTGCCACTTACCATCGGGCTTTTTTCCAAAAAAACGGGTGTATCTGTGCGAACTCTCCGCTATTACGATGAAATTGGATTGCTAACACCACATAAAGATCCCAAGTCAGGACATCGGCTTTATGACTACAATGAGATGATGCGTCTTCAGCACATACTCTGTTTGAAGACATTGGGCTACAGCCTTGAACATATCTCGGAACTTA
This sequence comes from Paenibacillus vandeheii, assembly GCF_030433635.1. Classification (NCBI taxonomy): domain Bacteria; kingdom Bacillati; phylum Bacillota; class Bacilli; order Caryophanales; family Paenibacillaceae; genus Paenibacillus; species Paenibacillus vandeheii. The sequence goes on from NZ_JAROCD010000015.1 coordinate 27,434, forward strand.
TTCGCAAACCAACGTTCGATTCTAACTGGGCAGATACCCTCCAGTTGCAGAAAAACATGCTGGAGCAGAAACAAAAAGAAATCGAACTTACCCTGCATACCATGGATCGCATATTGAAACTGATTGCCTCGGAACAGGAGGTGGATCGCTCAGCGCTTCTAAGTCTTATTCACGGCATGCAAACAGAGCAGGAGCAAAAAGATTGGCTTTATCAGCAGCTGGACTCAAGCGTCATTGATTCTTTGTTTGAACGGACCACTGAAGCACAAACTGAACTGGATCAACAATTTATTCGACTGACCCAGGAAGTGAAGAAACTGGCCGGTTGCCCTTTGGAGCTTCCTGAAGTTCAGGAGTTGATCCGTATGCAGCTGCAGATGAATATGGACATGCTCGGAAGTGCTTCGCTTGCGGATTACGCACCGCTGGCCGAGATGGAGGAAGATAGCCTGGAAGCACTGACAAGTTTGTCTCCTTCCCCCTTCACACCGGAAGAAGAGGAATGGCTTCATCAAGCAATGACCTATTATATGGAACAACATGATTTTCAGCTTCCCGGGCAGCAATGATTCGCTCTCTCATTCATGTCCAGCAGGGAATCAGCGCTGCTAAAGACCCGAAGAAGCCGCCCTATGCAGGGCGGCTCTTCTCATGAATTGCATTGGTTGTGCAGGAGTAGTATAAGCTGACGCTCTCGAAGACAATACATTGATCACATCAGGAGGAGAACAGGTCACTTAATTGCCCCTCTTGTACATTTAGTGCCAGCACCAATTTTGACGGGTCTTGTTTTGAATAGATCACGTTAATGATATGACCCTGCTGCACTTGAGGCAGCGCAGACGGTAAGATCTCTTTTTGTGTCGTCACATTAAAGGTGTCGCCATTCGACTTCGTTACGCTGAGCGTGAGCTGAAGTTTGATTTTATTGTTGCCTCCGCTGCCAAGCGGGGTTACGTCGAGAATTTTGGCCATCGCTTTCTCGCCCGTTCGTGCAATATCCATCATCTCAGGGGCCACACCTTGCTGCATCATCTTCTCATTCAGCAATTGCTGCATATGTTCCTGCGACAGATGGCCTTTCAGATCAAGCCCTACCTTGCGCTCATCCTTCACGGAGACCACTAACGGGACGAAGCTGCCTGGCTGGAACTGGGCCATGGATGTCAACGGTATAATGGTTCTCAACTCGGTAACGTATTTCTCACGGCCTTTGCGCGAAACGGTCAGACCCAATCGGACTTCCGGCTGTTCATTAATATACGTTCCCGTCTGCTGGACGCTCTGAATGACTCCAACCGCCGGTAATCCTGACTTCACCCGCCCTACGCCGAAGATATTACCCAAAATGGCAGGAATAAAGATCAGCCCGAATCCGGCAAAAATGGCCGGTTTATACCACCATGCCTGCATGATAATAAAAGGATCATTCCACAACTGCTGTGCCAGAAACGGGGAGAACCCTACCCCAAATACAGTCAATACGCCAATGAATCTCAGGAATCCTACCATATCCCCCACCCTCTCTATCTCTCTATTACCCGTTGTTAATTGTAGTATTGAAATAGTAGACTACCCTCTCGTAACCCGAGCACCTTCTAAACGGATAACAGCCCCATATAGATCAGCTCAGAGGGATTCGCTGGATTTTGGCCCAATCCCACCCGATCTCCCACTCGTGGAATCTGCATCTTGGACACCAGAGTCTCCAGTGTTCGCTGATACTGATTGCCGTTCGTCTCTGTCACATCCAGAACAAGCACAACAATCGGATCAAAATTGATCAGTTTACCTGTATCCGTAATCGTGAGTACTGTGGCAGTTGCAGTTAATGGAAGAGCACCACTTGCTGCCAGTTGCGCCTGCTTCGCTGAATCCAGACTCTGATTGATGGCCTCCCGATGTTCCTTCGATACAAAACCTTTCATCATCATACCGGTGAGTCCTTTATTCATCATTTTATCCGCCTTGGCAATCGCATCTTCCTGTTTGTTCTTTTTACCAAACCATCCCATTGTGAACACCTCATTTGTTTTATTGTTAGTTATAGTTAAATTATAATCACGAGGGCTTGTCCTTGAATACCCTTCTGGCCGCATACAAAAGAAACGAAAAATTCGGCAAATGAATCACAGAATGATCGTCTCTTTTGTATACAGTGGAGTTAATTCCGCAAAAAAAGAGCCGCTAAAGGGCTCTTAAATGAAGGATCAGCAACTATATTTTGTGCCAGATCCGTTGTTGACGTACAAAATCCACCCTGAAAATAGCCTTTCCAAGCTGCTTTTCCATTTATTTTTTGCGTAACAGATAAACCAGCTTCCGATAATACATGGCGGCTTCCTTATATTTTCGCTGATCCTCGGATACCACAGCCATTCCCTCATATAAAGGTTCAAGTCGCATGACATGCTGTACGGACTCAAAATAAGGCAGACACGCGAGAGCACGCTCCATGAACACTTCACGATCTCCATGCGCAAGAGCCAGCTGGCTCTGGTAGAACGTTGCACTCATCTGCTGATCCGGAGTCGATGCACATTGGAGCAGTTGATCTATACTCTGCGCAAGTACACCCCAGTTCTTTCGTGCCAGAGCCACTTCACACCGATACACACTCACTAACGGCTTCATGGCCTGCTGGGTTTCTTCGGGTTCCTGCTGCAACAGGGATTCGAATCGCTCGATCTCCGACTGCGCCTGATCCAGTTCCCCCGTCATGGTTAACATGACAATCCGATTATTCGCAATGGCTGTAACCAGATCTCCCTGATTGCCGGCATACACCAGATTCGCTTCTGCCATTGTCAATGCCGAGAGCGCCTCCTGCACCAGTCCCATCGCAAAGCAATATCCGCTGTACGCCACATATAATCCGGACAACCGATGAAACAGCCGCTGATCATAGACATGTCTCATGATGAGATCGAACACCTGCTTGGCCTCTTCGTACTGTTTGACCTGAATGTAGGCCTCCATCTTGATATTTTGCACAGACAGCCAGAATTCACTTCCAGGAAGGGCCAGCTCACTCAGTCTGGTTGCATGCGTTAACACATCCACATAGGCGAGCTTGGAACGATAGTATTGCACTTTGTAATATAATAACGCCTTTGCCAGCGGATGCGGCAGATCTACATCGTCCGGACGACCGTATTTCTCCAGATAAAAATTCAAATAGGAGGTATGTATATACTCATGAGCTGCTGCATCATTTAGTTGCTGATAATAGACCGCCTTCATTAAGGACGTGGTCAGCTCTATGGTTAGCGCATCATCCCGATCTTCCAGTGCATGGACCGATTCTTCGGATATAGCGGAAGCCGGAACTGACATTTGTTCAAATATTACTTCAGCCCGTTCCAATGTTTCATCATCCTGCGCTGAAGTATTCACCAAATAGGCTGGTTTAACTTCCAGGCGCTCAGCAATAGCTGCAGCCAAGTCTTCAGGGAGTGGATAACGATCAGCCAGAATATTGGCAAAGTGAGCCTGCGTGACCAGACCTTCCACGAGGTCTTTGCGGGAGATTTGCTTTCTTTTGCTCAAAAATTCAATCCGTTCCTTCAGCATGGCTAGTCTCCCTTTCAGAATGAAGGCGAACCCTTCGCTTCTCCAGTTTTGTTCTGCCCTCACCGTTATCGTGTAAATGTTTAGTTCAAATTATATAATAGCATCCCGGATGCGAAGTCGAAATACCGCCTTATAGCCAAATCCATCGAAACGGTTTCCGTTTCGGAGGCAATTGTTTTACAATAAGAAGGTATGTACAAGAGCATGATCCATTAATGATGAACAAGAGTTGAATATGAAAGGATGCAAATGAATGATTATCAAACCAAGAACACGTGGTTTTATTTGTACAACTTCCCATCCTGTAGGCTGTGCTGCACAAGTGCAGGAACAAATTGATTATGTAAAATCCAAACCGCAATTGAACGGACCACGTAACGTCCTCGTCATTGGAGCCTCCACTGGATATGGACTCGCTTCGCGCGTCGTATCCGCATTTGGTGCCGGAGCCAATACCATTGGCATTTACCGCCCGAGCAGCTCCACTGAAAAACGTACGGCTTCAGCAGGCTGGTACAACTCCGCTGCATTTGAGAAAGCTGCGGAAGAAGCAGGACTGAAATCGTACAGCATCACAGGTGATGCCTTTGCCAACGAAACAAGAGAAAAAACCGTTGAACTGATTCGCAGTGAACTCGGTCAGGTGGATCTGGTTGTCTACAGCGTAGCGTCCGCACGCCGTACCGATCCAAACACGGGTGAAGTATTCAACTCCGTGCTCAAACCGATTGGGCAATCGTACACGAACAAAACAGTCAATTTCCACACAGGAGAAGTGACATCCGTTACGATTGATCCGGCATCCGATGAAGAAATCCGCCAGACTGTGGCCGTGATGGGCGGAGATGATTGGGAACTGTGGATGGATGCCTTGCAACAAGGTGGTGTACTCGCCGACAATGCAACAACCGTTGCCTTTTCTTATATCGGCCCTGAACTTACGCATGCAATCTATCGTGATGGTTCCATCGGCCAAGCCAAGAACCATCTGGAAGCGACAGCACGCAAGCTGAATGATCGCCTGAGTGCAAAGGGTGGACGTGCTTACCTCACTGTAGCCAAAGCGCTGGTAACCCAATCGAGCTCTGCAATTCCAGTGGTACCGTTGTATATCTCTGCATTGTACAAAGTCATGAAGGAAAAAGGCTTGCACGAGGGCTGTGTGGAGCAGTTACAACGCTTGTTCGCTGACCGCCTGTATGCGGGAGGAGAAGTTCCAACCGATGAAGCAGGCCGCATTCGTATTGATGATTGGGAGATGAGAGCAGACGTTCAGGAAGAAGTGGCGAAGCTCTGGAACGAGCTGACCACAGAGAATATCTATGATCTGTCCGATCTGGAAGGTTATCGCCGTGAATTCTTCCAACTGTTTGGTTTCGAAACCGACGGCGTGGATTACGAAGCAGATGTTGATCCAAACGTTGAAGTACCACATCTGCGTTAATTGAAATGGATATTACCCTACGTGGTATGGAAAAAACAAGGTTTGCGTTTCATGGTGCAACAGCTTAATTAGAGGGAGCCGACATGGCTCCCTTTTTAATTTCATTTTACAGGACTGGTGTACACTGTCTTCATCCTGCCTTCTTGTTTTCCGCTACTTACATCAGACTGATTTGAGCAGCTTTTTCAGTTCATTCGGGACCGTCTTCTCTACCTTGATGGAACGTGCTCCATGCATCGTTGCAAAGAATTGTAGCCCCTCCCGAAAATCCGCAATCCATTCTTCCACAGGCGGGGCAGCCTCTTCCATCGATAACAACCGAACCGTTAGCACGCCCGTTTTGCGATCCAATCGGGGGTCCATGCGTCCAATCAGCCGATCTCCGTGAAGAATGGGCATCGCGTAATATCCGTAGGTTCGTTTCACCTCTGGGGTGTATATCTCCCACTTATAATGAAAATCAAATAAATCCACAATCCGTTCCCGTCTCCACAGCAGGTTGTCCAGCGGGGGCAGGAATCGTACCGGGCCTGATGGATCATAATGCGGTGCTTCCCTTTCCATCTCCAGCAGCAAATCTTCATCTTCGGCACGGATGTAATAAGGCGTGGCAACATCCTCCACCTCCAGCGGGATCATTCGCCCATCTGCTACACGTGCAGCTATATCATTCCGACGTTCAACAGCGGTGGATTTCATCCAACCCAACCGCGGATCTCTGGCATCCACGACCCGATAGGCGTGAATGTACTTGTCCATCAGCGCCTGCTTTTGAGTCAAAAGATCGATCTCCGCTGTCATGGATTGACCCTGCTCCAGCAGTCCGGATTCCGTAATATGAAAATAACGTTCGTTCCCCTGTCTCGCCACGACACGAATGGCGGCCGAATCCAGCAGCAAGTTTAACGCTAGCGTGGTATCCTTCGTTTTCGGTACATCCGCACTGTCCCAATATCCGCTTACCCGTTCGACCGCACGGAAAGCTCTTGAAGGCAGCGGTCCCTCTTCTTCCAAACGCTTCAGCACATGCTGCACAGTACTCTCCAGCCCTTGTAGGGAAGGAGCCAAGCGATCCCGTAAACGGGCACGCACAGGTTCGAACAGTGCATAGTCTTCCATTGGAATAACACATGCGGCGTTGGCAAAATATTCAAACACTCTGTGATCACTCAGCAAGGTATGTAAATACTCGGACGTATATCCCGGATCACGGGCACTCAGCACCAAATGCTGGTTTCCGGTTACGGCAGCGACAGGATCAATCTGGACACAGCCAAGGGAGCGAATGAGCTGCATGACCTGTTCAGGACCTGAAGGCAAGGAAGCGGCGGGCCAACGTGCCAATAAAGATTGCGTTTGCAGCAAAAATCGCCGAACGATTTTCTTATTCATGCGAAGCGCTGTTGTCATATGTAGAATTCTTCCTTTCATTGAAGATAGAAGGATGTGTAGTGATAGCAATCCAATTCAAAAGAGATATATTGATTTTAACAGTCCAGGGGAACTCATTCCAACCAAAGGAAAATCTTTTTTTCAATATGATGCTTATGCAATACTCCGCACACTAGAGACAAAATAAAAAGAAGCACCACCATCCTGGGTCCGCTTCTTGTGTTTGACCTTTTGCAGTTTTTCCTGTTTCGTGGGCATGAGTCGAACATGCTGGGATAACGCTCCATAATCTCCATTTACTCTTCGACCTTGTTCCGGACACCATTGTCCAGACCGCTCTGCTTTGCGCAATGTTTTTTGCGTTTGTGTACGTGCCATAGAATGGACACACTCCCTTGGTTGGTATGCACTCAATATATCATGTGCAGGCAGACAAGTGAAGGTGATCTACGCGGATTCAACCCCAGTTTATCCACTAACGCGGAACTCTTTTTCGTCGCGACTGCCAAGTCTCCACTGGCTCCTGATCATCTTCCTCAATCAATTCCAGTGCTTCTTCCATTCTTCTGGATTTAAACAGCGTGATCAAGTCCATCAGATCTTCCCGATCCAGCAGCTTCACCCCGTTGACCGCCGCCAGCGTCCGGCATGCTTCCGTATATCTGGCTGAGGTGAGCACGATGGATCGATCTGCCTCATAATAACGCATGGACGTGTAAATCTCCTGCACTGCGCTGAGTCCAACCGGATGATTCGCTCCGTAACGTTTGGCCTGAATGACATTACGTCTACCTGCTCTATCCACAAATACAAGATCCGCACCAAAATCACGGCTGCTTGTGGTCTTATGTACTTCGGCATAACCGAGCTGTTGGAATAAATGATACAGGTACAGTTCAAATTCCGATCCATCCTGCATTTTATCGATATCCTTAATTGTAATCTTACGTGGATTGGCCTCACTTCGTATGCGCTGCCCTCGACGAATGACTCGACGAATGATCCAGGCGATGAGCAGTAAAAGGACAATAAGGCCTATACCCACAGTGGTCATATTTTCATTCCAGTTCATAGCTGTTCTCCTTGTCGTTCCTCTAATCTGGCAGACTCGTACCCTTATCAGCCCACGTCACCCGACTAAATATAGCAGACTTCACTCTTAACAGAAAGAAGATGAATTCCCTGTAACCCTCGAACTTCCCCAAACAACAATAATATTATATATCAATCATAAAAGGTTACAGACACTCAGGTTGAATTTCACATGTATGAAATGGTAGAATTCAACAATCGGTTCTATTTTGAATCGAAGAAAGGTGGTTTATAACTTGCATACATCCAACAAACGAAAGTCCAAAACTTGGGCTGCGCTCATTCTCAGTGGCATGCTCCTCTTCAGCCTGCATACACCAAGCTATGCAGCAGAGTCAAATGCCCCACTGCCCAAGGCTGCATGGACCTCATCATCCCTGGCACTCAATGAAGTGAACACGGAGAAGGACGTCATCATCAAGGAATTGAATGCTGTGCCTTCCAAAAACCTGGTATACGTTCATTCTTCACAACCCGTGATCAAAACAAGCAGCAATACCAAGCTGGATTGGCAGCTGGATTCGCTCCAGGCACTGGATGCCACGACCGGACAATTGAAGTGGAACGTTATTTTCCATGAGAAAAGCGGCCCTTATACGACTTACTCCAACTCCCTCTATTCCAGCTATGGCACAGCCTATGTATATATGGAATATTCCGATGGAACTAAGAAAGTATATTCGTATAATACATCCGGCAAAACCAACTGGGTCAAAACCGTAAATAATTCATCATCCATCTACCTTCTGGACAATGATACATTACTGGTTGCCTCAAGCGCAGGTGTGCAATCGAACGGTTCCGTGCGTTCGGCCATCTCGCTATATGACAAAAAGGGCAAATTGATTACGGAAAAAACCATTAACGGTGCTGTACTCAAGGCCGGCAGTAATCGAATCGTTGTAGACGCCAGCAAACAAACCAAAGTCGGCAACTACTGGCAAGCGGCGGCCAATCCCAAAGTGGAGATTTACGATCGCACTTTGAATCGTCTTTCCTTCTATCAGTTCCCAAGCAATGCCAACACCCTGGGAGACGGTGGCGGTGAATCGTTGGCCATTCTCGACGATGGCTCCGTGATTATGCGTGCCAATTTTGCTAACACGGGCAACAAGCTGATGGGCTTTGGCGCCGATGGCAAGATGGCCTGGGGCCGTGCCATTGCCGGTGATGCCTATGTTCAAACTGCTGGCAACGGATATACCGTGTTTACAGGTCAGAAGCTGGAGCTGTACACCATGAAAGGCAAAGTTACAGAGCGTACGTTCAAAGATCAGCAGGAAGCGTTGATGGTCGTTGAGCGTACACAGGATGAAAATTACAAACTGAATTTTGCCAAATCTGGCTATATTCTTGATCCGCAAACATTGGAAACGGTCCATGAATATGCATTCGCATCAACTCCTGGAGTGCTCGATGGTTACTCAACATACAGCGATCATATCATCTATCAGATCAATGATGATTCATTATCCAAGTATGTGTTGAAGACAGCCACAGCTAAATAGGAATGGATTGACCAATCAAAAAAGCCGGGGAAGTTCCTGTTGGAACGTTTCCCGGCTTTTCAATGTGATCTGAGGGCACCTCATCTGAAGTATTGAAATCAATTATTTCCAGTTTTCTTCAATAAATTCATCCCGTCCGGATAACGCGCGGTCTTCTTTATAATGCTTCTCATTTTTCTTGTGGTAATCCTGATGGTAGTCTTCTGCCGGATAGAACACAACTGCATCCCGTATCTCCGTCACAATCGGTTGGCTGAATCGCCCGCTTGCTGCCAGCTCTTGCTTGGACTGCTCTGCGAGCTCACGTTGACGTTCATTATGGACAAAGATTGCTGTCCGGTACTGAGTACCACGATCTTGAAATTGCCCTCCATCATCCGTTGGGTCAATCTGAGGCCAGTAGAGCTCCAACAGTCTTTCGTACGGGAATATCTCTGGATCAAAGGTAATCTCAACGACTTCGACATGACCGGTCTCCCCGGTTTTGACCTGCTCATATGTTGGATTATCGACGTGACCGCCGGTATAGCCGGATACAATACCATGAATGCCTGGCTGCTCTTCAAACGGTGTAACCATACACCAGAAGCATCCGCCGGCAAATGTAGCTTTTTCCATTCAGATTCATCCCTTTCTTTTGTACATCTATATCTTAAAACAAAAAGAGGTTGATGGAAAGCCACCTCGTGGACTTCCATCAACCTCTTAAGATCATTTGTAAGATGAACCGTCATTCGAATTGCTCGTTGCCGACTTGATATATATTCAAGAGATCTTGAATGAGTTACCCGCGGCTGCGACCCATGGAACGGAAGATCAAGCTTACGATCGCTACAAGTACGATGGCACCGATTAATGCCGGCACAATGTAGAATCCGCCCATTTCAGGACCCATATCTCCCAGAATCACTCCGCCTAACCATCCGCCGATAAAACCGGCAATGATGTTACCGATAACGCCGCCGGGAATGTCACGACCAACAATCAGACCTGCCAACCAACCAATGATACCACCGATAATTAATGACCATAACCAACCCATATCAATCACCTCTAATTAAAGTTTTTGTTGTTGTCTGTCTACTATTAACCGCTACAGAAGCATTTAAACAGTTGGCATAAAAATTGTTGTATATTACCTTTTGTTCATATGCCCTCTTCTCTGCCAAACAGCCCTTAACACAGGATTGAAAACAGATCGCGTCACTTCCCGGCATCTTACACAGCTCAAGACTGCGTTATGTACCTCCCGAAAGTCATTGTATGTTAGATCAGACCGCCTTAGTATAACCAATTGAGGTGAGAATATTTTAATGACTATATTCGATTAATAAAACCCTGCACGCCCCTTGCCTGGCTGGGCCAGCCAGTTGTGTTTATGGCTCTTGTCCAACTCTCCTCGCATCGATTGAATGATCTGCACAATGTCTGTCTGTCCATTCTGATGCCATTCCAGCGCTGCGCTGACATACAGCTCTCCCAGCTGTGCAAGTGAAAAGGTATCCGTCAGTCGCGCAGCTTCCAGCGTGCCTTCTTCCCCTGCGAAGACCGCAAAGCCTCGCTGGTTCAAATATTGCAGGCGGAGCCCTTCATCCGGCAGCGGTATTTCATACGCCCGATCGAACCGTCCGGCACGGTTCATGAGCCCCGGGTCTATTTTCTCCGGATAATTCGTTGTGCCAATGAGGAAAATGCCCTCTTTGGATGTTGCCCCATCCAGTGTATTTAGGAAAAAGGAACGGACTTCATCCGGCATAGAATCGATATCTTCAATAATCAGCACCATCGGCGCAAGACGTTTGGCTGCTTCAAATACTTCACGTACCGATTCGCTATTGGTGTATTCGGTAATTTGCCAATATGCAGCAGGACCCGGAATGCTCCCGGCAATGGATTTCACAAGGGTCGTCTTACCGTTCCCCGGGTGTCCATAGAGCAGAATCCCCCGTTTATATGGGATATCGTAATCTCGATAAAAGGAGCGATCCGCCTCGAAAAACTGGTCCAGGGAACGAAAAATATCCTGTTTAATTTGCGGAGATAGCACGACCTCGTCTCTCCCCACAGAGCGGGTAATGGATTCGACATGACGGTCACTGCCATTGCGGGCATCTGTGTATACTGTAACCTTTTTCATATTTTGCTGCCGTTCCCGTTCTCTTACACTGCCCAGAAACTGCTTCAATTCCTCTTCTCCTGTAGCAAAAACAAAATCCTCATTGTAGATCCCGTTCTCCCGGAAGAACGGAATGCGGACAAGTGCTACGCCCCAGTGGGGATAGGCAAATACATTGTTGCGAATCGAATAATGTATACCATAGGTTGGCGCATCTCCATCGTCTTCATAATGCAGTGTGCGCAGCTCCAGATCTTCGAAAATCCGGGCAACCAGCTCCACTTCGGTACTGTTGCTTTGCAGATCTTCTTTAAGCAGATCCCAGTATTCACTGTTTGGATCATCGCTGGCATAGAGTTCATAACGAACACCATATCGATTGCCTAACGCTTCAATAATGCCGCGAATCAAGCGGGCATATATGGCATAACCTTCGTTTCGAATTTGACTGTCTTGTTGCTCATAGGAATAGATAACTCCATTAGGATTCATTTGTTCTTTCTCTATGGTCATTACTTAGCTCCCTTCACAGCGGCAAGTGGTTTACATTTGGCTACAACTTGAGCCAGACCTGCACCGGTAACACTATCCATAATTTCATCGACATTTTTATACGCTTGCGGCGATTCATCTATAATGGATTCAAGCGAACGCTGGTTCACCACAATCTCATCTTCAGTCCCTACGCCCAGCGCCGAGGCAAAATCCTCCACGGTAACCAGGCGCTTTGTTGCTGTACGCGAACGAATGCGTCCTGCCCCATGACAGATTGAATAATAATTATCCTTCCCCCCGGGTTGGCCTACCATGATATATGAAGCAGTCCCCATTGAACCGGGTATGAGCGCGGGATGACCTGTTGCCAGGTATGGCTTTGGATTATCCGGATGACCTGCAGGCAATGCACGTGTTGCCCCTTTGCGGTGTACAAAGACGGAGCCCTGATCCGCGTGAGATTCCTCCCATGCATAGTTGTGCATCAGGTCATAGAGGGTGCGGAATTCGCACTTCGGACCAAACACATCCCGAAAAGCTTCGCGAATCGCATACGCAATCAGATGGCGATTCACTACGGCATAATTTAATGCAGAGTACATCAAATTGACGTAATGGCGACCTTCCGCATGATCAAGCGGAGCAAAAACGAGTCTTGGATCGGCTGTTCCCAGACCATTTCGCTGCATCACTTTGGCAATCGCCGATGAACTGGTTTGGCTTACATACCCGCCCCAAGCCCGGGAACCGGAATGAATCATAACAACAATTTGGCCATCGTACAGTCCCCAGGTTTCCGCAATTTCCCGGTTTTCCTCGGCAATCTCAATCGCTTGAATCTCTGCAAAATGATTACCTCCACCCAAAGTCCCTAACTGGCGATGAGCCCGATGCCATGTCATATCTTGTACCATATTCAATACTTCCTCGTCAAAGGCAAACTTGCTGCTCTCGACATGAGTAATGGAAGTTGATTTTTTCGGTGTGTAGCTGTCCGGGATATATTTCTTGGGTAAGCCATGCAAGCCTTTGCGCACGATATGCTCCAGACGAATATCCGAGTAATGACCGCGCTGATTTGCCTCCATCGGCAGCACCTTCTCAATAGCTTTCACAAGTTTACGGCGCAGCTTCACGTCTTTCAGGTCGTCCTTATGCAAATTGGTCATATGCACCCGCATGCCACAGCCGATGTCGCTGCCTACGATGGATGGAGATACAAATCCACTCTTGGCATCCCATACCGCTGTTGTGCCGATGCAGGTACCTACACCGACATGCACATCAGGCGTGTAACTCATGTAGGAAATACCCGGGATTTGAAGATTGTTGTTCGCCATTTCGAACACCTTATAATCCAATGAGGAGAACAGCTGTTGTGCCGCATATACCGTTAAGTCCCCAGCAGGCAATTTGACTTTATGTCGGTATCCACCTGCGAGTTCGTTTTGGCTTGTAAATAAATTGGGTTGAGTATTCATAAATGTTTTTTTCCTTTCCGTACGTTCAGCTAATTCAGTTCAATTCAAAAATCGAACGCTAATTCTTTGTTAATTCATATCCATATTCAGTTAAACAAAAAAAGAAGCCACGGACAGTTCGCCCGTGACTCCTTCATGACAATAACAGAAAACAAAAGCAGCATGAACATGCCGCGTCTGTTCTCCATTGCTATAGCTGAGAGTAGCATATCGATTAATAACGTTCCAATGATAAACGATATGCATCTTCCCCTATGTCGCCCGTATGAGGCCAAAGAGACGATGAACTGGGTATACAATTGTGTCTGTGCTTCGTAGTGTCATTGTGAGTTTCAAATCATAACCAACCATCATGTCTCTCGGCCTCCCTTCGTAAATATTATGTTTATATTAAGCGGACTCGTTTCAATGTGTCAACCCTTTTCTTGGAAAATCCCCATTGTGCATATGCGTTAGATTAAACTTCATACTAATAAATTTTATAAAAAAAGCAGGGTCTGAAGGAACAGACCCTGCTTACTCAAGCATATCATGATATTAGATATTGATTATTACTTTGACAGGGTTGACCATGTTTTCGTCATTTCCCTGCTTGTTGTTCCAGTTCTTCCACCGGATTCTCATCTTCTTTTGCAGGAACCTTAGAGGACAAGAACCAACCGCATACCGCAATCGTAATCAGTACAATGTAGAACCCGAATTTCCAAATTTTATTTTCCGGGAAATGCTCATCCAGAACGCCCAATGAAGGGTGTGCCAGTGTAATAACAGCCAATTTAACCCCAACCCATCCCACGATAACGAAGGCTGCAACTTCAAGCCCTGGACGTGAATGGAGCAGCTTAACGAAGAAGGAAGCCGCAAATCTCATAATTACCAGACCGATGAATCCGCCGAGGAAGATAACGATAAACTGTCCACCATCAAGTCCGCCGATCGGAGGCAATCCACTTGGTGGCAAAGCAACAGCCAACGCCACAGCTGCGAGAATCGAATCGACCGCGAACGCGATATCTGCCACTTCCACTTTAAATACAGTCATCCAGAAACCAGATTGTCTTTTTGGTTTTTTGGGTGTGGAATCCGCTGCTTCATCTGTTTTGTTTCGGCTGCCCATAACCTTTTTGACAATGTGATTTATGGAGATGTACAAGAGGTACAGGGCTCCAATCGCTTGAACCTGCCATACGTCCACCAGGAACGAGATTAGGAACAACGAACCCAATCGGAAAATGAATGCACCCAACAAACCATAAAATAACGCTTTTTTGCGTTTTTCGTCAGGCAAGTGCTTAACCATAATAGCGAGAACCAATGCATTATCAGCTGCAAGTAATCCCTCAAGGACTACTAATACGGCGAGAACCCACCCATACTCCAATAATAATGACAACTCCAAAATTGACTCCTCCTTAGTATCCTTATGATGTACAAAAAAAAGGACCTTTACCATTACTGGTAAGGTCCTTTTTATTCACAAAAAGAGACCTTTACCCAGTATGAAAACTTGGTAAAGGTCTCGCTAACAACAAAATTGCTGCCAATAAAGCCGGGGATGGAATCCCGAACTGACGACTTTACTGTGAAAGCTACTCCCCTTTAACATAAGGAATATGCGGTTTTTAGTTGGAACGGGTTCAATAACCTGTTCTCATCATATTCATAACGATAAGCAAAGTCAAGCTTTATTTGACAGTCTGCGATCCAGCTTGCGAAAGACCAGCAGATCATAGATGAAATTGCCCAAAGGGATAAACGATACAAAAAATAAAGCGATCGGACGACGTAAGCGCCATTTTTGCGTGGTATACATACTCACCATAAATAATAAATACATCAGAAATAAAAAACCATAAATGTTCCCAAACCATGTGACCGCCTGCGGCATGATCCCCGCATTTCGCAATGGAAAAGCAACAAATAACAACAGCACATATGAAAGCCCCTGCAACCACAGCAGCAGTCGAAAGCGACCAAGTGTAGAATGTAACATTTTTTTCCTCCTGCTTCTAAATACGCGCAATGAGTTCACTGCAACCCGTACAGTATATCACAAAAACGAAATTTACCCTCACGCGCAGTTCCACAGGAGCCAAACCCAGCCGAAACACATAGGATATATGACTAAGATTGTTGCGAATATGGACAAGGAGGATCCTGTTGATGAAAATAGCCCTAATAGCACCTGAAAAATTGCCAGTCCCAGGTAACGGATCAGTCGAAATCTGCATTCTGGGCATCGCTCGCGAACTTGCGCTTCGTCACCAGGTGACGATCATAAGCCGTCAGATGCCCGCCCTTGCCATCACAGAGCAAATCGATGGCATTACGATCCGGCGTGTGCCAGCATCCAGCCCCAACGAGTACACAAGGGCCGTTATTCGTTTTCTGAAAATTCAACCCTTCGATTTTATTCAGGTAGACAACAGACCCCATAGTATGGCTGCAATTAAACGCGCTTTCCCTTCGATCCCCGTGGTGCTCTATCTTCACTCGTTAACCTTTGCACAACCTGGGCCAGCAAGATTAGCACTGCTAAAAAAAGCGAATTGGATTGCCGTCAACAGTCAATCCCTCAGGCAAAGGCTGGGTCGCAGATTCCCATCCTTGAAACGACGGATGGGCGTGGTGCCGCTTGGCGTGGACCTAAGCCGCTTTTTGCCAGCAATAAAAGGAGAGCAGCAGCTTCTGCGCAAGCAGTTCGGCCTTTCAGGGCCTTTCTCCATTCTGTATGTAGGCCGACTTATTCCTGGCAAAGGTGTGGATGTACTGATTCGTGCCGTAGCTATTCTTCAGCAGCAGGTACCCGTGCAACTGATCATTGCAGGGAAAGGACCTCAGGTCTACGTCCGCAAACTTCGACAGCTTGCCCGAAAATTAAAGGTTGAGGCCGCCTTCCGAGGTCAGATCGCCCATGAACACATTGACCGTTTGTACCGGGCTGTGGACTGCCTGGTGTGCCCTTCCCAAGAACATGAAGCCTTCGGACTGGTGAATGTTGAAGCTATGGCTTCTGGACTACCCGTCATTGCTTCAGACAATGGGGGCATTCGTGAAATCATTGTCTCCGGGAATAATGGATACCTTGTGAGACAGTATCACAACCCCCGAAGTTTCGCTGCTTACCTGTATAAACTGGCAGACAATCCTTCTCTCGCACGCTCTCTCGGAGAAGCCGGTCGTGCAAGTGCAGTTGAACAGTTCAGTTGGGCTAGGACAGCGATGCATCTCGAAGCAGCTTATACAAGACTCATCCGGGGATAGATCTGGTTAAGGCCGCGCTTTCCGTCAGGCTTTTTCACGTGACTGCCAGTCTGCAATAAAGCTATCCATATGCGGAACAGGGACATACACCATTTCAATTAATTCCACAATTATCATCTCTTTCATGGTAAACCTCACTTTAGCACAGGTCTGTTGGTGGAAAGCATCATAGATTCCTGAGCCTGTCCAGCAGCCGTGAGGAGCGAGCAGAGGGTTATTAACAATATATCCAACCGTCCCGATGGGAGGAACGACAACCCTAATGGCTTGAGAATCTACCCGATTGTCGGGATCTTTGACCAGAAATAAGGTATCCCCCACATTTAAAGCTTCTACGCCATGATAATGTTCCATTCCATACATGGCGGCAAATATTTTGGTTCTCATCACAAAAGCTCCTTTTACACATTTTTTTTAATTTGAAAGGGTCGAAATTATTGATCTTCCTCATAATGCTTCATCCACTCTATGAGTTGTTCACGAATTTCTTTACGATATTCACGGGGTTCAATTACCTCCGCTTCGGGGCCAAATTGATATAACCATTTCAGGAATTCACGACTACTGTTCAGCGTTACTTCAAATAACAATCCGCCATCAGGCATATCCGTCATTCGTGGACGAACAAACATCTCTTCTTCTTTTATGTAGGGGGCCACCTCTTTACTGAACCTTACTTTAAAATGAATCAGTTTATCCCCACGATCAATGGACCACGTGTTTTTCATGAACTGCGTTATGTTGAAATCCCCCATAACAAAATGGGTATTAGTTTGTATAACGTCCAGAAAGCGACTGATCCGAAACAAACAAACTTTCTTCAGCAAGTGACAATAACCAATCAAATAAAAACGCTGGTCGCGCGGAATGAGGTAATAGGGGTCAATGTCGCGGACCGTGATTTCATTTTTCGTAAGTGTGTGATATTGAGTTCGAATCGTTTGTTGATCCAGAATGGCTTCAATGACTGGAATAAGCAAATTGGGATACTTCCCTTCTTCCCGGTATGCAGGTGTGCCCATACGAATAATACCTGCAATATTTTCTACAATGTCACTGTTTCTCGATTTCATTTTGGTATGGGCCGTCATCACCTTATCAAAAGCTGAATCAAATTCAGCCGGGAGTTGCGAAGTATCCACCACGGATGGAAGCATGGAGAATACCATGGCTTCCTGTTCGGTAAAATCCAGAGGATACATGGCAAATTCACCTATGAACCGATACCCTTTGCCATAACCTTCATTCATGATAGGGGCAACCCTGTCCAAAATTCGGAGATCGCGATAAATCGTGCGCACAGTTGTACCACATTTCAACGCCAATTCTTTGGCGGAAATTCCGGGATTCGCTTGTATAGCCTGAAGTATACGCAGAAGACGAATTAATTTCTCTGTCATGTAGTTTCTCCCCTTCGATATTTTATCGGCAAGGAAAACTAGTTCCTTTAGTCCGGTACTAAATCTTTAGTCCCAAACTTGTTTTCGCACTTTCACCTTATATGTATAGTCCAATCGCACTTGTTCGGCTTACTAAATATACAATCTCTTACTTGCTTGCGTAAAATTTTAACCTCAAGTCCATATACCTACGCCAGATAGCCTACTTGGCATTCAAAAAAAACGAAAAAAAATCTTGCCTCTTTGACCAGAGACAAGACTCTTTTTCATGTTTATTTGTGCAATTGCAATAATTTAGTCAGCACATTGACCATATGGTCGCACAGTTCAGGAATATCTCCCATCTGATCTTCATTTACACTGCGATCAAAATGTACTTCAGCTGTGACAGCATACGTTGCTGGCTTATCTTCAAAAATATAATGAATATGCTGCTGCTTTCGTTGTTCCGGCCAGCTCTGCTGTATTATGGAGCTAATCGCCGGACATTGTGTCTCAGGCTCCTTAATAACCATCCTGAACCGAAGTCGCAAACGACAACCTAAGTGACCACCCGGTGTTTCCAGAATTTCAGCTGCAAGCTCCTCAAGCGATGTGCTCAGGACCACTTCACCTGTTATGTGAGGGCAATCTCTCAGGCAGAATTGCAACACGAACTCTCTGGACATACGCGCCATCTCCAGCTGATCCTTCCGGTCCGTTATGGAAATAAGTTCATCCAAATTATCAAGATCATACAGGTGGTTTTCAAATCCTACTTTCAAATTGTCATAAATCGTCGGATCAAACATGATGCGAAACCTGCCTTCTTATGCAATTTATTCCGATTAGTTGCTTTTCCGAGGCAAATAGCTTGCCAATTTGCCTAACTGCGCAACTTGAACGAGAGGCTCATTCGGCCTTACCATCATAACGAATAACGCCACTATGCGGCAATCTCTCATAAATAAAACGGCATACCATACCACATCTTCCCCAGCCCCCTACTAAAGACAGAACCTTTCCAATATAAAAAAGCCCGGTCATTACGACCGGGCTTGGTTGAGGTCAAAATATTGAATATTCTGATCCCTTATTCTTCTTTAGCTGGCTCTTCTGATGCTGCCTGTTCCGCATCATCCGCAGAAGCCGTAGGCTCTGCCTCAGCCGCTTGTGGCGGCATTACGGAAGCGATGATGGAATCAGCTGCCGTCACCAGTGTCAAACCTTTATCCAGCTTGATATCCGCAGCCGTCAATCGATCACCAATTTCCAGTCCGCTGACATCCACCTCAATGGAGGTTGGCAGATCCGCTGGCAGTCCCTCGACCTCCAGTTGAGTTTCCTGCGTCTGGAACACACCGCCTGCCTTCGAGCCGGCTGCGGTGCCTTGGAAGTCGATCGATACACTAACGCTGATCGGCTTGTTCTTCGAAATCTGCAGGAAGTCCACATGCAGCAGACGTCCGTTACGTTCCTGCTGATCCTTGATCAGCACTGGAACCGTTTTGCCCCCCTCCAGATTGAGGTTGAACATCTCGGAGCGACCTGTACGTGCTACTTTCAGCATTTCTTTTTCATCTACATGTATCGCGGCACCTTCCAATCCCGGGCCATAAACGACTGCCGGAACGCGTCCGCCTTGTCTTAACAGGCGCAATGCTGCACCTTTCTTTTCAGTTCTTGGTGTTGCCGTAAGTTGAGCCATTTTTCCGTTGGATTTCATGATTGAACATCCTCCTTCAAGGGATCCTTACTTCATATTTGTTAGGAAGCCATAAGCTTCTCTCTTAGACCAGAATGGCCTTGTTCATGCGTGGCCGAATCTGGGGCCATATCTATATTTACCCCAATGAAAGGCCATCTCAAACACTGACTTGTACAGTTTTTTTATTTTCCAGGTGAAAATGTATCTTTCTGATGAACAAAAAAGCAGCCGGAATACCTTCCGACCGCTTGTTAAGCGTACACTTCTCAACTAGTTGTATGAACGTTATAACTTAAGCAAAATTATGCACTGTTACGATCATCCTCTTCATCACTTTCACGGATGACCTGCATCTGATCCGACCCACTGTGAACCAGAATCTGTACATCTCCGTCTTCAGGACCGATATCAACGTAACGATCTCCGCAGGTATCCTTGGCTTCCCACTGATTCAGCCGTATGATTAAGCCCAGATGATGCAGCCCTGGAGCCACCCGAAAACGGGCTTCTGCTGCAGTGCCCACTCGCTCAAGCGGGACAGCCCCATCCTCCATACCTGT
Source organism: Paenibacillus vandeheii (assembly GCF_030433635.1). Taxonomy (NCBI): domain Bacteria; kingdom Bacillati; phylum Bacillota; class Bacilli; order Caryophanales; family Paenibacillaceae; genus Paenibacillus; species Paenibacillus vandeheii. Next base: position 47,446 of record NZ_JAROCD010000015.1, read on the forward strand.
GCCCCATACCCAGACATCCCATCCCTCATAACACTGATCTTCCCGTTCATATCGCAGAGTGACAATTCGGGAAATGGATTTGTGGATTTTGATATTCAGTGAGGCCTGAATCCCTCCAGACTCCGCCATTATCTGCGTTGACCCTGGTGTTAAAGCACGCACGATTCCTGCTGTACTGACAGCTGCATGATCCGGATGAGACGAGCTCCACCGTACATTCATCCCTTGTAGAGGCTGGCCGAATTGATCCAGAACCAGGGCTCGGAATCGATTGACACGTGTCGTATACATCACAGACTCCCCTACAATTTCGATTCGTTCCGGATGGAGGTGCTCCACCTGCAACGTGCACTCTGAGGTAATCGTGCCACAATGGACGCTAATGGTCGCTTCTCCGGTCTCCCCTGTGTGAATGGTCCCATCGGATTGAATCGCAATAATGTCCGGGTTCGAAGAGCTCCAGGTCACCGATGCGTTCTCCACCACATTACCAAAACGGTCTCTGACCGATGCTCGCAAGCCAGCAATCTCTCCTACACTGTACACAAGACGCGGCGAATGAATCTCCATCACAGCGGGTTCAGCACCGCCACCATACTCCGTATCATACAGTACCATTAATGACCACCGTTCTACCATTACGGTTCCGCTCACCGTCTCAATGAGATCTGTACCTGCCTGATGATCATTCACCACGATATGCCAGTCACCCTCCGGCAGACTCACTTGCTGCTGCTGACCTGTTCCATTGTAGATCACCACGATCTGATTCCAGCTATCCTGATTGGCTCCGTCCTCCAGTGTAAATGCAACCACATTTCCTTCTGCACGCATTATGCGAAAATGATGCCGTACCTGCTCGGCGTTCATCATGCGAAAAGCCGGATGTGTGCGGCGCAGATGGATCAGGCCGCGATAATAGTCAAAAACAGGTCTGAAGCGAGATTTGTTGGCCCAAGTGATCGTATTCACGGCGTCCCCGCTGCGATAACTGTTGTGATCTCCTGCTTTGGACCTCAGTATCTCATCCCCTGCATGGAGGAATGGAATCCCCTGTGAGGTAAGCAAAATCCCTGTTGAGAGCAAGGAACGGCGGACCATCTCATGGTCAAGTACATCATCTGCATTAACATAACGATAAGGGTCCGCTGCTTTAACCGCCGATTCCGCACTGCCCCCTTCCACAGGCTGACCGTCTCTCCATACCGGAAAACCGAGATCATGCCTGAGGTACATCGTTGTTGCGATTTTGTCCCACAGATTGAGATTATCATGAGCTGTCACATAATTGACGGATTCCACAGGTGAAGCTGTAAAATCATCCAGTGCTCCGGCTGCACCCATGGCAATCTCATGCTCCTTGCCATCTGCTCCGGTAACAAAGCCCTTGCCGAAGCCATCGCTATCCCCTTTAATCGCACTTCGGAAATGGTCGTTAAATACGGCAAATCCCTGACCGCGTTGTGTTCCTTTTAACGTTTTACGCTCCAGTGGCGAATCTCCGCCTGTCCAAGGCTCTCCGTAGATCAGAAAGGCCGGATCAATCTGTTCTCTCAGCTCGCGGGTCAATTCGTTCATCGTGTCCGTATCAATTAGACCCATGAGGTCGAAACGAAATCCGTCTACATGATATTCCTCTGCCCAATACAGTAAAGAGTCCAAAATATATTTTCGCACCATCGGGCGTTCTGTAGCCAATTCATTGCCTACACCTGAGCCATTGCTCAATGTGCCGTCCTCACGATAACGATAATAGTAACCCGGTACAATCCGTTCAAAAGGTCCATCATCGACGCTATACGTATGGTTATAGACCACATCAAGCACGACACGAATACCTTGTCGGTGCAGGGAATGCACAAGTGCCTTGAACTCCCGGATCCGAACCGCAGGATCACGCGGATCGGTGGCATAGGAACCTTCCGGCACGTTGTAGTGCTGAGGATCATACCCCCAGTTGTATGGCAATTTGGCATTCGAACCGGCATCCGTTGTCGTTGCCAATTCATCAACCGTCTGATAATCGGCTACAGGCAGAAGATGCACATGCGTAATGCCAAGTTCGACAAGATGATCTACGCCGATGGAGTTGCCACCTCTGTCCGTCAACCCGGAGGCCGTAAATGCCAAATATTTGCCCTTATAAGGAATATCGGCATGAGGGTCAGAGGAGAAGTCTCGCACATGCAATTCATATAGAACAGCATCTGCCGGACGCAGAAATACGGGCTTCACATCCTCTTCCCAATCCACTGGATCGGTTATATCCAGGTCAATGATGGCTGTTCGCTGCCCATTCGCGGATACAGCACGAGCGTAAGGATCGGGTGCCACTGAAGTATGCTGATCATCATGTGTAATGGAATACATATAATAATGTCCGGCCCAATCCCCTTCAAGCTGTACACTCCATACTCCGTCCGGGTCACGGGTCATCGACCGTATCTGTCCATCCTCATGTTCGGTTACTTTCCCATTTGTATTATAACGTCCCTCATCATCAAAAATGAGTAAGGAAACCTGCTGTGCTGTAGGTGCCCACAGCTTGAATGTGCTTGCCGCACGAGTATATGTTAAGCCAAGATCGTTGCCTTCATAACGAAAAGCTGTCCATTCCGGCATCGTTCCCACCGCCTTTATATCCATTGATTTCGTGTTGTCCCGATGTTACGGAGCAGGACGTCATTTGTCAACCCGGGGTTGTCTGTACTCAACATATCGGTTGAACAGAGGCTTTCAATTAGCATGGTGAAAGTAAGGCAAATCCTGATAGCAATCGCTTTCAAGATATAGCATATGTAAACAAGCGCCATAGATTGACAGCATTTGTACCTGTCCTGATGAAAAAAAAGAAGGAGAGCACACCAAATGGGGTGTCCCATAAGTCATCAGCATGACGGGAACACCCCTTTGTAGCCTTATTCCAGTCTAACGAATCGAGGATACGCTATTAGCTCCTAATTCACGGATCTGAGGCTGAAGTTCGTTAAAAAAATTTGCATTCCATGGTAGTGGTAATCAGTCATCTATGGCGCGTTGGCTTCGTTAGCGAAGAACAAGGTTTATTCGTTTGAATACATAACCATTATGGATATCGCGGGAACGCTGACCTGACTGTCCTTGACCGTCCGCAGCACATCGGTGCCGGCTTGCCCCTGCTCTACAACCACATTCCATATACCTGAAGGGACGGAGGTTGTACGGGTTACATTGGAAGCATTATAGATAATGATCATCCGTCCCCATGAATCTCCGACAGCCGTTCCTACAAGTTCATAGGCTAACATTCCTTTTCCTTTTTCAAGCAATCGAATATACGCCTCAATCTCTTCCCTGGTACGAAGACGAAACGCAGGATGCTCGCGCCGAAGTCGAGTCAGCCCACGATAATAATTATATACAGGCTTAAACGTTTGCTTTTGCTCCCATCGAATGGCATTGATTGAATCCCCGCTCTTATGGCTGTTGGCATCGCCGTATTTACTTCGCAGGAATTCATCTCCAGCCGCAAATAATGGAACACCCTGGGAAGTCAACACGATGCCACTAGCAAGCAGACTGCGCCGGACCGTCTCGTTCTCCAGTATGCGATCCGGATCAACGTGCATGTAGGGCTTCGCATGCTTTACAGCCTCTTCCACGTTGTCGTAGCCTTTTACACGGCCATCCTCGCTATATGTGATAAACCCAAGTGAATCGTCCAACCCTTGAGTCCGTGCAACTTTGTCCCACAGGTTGAGGTTATCATGTACGGTTACATAATTAATTGTTTCGGATGGGGCAGCCGTAAAATCGGTAATGGCTCCCCGTACGCCTGTCCATATATCGTCTTCCTTTCCTTCCGCTCCTGTAGCAAAACCGGCTCCTGTTCCATCGCTATCACCTTTGATCGTTCCACGGAAGTTATCATTAAATACAGCAAATCCGGCTTCACGCTGATCTCCCTTAAGTGTCATCTGATCCCCGAGCGGTGATTCCAGCGCTCCCCAGGGTTCACCGTATAAGAGAATGGACGGAGAAACCGTGGCATGCAGTTCCGCTGTGAGCTCTTTCATTGTTGCCGTGTCGATCAGACCCATCAGGTCAAAACGGAACCCGTCCATATGGTACTCCTCTGCCCAGTACCGTACGGAGTCGATGATGAACTTGCGAACCATCGGGCGTTCGGTAGCCACTTCATTACCTGTACCCGATCCATTGCTGTACGTGCCATCTGGATTCTGACGGTAGTAATACCCTGGGACAAGCTTTTCAAATGAGCTGCCAGCGGTGTCAAACGTATGATTGTACACCACATCCATAATGACTCCGATTCCCTTCTCGTGGAGGGCGAGCACCATCGATTTGAACTCACGAATTCTGGTCTCCGGTTCATCTGCACGTGAAGCATAGGAACCTTCTGGAACGTTGTAGTGGAGCGGGTCATATCCCCAGTTATAGCTGGAATCATCCGAAGCATTGTCATGTGTCCCGGTTTCATCCACCGTCGCAAAATCAAATACGGGAAGCAGATGCACATGGGTAATGCCCAGCTCAGCCAAATGATCGATCCCCAGCGTATTCCCGTTTGAATCACGCAGACCTGTCTCGGTAAAAGCAAGGTACTTTCCTTTGTGTCTCATGCCGGATGACTTATGGATCGAAAAATCGCGCACATGCAGCTCATATAAGACCGCATCTACCGGACTCACCAGTTCTGGACGGATATCCGCATTCCACCCATTCGGATCGGTCTGTTCCAGTCTGACAATTACACCCATCTCTCCATTCATGGTCACAGCCCGTGCATAAGGATCAACCGCAATCTCCTGCCGTCCGTCATCAAAGGTGACCCTGTACATATAACGATAACCGTTCCACTCGCCTTCGAGCCTCAAGAACCAGATGCCCTGATCCTGCCTGTTCATAGGTATTTCTTTCTGTACCGCCTGATTCTTCAGTTCATTGGGAATTCCCCCTGTTGAAGGCGGGTAGATCAGTACATCCACCTGCTTTGCCGCAGGCGTCCACACTTTGAAACTACAGGCTTGTGGTTCCATCGTGACACCCAGATCTCTTCCTTGGTATGTATCCTCCAAATCCCATGTCGCAAGCTTGTGCTGGTCTTCAATCATGCTGTGTATTCCCCTCTCAATGACAATAAAATAAATGCGGAACGAATGCTCCTTACTTTTTATACCCCTTCTGTCACTTAACCATAATCTTGGGGATGAAAAAGACCATAAAAAAACAAGCCATGCTTCACGTCGTTTCACGTAAAACACAGCTTGTTGAGGGATTAGCCCTTTTTCTCTAATGCGGCACCTGGGACTGAAAATCGTTCCGGCTGGACTGATCCGCATGGTAAAACACAACATCACCATCCTTCAGCGGCCAGTTACTGCCTTGACTGTTTACCGGACTTCGGTTAAAGCCCTCTATCTGCCATTGATTCATCAAAGGGGCATGAATATATTGCAAGTGGGGGGCTTCGGTATTGCCACCTCGCAAACTCTCAATATTGAAGTTGACCACGATATACCCATCCTTCAGGAAGGTGGCCGACTTCTCATCGAGAGGATGTTGTCTGGCGAGTGCTTCGAGATCGGCTCCCTTCTGTACAGCGTACACATCGGCCGGCAGACTGTACTCACCATACCAGCGCTGGATGGCTGCATTGACCCGGTCCAAATTGACGCCAGGGGGGATGTCCGTCTTTGGTCCTATCAGTGTGCGGATAGGCGAGGACAGGATCAGCCAGTCATAACGACCTACCCATGTTTTCTCGTGAGAAGTCTGATCCACGAAACGGACCATGTATTCTGCAAGGGTGCTCTGGCTTTGCTCCTGCGGTGTCAGCTCGTAGGTATAGCGATACCTAGCCGCATCCCCCAGCTCCGTACTGGGTACATTCCGAAGCCGCGCGTTCAGAACAACAAAGCGTTTCTCCAAATCCTGCGCCGATCCGATACGAATGAGACGCTCCTGGCCCCGGTGATAGTACAGATCCACTTCCTGGCGCGAAGAACCATCCCGACTCACAAAATGGAAACTCGGTGTAATTCGTACACCATCCTGCTTGCCAAACATATTACCCTTTGTTTTGAGGCCAAACTTGATATGGTATCCTGTTTTGACTGCCACATTTTTGAACCCCTGCACAGAATGACTGCCTGGACGAATCGGAAGAATGAACGGAGCTAAATTCCCTCTAGGGTCCCCATCTATACCGTTAAGGCCCGTCCAGTAGCCGACTCCTGTAGGCTCTGGACTGCCCATCTGCTTACGAAATACATTCTCCCAGTTATAGTCGGAAATATCGGTCACGCGAAAATCATACAACCGTCCGATGACTTCCACAGGTACCGTGTCTGACGCTACATGATGCGCCAGATTCGTATTGGCATCCTGCTGTTCAGTGAAGTTCGCTGGTGCATTTTCGGCGATATTGCGGAACTCGACTTCATAGTCCCCCTCGTCCACCCAAACCGGAAGATAAAAGGGAGTATCCAGCTGATTAACTGGAATATCCACCCACGTCTTGGCGGGGATGAACTGGCTGCGACCTTCGTTATAGACATCAAACGGGAAGCGCACCTGCTTGATACGAAAATACTTGGCGTAGTCCCGGTTTCCGTAGCCGGGGTAACTTGCAGCATCCAGATGCTGCCCCGAGGTCGGGATTCTTACGATAAACGGACGCTCCAGAATGAGCGCTGCCCGGTTTATATTCGGCGTCGTCTTCTGGTTATGCGGCTGGTCATCCGATACCCAGGCGTAGTTCACGACAGGTGTATGTACCGTGACCGTATTTATGCTGTTGATTGGAAAAACTTTGTTGATTCCCCCATTTACATTGCCCGGCAACAAATCGTAATAAATTTCGCCGGAACTCGTGGTATTTGCCTTGTTTATGAGCGTATTGCTGATCATGTTATTAGGCTTATACAGTACATCACGGTTAATAGTAGTCGGATTAGGAATATTAGACGGAATTGGCCCATCCTTCGTCGTTTCCGAAGAACTCATGATCGTTGAACCATTAAAATTGACCATATCATTACTCACTTTGCTTTGGGGCGTATTGCTTTCAGCCATCCCTTTAAGCGTGGATGTGTGATCCGGAAGAGATGGTGGAGAGTTCAATCCCCCTGTTAGAAGTGGTGGAGAAAAAGTGATTGATGATGTATTAGCTGGTCTAACGTGACTATTAACATCCGCATCATTAATCGAATCAAGTAATGGTGGCGTATACCCTGAAGGTGTCATGGTGACCTTCCCACCAGGCAAGGCATAGTTACTCATTTCAGCCTGATTTATCTTGTATACTTCCAAATTATTAATTTGCCAGTATGAATAATCCCTGAATAATTGGAATGTATATGTTTTGGACTGAGTATCCGTTTTTGTCACCGGAGGTCCTGGAGTACAACCAGTTTCAGTACACACTTGAGGACCGGGTACTGTCCATTGACGTGCATACGTAACTTCAACAGTACAGTCATATGTGGTCTTTCCAGACATTTTTCCCCAATCCTGTTTGAACAAATATTCATCAGCTAACGCGTTGGTATAAAGAGATTCAGTTGTTGGAATCCCTTTAAGAACATCGAATTTTTCGGAATCCCTGTCGTCAGCCCGAATAACTCCATTGGCACCTGGGTCCATGTCACTTTGCCTCATAACTGTCCCTGGAGAAGGACTTCCAATCGTCCAACTGCATTGTCCCGATCCATTGCCTTCAGGAATTTCGGGTTGATTGCCTCCTCCGCCACTGTCGGTGCATGAAGCACCCGAGCCAACTGTCATCTCAAAGCTATCCTCTTCATCAAGCGCTTGGGTAGCGTCAATAAAGTGTGCAGTAATCGTTGCTGTGCCAGTTGGGGCAACCGCTGCTACTAATCCAGAACTATTGACCGTCATCGTAGATGTGTTAGAACTTGACCACTTGAGCTTGGCATGGCTCTGTAGGGGCCAAACACTTCCATCTACCTTTGTCAAAGTTGCTGTTAACTGAGTTGTTCCGTTTGGAGCTACGCAAGTGTTACCGCTGATCTCGAGACCGGATGTCCCATCCGCATACGTAACTTTCAATTTCTTATCCTTGTAAACGTAGGTGTAAGAATCAAAGTCGGCTATGAATTTCGAAAAGTACCATACTTGTTTTGCTCCTGGATTGGCCCAGTATTTTCTATAAGTATCATTGTTAAATGTTTGCTGAAAACTGATCGTAATCAAATTCAAGCTTGGAACGTCAACGACTTGACCTGCAATGGTACTTGCATCAGTGTAGCCCTGAGAGCCATGTACATCATCTATTGGAGACGTTTTGTCGATAGTAATTTTAGATGCTACTACATCGATTTTGGAAATCCCTGCATCTTGAACCCATATTCCATCCAGTGAATTTCCATCAGCAACGATATAAAAACCCTTGGAACGTGGAATATCAGCTGCTAGGTTAGGATCTGTACATCCTGGAAATTTCGGTAAATCGGCACCAAAACTTACGCCCGTGTTAGGGTTTTTGTTTTCCGTTAGAGCTCCGCTTGGACAGTATTGGCTGGGTTGACTGGTAGTCACTGATACTCGTCCTCCACCAGCACGCCAATATTTTCCGTTAAAGTTTCCTGAATCGCCAGCTGTCCATCTGTCCCAATAGTAGACACCGCCATAATTTGTATTATTTATAGAGCTTACTTTATACCTCGTTCCATTTAATGTGTCAGTTAACTTATCAGTTTCAGTAAATTTAATTTTCCCAGAAGGTATGGAAACTGAACGGAGTACGTCGCCAGACTTGCTCAACCACTCTAATTTCTTTATGATTTTTCCAGCTTTTTCAGGAATAATGATTGGTTCTGTCGATAGTGAAGGCTTATCTGAGAAAAGAAGCCCGCCATATACATATCCGTTCCCATTCATCTTATAATCAATAATTTCAGTAACTTCTCCAGCAGCTAATGCGGTATTAAGAAAATAGCTTGGTGGCAGAAGTTGAAAAATGAAAACTGAGAGCAAAACTATGGGAAGAATTCTGGTTTTCAAAGGACCACATCCTTACCTATTAAAGCTTGGATACTGCTAGTCTACTTTGATAGACAGGAGATCCAGCAGTAATTGTTTCAACTCCAACTTCCAATAATCCATCATGGGAAAATCTACCTTTTGGAATCACTAAACCGTATATTTCCTTATTAGAATCCTTTGAGCGAATAGGCATTGCTTCGGTAAGTCTTTCTTTACTTGATGTTCCATTATATCCTCGAACAGAAAGGGCAAGTCGGTTCGTTCTATATCCTTGTGGATTCTTATTAACTGTCAGTTCGGAGTCAAGTAACAAGATATAACACTCAGCATTGTCAGCGAATTTCATTTCTTGTCCCCCGTAGAGCCAGAAGAACTTATCTTTGGATGGGAGCAGTTTTCGATTAGGGTCTTTCGGGTCATTCCAATCAATTGCAATCAGACTGTTTACGCGACCCTGAACAGAGCCGTTAGGGGCTGAAACGGTAAGGTTCGACTGTTTCCATGATTCAATACCAAATCTGTGATTGGAGTTTTTCGGACCATTAAAGATTTCTTCTGCAACAGTGAAAATATTGGTCTTGTGCCAGTACAGTTCCGCAGCCGAGACAGCATACTTATCAGATGCCAATGTCTTACCATCCTTTATTGACAAAACCCGTTCAATAACAGCAATTGCTTGAGCGCGAGTTGTAGTTCCCTCTGGCGAGATTTCACCTGGTGCCGTGCCTGTGATAATACCGTTCTTGGTGGCCAAGTACATCCATTGTTTGTCTTCTACATCGGTAACCCCAAGTGCTCGGACAGCTACTTTTGACATTTCCTCCCGAGACATCGGCTTTGTCCAATCCGAATTTGAAAAGTCGCCTGCTTTATAGATCCCTGCTGTTTGGGCAGCATTGACGTACGAGGTGTACCAACTCCCGGATGTAGAACCGACCTCCAGATCTAAAGCAGATACCGTCATTTTCACGAATTCTGCCCTGGTAACTATATTGTTGGGCAGGAATTTCCCATCTGGGAAACCATCGACATAGCCTCGCTGAATAGCCTGAAGGATACTGGACTCTGCCCAATGGCCAGTAATGTCTTTGAATTTTTGTACAACCTTGATGTCGTCGGTAATTGCAGCTTTTACGGGTTGTGGGCTGATAGATGCTTGTGCGGAAAGTAGAGTTAGTGCAGCCACTCCTGTTAATATTACTTTTTTCATTTTCTTTCCTCCTATGTACCTTAATATGGGGTAAACTTCTGCTTAATGCTGCTTGTTCTGTACTCTCGTATTTCTTTTCACACCAAAACCTAAATTTGTCATAATAATCAATATTCTACCATGTCAATCTAGGCAAATGGTATTGTTTTTTCAAGACACACCTCCTCCCTAAGAACTATTTCACCTCTTAATGCACAAAAAAAGGCCACGAATCCGCAGATTCATAGCCCTATTCTTTAAGGTGCAATCACTGTTTAATTTTGTAAAAACATCACTCTTTCATAGAATAAACGATTCCATTCCATTTGACCACTTTTTTTAAAAAAAGTATCACTACTTCCCGTTCAGCTCGGCATACGATGCTTCCAATTCGGAAATCAGCTGGTCTCCGCCGGATTTTCTCCAGTTCGCCACTTCCTGCTCCCATCCAGCATCATCGATTTTGCCCATAATGTACTTAGTCTGTGCATCCCAGATCATCTGATCCAGCTCCTGACCGCGTTCGGTATAGATGGCAGAGGACAACGTCAATGCCGGATTCGGAATGGCGTACTGCTCATTTTCACGTGCCATCTTTGTGCCCTTCATGCCAATCGGCACATCAACAAGTTCAGCCACGTTATAACCTTCAACGCTTAGTAAATTGTCACGATAAGGCTTCACTTCGCGCTGATACCCGTCGAAGTCCTTGAACTCGGTTTTGCCATCCGAAGTCTTCGTATAGTGTACATCTTCCAGACCCCGCAGTTGGAGCGTACTGAGCGGTTCATCCATCAGTTGATCCAAGAACGTCAGCACTTGTTTTAACTGTTCCTCGTCCGGTACGGAAGCTTTAGGAATGACAAGCATGCCATAGTTCCCTGGCTCCCCTGCAATTCGAATACCATCCGGTCCCTGGAATGGGGCCACATCAATTTCGCCATCAGGCACGTTTGGCGTCAGCCGCTGTTGGAACGACTTTCCGTTCTGAGCTACACCGTTCAGCTTCATGGCTACCAGACCGGAGTCGATTTTTTTGTCCGCATCGGAAGGGTCCAAGGCAGGGAAGTCACTGTTGATTAATCCCTCACTGAACAGACGCTTGAACAGCTTCATCGTGTCCATATATTCTGTGGTCAGGAATTCAGGCGTAAGTTTGCCAGCATCGTCCATACCCCACTTGTTCACCCCACCAATACTTACGGCGATCCGTGTCAGCGGAGAGGATACACCTTCGTTGTACTTTTTGAACAGCACCGTTCCATACGTATCTTCCTTGCCGTTACCATCAGGATCATCCTTGCGAATGGAGCGCATCACTTCATACCAGTCATCAAGCGTTTTCGGTACATCCAGCTTCAGCTTGTCGAACCAGTCCTTGCGGTACACCATGGCTGTTCGCCCGATATCGCGGAAGTTGGGTACCCCATAGACCTTACCTTCGATCTTGATGTTGTCAAAATAAGCCTCGGATTGGGCAGACAGGTTTTTATAATCCTTCAGGTAAGGTCCAATTTCCCAGAACAGCCCTGTTTTGGCCGCATTGAACGTTGTGGGTACATAATTCACGCGCATGATGGTCGGCATCTCGCCGGAAGCAACCATGACATTCACTTTATCATCAAAAGCAGACTGCGGAATCCACTGTACACTAACATCCGTATTCGTATATTCCTCAATCTTTTGTTCAATCCGGTTCTCTTTGGCCGGCACATCACCTACCTGCATCAAAGAAATCGAAATGGGAAGCTTGCCTTCCCCTGCCGCAGGCGCTTTTTCTCCCCCACAGCCTGCAAGCAGTCCAGCGGACATTGCACCAACCACAACTAATCCGCCTAAACGGGACATCCGACCTTTTGGACTCATGAACCATCTCTCCTTTGGATAAAGGTTATGTACATAAGCACTCCGATGACAGAACAACCTTCTGATCGCTGTTATCCCCAGATTTTTTTTTGATTCCCTTTTAAATAAAGGGGAAAATCCGGGGATAAAGGCGAGGTGTATGCTTCCGATGCAGCTTTCTTTCAGAAAGCTTTCAGCTCCGCTTCTTCAGGTTATTTCTGTCCTCTCCGTTCTCATGTACATGTTAGTTGGGCTTGTAAAGTTCCATCTCCACTCCTGCCAAAATAAACGGAGCAACCGATTTCGGATCATTAATCCGAATCGATTCAGTCACATAATACTCGTATGACCCGTCACGATACGGAGTACCGCCCAGACCTGCACCGCCGTTACATTGCGTCAGGGACAATACACCTTCGCGATCCGTTTGCAGCAGATGCTGCAGCAGACCCTGATACCCCTTTTCTGCAATCGCTTTAAACTTGCCACTCAGGTAACCCTTCCGTACCCCCTTCGCCAGTGCGTACACAAACATGGAGGTTCCCGAAGCCTCCAGATAATTGCGTTCACGCCCTGGCTGATCGAGCAAATGAGGCCATAATCCGGATTGTTGATCCTGAACATGTACAAGCGCATTCGACACACGTTCGAAGATCCCCACAATCTGTCCGCGCTGCTCATGATCTACAGGCAGATGATCCAGTGTATCCACCACCGCCATCACATACCAGCCCATCGCCCGGCTCCACACATGCGGGGAACAACCGGTTTCTCCCGAGCTCCAGCGCTGCTCCTTGCTCTCATCCCAGGCATGGTACAACAGACCACTGCGTGGATCGCGTGTACGCTTCTCCACCAGCAGCAGCTGCAATGCCGCCTTGTCAAACCACTTCTCCTCGCCAGTAACCGCACCATACTGCGTTAGGAACGGTGTGGCCATATACAACCCATCCAGCCACATCTGGAACGGATAAATCTTCTTGTGCCAGAATCCGCCTTCACTCGTACGGGGCTGTCCCTTAAGCTGTACCATGAGCAAATCCGCAGCTTTACGGTACTTCTCTTCACCGGTTTTATCCAGCAACAGGAACAGTGATTTTCCCTGGTTAATCTGGTCCAGGTTATATTCCTCGACCGCATAGGAGCGAATCGATCCATCCTCCTGAATGAAGTTATCCATCAGCTCCCGGATGTAATCGAAATATTTTTGTTCTCCGGTCTGGATGTACAGCTCTTCCAGCGCTTTCAGCAGACAACCATTCTCGTAATGCCAGGTCGGATACAATTCATGATTGCGATAACTTTCCATGAACTGTTCGGCCATCCGTACCGGTGTAAATTGCAGTGTTTCTTTCATGGGATTCCTCCGCTTCCGGCTTTTTATTTAGCCTGTTTTTTGTAGTCTTCGGCATATTCCTCACGAATTTTGGTACCGCCCGCATTGCCCCAATTCTCGATCTCTTGTTTCCAGCCATTTTCATCGATCTTGCCCATAATATATTTGGTCTGTGCATCGGCAATCATCTGATCCAGATCTGCTCCGCGATCACCATAAGTAGACGAATATAAGGTTAATGCAGGGTTTGGCACGGCATGTTCTGCCAGCTCTTTGGCAAGATTCGTACCTTTTTCACCCAGTTCGGTATCTTTCAATTTCGGCACATTATATCCTTCCACGTAAGGCAGGTTATCCCGATATGGCTTCACTTCACGCTGGAATGCATCGAAGTCGCTCATCTCCACCTGGTCCTCGCCAGCCTTCTTGTAATGTTTGTCTTCAATACCGCGCATCAGCAGCGTCGCCATCTCCGGGTCCATCAGTTTATCCAGGAAAGACAACAGGTTTTTCAACTCTTCTTCCGATTTCACCGTCGCTTTCGGGAAGGCCAGAATACCGGAGTTACCCGTCTGCCCCGCCACACGGTCGCCGCTCACGCCAAGCAAACCTGCAATGTCTACTACGCCATCCGGGTCGTTCTTGGACAGACGCTCTTGCTGGCTCTTCCCGTTCTGGGCAACACCGATACGCATGCCGACAACACCTGTATCATATTTCTTCTCCGCTTCGGTGGAGTCAAATACAGCAAAGTCTTGATTCAGCAGCTTCTCGCTATACAAACGTTTCAGCAAATCCAGCACCTGCATATATTCCGGTGTCATGAATTCCGGTGTAAAACTGCCGTCATCCTCTACCTTCCACTTGTTTGGTGCACCAAAGCTTACGCCAAGGCGCGTAGTGAAGGAGTATTGATCCTCGTTATACTTTTTGAAAAGCATCAGCCCAAACGTATTATCCTGACCGTCTCCATCCGGATCGGAGGTCGCCAACGTCTTAACTGTTTCATACCATTCATCCGGTGTCGTCGGTACCTTGAGATTCAACTTATCGAACCAGTCTTTACGGTAAATCACCGTTGCACGGGCAATATCGGAGAATACCGGTACCCCGTAGATTTTGCCCTCCACCTTGATATTGTCAAAGAAACGCTCGTTTTGTGCAGACAGATTTTTATAATCCTTCAGCAAAGGTCCAACTTCCCAGAATACATCGTTACGCATCGCACTGGTTACGGTTGGGTTATACTGTACTTTCACAATTTTGGGCATATCGCTGGATGCAATCATGACATTAATTTTGTCATTGTAAGCCGAGGCCGGAATCCACTGAATGTCCAGTTTAGTATTGGTATACGCCTCAATTTTTTGCTGGACCTCATTGCCCTTGCTCGGTACATCACCCACCTGTGCGATTGCAATGGACACGTTCTGTACGCCGCCCTCGGCAGCCTGACCTTCATCCGATCCGCATCCTGCCAGCAGACCTGTTATCAGTGCCAGTGTGCTCAAGACAGCTACGGCTTTCTTTTTTGTTGCTTTCATCAAACGAAAACCTCCCCTTTTTATACAGTCATGAACCCGTTCCGATATTCAAATGTGTGCAATTTCAACCTTTTACCGATCCCAGCATCACTCCTTTGGCAAAGTGCTTTTGCAGGAACGGATAGACCAGCATGATGGGAATCGTGGAGAATACGATAACCGCCATTCGAATGGTAAGCGGCTGAATCTCGGTCTCTTCGATACTGGTATCCCCGATTCGGCTCTGAGCCAGGATGACAATCTCACGCAGCCACACTTGTACGGGCCACTTTTCACTATCGTTGATATAAATGACAGCGTTGAAGAAGCTGTTCCAGTGAGCCACCGCGTAAAAGAGAGAGAATGTAGCCATTGCTGGCATCGACAAAGGCAGAACAATTCGGAACAATACGCCCACATCGTTACATCCATCGATTTTGGCGGCATCCTCCAGTTCATCGGGAATGGCCTGAAAGAAGTTCTTAAGTACGATCAGGTTGAACGCGCTGATCGCGGTAGGCAGCATCAGAGACCATAACGTATCGGTCAGGTGCAATGATTTGACGACAAAGTAGGTAGGAATCATCCCGCCGCTGAACAGCATCGTGAACAGTACACCCAGCAAGATGGGCTTACGTCCACGCAAATATCTTCTGGAGAGCGGATACGCCATAAGTGACGTAAACAACAGGTTAAGCAGTGTACCAATTACGGTGATATAGATCGATACACCCAGACTGCGAATCAATGTGTCTGTAGAGAAGATGTAACGGTAAGCGGCAAGGGAGAATTCTTTCGGAAAAAGAATGAATCCTCCCTTGGCCACTTCATGCGGGCTGGTAAACGAGACGGCCAAAATATAAATGAACGGGATAACGGTCACGATTCCGATTAATAATAGAAAGCCATGATTGAGGATATCAAAGATCCGGTTGCCCCATGTTTTATCCTGCTGCATCTTAATGTTCACTCCTGTCTGGTAAAGAACGTCTGCTGCCAAGCGTTAGTAGACGCCTTCCTCCCCGAATTTTTTGGCCATCGTATTGGCACCCAATACAAGCGCCAGTCCGACCACCGACTTGAACAAACCGACAGCAGCACTATAACTGTACTGGGCCTGCGTGAGACCTTTCGTGTAGACATAGGTATCAAATACCTCACCCACATCCCGGTTCGTCGGCGTCAGCATCAGGAAGATCTGTTCAAAGCCTGTATCCAGGAAGTTGCCCAGACGCAGAATGAGCAAAATAATGATCGTGCTGCGGATGGCAGGCAGCGTAATATGCCAGGTCTGACGCCAGCGATTGGCACCATCCATCCGTGCAGCCTCATAGAGCTGTGTATCTACACCGGAGAGTGCCGCCAGGAAAATAATCGTGCCCCAACCGACCTCTTTCCAGATGGATTGTCCAACAATCATCGTTCGAAACCAGCCGGGCTCCAGCAGAAAAGCCACTTTTTGTCCCGTCAGGTTATAAAGTAATTCGTTGATAGCGCCACCCTCGGTTGTGAA
Organism: Paenibacillus vandeheii; assembly: GCF_030433635.1. Taxonomy (NCBI): domain Bacteria; kingdom Bacillati; phylum Bacillota; class Bacilli; order Caryophanales; family Paenibacillaceae; genus Paenibacillus; species Paenibacillus vandeheii. Next base: position 63,861 of record NZ_JAROCD010000015.1, read on the forward strand.
CAGCATGTAGAACACACCCACCACCACAACCCAGGAAACAAAGTGCGGAACATATACGAGCGTCTGTACAAATCGTTTGAACCGTTCACGGCGAACTTCATTCATCATAAGCGCCAATACAATGGGCAGCGGGAAGAAGAACACCATATTATAAATCGCTAGCAAAAACGTATTCCGGAACAAGGTCCAGAACTGCGGTTCCCCGAAGAAACGCTGGAAGTGCTTGAACCCCACCCAGTCACTGCCCAGAATACCCTTGTAAGGCGTGTAATCCTGAAAAGCCATCGTAATGCCGTACATGGGTATGTATTTGAAAATAACAAAGTAGAGCACGCCCGGTATCAACATAATATATAGCCACCGGTTTTTGATGATGTCCCTCCACAGCAGGTTTTTGTCACTGCGGGTAGCGGGTCGTGTCCGAGCCGCCGTTTCGGCTTTCATAGTGTCTTCCTCCCCACATTGGAAACGATTACAAAATATCACTTCCTGAATTCATGTCTTCATTGTGGAGGATAAACGGGTAACTGGCTATCGTCTCGTTTTAGCTTCTTGTTTTTCCTTATGTATCAAGGGTTTAAGGCATTTGTATCACTGGGCCGCTCCCCTCAATGAACCCCATTTAACCTCCGATATTCCCGTCTTAACTCTGCTCCAAACTAAGAACAAGGGGTGGCTCTGAAACAAAGAAAAACCTGCCTGCCATGGCAGGCAGAGCAGGTTGCTTTTATCGCTGCTGCTCCCGGTATTTTCCGGGGGTTGTTCCTGTAATTTTACGAAAGGTTCGGATAAAAGCGGTAGGATTCGTGTAATTGAGTTTCTCGGCAATCTCCGATATTTTCAGATTGGTCGTCTGCAGCCAAGTCTTGGCTTTTTCCATCCGATATTCGGCAAGATATTCCGTAAAATTCACACCAGCCTCCTTCTTGAACACACGGCTCAGATAGACTGGATGAAAATTCAGTTCTTCTGCACATGCTTCCAACGACAATTCGCGATCATACCGCTCCTCGATCAGCCGAATCATGCGGCGGGCAATATTCAGATATTGAGACTCTTCCTGTTCACGCCAGAATCGAATGACAGGGTGAAATAAACATTTGCGGAACCAGTTCGTCATCTCATCCAATGTGGACAACTTCAGGAGTCGAGCCATGGAGGCCTTTTCGCCCAACACTTCCGCAACATTCCCACCCTGCTCCTGCACAAGCTGATATACGCGGGACAACAGCTGGACCATAATTACGGGGTACTCGCTAAAGTGCAGCTTCTTGTCTGCGAGCAATCCGAGATAGCGCTTAAAGTACGCATCGGTTTTCTCCTCGTCTCCTTGCTTGAGCGCAGAAGCCAACTGGTCTTCGATCATCCTGAGCTGTGTATATAACGCTGCCTCCGTCTGACCACGCGGCTGGATATCCTCGTAGTGCAAAATAATACGGCTGCCCAGACTTACCCTGCCTTGAAGAGCCTCACGACTCTCCTGGTAAGCCCTTGGTGAATCACCTATTGTAGAATAGGAGCGGCTAATACCGATACTTACGGGCAGATTCAGGTAGGTTGCGACCCGCTCGCGGATCAATTCAGCTTGGGAATGCATCCATTCTTTGAGCTGTACTTCATCATCCAGCACGGATGCAAGCACCGTAACCTGAGCGTCATCAATCATGACAGGGGCAAATCGAATATCTGAAGGCAGCAGTTCACCGACCATGTTGTTTAACGCGAACAACAGCAGATCCCGGTCCTGCTCTTCATACCTTGTCCCTTCAAGGGTATCGATTTGAAGCGTAAGCACCCCCAGCCGTGCCCATGATGTTGGAAAATCATACAGCTCTCCCTGATATCTGAAGTCCTCTTCCGATATTTTGCCTGTAAGCAGTTTGGTCATAAAGAATTCCTGCAAATGAATATGCTGACCCTTCATTTGCTCGCGCATCGTTTTTTCCGAGCTAAATAAGGTCGTTAATCGCTCTTCGATGTAGATAAATTCATCCTGACGGCGTCCTGACGGGACCACCGGGGAATCCAGTCCTTTTGTAAATTGCAGAAGTCTGGAAATTGGAGAATACATCTTGCGACTGCCATAGATGGCTACTAATCCCGTCACACATAACATGACCAGTGTAGCCACTCCCGTCACCAATGCAATTTTCTGCGACTGAGCGGTTATCTGACCCAGCGATACAACGGACACATACAACCAGCCGTTGAGTGGAGATTGCCTGTAGCTAACCGCCACCTGGCTTCCTTCCACCTCTGCACTGAAGAAGCCCTCCGACTGTCCCGTCGTTTGTACTTTCTCGTGGATTTCCTGATTCAGCGTGTCGTATTTCCCATCTTGCTGTGTATCGTTGAGAAAATATTTCTGCTCCCGATCAAGGACGTACATATCTCCTGAATTTGGATTTCGACTCAGAAATGTACTTAGCTCTGTATCGGCTATGTCAATAACCAGAAATCCCTTTGGTTTCACATTGGTTGGGATCATCGGAATCTTGAATACCATGCTGACCACATTGTCGGATGAAATAAGGGTAGGCGCGGGTTCTTGTGCCGCTTCACCCACTCCGGCCGATACTGGCACACTTTCTTTAGTTGAACTCACATTTTGCGTCACCCAGAACAGGCTGTTGGTATATTTCAAATAGGAGCCAATCCGGTCCCGAATACTGAAATCATCCAACTTTCCAAAGGATCTCATCGAAACGACCCAGTCTTCATCGAGATTCACGAGATAGGCCTGATCAATATTTGTAACCGATTGCAAATTATTAAATCCGGAGGTCAGATCACGAATTTCCTGAAATTCGCTGCTGTCCAGCGGTTTTTTCATCGCTTGTAATACCAGTGGAGAGTTCACATATTGGATGGACGACAATTGCAGGCTGCGCAGCACTTGCTCTACCCGCATTTGGGTCTGATGCAGAATCTGCAAATTACTCTCACGCACCTTCTGCTCAATGTCACGTGAAGCAATGGAATAAGAGACTGAACCAATAACAATGACCGGAAGGGCTCCGAGAATCATAGTAAAACAGAGCAAACGCAGCAGGTATTTAGGCAAAATGAGCATCCTCCTTTGTGTGCATTTTGCGTTATTTGAACGAGAACGCTTTCGGAATCGCTTCCCCGATCTCATGCAAAACGTATGTATAATATCGCCTTCATTGGATTAATTTACTATTGTTATTTTAAAACCCATTGTTATTCAAGTCCACTATTTATTCTTAAGGTTGACTTTAAGGTCGTTTCAGGTTTATATTGGTTGCATATTCCTCAATCAAAGGAGAGATTTTGATGTCGGTGAGCGTTCTTAACTAACCAAGTTTCATATTCAGGAGTTTGGCCTTCGATTCGCTTGTGCCTTTTGGCATATGTGTATTTCTTGATGCGCTGTAACCCCTGTACTTAGTTAAGAACAGCGGATATCATAAATCGCCTCCGGGATTGTACGTGTCCGGGTCTATTTCCGCGCTGTGTTCAGCGTGGATTTTTTTTGTATAGACCTGTAACGGACCCTGCTTTCCCCTACGTTAAGGGCGGAGAATGACGTTTGTTCATTCTCCGCCCTTTTTGCGTTTTCCGGGAATATGCTCCATCGCCTAAACGAAATTCCATTTTATTACCAAGGAGAGATCACGAATGAATGAAAACACATTAACCAATCTGGGTTATCCCCAAATCCAAAACAACGTTGCAGCCTGTGCCCTATCCTATTTGGGCAAACGATATGCAAGAGAAATGAAGCCAATGATGGACGCTCCTCTGATTCAAATACGCCTGGACGAAACAGCTGAAGCTGCTGCTTTGATTCGTTACGGCGCCAGTGTGCCCATCCCTTCACTGGACGGCATGGAGACGATTATGGATCTGCTCGGCACCGGTTATTTATTCACGGAGCGAGATTTCAGCCATCTCGCCCAATTTCTGCGCAGTTGCGCACAGCTTATGAAATACATGGAGGGCAAATCCGAAGCTGCTCCTACAGTCAGCCGATATGCTTCATCCATGATATGGATGGAGTCCCTTCTGAGCGAGATTGAACGATGCATCCATAATGGTCGCATTCAGGATCAGGCAAGCAAGGAGCTGATACGTATTCGTAAAAAAATGACGGTGAATGAGGAACGCATGAAGCGCAAGCTGGATTCTCTCGTAAGCAAACACCGCTCCATCATGCAGGAGAACGTCATTAGTCAGCGGGGTGGAAGAACGGTACTGCCCATCAAGAAAGAATTCCGCAAGCATGTTAAGGGCAGTGTGCTGGATGAGTCAGGCAGCGGCCAAACCGTATACATTGAGCCAGCGGAATTAGTAGGTTTGCAAATGGAGCTGGCATCGCTGCAAGCGGAGGAATCTCGGGAAGAGATGAAAATCCTAGGCGACTTAACCTCCATGGCAGAGTCTTATCATCACGAAATTGCGCTAAATACGGAAACGGTAGGGATTTTAGATTTTCTGTTTGCCAAAGCCAAATATGCGGCGACCATGGACGGACGAACTGTACGTGTCAATGCCAATGGGCGAATTCGCCTTCAAGGGGCACGCCATCCATTAATGGGCGCATCCATGGTTCCCCTTGATTTTGCAATTGGTCACACGTATTCCTCACTGATCATTACAGGGCCGAATACAGGCGGCAAAACGGTTGCCCTCAAGACATTAGGTCTGCTCACCCTGATGATGCAATCCGGTCTGCTTGTCCCTGTCGCTGAAGCGGGCGAGATGGCCGTGTATCGTGAGGTTGCCGTCGATATCGGTGATGGACAGAGCTTGGAGCAAGCACTCAGCACCTTTTCTGCACATATTCGCAACATGATTGGCATCCTGGAGCAGGCCAATTCATCGACGCTTGTGCTGATTGATGAGATGGCTTCAGGTACTGATCCCGGTGAGGGAGTGGGACTCTCCATTGCTATGCTGGAGGAGCTGCACAGCCGAGGAGCTACCGTTGTCGCCACGACCCATTTTGGGGAAATCAAACATTTTGCAGCAGCCACGCCTGGATTTGAGAATGCACGAATGGAATTTGATACGGTCTCGCTCCAGCCACTCTATCGATTGAGGATTGGAGAAGCCGGGGAAAGCTACGCCTATTCCATTGCATTGAAGCTGGGTATGCCACAGCGCATTATTGAGCGCTCCAAGCTCATTTCAGATCAGGGTGTCTCGCAACGTGTCTCTCCAAACTTTACATCAGCTGTGCCCAACGTGAATTCTTCACCATCACCAAAAAGCAGCCCGGCTGAACAAGAGCATTTGAATAAAACAAGGCACACTCTGGAATCTGTCAACCCGTCCGCACAAACCGGAACAAGAAAGCTATCCGATAGGTCTGAAACATTAGAGCCCACTTCACCTGTCAAAGCATTCCGTAAAGGAGATCGCGTGTATGCAGCCTATCTGAACCAGTCAGGAATTGTCTGTGATGTGGAGGACAGTCGTGGGAATATCGGGGTCATGCTGCGCGGACGCAAAGTCAAAATTCACAAGAAACGCCTGACTTTGCATATAACTGCACAGGAACTTTATCCAGGCGACGACTATGACCTCGACATTGTGCTGGAGACCAAGGAAAACCGGAAGAAGCGCAAACTGATGGGACGCAAGCATGTGGAAGGACTGACGATTGAATTGCCTCCTGAAGAATAACTACAGGATTGATATAATGGGTTGAGTTGCTATACTTTAATAAACCTATCGATCGTTCGTGGTTAAGAAATTCAACGGGTGAGGAAGGAAGATACGTATGTCTGTTGAGCAGGATACAAAGAAGGTGACTCCAGAAGTTCTTGTATGTCCTTTATGCGGTGAAGCCAATGGCTGTTCCTATGCAGCAGGCCGTCCTCATTCAGAATGCTGGTGTAATCAGGCCGTGTTTCCAGAAGGCGTATTTGACCCCATTCCGGCAGAACAACGCAGGAAGTCTTGTATATGCGAGGTATGTCTGGATACGTTTAAGAAGAAGGCAGAGCAAAATAAAGAGCCCCACAGTTAAACTGTGAGGCTCTTCTTCTGTCGATATTACGTTGTATTGAAATGAAGAACGTTACTTCTGCATTTGTTGATAATGCGCTACCGCTTGCTTCAGTACAGGATGGTTCTCGTCCATGGACGTATACTGGCTGAGTGCTGCTTCAATCCCTTTTTGCTGGATCGTAGTCTGAAGTTCCACCGCTTCCGGATCTTCGGAAATGTCAAACTTGCAGGCAGCCGCCATTCCCATCGCCAGATGATTTGTCTCCGTTCCATACTCGTAAGCCTGGAGAGCCGGGCGAACCAGACGGTCATTCGGGGACAGTTTACGCAGCGGAGAACGCCCTACACGAGTGACCTCATCCGTCAGATGCGGGTTCACGAACCGTTCCAATATTTTGGCAATGTACAGCTGATGGTCATCCGAATTGAATCCAAAACGTTTCACCAAAACTGCTCCGGTTTCCTGCAAAGCCCCATATACGATGGATTTGACTTTTTCATCGGCGATAGCCTTCTGAATCGTATCATACCCGTTCACATATCCAATATAAGCGGCAATACAATGTCCTGTATTTACGGTGAACAGCTTCCGTTCAATATAAGGCTCCAGATCATCCACATACATTATACCCTCAACCGGTTTGAACGCTGGAGCCATTTGTGAACGGTCAACGACCCATTCATAGAAAGGCTCTACCTGTACATGTAATGGATCCTCATGATGCTGAATCGGCACAATACGGTCTACGGCTGAATCCGGGAAATACACGTACTGATCCGCAAGTAGGCGAGTACGCTCATCAAGCAGACCATATACATGTTCTTTCAGTTGAGTGCTGGCTCCAATTGCATTTTCACAGGCAATAATGTGAAGCGGCTGGAAGACATCACCTGTTCCCAGTCTGGCTGTAAGTCCTTTGGCAATACCGGGAGCAATATGTTTCAGTATGCCTACACCTACTGCCGTTGTGATCAGTTCCGCTTCTGCAACGTTTTGAGCAACGGTATCCAGATTCGTTCCATCGATTGCACTCACACCGGTAACGGTCTCCAGGTCCTTGGCCTCGTTAGCCAGCTCAACCGTGTACTCTCCACGCTGCTCTAGAGCCTTAACCAGCTCCTGGTTAACGTCCGAGAAAACGACATTGTAGCCAGCACGGGACAGGATCAAACCGATGAAACCACGTCCAATATTCCCTGCTCCGAAGTGAAGGGCCTTCATAGTTCCATTTCACTTTCCAAAATAGTAATGACTTCTTCAGCGGTTTGAGCATGACGTAGAGCTTCCATGTTCTCTTCCTCAGCACAGATGACTGCGATGCTGGTCAGGATCTCCATATGTTCTCCGCCCTGAGCGGCGATCCCAATTACCATATACGCTTTTTCTTCCCCAAAATCAACACCTTGCGGGAACTGAATAACCGATATACCTGTGGACAGGATGAATGATTTGGATTCCTTCGTGCCGTGTGGAATCGCCAGTCCGTTGCCTACATACGTGGAAACAATCTCTTCACGCTCCAGCATTTTGTCAATGTATTCTGCGGTGATATGTCCCGCGTCTTTCAAAATCTGACCTGCCATACGAATCGCTTCGTATTTGTCCTGAGCCGTTGCATTCATGATGACTTTATCTTTAGTTAACACACTCATGTTTGAATACCTCCAATTTCGGTTTTGCTGCGGTAAAATCCCGCAAGTTCTTGGGACAAGTAATGAATAAGGTCATCCCGGTTGCCTTTTTCAAGTAATGTAATCATTTCTTCCTGCAACAATAGCGCACTGATCTCACTCAGTACCTCCAAACTTTCCTTCGATAGCTGTCTCGGTCCAAGCATCAAGAGCACATGGCTAACACCTGCTGGGTCTTCCGGCGTGCGCAGAAGCGGCTCTGTCAGTTGGAAAAGCGTGATTGAAGGACTGTGAATGCCGTCACTGCGTGTATGAAACAGCGCGAGGGAAGTCCCGGGAATTTTCTGGCTTCCAACCGCTTCACGCTCCTCCAGCAGCCTAGCAATCTCTTCTGGATTGTTCAACACACCAGATTGATGCAAAACGCTGCACATGGCGTAGGCCGTTTTGAAAAATCCGATCTCTTGATTATCCAGTGGGAACACCTGAAACTTGCCGATAATCTGTACAATTTCAATCAGGGTGGCTTCAAGCCCAACCGGATCGTTAAATCGACCTGTTGACCTTGACTCTGCTTCAGGTGGGGGACTATGTTCCCGCTGAAGCGTCGTTGTCCTGATGAAGTGCCTTAAACGTTCACTTTCTTCTGCCGTCAGTAGTGGGCTCACCTTGTAGTATTGATGTTTATCCATTGGCAGATCCACGGTAGAGAGAACCAAATCATATTCCGTCTTCGGTATACGTGCGGCTTCATACCATGACACGCTGTCCACAATCCGAATCTCGGGAATTTCCTTGGACAGACGGCTCGATAACATTCGCGAAGATCCGATTCCGCTGGTACAAACGACGACAGCCCTGATTTCTCTCTTCAGCACCCGCAGCCGTTCAATGGAAGCACCGAAGTGCATCACCAAAAATCCAATCTCCTCATCCGGCACATCCGTATTGGGCCAAGCCTCTCGCACCGCTTTCTTTACATCCTCAAATAATGATTCATAATCCTTGCGGATCTGCTGAAGCAACGGATTACGGATGAGCTGCCGTCCATCCATTCGTTCCAGTACCGGCTCCATGTGAGCAATTAGACCCTCACGCAGCAGCCGATCCTCATGAAACGAATAATGGGTATTCTCTTGCATTCGATCTGTGAGAGAACGAACCATGTCGAGTAAGACCAGGTCGTCTATGGGCAGCAGACGTGAGGAATGAATCGATTGCTCGATTTCAATCAGCAGTTTGTGAAAATAAGCCTGCTCCTCGCCCACAAAATCAATTCCAAGCTGGGCAGACAGAACACCGCACAAACGGGAAGCCAAATATTCTGGTACCTTCCCCTTGTCGCCTTGCAGCGAATTTCCAACGTCTTTTTTATCCAGTTGAGAGCCCCGACCAATACCAAAGCCCTTACGGATACGCACAACCGCTACAGACAATTGAATCAGCAGCTTCATGTATTGACGCTCCGGAATATTTTCCAACCACTCAATATCCGGCTGCCACAACGCATTTTCGACCGTAAGTACATCCTCATGTCCAATCATTTCCAATAGTTTACTGTTTACTTTGGAAACGCCCTGCTCCGCTTGCCTACCGAACAAATCAGATTCATCCAGATATTCAAGAGCGAGCGCAGAAATAGCCATGCGATGAGCCCACTCGCTTCCATTGATCTTGACCCCATATCCGCGCCTGCGAACCAGCTTCAAGCCTGCCAGATGAATGCGTGGCTCCAGATCGTCCAGATCATTGCTCGCCGTAGACACGGTTACCTTAAGATCTGAGGCCAGCGCAAGCAGCTTCACAGGCTCGGACTCATCCAGCAAAATACAAAGCATGAAGAGTTTACGCTCTTCGGGCGTAAACTCTACATATTCGTTAAGCTCAAGTTGTTGGCGCAATACGGCCAAATCATCGGAACCGGGATCAATTCGGACCCCGGTTCCCGATTTTTTTTCCAATCTCATGCCAAGGGGCTCAAGCCATTGTTCAATCATCTGCAACTCCCGATGTACGGTACGGGTACTTACTTTGACCGCAACAGCTATTTCGCCAGCAGTTACCTCATGCGGATGCTCCAGCAGGAACTCCACGATCTCACGCTGTCTCCTTGTAATATTACTCATCAGGAGTCGGATTTGAGGCGCTCCACCAGTGCCTCGTATTCAGGACTCTTCAGGAAGTTATCGATGGAAATATGCTCTGCATTTGGAGCCACGGATTTGGCCCGGTCTGTCAATGTTTTCTGTGTGATGACGATGTCGGCATCTTGCGGAATCTCACTGATCGCCGTGTTCGTTACAGCGACATCCACACCGGCTGCCTTCATTTTCTTCCGCAGAATTGATGCACCCATGGCACTCGAACCCATTCCTGCATCACAGGAGAAGACAATTTTGTTTATGTCCGTTTTTACGGCCGCAGAAGCAATATCAGCCGCACGGTCAGCTTCCCGATTGTCTTTATCAACGGTGAGGTTACCCGTTTTGCCCTGATTTTTCATATCTTTCATACGACTGGATGCAGTATCCAGATCTTCGTCATCCTTCTGTTTGCCTGTTTTGAGCAGCACAGATGCCACAAGGAAGGAGATGATCGCAGCTACGGCTACCCCTGCAAACATGCCAAGATATCCACCCTTAGGTGTTAACAAAGAGTAGGCAATGATACTACCCGGTGACGGTGCTGAAACCAAACCAGCTCCTGTCAGCATAAAAGTCAATGTACCCGCTACACCACCAGCCATCGCAGCCAGAATCAGTATCGGTCTCATCAGAATATAAGGGAAATAAATCTCGTGAATCCCGCCAAAGAAATGGATAATTACAGCACCTGGAGCGGAAGATTTAGCTGATCCCCGACCAAAGAAGCAGTAGGCCAGCAAAATGCCGAGTCCAGGACCTGGATTGGATTCAAGCATGAATAATACCGATTGTCCCAGTTCTCTTGCCTGATCCGTACCAATCGGTGTCAGAATCCCATGGTTGATTGCATTGTTCAGGAATAATACTTTTCCTGGCTCAATGATCAGATTGACCAGCGGGAGAAGACCAGCATTCATCAAGGTTTCTACCCCAGCCGATAACACCTTGCTAATCGCTTCAACGAAAGGCCCGATGCCTTTAAGGGCTAGAAGGGCCAAGATCCCACCAATAATACCAGCGGAGAAGTTGTTAACCAGCATCTCAAACCCAGATTTAATTTTGCCATCGACAGCCTTGTCAAATTTCTTAATGACCCAGGCTCCCAATGGTCCGGCAATCATGGCACCAAGAAACATGGGGATGTCACTACCGACAATAACCCCGATGGTCATAATCGCACCGACTACACCACCACGTTGGCCGTGTACCATGGTACCGCCCGTGTAACCGATAAGTAAAGGCAGCAAATATTTGATCATTGGATCAACCAGCAATGCAAAATCTGCGTTAGGGAACCATCCTTTTGGAATGAACAATGCCGTAATCAAACCCCAGGCGATAAATGCACCCATGTTCGGCATAACCATACCGCTCAGGAAACGTCCAAACTTCTGAACGCCGACCCGTATTCCTCCGCTTTTTCCGGACTTTGCGTCCACTGAACTCATACTAAAAACCTCCTCAACATATTAAACCTTAATTCCACTGAATTTTGACACGATGATCCAGACGAACGAAGGTACAAATCTGTAATGAATCTTGATTTCACAGACATATCGTAAATGAAAACGGTATCTTCTACAATGAAATGAAAACCTACTTCCGTCATGAACGTTGATGACAAGATTTAAATTTGAAGGATTGTCCCATTTTAAACCGTGGATATGGAATAGAACCTGTTATTCCCTTTCATGTATCATACCCACGAATTGCCCCATTTTAATGACAAATGAAATTGTAAATTTATTCTATTTTAAAACAAAAAGCGCAATTGCTCAGCCCGTTACAGGTGAGGCAATTGCGCCTAAGTATTCTCCGGATTAACAGGATTACCATCCGGATCTATAATCAATCGATTCATTCTTTTCAAGTTACACGGAATCGGGCCTGAGGCTGAAATTCAGTCTCCAGCGGAGAATGGAACCCTAGTTTTATTCCGTATGTTTACGATACGCATCCGCATTCATCAATGTGGACAGTGCCGCTGTCAAATCGCCCTCAACACGGATTTCGATCATCCAGCCTTCCTCATATGGAGAGTTATTAACCAGCTCCGGGGAATCCTGCAATGCCTCATTTACAGCAACAATTGTTCCACTTACAGGAGAAAACAAATCCGAAACGGTTTTGACGGATTCAATTGTTCCAATGCTGTCTTCCGCCTTTACATCCGATTCTAGGTCAGGCAATTCTACAAACACAATGTCACCCAGCTGATGCTGCGCGAATTCGGTAATGCCAATACGTACGGTATCCTCCCCTACGGTCTGCACCCATTCGTGCTCTTCACTGTACAGGAAATCACTTTTCAATTCGCTCATCGATATCCGCCTCGCTTTTCATTAAATGAGTGCATGCGCTTCTTTGACCTTAACCTTTTTCCCAAAACATAGCGTATGATATTTTAGAATCAAATGTCAAGATACCTTACAATTTATTTGATTTTCTTCCTTATATGCCTGTAACTCTATTGGACTCTCTCTACATATAATGGTGAATATTAGAAAAGTAAGCGTACTCTTTAAAAATATACGAACATTACAGAATTATCTTGAAATATCATTCGGATTTTTTGTTGATTTCTATGATATCGTTCTTGACATCAATAGTCGATTCAGGCTTTAATGAGAGTAGTAAATATGTTTATTGGTCTATGCAATACCCGCGGATGAATGTAAAGGGAGAGATTACCCTTGACACCCGAATCAGGGTGTACATGCGGTAACGCCGAAGGAGTAAACCACCGACAAGCGGGAGGTGAATCTCTCAGGCAAAAGGACTTTTACGGGACGCAACTCTGGAGAGCATCTATTCGCCCTGCGTGGGCGTTAGGATCACCCAAGGGGAAACCTGCTGCATCATGCGGCGGGGTAACTCTCAGGTACCAAGGACAGAGCCTAAGAATACAGCGTGCTTCTGGCATGCCGGTTCTTTGGCCTGTCCTTTTCCTTTTTCCCAAAAAAACGAAAACAGGTTATAGAGCGGCGCTGCCTATAGCGTCCTTACCTTACTTTGACAATTAAATGTTGATGACAGATTCATTGATCCACGGTTATACACTCGGCCTGTTGACGGCCCATGACGAGGTGATTGGATGTCCGATTTGCTTAGAACCCCACTCTTTCCACTCTATCAGCAGTATGAAGGCGTACGATGCATTGATTTTGGTGGCTGGGAGCTCCCGGTACAATTCAGCGGAATTCAGAAAGAGCATGAAGCGGTGCGAGAACGTGCCGGATTATTTGATGTATCCCACATGGGTGAATTCACTGTACAAGGTGAACACGCGGAAGCTTTTTTACAGCACATGACGACCAATGATGTAACAACACTCGTTCCCGGTCAGGCTCAATACACGTTAATGTGTTATCCGGATGGCGGCGTGGTCGATGATCTGTTGATCTATAAACTGAAAGACCAGCATTATATGCTGGTGGTTAATGCCTCCAACATTGACAAGGACTGGGCATGGCTGCAGCAGCACATGTCGCCAGGCGTAACGATGACTAATGATTCCAAACAAACGGCGCTGCTTGCCCTGCAAGGTCCACTTGCTGTGGATATTCTCGCAAAGGTGACTGACACTGATGTGTCTTTGATTGAGCCTTTCCGTTTTGTACCGAATGCAAAGGTATGTGGCGTTACATTGCTGTTATCCCGCACCGGATATACGGGTGAAGACGGATTTGAGCTCTATGTTCCTGCCGAACAGGCTGCTGTGGTCTGGAACGGATTGATGCAGGCGGGAGAAGGTTTCGGACTCGTTCCGACCGGACTGGGTGCCCGGGATACGCTGCGCTTTGAAGCCAAGCTTCCCCTGTACGGACAGGAACTGTCTGCAACCATCTCGCCGCTGGAGGCTGGCGTTGGCATGTTTGTGAAGCTGAATGCCGGGCCGTTTATCGGACATGAAGCCTTGTTGCAGCAAAAAAATGACGGGCCTGCCCGCAAGCTGGTCGGCATCGAAGTACTGGAGCGCGGTATTCCTCGCCCCCATTATCCGATATACGCCGAAGGCGTACAGATCGGTGAAGTAACCACAGGCACCCAATCCCCTACGCTGAAACGCAATTTGGGGCTGGCCTTGATTGACAGTAAATATGCTGCACTGGGTACCCCGCTGGAGATTGAGATTCGTGGCAAGAAACTGAAAGCCGAGGTCGTGAAGACCCCTTTTCATAAACGGACACGTGCGCCAAAGACACCTACTCAAGGAGCTGATCAAGCATGAGCAAGCACCGCTACATTCCCATGACCGAGCAGGATCAGAGTGCCATGCTGGCAACCATCGGTGTGGAAACAATTGAGGATCTGTTTCATGACATTCCACAGGAGATTCGCTATCAGGGTGAACTGCCTGTTTCCTCCAAACTGGATGAATATGCACTGACACGTCATATGTCGAAGCAAGCGGCAGCGAATGCCAACTTCGAGACACACGCCAGCTTCCTGGGTGCAGGCATTTATGATCATCATGTTCCCTCCGTCATTAATCATGTCATCTCCCGTTCCGAGTTCTATACCGCCTATACACCTTATCAACCTGAAATCAGCCAGGGAGAATTACAGGCGATTTTCGAGTTTCAATCCTACATCTGTGAGTTGACAGGCATGGCTGTAGCCAATGCCAGCATGTACGATGGTGCAACTGCATTTGCAGAAGCAGGCAACCTGGCCGCAGCAGCAACCCGCCGCAAACAGCTGATTGTGTCACGTACCGTGCATCCCGAGTCCCGTCAGGTATTGCAAGCTTATGCCCACGGCCTCAATCTGGAGATTGTTGAGATTGGGTATCAAAATGGTGTAACAGACTGGGATGCCCTGCAAGCCGCCGTGTCCGATGACACCGCAGCTGTCATGATTCAGAGCCCGAACTTCTTCGGCGCCGTGGAAAATGTAAAACAGGCCGCAGATCTTGCGCATGCGCACAAAAGCCTGCTCGTGGTCAGCGCCAACCCGCTATCGCTGGGTCTGCTGGAAGCCCCAGGCAAGCTGGGTGCTGACATCGTCGTTGGCGACGCACAGCCCCTTGGTATCGCCGCTTCACTTGGCGGCCCAACATGTGGATATTTCGCCGTATCCCAGGCTCATATGCGCCGGATTCCTGGCCGAATTGTAGGCCAGACCACTGACCGCAACGGCAAGCGTGGTTTTGTACTCACGCTGCAAGCACGTGAACAGCATATTCGTCGTGAAAAGGCGACGTCAAACATCTGTTCCAACCAGGCTTTGCTCGCACTGAGTGCCTCTGTCTATATGTCCATCATGGGTAAACAAGGTATGATCGATGTCGCTGATTTGAATTTGCAAAAGAGCCATTATGCCCTTAACACACTTACCGCAATTCCAGGGGTCTCTCTTACGTTTACTGCACCAACGTTTAATGAATTTGTTATCCAACTGCCTGAAGGAACAAATGTGGATGCCCTGCAACTGAAATTACTCGATGCCGGCTTCATTGGCGGGTATGAACTTGGAAGAGAGTATTCCGAGCTCGCCGGACATATGCTCATTGCCGTTACCGAACGACGCAGCAAGGAAGAGATAGACGAATTCGCACGTGTATTGGAGGGATCGCTGTGACTCAGGAAACGACAACAAAGACAACTTCAGGAACAGGACAACCGGAAACAGTAACCTCTGTCTCCACTTCGGGCCAGACGGAAACAGTTACAAAAATCTCTGCCCTAGCTGCCTCTTCAGCACGGGAGCAATCATTGATTTTTGAACTCAGCAGCCCGGGTCGGGTTGCGTACTCCTTGCCAGAATGCGACGTTCCCCGGCAAGCTGCCGATTCCCTGATTCCCCGGGAAATGCTTCGATCGGAAGCAGCAGCATTGCCTGAGGTTTTTGAAGTTGACGTCATTCGCCACTACACTGCTCTGTCTCGTCGTAATTTCGGAATAGATAACGGATTCTATCCGCTAGGTTCTTGTACGATGAAATATAATCCGAAGATTAATGAGGATGTGGCCCGTTACAACGGATTCGCCAAAATTCATCCATATCAGCACGAATCCAGCATTCAAGGTGCACTTGAACTGCTCTACACGTTACAAAATGACCTTGCTGGCCTAACCGGTATGGATGCCGTTACACTGCAACCTGCCGCTGGCGCACACGGCGAATGGACCGGACTCATGATGATCCGGGCCTACCACGAAGGTCGTGGTGAACAGCGCACCAAAGTCATCGTACCGGATTCTTCTCATGGCACCAACCCGGCAAGTGCAACCGTTGCAGGTTTCGAAACGGTAACGATCCCTTCCCGCGCAGACGGTCTGGTAGATCTGGACGTACTCCGCGCTGCTGTAGGGTCGGATACCGCAGCGTTGATGCTGACCAATCCGAACACACTCGGACTTTTTGAAAAAGACATTCAGGAGATTGCCTCCATCGTGCATGAGGCAGGTGGTTTGCTGTACTACGATGGTGCCAACTCCAATGCCATCATGGGCATTACCCGGCCTGGCGATATGGGCTTCGACGTAGTACATCTAAACTTGCATAAAACGATGAGCACTCCGCACGGCGGAGGTGGACCTGGAGCCGGCCCGGTTGGCGTGAAGAGCCGCTTGATTCCGTTTCTGCCGAAACCGATGGTTATCAAAAATGATGAGGGCATATATGCATTGGATCGCGAAGGTGATCAATCCATTGGCCGGGTCAAAGCGTATTACGGCAACTTTGGTATTCTAGTCCGTGCCTATGCCTACATTCGTACCTATGGACCTGAAGGCTTGCGCCGGGTATCCGAATGTGCGGTGCTTAACGCCAACTACATGATGGCCCGTCTCGCGCCTTACTACGAGATTCCGTATCCAGGCGTGTGCAAACATGAATTCGTAATGTCTGGCCGCGGGCTGAAACAGTATGGGGTACGCACACTGGATGTTGCCAAACGATTGCTTGATTTTGGATATCACCCGCCAACCGTGTACTTCCCGCTGAACGTGGAGGAATGCATCATGATCGAGCCGACGGAAACCGAGAGCAAAGAAACACTTGATGGGTTCATCGATACGATGATTCGCATTGCCAAGGAAGCAGAAGAGACCCCTGAACTGGTACTCAATGCCCCTTATGGCACACCGGTTACCCGTCTGGATGAAACAACAGCCGCCCGTAAGCCTGTATTGAACTGCGCTTGCAGTTAACCTGACTGCAGCCGAATCGTAATGACAATAACAGTACTACTCCTTATTTGGAAACAATACAGTCGTTCATAAAGACACCGCAGCAGACGCACTTTACACGTCTGCTGCGGTGTCTTCTTTTATTGGTCCCGTCCGTGCGTCTGTCTGTCTTTTGTTTATCCAGCGCCAAGTTTTCCAACAAGTGAGGGTCTATTCCTTTATGTTCAAGTCACTACCTGATGCTTAGTAGAAATATCGACAACAAAAAAAGCCGGTATCTGCTGTAACAACAGATACCGGCAAAATCGCTGCACGACTGCAGCTTTTTTATCGGAAAAAGAAACCCTTAAAATCGGGTGGAGACCCCTTAAAATTACATTACGCTTGAATGCTTTGAACCAATTCAACAACTTGTTCAGCCGTTTGCATATCCAGTGCTTTGGCAGCAAGCTCTTGCATATCTGCACGGGACAGCTTGGTGATCTGACTGCGAGCTGGCAGAATGGATGTTGCGCTCATGCTGAACTCATCCAGTCCGAGACCGAGCAGCAATGGAATTGCTGTTTCATCTCCGGCCATCTCTCCACACATGCCAACCCATTTGCCTTCACGGTGCGCTGCATCAATTACCATTTTAACCAAACGCAAGATGGCAGGGTTGTATGGTTGATACAGATAAGCCACACGCTCGTTCATACGGTCAGCAGCCATGGTGTATTGAATCAGATCGTTCGTTCCGATACTGAAGAAATCCACTTCTTTGGCAAATTGATCCGCCAGGACTGCAGTCGAAGGAATTTCAACCATGATTCCGAGTTGAATGCTGTCTGAAACAGCAATTCCTTCAGTAACCAGCTTCTCCTTCTCTTCGAGCAGGACAGCCTTCGCTTCACGGAATTCACCCAGTGTTGCGATCATCGGGAACATGACACGCAGGTTACCATGTACGCTGGCGCGCAGCAATGCGCGCAATTGTGTACGGAAAATATCCAGACGGTCCAGACACAGACGAACTGCGCGGAAGCCGAGGAATGGATTCATTTCTTTTGGCAGATCCAGATATGGAAGCTCTTTGTCTCCGCCAATGTCGAGTGTACGAACGACAACAGGTTTGCCTTCCATTTTCTCCAGTACAGCCTTGTAAGCATTATACTGAATGTCCTCGGAAGGAAGCTTGTCTCTGCCCATATACAGGAACTCGGTACGATACAAGCCTACAGCTTCGCCACCGTTCTCCAGAACGCCAGTAACATCATTAGGCGTACCAATGTTGGCAGCCAACTCTACATGAACGTTGTCCACCGTTACGGTTGGCTCGTCACGCAGTTTTCTCCACTCTGCACGTTGTGCATCGTATTGCTCCTGTTTGGAACGATACTCAGCAATAACATCGTCCGTTGGATTAACCAGTACGTGACCATCCAATCCGTCAACGATAATCATATCGCCTTGTTTTGCTTGAGCCAGAATGTCCTTGGTTCCAACGACAGCCGGGATTTCAAGCGAACGAGCCATAATTGCGGAGTGCGAAGTACGTCCACCAATATTGGTTGCAAAACCTTTTACATATTGACGGTTCAATTGAGCCGTGTCGGAAGGCGTAAGATCCTCCGCAAGCACGATCACTTCTTCACTGATCTCAGCTGGACTCATGAATTCGATACCAAGCAAGTGATTCAGCACACGTTTGGTAACGTCACGCATATCCGCAGCACGTTCCTGCAGGTAAGCACTCTTCATGTTTTCAAACATTTCGATAAATTGCGTTGCTGTTTCGTTCAATGCGAATTCCGCATTAACCTTATCATCTGCAATTTTCGCTTTAACCGGATCAATCAGTTCCGGGTCATTCAAAATGAGCAAATGCGAAGCAAAAATCTCAGCTTTTTTCTCGCCAAGCTCTTGTAAAGTGCGCTCTTTGATCGCCTCAAGCTCGCCCTGGGACTTGCCCAGAGCCGAGTCGAGTTTGGCGATCTCTGCGTCAACGTCGTTGATTTCGCGTTTTTCTACAGAGTAGTTGGGATGCTCCAAGATAAACGCCTTGGCGATAGCAATACCCGCCGAAGCCGCGATCCCAGAAACATTAAGCATTAATTTCGCCCAGCCCTTCGTTAACCATAACGTCTGTCAGAGCTTGAAGAGCTTCTGCTTCGCCTTCACCTTCAACGATGATGTTGATGGTGTCGCCTTGTTCCAGACCAAGGGAAAGTACGCCCAGGATGGATTTCAAAGTTACTTTTTTACCGTTAGCTTCTGCAAAGGATTCTGCACCTTTGAATTTGTTTGCTGTATTAACCAGGGCTGTCGCCGGACGTGCGTGGATACCATCTTCGTCTGTAATTCTGAATGTTTGTTGCATTACAATCATCTCACTTTCAATAATTTAGTTTAGGCATTGCATCTATTTACACTTGCTTGCCATTGGGATAACACTTCTTATTTTATCTCAATAATTGGCTGATCGCCAACTTTGAGCACGCCACTCTTCTTGAGGGTGACTGTTGATCCTTCTGGCAGGTTGGTGAAGATGACTGGTGAAATGATCGAAGGAGCGTTAGCTTTTACATACTCCAGATCGACTTCCATGATCGGTTGACCCGCCGATACCAGATCGCCTTCCTGCACAAGCACGTTAAAGCCCTGACCTTTCAGCTTCACCGTGTTGACACCTATATGAACAAGCACTTCCTTGCCTCCGTCAGACATAATGCCCACGGCATGTTTGCTTGGAAATACGTTAAACACTTTGCCATATACAGGCGATGTAATCTTGCCATCATGAGGCAGAACAGCAAAGCCGTCACCTGTCATTTTCTCGGCAAAGACCGGATCAGGAACGTTTGTGATGTCCATCAGTTCACCATTCACAGGCATAACGATGTCCTCGGCAACAATACGTTCGCCCTCTGCTCCCTGTTCCTTCTCCTTTTCAGGAGTTGGTTTGACCTCAGCTGCTGGCGTTGGTGCCGGTACACGTCCTGCAATGATATCCTGCATCTGGGATTTAATCGTATCTGAGCGTGTACCGAAGATGGCCTGTACATTATTACCCACCTCAAGCACACCAGATGCACCCAATTGTTTCAAACGATCTTTATTTACACTGGATTTCTCATTTACTTCAATCCGCAAACGAGTAATACAGGCATCCAGATGCTTGATATTCTCTTGTCCACCGAATGCAGCAAGAATGTTGTGAGGCAGATCATCCGTTGATCCGGAGCCACCGCCCGAAGCTGTTTCAGGAGTCGCTTCTTCACGTCCCGGTGTTTTGAGGTTGAATTTGCGAATGATGAATCGGAATCCGAAATAATAAATCACTGCAAGAATCAAACCTACGATGATAACATCCCACCAAGGTGTGCGATTCGGGATAATCCCGAAGATCAGGAAGTCAATAAATCCACCGGAGAACGTCATCCCGATTTTGACTCCAAGAATTTGCATCGTCATGAAAGACAAACCTGCGAAGATACAGTGTACTGCAAACAGGATGGGTGCTACAAACAGGAATGAGAACTCAAGTGGCTCTGTAATCCCTGTGAGGAACGAAGTCAGCGCAGCTGATCCCATGATCCCTGCAACATACTTTTTGTGTTCCGGTCTTGCTTCATGGTACATCGCAAGCGCCGCAGCTGGCAAACCGAACATCATGAACGGGAATTTACCTACTTGGAACGTTCCCGCGGTAAGGTTCACACCATCACGCAATTGATTGAAGAAAATTTGCTGGTCGCCACGAATGACATCTCCAGCTTTGTTCACATATTCACCGAACTCAAACCAGAATGGCGAGTAGAAAATGTGATGCAGACCGAACGGAATAAGTGACCGTTCTACGACTCCGAAAATGAATGCTGATAATGTCGGACTTGTATCTACCATGAAGTGAGATACAGCGTTCAGCCCATTTTGAATCGGAGGCCAGATGACCACCAGAAGCAACCCGATTAAGAGGGAAACGACTGAAGTGATAATCGGAACAAAGCGTTTACCTGCAAAGAAACCAAGGTAAGACGGTAGTTCGATTTTGAAAAATCGATTGTAACATAGCGCGGCGGTAATACCTATGATAATACCTCCGAACACGCCCGTACTCAATGTTGGGATACCCAGGATGCTGGCATAGCCTGGTACTTCACCGATCATCGCTGGCGTAACACCAACAGCCGTACCCAGAGTCACGTTCATGACCAAGTAACCGATGATGGCCGCAAGACCTGCGACACCTTCACCTCCGGCCAGCCCGACGGCTACCCCGACAGCGAACAGCAATGCCAGATTATCGAATACGATCTGCCCCGCATTCATCATAATCGTCGCGATTGAACTCACCCATGGGGTATCTAGCACGGTAGCATACTGAAGGAAATCAGGATTCACAAGCATGTTACCGATTCCTAGCAGCAAACCTGCCGCTGGCAAAATCGCCACTGGTAGCATAAGAGCTTTACCTACTCTTTGCAATACACCAAAAAGCTTTTTAAACATTGCGTCGTATCACCCTTTCTTTTAAATTTGTATGTTGTGAAGCAAGCAAGGGAAAACAAAAAAGGCATGAGTTAATAAAGGAAATTGATCCAACCTTCGGGTATAGCATACCCGGTATAAGGTAAGAACAATCACGCTCTATATAACTCATGCCTGATCGAATCAGTAACACGTCGTTTGTGTTTATTCAGTTGCTTGATTACGGAAATCATTGTAGCACCACTTCATAATCAGTGCAAGCCTTTACAAGAAAATTATCAAATTGAGATTCCACCTGTGGAAAATATTCACTTGTTATCTTCTTCTTTCCTTTGATTCAAGCGCTGCAAATGAATGGTCAGATAGCCTACTTCAGCAGGATATACAGGGAGATTCAACCTTTTTTCCATCACCTTTGTTAGCTTCCATGCAAGCGAGTACATTTCAGGATACTCCAACTTCAATAGGGAATCCAATTTATGAAGTTCTTCCACTTTGTCCCCCCGACGGACACGCTCCAAGGCGAATCGAAGATGGGTCAGCAACCTGGAGTAATCCAATGACTCCGTCTCAAACGAATAATCCAGTTGGGTGGACACCAGGCTCACCAAATCGGTAATCAGTTGGGAATGCTCCCGAACTTGAGAAATATTTTGGTTGGTCATGGCACTGTAAATGTGAAGCGCAATAAAACCGATCTCATCCATTCCCAAATCTACGCCCAATTTTTCCTTTATCAAACGCACCGCATAATCACCCATGCGATATTCGTCAGGATAAATTTCACGGGTTTCATATAAAAAAGGATTCTGTATGACAATGCCTTGTTCTTTCCGTTTTAATGCAAAAGAAATATGATCGGTCAATGCGATATGAATATGTTCGTTTAAAGGAACGTCCGTATGTTCTGCAATATACGTAATGACTTCGTTAATGATTTCGATCAATGCTTCATCCACTTGTGGAAGAAGCTGTTTATACTGCTCTTGCTCCTGCTGGTTTCTCAGAATGAACATCTTCTCCACAGCCATCAGAGGAATAATATCATTCGTTTTCCGATTGAAGCCGATGCCTTTACCAATCACGACAACTTCTCCATGTTCAGGATGCTGTGCAATAATCACATTATTATTTAGCGCTTTGGCTACTTGCAGGCTACTCAATGTTTGCACCTCTTTTTCACACCAGCTTAGGTGTGATTCAGTCACACCCTAGTAAGAACGAAAAGACATCCGAAAGCGGGCAAACCGCGCCGGACGTCTCGCTTAAAAAGTAACAAAAATTCGCCTTAAGGTCAATAGAGCATGAATGCTTTACAACTCGTTGTGTTACTCATCAACACCAGCTTTTTCCACAATCTTGTCAATTATAGACGGAGTCGTTACAGGCTCACTCTGTTGAATGGCAACCGGTGCTGCTGTTTTAGGCTTCGTGAAACCTTTAATTAACTGCTCCACATCAATGCCGGAGACACTTTTGAGCATCTCGGGAGCCGTCGCCATGAGCTCTGTTACATAATTGCTTACACGGGCAGCGCCTTCACCCTTACCTGTATCCACAACGGTCAGCTTATCAATCGCGGAGATCGGCTCCGCAATTTTACCAGCAAGTTCAGGCAGCATTTTGACAATGATATCGAGCACGGCAGCTTCGCCAAATTTTTGGAACGCTTCGGCCAGCTTTTCCTTCGCTTCTGCTTCTGCAAGACCTCTCAGACGAATAACCTCTGAATCCGCTGTACCTTTGGCAAGTTCTGCATCCGCCATAGCTTGCCCTTCAAGCCGCTTTTGCTCCGCTGTTGCCTTGGCATGCGTTTCGATGGAATACTGTATCGCGTCGGCTTCACGCATTCTTTTGGCTTTATCCGCTTCGGCAGCCTGCTCCACCGCGTAACGATCGGCTTCTGCTTTTTTCTTCACTTCAGCATCATATTGCTTCTCACGTACGATAATTTCTTTCTCTTGCAGATCGATCTCACGTTCTTTACGAACGAGCTCAACCTTCATCTCTTCTTCCACCACGGTCTGTCTCGCACGGGCTTCATGGATATGGTACGCCTGATCGGCTTCCGCTTTTGCTGTATCCTGATCCCGCTTAAACGTTGCTACCTTCAGTTCCTTCTCTTTTGCAGCTTCAGCAATATTCGTATCACGCAGCAACTCGGCTTTTTGGCCCTGTTCTTCCGCATTAGCCTTCTGAATACGTGCATCCCGCATCGCTTCTGCTTCCGCAATTTCAGCATCCCGCTTAACGGCTGCTATTCTCGGTTTACCGAGGGCATCCAGATAACCTTGTTTGTCACGAACGTCTTTGATCGTAAACGAGACGATCTGTAATCCCATTTTTTTCAGATCTCTGGCAGCTACGCCTTGAACCTCTTGCGCAAATCGATCACGGTTACGGTATACTTCCTCCACCGTCATTGTTCCGAGGATGGCCCGCAAATGCCCCTCCAGAACCTCCTGTGCTTCGCCTCTTAACGATTCCACGGGCTTACCAATGAATTGCTCGGCTGCGGTAGCCACGTCTTCTACAGCGCTTCCCACCTTGATAATCGCAACACCATCGGCAATGACCGGTACACCCTGTTCCGTGTATACTTCCGGTGTGGAGACGTCGAGCTTATGGGACAATAGCGAGATAAACTCCGACTGCTGGAACACCGGCAAAATAAATGCGCCGCCTCCACGAACAATTTTAATTTTTCGACCGGAATCATCGTCAGAAATGTTTTTGCTGCCAAGGAACGATCCCGTAACGATCATCGCTTCATCCGGTCCAACCGTTTTGTACCTTGCCCAGAAGGCCAAACCAAGAATCAGAATTACACCGACAACAATTGCAGGAATTAACAACACATCCCAATCCAAATTCAAATTCATTCCACATCTCTCCCCTTATTCATTCATGAGTGCTTAAACTGCTTACTGTTAAACTTCCTTAAACGTCTTTAAGTACATCTTCATCCCATTCTGACACACGCAGCACACCTTCGGTTACATCCACAACAACAACACGCGCTCCCGCCGCAATGGGACGATGTTCAAAGCTGGATGCGGTGTGCACTGTATTACCGGCAGCAATCTTGATCATGACTTCACCAAAACCTTTTTCCGGTACCGGAATGGTAATTTCTCCAATTTTCCCGGATAGCTCTTTCATGGAAAACGCAATGGAAACGTCACTGTTACGCATTGGCTTGATGTATGCAAAGAATACCAGCATGGCTGCAGCAATACCTATAAGCAGGGATAGTATCAATGCCGAAATCGCACTTATCGAGCTATAACGTGTCAGCATAATACCAGCTCCGCCAAACGTTGTTATGGAACCTGCCAGCACAACAGGTTTGAAAAAATCAAGGCCTGGCAATTCAAAGGCCCCGTCCAGCAAGCCATCAATCAAGTCACCTAGCACAAGGCTGACGACCGCAAATATCGCACCTCCGATTAGACACCCCCAATAGATGGACTCCATATCCCGTTCCTCCTCTCTTCTGCCGCAATTCCATACTCACTGGGCATTCCTCATGTAAATAAATACGTAGCAAGGTGCCGTTATGTTTCAAAATCTTTCCTCATTTGGTTCCAAGACCCGATAATGGTTATTCTCATCGTGCTAAGACCCACTTGCTTGAGCATTCTCAGATTTGCTCTTATTCACATCAAAAAACCGCAAATCTCCGTTAAAGGAGACATGCGGTTCCAGAACACATTACTGTGCCTTAATGTTTTGTTTTTACAGAGAAGCCTTGTAGATGGATACAACATCTTCACGTTGCAATTTTTTGAAGTTACCAAATGGGCCGAAGAGCATAGCTTTATCAGCCATAACTTCGATTTGGCTATCATCGATATCATAATCAGCCAGGCGATTAGGCGCACCAATGGATGTCCAGAATTTGCTCAATGCTTCGATGCCTTCTTCTGCAATCTGTTTGTCCGATTTACCTTCAGGGTTAACTTCGAACACATTGATCGCCAGACGTTTGAAACGATCCACATTCACGTCCACATTATGCTTCATCCAATGCGGGAACAGAATCGCCAATCCTCCGCCATGCGGAATATCATATACTGCGGATACCGCGTGTTCAATATTGTGAGTAGCCCAGTCACCAGCGAGACCCATGTTCAGTACGCCGTTTAACGCCATCGTTCCGCAGTACAGGATCGTTTCACGCAGCTCATAATTATCCAGGTCTTCAACCAGACGAGGGGCTGCATCCATGACGGTGCGCAGAATCGTCTCACAGAAACCAAGCTGAACTGGTGTGTTTGCATCTAGATGGAAGTAATGCTCCAGTACGTGGGACATCATATCCACCATACCATAAACCGTTTGGTCCAGAGGAACGGTATATGTATTTACCGGATCAAGGATCGAGAACGCAGGGAATGAATACGCACTGCCCCAGCCCAATTTCTCCTGTGTATCCTGATTCGTAATCACCGAACCGGAGTTCATTTCCGAACCCGTTGCAGCCATTGTGAGCACGGTACCGAGTGGTAGAGCATCCTGTGCAACGGCTTTGCGCTGAGCAAAGTCCCACATGTCGCCATCATACTTGGCACCTACGGCAATTGCCTTGGCACAATCCAGTACACTGCCGCCGCCTACAGCGAGGATCAGGTCGATGTTGTTCGTTTTGCAGAGGTCTACACCTTGGTGAACAGTCGAAAGACGCGGGTTTGGTTCCACACCAGCCAGCTCCGTAACTTCAGCTCCAGCTTCCTTGAGCAATCCGATCACCTGATCGTACAAACCGCTGCGTTTGATACTGCCGCCACCATATACAAGCAGAACCCGTTTGCCGTATTTCGGTACTTCGGTTTTCAGTGCTTCCAGCTGACCTTTACCGAATATCAATCGGGTTGGATTATAAAATTGAAATGATCTCATATCTATGTCGCCTCCAATGGAGTTTAGAATTTTTAGTGCAACTCCAATTATAGTACCCCGATTATATAAAAACAAATCGATAGCCACTCACTTTATATCAACCCGTTGATTTGCAAATGTGCACGGAACATTTCGCTGGTTGAAGGCAGGCTTTCCTTATCCACCCATGTCTCAGACGACCATAATCCCGCCTGTTTAAACGCTCGTGGACAATGAATGAAACATTCTTCCACATCCACAATGACAGCCGCCCCAATGGTTTTACCGCTCCAGCCCATACTGGCGATAAATTCCTCATCCTTGGTAATCGAAGCCCTCCCATTGATACGCAGCACTTCATTCATACCTGGAATTAGAAAGATCATGCCAACTCCTGGGTTGGACAGAATATTCAGCAGCGAGTCGATTCGGCGATTACCCGGACGTTCGGGATAAACAAGCCGATATTGATCGAGAACTTTCACAAAGCCTGCTTCATCACCGCGAGGGGATACATCACTTTTACTTGAACGGTCTGAAGTGGACAGGAAAAATAATGGCGACATGGACAGAAAGTGCTGGACATGTGAATCCACAAAGGAAATGACCTTGTTGCGCACTTGCTCGCTTGGTTCGCCTACCATGTTCTGCAATTCCTCTACATCGGTAACCAATGGTACATTCAAAGCCTTTTTTTCCATTTTCATATCCCCTTTTCTTCAAAATGATAAGGAGTATCCATTACTTTTCTTCTAACATTATACATGTGTGCATAGAAAAGAAGTATTCTTCCATTTTCACAAGTCAAACAAATCAAAACACCAGCCCTTGTATGAGCTGGTGTTCCTTGTTATACCTGTTGTTATTCAATGTATCCCATGCTGCTTACAAAACGACGGAAGGCTTGACGCCCTGCCTCATCATATTTGTAGACGCCTGCATGTTCCAGAATTTCGGCGAATTTCAAGCCGACTTCCTGTTGTACAAGCGCAACGGCTTGCTCCTTGTTCAGGTTGGGACCGAAACGTTCAATCAATTCCTCAGCCCAGCCCAGATGCTTGTTCAATACATGATCGGAAGCTTGGGCTGCCTCGGCAAGCTTGATATCCCCAGCGAGAATATCCGCAATGCTGTCCAGCTCTTCTTTCAAACGACCTGGCAGGATGGCAAGCCCCATCACTTCAATGAGTCCAATGTTCTCCTTCTTCAGATGATGCATCTCGCGGTGCGGGTGGAAAATCCCTTCGGGATGTTCATCATTTGTGCGATTGTTCCGCAGAACGAGGTCCATCTCATATCCACCGTCTGCACTGCGGCGAACGATCGGAGTAACCGTGTTGTGCGGAATCAGCTCTCCGTCAACCTCACTGAATGCCTCGATCTCCACAGTAGAATCACTGTACACCTTCCACGCTTCATAAACGGCATTGCCCGCTTCGAGCAGCTCAGCCGGATCATGTGAAGCCAGTCGCAGTACGGACATTGGCCATTTCACAAGACTAAGCGTAAGTCCCGGCGAACCTGGATGGCGGAATACCGCCTCTGGCTTCGCATTTTGAATGGCAAAGGTATGACGTCCACCCTGGAAATGGTCATGGGTCAGAATGGAGCCGCCAACGATGGGCAGATCGGCATTGGAACCGATGAAGTAATGCGGATACTCTCCCACGAAGGCCAGCAGCCTGCGCAGTGTATCCTTGGTCAATTTCATCGGCACATGATCGTGATGGAAAATAATGCAGTGCTCGTTGTAGTACACGTATGGAGAGTACTGGAAGAACCAAGGTTCACCGTTTAATTCCAATGGTATGACACGCAGGTTTTGACGAGCCGGGTGGTTGACCCGACCGGCATAGCCCACATTTTCACGACAGAGCTGGCACTTCGGATACACCGGAGGCGGAAGCAGCTTTGCCATCGCGATTTCCTTCGGGCTTTTCTCCGGCTTGGACAGGTTAATTGTAATCTCCATATCGCCATAAGCTGTATCCTGTGTCCAGTACACATTTTTGGAGATGCGGTCCATCCGAATGTAGTTGGAGTGAATCGAGAGCTCATAAAATTGGGAAGTAGCCGCCTCAATGCCTTCGGTCTGCTCCGTATGGCGGAATGCGCGCACCACCTCGGATGGACGGGCCATTAATTGACCCATAATTTTGGCATCGAGCAAATCACGGTACGTGTCCGTATTTTCGGGTATAAGTCCAATTTCAAATCCGTAGTCAATCAGTGTATCCAGCAACGGTTGTGGTCCATCCAACACCGTCTCGTTTAATACTCCGGCATACGGCTCAGAGAACCCGAACTGCTCCAGCAGCAGATTACGACTGTAATCCAGATCCGCTTCTTCAATCAGTTTGTTCTGCAAGGCAAATGCTACCAGACGTTCAATGGCATGCAGTGCTTCCTGCTGCTCCGGGGTCCGCTCTGTGGCACCTGCTGCAATATGAGTCTGTGACATATCAATATTCGCCTCCTAGTTTTTTCCGTAGCCTTCAGGATGAGACTGGTGCCAGCTCCATGCGCTTTGAATGACATCTTCAAGATTCGTCCATTTCGGGTTCCAGCCCAGTACGGATCTAGCTTTGGCAGACGATGCCACCAATACAGCCGGATCACCCGCACGACGTGGTTCCTGAACAACCGGAATATCCAAACCGGTCACTTTCTTGGCCGTCTCGATAACCTGTTTAACTGAGAAGCCTTGACCGTTACCCAAGTTGAACACGTTGCTGTTCTCGCCTTTACGGAGATAGTCTACGGCCCGCAGATGCGCATCCGCCAGATCACTTACGTGGATGTAATCACGTACACAGGTTCCATCTTCAGTCGCGTAGTCGTCACCAAACACGGCGATGTGAGGACGTTGTTTTAAAGCCGTTTGCAGCACGAGTGGAATGAGATGACTCTCTGGCTGATGATCTTCACCAATTTTGCCACTGTCATGGGCTCCGGCTGCATTGAAGTAACGCAGGGATACGTATTTGATTTCCTGTACTTTGTCGAACCACGACATCATGCGCTCCATCATGAGCTTGGTTTCACCGTATACGTTCGTAGGCTCTGTGCGGTCACTCTCTTCGATCGGCACTTTCTCCGGCTCACCGTAAGTGGCAGCTGTGGAGGAGAAGACGATGCGACGTACATTTGCTGCATTCATTGCTTCCAGCAGACACAGTGTGCCAAACACGTTGTTATCATAGTATTTAACAGGATCTTTCATGCTCTCGCCGACCAGTGAGTTGGCTGCAAAGTGAATGACTGCATCAATGGAATTCTCAGCGAACAGCTTCGCCAGAAGTTCCTTGTCACGCAGATCTCCTTCATATAATTTCCCACCCAGCAGAGCTTCACGATGCCCTGACTGCAAGTTATCCACAACAACAACCTCTTCGCCACGCTCCAACAAAGCCGCTACCGTATGAGAACCAATATATCCTGCTCCACCTGTCACCAAAATCGCCATCTTACTTCGCCTCCTTCAATTCTTTAACGCCGTCGCCCACTCCGCATACATAGAACTCGCCTTTGAGATTGGTGCGTGCTTCATAGGCTGCTCCAACTTCAGTTACAAAACGCTCCACATCGTCCTCATGGACAAGGGATACCGTACATCCGCCGAATCCGGCTCCGGTCATGCGTGCACCAAGAGTTCCCGGAATTCGTTGTGCTTCCTCTACCATCACATCCAGCTCTTCGCAGCTCACTTCATAGAGATAACGAAGCGATTCATGAGAAGCATTCATCAGCTTGCCGAAGGTTTCGAGATTGTTATCACGGAGTGCATCCACCGATGCAAGTACACGTGCATTCTCTTCCACCACGTGCTGGGCACGCTGTCTTACCTTCTCATCCTTGATATGATCCTGGAGTGTGATGAACTGTTCTGGTGTAAGTTGCGCCAGGTAGTTCAGCGTAGGCAGCTGTTCTTTCAAAATGGCAAGTGCCTGCTCACATTGAGAACGCCGTTCATTGTAAGCCGAGTCCACCAAACCGCGGCGTTTGTTCGTGTTACCAATGACCAGCTTATAGGCGCCGGTACGGAATGGAACTTTTTCATACTCAAGGGTGTCACACATCAGCAGGATTGCATGATCCTCTGCGCCATTCGCTACAGCGAACTGATCCATGATGCCGCAGTTAACACCGACGAATTCGTTCTCCGCCTTTTGGGACAGAAGCGCCAGCTGAACCGTATCGATATCCTTTACACCTTCGAGGGACTGGATGGCATACCCGGTGAGAACCTCCAGCGATGCGGAAGAGGAAAGTCCTGCGCCGTTCGGAATTTCTCCATGGTAGAGGAAGTCATAACCTTTGGTTACTTTCACGCCTTTGCCTTGAAGTTCAACTATGACGCCGACCGGATAATCCGTCCATTCCCCTGTTTTCTCTTTGCCAATAGTAGACGTATCCAGCGTTCCTTCATAGGGCATATTGGTGGAAGCCAACTGCAACTTGTTGTCCTCACGCTCGCGGATAATCAAAGTGGTGCCGAATTCAAGCGCTGCCGGAAGCACGTATCCACCGTTATAGTCAATGTGCTCACCGATCAGATTCACCCGCCCAGGGGCATGGAATACACGGATGTCCGCTCCACTCTCTCCGTACTTGTCAATAAACTTTTGTTTCAATTCATTTATGTTCATTGCTGCTGCACCCCATCTCAATGTTGTTGGTTTTCTTAATGTTATTATACAAGAAGGCGGTCCCACTTGAAATGCAACCATGTGTGTTCCATATGGATAAATGTGACCTTTCGACGTATAATGAATGGAACATCAAGGAAGGAAAGGAATGTCATCATGACTGAACAACGTATGGAAGATGTAACGGGTTCACCAGCCGAACGCACCACGCCGGAGCCCTCGGGTAAAAGCGGAGCACTCAGCTATTCAGTTGCCTCCAATCCTGTCTATTATGAAAAAGGGGCATTACATGTCCTCTTTGCAGGTGCAAGCCAAACCCTCCCCGGTCACGCCCTTGGACCAAAGCTATACGATTATTATCTATTGCACTATGTAGAAAAAGGGTCCGGTACGTTCCGTACTGAACTGCACACCTACGAACTATCCGCAGGAGATTGTTTCCTCATTCATCCGGGGCAGCTTGTGAGCTACCAATCCCATGCACGTCAACCCTGGCAATACCGGTGGATGGCCTTTACTGGCAGCCAGGCTGCGAAGCATACAGAGGAAGCAGGATTCCGTCCTGAGAAATCCGTCTTTCATGCCGGACCATCTTGTGGAATTTCGGATTGGTTATCTGTCATGCAGATGGCTTTTGCCGAGCGGAAAGAAAGCTCTCATTTTACATCGCTGGGTACGTTATATATGATTCTAGCCGAAGCACAAAATCACCTTTCTCAAGGCCAAACCTTAATACCGGGTGAATCTTCAATACGTCGAACGGTAAAACAGATGATTCAATATATGTCTACCCAATATGCCTACCCTGTCTCGATTGAGCAAATGTCATCAAGTCTTGGCTATAACCGTGCGTACCTGTCCCGCATATTCAAACAGGAAACCGGGCTATCACCAGTTACCTACCTGCTTAAACTGCGGATCGACAAATCGCGCCAGCTACTGCGGGAACGTCCTGATCTGTCCATTGAACAGGTATCTGCCTCTGTAGGGCTGCCAGATGCGCTGTATTTCTCCAAACAGTTCAAACGATTCCACGGTGAAGCTCCCAGCCTGTACAGGGAGAACATTCTTAAGAGGCCGCAGACGCAAGGGACACGCCAAGCACCGCCTAACAATCGATGATTCTTTATACCGAAAAGGATGCTTTCTTGCATCTTGCATACATACAGAAAAGAAATGATAAAAAAGGTGCATCCCGCCATTATGGCTAAGATGCACCTTTTGAACTTTATTTATGATCCGGTTCGGGACGAAGAATCGATTCAATACGCTCTAATTCCTCTGTGGAGAATTCCAACTGACTGAGTGCAGCCACATTCTCTTCAATCTGCGAAGGACGACTGGCACCAATCAGTGCAGAAGTTACCTTGCCATCACGTAATACCCAAGCGAGTGCAAATTGAGCCAGACTCTGACCACGAGATGCTGCAATCTGGTTCAGAGCACGTACTTTGCGCAATGTCTCTGGCGAGATATTGTTCTCATTCAGGAATACAGATGGTCCCTTGGCACGTGAATCTTCCGGGATACCATTCAGATATTTATTCGTAAGAACCCCCTGCGCTAATGGACAGAATGCAATACTGCCCGTTCCGTTCTCATGAAGTACATCCTGCAGCCCATCCTCAATCCAGCGATCCAGCATCGAATATTTAGGTTGATGAATCAACAGAGGGGTACCCAAGCCTTTGAGAATCTCGGCCGCTTGCTTCGTCTGCTCTGCAGGATAATTGGAAATGCCGACATACAGTGCTTTACCGGAACGAACAATATGGTCCAGCGCCATCATCGTTTCTTCCAGAGGTGTTTCGGGATCATAACGATGAGAATAAAAGATGTCTACGTAATCAAGACCCATGCGCTTCAAGCTCTGATTGAGACTAGAAACAAGGTTTTTACGAGAACCCCATTCACCGTAAGGTCCAGGCCACATATAGTACCCGGCCTTGGTGGAGATAACGAGTTCATCTCGATATGGCTTCAGATCCTGTGCCAATACCTGACCGAATAACTGCTCTGCCGAACCTGCCGGCGGACCATAATTGTTGGCAAGGTCAAAATGCGTAATGCCCAGATCAAACGAACGGGTAATCATATTTCGGCCGTTCTCCGCATTATTAATGCCACCAAAATTATGCCATAACCCAAGTGAAATCGCTGGCAGTTTCAAACCTGAACGTCCAACGCGGTTGTATTTCATTGTTTCGTAGCGTGCATCGCTGGCTACGTAGACCATCATGAATCCCTTCTTTCCCCAGGTTCCGCCTCTTGTACCCGGTCCGTATGCCGGAGAATGCGGTTATTCGGACAATGTTGACTTATGTTTAACCAAGAAGCTGGTCCACCCTATTCATTACCTCACCAATCGGATCAGTAATCAGCAAATCAGCCTGCCGGTCGTAAGCCGTAGGTGTAGCGTTAAGCAAGACCGTATGTTTTCCCTGAAAATACGTAATCAATTGTGCAGCAGGATACACGGTCAGTGAAGTTCCACCTACCAGCAATAAATCCGCTGCAGACAGAGCGTCTACCGAACGATATAATATCGTCTGATCCAGTTCCTCTTCATATAACACGACATAGGGCTTGATTACGCCACCGCACGCATGACAACGAGGAACCGTATCTTTGGCTGTAATAATGTCATCCAGCGCGTAGAACCTCTTGCAATCCATACAAGCGTTTCGATGGATTGAACCATGAAGCTCCAGGACATTGCTGCTGCCAGCTTTCTGGTGCAACCCATCGATATTCTGCGTTATGACCGCCTGAAGTCTTCCTTCCTGCTCTAATCTGGCGAGAAGTCGGTGGCAGCCGTTGGGCACCGCATCGGGGTGAAGCATTTTGCCTCGATAAAAATCATAAAAAATATCAGCATGCTGGTCGAAGAAACGTCTGCTTAGCAGCTCTTCCGGTGGATAGGGTGAATGCTGCTCTGTCTGGTACAGGCCAGCGGCAGAGCGGAAGTCGGGAATCCCGCTTTCCGTTGAAGTTCCGGCCCCTCCGAAAAAAACAATGTTCGAGCTTTCCTTAATCCAGGCAGCCAGTTGTTCTGTTGCGTTCATCCTCTCTCCTCCTTTTACGAGATCATCCCTGGAAAGAACGTTCAGAGATGATCTTTAACTCATTATAACCCTGAATGACGTCATCAGCTTCATGCAAATAGTCACTTCCCCCGACTTCGGGACAGAAACCAATCATATAGGATGCCCCTGCGTTACGTCCCATCTGCATATCCCCATTGCTGTCACCGATCACAACAGCTTCCTCAGGAAGAATATGTAACTCCCGGCAAGCTAGAACCGCAGCCTCTCCATCCGGTTTTCCTTTGGTTACCCGGTCACTGCCTACAATTGATGTAAAATACGACCGAATTCCCATCCATTCCATATGTTCCTCCGCAGCAGCTGTGTTGTCCGAAGTGACGACTGCCATGGGGATAGATGCCTCCTGGCAGCTCTGCAAAAATGCTCTTAATCCAGGCATCGGTTCGGCCATTTTTCTCTGCTTTATCTCACGCATGGCCACACTGGAAAAGCGGCGGACCGTAGTGATTGCTTCATTCCATGGCATGCCTGCTGCATACAACTGCCCAGCAAGCAGTCCGTTACTCTCGTCCACCGTGGCAATTGCCAAAGGCCCTTGAACATCATATCCGATTAGATGACCTTCACGATTGCGGACCGTACCCAGAACCTGCTCACGCTCGACCGTGAACGAGGCCCCAAGCTCTGACAGTTGTAATTCCAGCTGATTCAGTAGAGACTCTGCCCACGGCCCCCATAATTGCAAGAAATCCAGCAGCGTTCCATCCTTATCAAATAGAATACCTCGGCAGGCAACTTGCTTACCATGGATTTGAAGCATGGACATCCCGATCACCTCCAGTTACTGACTGCTATGCATTCGTCCCATTCAACTTTGAACTGACAGCTTATTTGATTGTATCCAGCCAGCCTACAATCGTTTTAACCGTTTGGGACAATTGTTCCTCTTCACTGACCCCAGCTTCGCCGTCACCGCTCTGGTGGCCATAGTCACCGAACTGCGAATGGTTACCACCTTCAATGGTGTAATACACCGTATCTTCCGGCAAATATGCCCGACCATTCTGATACTTTGTTGCATTCACCACTTCATCATTCGTGCCCAGTATGGACAACGCTGGTATCCCCAATGACTTCACACTGCCTTTTTCATCCGGATAGGATGCGAGAAAGAAAATGCCCTGAAGTGCATCCGGATGGGAAGCCGCATAACGTGCCGCCATCGATCCACCAAGAGAATGCCCTCCCATAACAAATGGTTCATTCGGATAGGCTTTAATAATATCATCGGCGAGATTTTGTTTGAGCACCGCCAAATTGACCGGCATTTTTGCAACAATGGTATGATGTCCTGCTGCAGCAAGTTCATGGGCAAGAGGTGCATAACTTTCCGGTTTAACCAATCCACCTGGATAAAAAATAACACTCACCCCAGCAGATTTGTCCGGTACAAAATCAATCCAGTTGTCTTTTTCAGTTACAGTCACCTGATCTGCAGTTTCCATGGCTGTCTGAGCCATCTCCTGTGGTCCATAAGGCGTGAACAGCTTCCATGCCACAAACCCACACCCAATAACAATGAGCGCCAGAAGAACGAGCAGGAACTTCCCAATGCCCCTCTTCTTGCGCCCTGTATTATATCGATTTCTCAACGTTCATCACCTTTCTGTACTTCCGCAGGTGCCGCGGCTTGCAGAACGGGAGCCTTCATTCCTGAGGCTCCCCTTCTCCATTATTCATCGCTATTCGGCCTTGGCCTTGCGGTAAGCATCCATATATTGTTCCGCTTTGCGGCGAACATGACTCAAGTCCCCCGTCTTCACGGCTTCCGCTGTGAGGTCCGAACCGATCCCTACAGCAACGGCGCCTCCCTTAATCCAGTCACCCAGATTGGATAAGGACACCCCACCGGTCGGCATAAAATTCGCTTGTGGCATAGGTCCCTTCATCGTTTTAATAATGGACGGATCGTAGAGATTACCCGGGAACAACTTCACAATATCCACGCCAAGTTCCAATGCACGTTGTACATCGGCAATGGTCATCACCCCTGGGAGAATCGGAATCCGGTACAGGTTGCAGATTTTTACCGTGTCCGGATTCAGCGAAGGCCCTACAACAAACTCGGCACCTGACATGATCGCGGCACGCGCTGTCTGGGGTTCAAGCACGGTTCCGGCTCCAATAATGGCAAACTTCTCTGGATCTTGGGTGTTCCAATGATATACACGGCTTAATTTCTCGATAGCTTTGAGGGCACTAGGCACGGTCATGGTAATCTCAATAATCTTGATGCCTCCCGCGATGGCTTGCTCGGCCATGGCGATAACCTGGTCCGCAGAATCCGCACGCAAAACCGCAACAACCCCACTATCCGTTATTTTTTGCAGCAGCTGAAGCTTCTTCATTTCATTCTCTCCCTTGTCAATGTGGTTGTGTATTACAAGCCTTACATTAATGAACGAAGATGAGACATATATGATATCAGCAGCGACTAGCGCTCAACATGAGCTACATTGTTCAGCTTAGCCTCGACCTGCTCCCACGTCGGGAGCGCTTCCCAATCGCCAACAACCTGTATAACCATGGAACCAGTCAAATTCCCGAGACGGGTCGCCTCCTGTGGGGAATATCCTTTAATAAGACCGGACAAAAAGCCCGCACAGAATCCATCTCCTGCCCCAACGGTATCCAGGACATGATCTGCCTTGAAGTACGGAACTTCCGTTAGGGTACCATTCACCAATACATAGGTCAAATCAGGGCCGCCCTTTACGATACAGACTGCATTCATGGCGGACAAACGCTCAAGAACTTTTTGATCATCTTCTTCGTTATACAGAAGCTTCATCTCATCCAGACCCGGCAAGAAATAATCCGCCTGCTCAGCGAGACGAAGCAGAACAGGTCGTGCTTCTTCAGCTGACCACAGTTTAAGACGCAGATTCGGATCAAAACTCACTTTCACACCAGCCTGCTTGGCTATATGTATAGCAGCTTCAACCGTAGCAAGTCCCGACGCGCTTATTGCTGCGGTGATGCCTGTCACGTGAAGGATTTGCGCACCCGCAATATAATCCGAGTCCAGATCTTCAGGAGTAATCGCGCTTGCAGCGGATAGCTTCCTATAATAGTGTACCGAGGCTTTCCCGGAAGCGTTCTCACGAATCATCAAACCGGTGGGCTCTTTGTCGCTCATCCTTGCTCGGGATACATCCACACCTTCACCACGAATAGCCTTCATGATCATGTTACCCATCGGATCATTGCCCAGGCGGCCAAACCAGCCGCTGGTATGCCCAAGCCGGGATACACCAATCGCCAGATTACTTTCCGCTCCGCCAAATGACTTATCTAATGTCGCCGCATATTCGAGACCTCGTGTATCCTTAGCCGTCAGCAAACCCATACTTTCGCCAAACGTAACAATTTCAGGGCTTCGGCGGGTATTCGTCGACATGAATTCTCCCCTCCTTATATTTACAATTTCTCATCTTCTTTCCCCATTGTCAGCCTCTATGCAACCGTTGTCAATCCCGGAGCGTTCATTTTGTTGTCACAGTTTTGAGAAAGGATAGCGCTTTCTATTGTGAAATATATCACAATAAATGATGCACATCCATATTACCCTTATTACAGAACCAGATTGCAATTGCCAAGGGTTATCAAGGGGGTTACACCATGAACAAACCGACCATAATTCACGAAGATCAGGATTCTTTTTTTTACAACTTGCGCTTTATGCTCATTGTCTGTGTACTTGCGGGCAATGCTCTCGAACCGATCATTACACGATTTGCAGGAGCAGAGGCTCTGTTTCTGTGGATATATACGTTTCACATGCCGCTGTTTGTATGGGTAACCGGCTACTTTGCCAGACATTCACTCCAAGGTGCATCTGGCCGTAATGTGCTTAAGCAGATTGCATTACAGTACTTTCTGTTTCAGTCCCTGTATGCAATAACGGATTTCACCATATTCCACACACCGCATATGCGTTTGTCTTTCTTTGCACCTTATTTATTGCTCTGGTTTCTGGCAAGTCATTTCTGCTGGCGGCTGCTGCTTCGTCTTACACTCTCATGGAAACCGATATACAGACTGCTCGGTGCCGTGATGCTAGGGGTATGTGCCGGATATTTACCCATTGACGGTTTCTGGCTGAGCTTCAGCCGCACGTTTGTATTTCTTCCTTTCTTTGTTATTGGGTATGACTACGGAGCGTCCATCCGCTCCCGTTTGCGATCCGGCTGGGGCCGCAAAATTGCAGCTGCGTTGTCTGCTGCTCTTCTTGGTTGGATCGGACTGGGAGGACTCAGCATTGCACCAGGGTGGTTACTGGGTAGCATGACTTACGCAGAGCTTGGACACCATGAGTGGTTTGCCGGAATTTACCGACTCGGAATCTATGCCCTTGAGATCGGATCGGGAGCATTATTTCTCGCCTGGGTCCCTTCATTAACATCCAGATTGACCGATCTGGGACGGCGCACTCTTTATGTGTTCCTTTTACATGGATTTCTCGTTCGTCTGGCCATCTGGTCCGGGGTTTACAATTATATGGAAACCAGTTTGTACATTCCGGTGATAGTCTCCATTGCGTTAATGTTCGCTATAACGCTGGCTCATCCAGCCGTCCGTCATGCGTTTCGGCCTCTCATAGAGCCCGATATTTCCCGCTTTCACCTCAATCGTCAGGGGGGATTGAAACGCTCAGCATCCTGGTTCAGATGAGCTAAAATCCTGCCCTCTCCATCAGATTCAACTTGTTTCATACTGGAAATGTTGTGGTAAGTAGGAATACGCGCTACAACAATCTACTTATGATATAAGGAGTGATTTGTAATGGCACGCCCACAGACGTCTGAACACAAAATGAGTCGCGAGGAAGCGGGTAGATTAGGTGGCAAGGCCACCTCCAAAAATCATGATCGCAGCTTCTACCAAATGATAGGTAAAAAAGGTGGAGAAGCGACTTCAGATGCGCACGATTCTCAGTTCTATAAGGAAATTGGACGCAAAGGTGGAGAAGCAACTTCCGAAACACATAATAAAGAATTCTACCGGGAGATTGGACGCAAAGGCGGAAGCAGTTAGCCTATCCCCATGGGCAGCGGCGAAAGAACACCCGAGAGAGTGCTTCAAATCAAGAAAGCTTCATTCCACTAATGGATTGAAGCTTCTTTCTATTCATTGTAGAAATATAACGACGGTTGTGATAGACTCTATAGAAAAACCGGGTTGTTCACGGGTTTAAAGCAGCAAAGAGTTTCATAAACTACGGGAAGCTCGAAGCCAGTATCACTGGTCTATTTTTAAGAGTACGGATGAAATTAAACGACAGATGCACTGCCATTTATATTTCCATTCATGTTGCTCAATATTATAAATTTGGGGGGAAATACACCATGTCAGCCAAGAAGATGCGTTCCGATATGATCAAAAAAGGTTTTGACCGTGCACCGCACCGCAGTTTGCTCCGCGCAGCGGGCGTTAAAGAAGAGGACTTTGGCAAACCATTTATTGCCGTATGTAACTCTTATATTGATATCGTGCCCGGCCATGTTCACCTACAGGAATTCGGTAAAATTGTTAAGGATGCTATTCGTGAAGCCGGTGGCGTTCCATTCGAATTCAACACCATTGGAGTTGACGACGGAATTGCCATGGGACACATTGGTATGCGTTACTCGCTGCCAAGCCGTGACATTATCGCGGATTCCGTGGAAACGGTTGTATCTGCACACTGGTTCGACGGCATGGTATGTATCCCGAACTGTGACAAAATCACACCAGGTATGATGATGGGTGCGCTTCGCTGTAATATCCCAACCGTGTTCGTCAGCGGTGGACCTATGAAGGCAGGTCGTGACAGCAATGGTAAAGCTCTGTCCCTGACCTCCGTATTTGAAGGCGTAGGTGCTTATCAAGCAGGTAAAATCGATGACAAGAGCCTTCTTGAGCTTGAACAATTCGGTTGTCCGACATGTGGATCATGTTCCGGTATGTTCACAGCGAACTCCATGAACTGTCTGGCTGAAGCGATGGGGCTGGCTATGCCAGGCAACGGAACCATCCTGGCTGTTGCTCCTGAGCGTCGTGAGTTTGTTAAACAATCTGCTAAGCAACTGATGGAACTCATCAAAATGGATCTGAAACCACGTGATATCGTTACTGTAGAAGCTATCGACAACGCTTTTGCACTGGATATGGCTATGGGCGGATCTACGAATACGGTACTTCATACGCTGGCATTGGCTCATGAAGCAGGTATCGAATACCCAATCGAGCGCATCAACGAAGTTGCTAACCGCGTTCCTCATCTGGCGAAACTTGCACCTGCTTCCGATCTTCACATTGAAGACGTGCACAATGCGGGTGGCGTAAGTGCAGTTCTGAACGAATTGCTTAAGAAACCAGGTGCGATTCACGGTGACTGCATTACTGTAACCGGTAAAACGATCCGTGAGAACGTTGAAGGACAAGAAATCCAGGATACGAATGTCATCCACCATCTGGACAACCCGCATTCCGAAAAAGGCGGCTTGGCTGTATTGTTTGGTAACCTTGCACCACAAGGAGCTATCATCAAAGTCGGTGCTGTTGACGCATCGGTTGGCGGATATCATAAAGGTCCTGCTATCTGCTTTGATTCCCAAGAACAAGCGCTTGAAGGCATTGCGAATGGCAAAGTAAAAGAAGGACACGTTGTCGTTATCCGTTATGAAGGACCAAAAGGCGGTCCAGGTATGCCTGAGATGCTTGCGCCTACTTCCCAGATCGTAGGTATGGGCCTTGGTGCCAAAGTCGGTCTGATCACCGACGGACGCTTCTCTGGCGCATCTCGCGGAATCAGTATCGGACACATCTCTCCGGAAGCTGCTGAAGGCGGTCCAATCGCTTTTGTCGAAGAAGGAGACATCATTGAACTGGATCTGAATAACCGTATCATCGAATTGCATATCAGTGACGAAGAATTCGAACGTCGTCGTGCAGGTTGGAAAGGCTTTGAACCAAAAGTAAAAACCGGTTACCTCGCTCGTTACTCCAAACTGGTAACGAATGCAAGCAACGGTGGCGTACTGAGTATCTAATTCAAGTGTAAGGATATCCGATGAATTGCCTTATCGGGAACATAAATAAAGGGTTGCTCTTCAGCCGACTTCGGCGGAGAGCAATCCTTTTCTTTATTCGTTTCGCTTTTAGTTGTGTTCAGGTACAAGATCCTGTTCAGGAACCAACAATTCCTCAGAGGACTGTTCCGCCGTCGCAGCCACCAGTGCGTGCTGTCCATATCGATCCAGCAGCACATCAAGCGGCATGGCAATCATTTTGGGAACCAATTGTTCGGAGCGCTGCTTCAAACGCTTCGTTCCAGCCGGATGAATGACACTTAGCAGAAGTTTCAGATACACTTTGGATGCAGAACTGAACGGCCCAGGAGCCAGTTCCCGAACCGTAAACCCAAATTTCTCCGGCCCTCGGTTAATCATACTTACACCGTATAGAGCCTTGGCTGAACGGAGTTCAGGTTCAAGTATTACCTGTCGGGCCAAATCAGGAAGCTGCTGCTCCATAGCCCGAATCATACGAATGGCCAAATGCATGCTTGAGCGTGAAGTCATACCCAAATCGAATAATTTTTTATTATCAAAATGAAGTTCAATTACCGGATCTCCGTTCCGAATCACATGGCCGTCGTTCATTTCAACCAATGCTCCATGGTATACACGGGAACGATAGTGCA
This sequence comes from Paenibacillus vandeheii, assembly GCF_030433635.1. NCBI lineage: Bacteria > Bacillati > Bacillota > Bacilli > Caryophanales > Paenibacillaceae > Paenibacillus > Paenibacillus vandeheii. The sequence goes on from NZ_JAROCD010000015.1 coordinate 105,546, forward strand.
GCAAAGGGTCTTCCGGCGAAGCTGTTCGCAGATGGTATACCCAATGAAACAACTTCTCCCAGCCTAGCCATAGGGCAACAACCATCCGTTTCCAAAAGGATAAATGCGTTTGTGGCTGACTTGTACTTTTAGGTTCGCTCACCGTAACGCCTCCCATCAACGTATCGATGCGTACACTATGCAATCGCTGCCTGTCGGCCTCCTGCAATACGACTTCGAGCGCCTGGAGCATCTGCTCCGGCGCGTGTGCATCAGCGCCGAGGGTAGTCCCTCGATCATGCAGGAGCATGACCTCTCCGCCCCTTAGCTCCTTCAACATTCGTTCCGTCAATTTCTCAACGCCCACACTGCTTCTCCAATCCTCAAACATGGATGACCAGAGGATAATTCGGCGATCTTTTTTACTGAAAAAATCAAACAGGTTCATAATCCCCCATGGTGGACGATAATAACAAGTTCTTACCCCCGTTACCTCCTGAATAATCTGCCCTGTTCGTTGAATCTGATCTCGAACCGTACGCGGACGCATTAACCAATTGGTTTTGTGAATATAATTATGAATTCCGAGAAGATGACCTTCCTCATGTATGCGCTGAATCAGTTCGGGATGACGGGCAGCATGCTCCCCGACTACAAAAAACGTTGCCTTCGCCTCATACTGACGCAATAAATCAAGCAATCTAGGTGTGTATTCCGGATCCGGCCCATCATCAAAAGTTAAGGAAAACTCCTTCTCACTTCTTCCTCGCCTGAACACACGAAAACCGAAAAGTCTGCTAACTAAACTCGGAATAAAGGCGTAAAACGATGAAATGTACAATAACCACAGTAATATGCTCTGAAGTAAATTTGTCATGCTACAAACTCCCCGCTTCTCATGCTGAATTACCGTGCCAGAATATAGCACTAACCAAAATAAACCGCCTTTAATTTTATCATAATTCAGCCTTTTCTTGAATCCTCTTTTCCCAAAAAGATAGCTATCGTGTACAATAAATGCATCCTAATTTTTACCTTAACGACTACAAAGGAGCCCTGCCCATGCTGCCGCTTTACAAAAAGTACGGGCGCACCGTCTTTGACATTGCGCTGCTCGTATTAACCGTGTACTTTATCATGTACGGTTTCAGTCGATTATATCAATTGGCTGCGCCAGTTTTTCTTTCATTTATAGTGTATTGGATGATCGAACCCCTGGCAAGATTCCTGCATCGCAAAGGATTGCCCAAAACGCTGGGCGCTGCCATTTCGGTTTTATTGTTTCTTGCGGTTATTGTTGCTGCCTTTTTTGGATTGGGATTAATTATCGTATCCCAAATTTCTAATTTGCAGGATAACTTCCCTTATTATATCGAGATGATTCAGCGTGAATTCACCAATCTGGTTTATTTCATTCAGGACAAGTCCGATGCTTTACCTGACGGAATAACCGAGAAGGTCAATGACTATTTTGCTACACTGACCGGATTCCTGTCCAAATGGGTAACCAGTGGTGCACAATTCGTCATCGGTTTTCTCAGTTCGTTTTCTTCCTTTATTACCAACTTCGGGATTGCCATTATTCTCGCGTTCTTTCTCAGTATCGAGATTGAATCCTGGCGTAAATTTGCCCGGGCCAAAACGCCAAAAACGTTGAAGCTTGCTCTTGAATTTATGCGAAATCATGTATTTAAGACGATCCGTTCGTATTTGAAGGCCCAGATGATGATGATGCTGATTACTTTTGTATTGATTTATGCAGGCTTGTTGATTCTGGGAACTGCCAATGCCTTCACCATCGCAGCCATCTGTGCCGTTTTTGACCTTGTGCCTTTGTTGGGTGTTCCTGTCATATTCATTCCGTGGATTGTGTATCTGTTCATTGTGGGGAATAGCAGCCTTGCGATTGGCTTAATAGTAGTCCTTGCTGTAACCATGCTGACACGCCAACTGCTGGAGCCGAAAATATCGGGTAATTCAATCGGGGTCTCTTCCGCATATTTGATGCTTTCCTTTATGCTGATCTCGCTCTCTGTCTTTGGTCTGGCCGGTGTGGTGTTGTCTCCGGTGCTGCTGATACTGCTCAAAGAATTGCTGCAACAAGGATATCTCCAGCAATGGATTCACTTGCCGAAGGATGAGTTCGAGTCATCCCCGTTAGTGATGGACACACCGGTTAGCGCCACCGCTGGAATGAACGCTGAGCCTTCGGTGCAGGAACCTGCTTCTTCCGGGGATCATGAGGATTCAGCCAAATAGTCCATCACTTTCTTGAATATCGCCGTTGCTTGATGGCGGCTGCTTGGAGCCACATTTTGGACAAGGACAGCTACAGCATATTGGGGTTTTTCCGTAGGTCCATATCCAATGAACCATTGATGGTTACGTTTCTCACCGTGCTGCTGTACCTGTGCTGTACCTGACTTCCCTGCCACTTGCCACCGCGCATGTTGCAGGGATTTTCCCGTTCCGTCACTGACTACCTTCTTCATCCAGGACAACAGCTGATGCGCCGTAGCTGGAGAGATCCGTCCTGCTGAAGAAGGTGAATCATGCATCGGCATGTCCAACATCGTATCACCGTCCGCATACCGGATTCGCTGAACGAGGCGTGGAGCAGTCACCTTACCCTCATGCAATAGCGTAACGATCAGATTGGCTGCTTGCAGCGGGGTCACCAGGACGTCGCGCTGACCGATAGCTGTCTGTACTTTTGCTCCCTCATCTTGAGGGGGGACGGATGGCAGTCTCACTCGTCCTGCATCCTCGTGATCAAAATGATGCAGCACGGGCATTCCGGCGACCTGTTTTTCCTCCCAGCCAATCGGACGTGCCAATCCCAAAGCATCCGCCGTACGCTCCAACTGCTCCATACTTAGCCGACGGGCGGTTTCAGCAAATACAATATTGCAGGACTCAGCAAACCCTTGCTCCAGATTCAGTGTGCCATGCCCATGTTCCTTCCAGCAGGACAGGCCATATTTTCCCCATTCTCCACCACAATGAAAAGTCTCTCCTTTGGATACAGCGTGATATTCAAGCGCGGCCGCGGCTGTAACGATTTTGAATATGGAACCCGGTACAGCCCCCTGCACGGCACGATTCGCCCAAGCTGTTTGTTGGGGATCTACATGCTGTGGATTATAGAACGGCGCGGAAACCATTGCACGCACATCTGCATTGGCCGCATCCAGCACAACGATAGCCCCTTCCTTCATTCCGGACTTCTTCACAATCTGCTCTATCCCTTGCTGCACATCGATATTGATCGTTGTCTCTGCATGCAATGGATAATGTGTATTGGAGGGTGCGATGACGCGTGGCTGGATACTGGGGATAACCTCTCCTGAGCCTGTAACCATACGGGAAACGAGGGTAGGGCCTATTCCCATTAATAAAGGTTCCAATGTTTTTTCCAGCCCTGCTGCTCCAGATTTCATGGCAAAAGGCTGCTTCACCTCATTTTTGTGACGCGGATGCCCATGGATAGATTCAGGCTGTTCAGCAAGATAACCTAACCATTGCATGCCCGTAGCGCCTTGTGCATAACGTGTCATTATGGGATACACACTCGCTCCGTCTGCCTTCAATTCACGCAGTCGAGTAAGCTGAGAATCGGTCAACGTGCTCGGCTGGTCTGTACCGTCTGTCCAGAAATGGGGTGCATTTCCTTGATTCCATTCCTTTTGTAATGACTTCACATCTGTATCTAGTAATGCTGCCAGTTCCTTAATACCCGAATGCGCTTCAGAAGATGGGTATGAATGATTGGATTGATCCGTATGCGGGAAAAGTACCACCCCCCATTCCAGCTTGCCTGTTAATGGCACCCCCTTGTAATCCGTTAACTGCCCTCGCCCCGTGTCTAGCATAACACCTCGTTCACGCTGCAAAACAGACATTTCGCGAACGGTGCGTTGAAACCCTGGCATCGTGCGATTCACCTGAACCATCTGAACCCAGGCCAACCGAAACATAAGCAAACCAAACACACTTGTCAGGAGAATACATGTAATATAAATGCGCCGTTTCAGTTGTACATGCATTGGGCCACCCCCGTTCAACGTTTTGGCATAGTATGCGTTATTCATATTGGAATTATCCGGTAAACACCAAGAAAACCTGCCCCCTAGAAGGGACAGGTTTCTCGATAGATCCATTAATGGTTGGGTTAGACTGTGAAGCGAGACAATGTATCTTTCAATTCTGTCGACACATTCTCCAGTTTTGCAGACAAATTCACCAGCTGGTTGCTGATATTTTGCTGTTCACTGCTCAAGGAAGCAACTTCCTGAGACGTCGCAGATGATTGTTCAGCTACGGCGCTGACATTACTCATCGCTTCAGACAACGTACCTTGAGACTGATTTAAATCTCCGATTGAGCCAGTGACCATGCTCAGGCTCTCAACAAATGCACCCATTTGCTGCTGTACTGAAGCAAATATAACGTTGGTATCTTTCACGGCATCCATCTGTTCTTTGAACAACGGATAAGCTGCAGACAATTGATCTACGGTCTCATTCATTTCGGTCATAATCTTGTCCGTAATGTCGCCGACCATATCAATGGACTGTCTGGATTGTTCAGCTAACTGGCGAACCTCATTCGCTACCACCATGAATCCACGTCCAGCTGTACCGGCACGAGCGGCTTCAATTGTTGCATTCAAAGAAAGGATATTCGTTTGTTTGGTAATATTCTGCATGACGTCAAGCACCTTCAGAACAGACGAAGTACTCTCTTTCAATGAATCTACCTTGTTGACCAACGCACCGATCATTTCTTCTGTCTTCTGCGTTTTGGTCATCAACTGATTCAGATGCTGTGTACCTGTCTGACTGGATTTCTCTACATGACGGGCTGAATCACCCATTTGTTCATTCGCGGCGACCACACTCTCCATCTGACGGGAGATATTGTCGGTCAATTCGTTTCCACGCTCCGCTTCTGTTGCCAGACTGCTTGCTCCACCCGCAATTTCTTCAGTGGCTACGGCAATCTCGGAAGCAGAAACTGCTGTTTTCTTGGATGCACTGCTCAGCTCAGAAGCGGTATCCAATACTTCCTGTGCAGAACGGTTGGTTTGCTCCACCAGCTTTGTAATTTGCTCCATCATCAGATTGAATGCGGCCGATAATTGACCAATTTCATCCTGGGAGGTATACGGTGTACGCACCTTGAGGTTACCTTCTGACCCTTCCTGCATCAGATCTTTCAATTTGCCCAATGGACGGGCAATCATGCGAACCATCCAAATACCGATTAGTACCGCAATAGCGGCATCAATCAATGCCATCCACAAGGTAAGCGTCAGAATACCCTTGGCATCTTTCACCAAGACAGAAGTTGGAACCATCCCGATCAGTTTCCATTCGGATGTATCCATGGTGCTGTATGACGCCAGCATATTGGTTGAATTTCCATCCACCGTATACTCTGTATTCGTGCTGCCGGCTTTTTCTTTCAAATCTTTTACAAAAGCCAAATCAGTATCTTTTCCTGTACGATCAGCTATCGTTGAAGCTACAACTTTATTGTCCGGAGCGATCAGTTGAAGTACAGCTCCCTCACCCAAATCGAGCGATTTCAACTGCTGCTCCAGAACTTCCAGTTTCAACTCAATGATTAATACATAGGACTGGGTTGTCCCTTGCAGATTCTTCATTGAACGTGCAATCCGGAACGTGGGTGTACCGCCATCTTCTTTGGTTTCCGTTGGGAGCCAGCGGTATCCACCAGCTTGAACCAACTCGTCATACCAGGCCTCTTTACGAATATCACCCATAGAAGAACTGCTGCTTCCTGTACCCATAGTGGATCTTGTTTCATCCGTCGGCACAAGATAAATCGCTTCCATAGATTTATTCGTAAAAGCAATGTTTGATAATTGTTTGTTGATGGAGCTTGAATTTACAAACGTATCGTATGCCGACAAGTTTTTATCAGACATTTTTTGAAGCAAGGACTGCATTTCCGGATCAAAGAAGATTTGTGTGGATGTATCTACAAACCGCTCCAGAATAATGTCCATTTTTTGCTTGGTTTGTTCAATCGTCTCCTGATTGGACCGGGATGCATTCTGCTCAATCGTACTTTTGGCCTTAACATAGGATAAGAGACCCAAGCTAACGACAAAAATCATGATACCCGCAAAAAAAATCAGAAACAGTTTAACACCTACCGATTTAATCGGATTGGCCTTCTTAATCTGTGTAAACGTTGTTCCCCCAACATTTTTCCAGTTCTGCTTTTTCAATTGGGCTTTTGTTTTAATCCATCCCAACTTCAGCTTACTCCGATCCAATTTAAAAGATTGTTGGTCTGGAGCATCCCCGGTCTTCCTTTTTGCTACCTTCTCTTTTTTTACTTTCTGTACCTTCTCGGGCTTAACTTTCTCGGGTGTTGTCAATTCTTCCCCACTGTCTTTCTGCTTCTTTTGAACCAATCCCATTCACCTGCCAGTAATTTACTTGTTGGATTTTTCTTTCTCTCCCCTATAAATATGTAGTATTCGACAGCATTCCCCTTTCCCCTTTTGTTTTTTTAAAATTTTTTACAACTTTTTTCCTATTTTTCTATAATAAAAAGACCCCCATATACCGATATACGGAGGTCCAAATTGTAAATTTTATAACACTATTTTGTTAAAACATAGCATTATTTTGTTAAAAACTAGGTATTTAAACCTACTTCTTTTTTCTCATCATATCAAAGTAGGAAACAGGTTGATCCACCTTCATTTTCACACGCTGTAACGGGTGACGAGCTGCATCGAGCACATTGCCCTCTTCATCCTGCAATTCCCCTACAACCTGTTTGAAAAAGTGGCCCCCCGGACCGAAAAATTCGATTTCCTGTCCTGGTTTGAAATGATTGCGCTGTTGAATGGTCGCCATCCCTGTAGTTGCATCATAGTCGAAAACCAATCCGGCAAAGTCGTAAGGCACCGCTTTTTCTTCCGGTTCATAGATGTGATCCTCATGATCCGGTGTATCATAGAAAAAGCCGGTATTCAGTGGACGATTTGCCGCCTTGTTCATTTCCTCTACCCATTCAGGCTTCAATACATAATTCTCCGGGTCAGCCATGTAGGAGTCAATTGCCTGACGATACACGTTAACTACGGTAGCCACATAGTGGATCGACTTCATACGTCCTTCAATTTTGAAACTATCCACACCGACATCAATCAGCTCAGGAATATGCACAATCATGCACAGATCCTTTGAACCCATGGAAAAAGAATTGTCCTGCTCCTGGAATAACGGCAGCTGGTTCTCTCCCAATTTGAATGGTGCAGGTGCCTGCATTTGCATTTCTTCTTCACTGACCCATACAGTGCCTTCTCGGGCATCTTCAAACAAATCATACTTCCAACGGCAGGACTGGCAGCAGCCGCCCCGGTTGGAATCCCGATCCGTAAAATGGTTGGACAACACACACCGTCCGGAATAGGACGAGCACATAGCTCCATGAATAAAAGCTTCGATCTCGATATCCACATTGGCCTTGATTTCTTCAATTTCCTCAAAGCTTGTCTCACGTCCGAGAACGACGCGTGGAAGGCCTTCATCCTTCCAAAACTTTACTGCTTGCCAGTTCAGGGTCGATTGCTGAGTACTCAAATGCACTTCCAAACCCGGTACTGCACGCTGAGCTACTTCAATAATCGCTGGATCTGCCACGATAATGGCTGCAATTCCTGCATCATACAAGTTTTGCAAATACGCTTGGATACCTTCGATATCTTCATTATGTGCATATATATTGGTGGCAACGAAGACTTTGGCTCCGTATTTTTTGGCAAATTCCACGCCTTCGCGCATTTCTTCAAAGGTAAAGTTATCCGCGTTAGAACGCAATCCGTATGCCTGTCCACCGATATACACAGCATCTGCTCCATAATGGATTGCAAATTTAAGCTTTTCCAGATTACCAGCCGGAGCAAGCAGCTCCGGTTTGTCCAGACGGTTACGTTTACCCGAGAACTTCCGCTTTACCGCCACTGTTTCCATTTCGTTCACCTCGTCTATTAATACACCTGTTCTTTATAGAAAAATCCAAACGACAACTCTCGTTCAGGGTCCTGCAATTGACGAACCTCGTCCAGCCATTCTTCACAAAATGCATAAGCATCGGCATCAGCCGCATAGCTATCCAGAGCTATACGGTATGCACGTACAACAGCTTCGTTATACGCAAGCGGTTTTAACATGCCTTCGATTTTGAAGCTGTGTACCCCGGCCTCCATCAACAGATGAAGATCCTCAAGAATACAGATATCTTCCGAACTCATGATGTGAGTTCCGTTCACATCTTCATAGATCGGGAACTTCTCATCCCGACGTTCAGCCTCAATCAGAAACAAACCTCGCTCTTTACCCAAATGCCCCTCTACTGGACGCCCCTGATGGGACATATAACTTTGCACCAGACTCCGTTTGGAATGATAAATATTCGTCATGCCATGCACCTGGACCTGGGCTTCCACCTTCAGAAATGCCACCATCTCCGTCAGCTCGTCCATATTCAGCTCCCGCGCAAGCACGACACGACTCGCGCCTTTGCTTCCCCAGTAGTTGGCCGTTGCATAGTTGGTTGATGTCATCTCAGCATTCCAGTGCAGCTGGATATGAGGAGCATGCTCCTTAATTGCGGCTAGCACAGACGGGTCGTTGAACTCCACTCCATGAACACCGATTTTACCCAGTGCCTGAACATATTCAGCCACTTCCTTTAGCAGCTCGTTGGACATCAGATTATTCATGGACACGTATACACGCGCCTGATGTTTGGCTGCAATGGCAACCACCTCTGCTGTCTCCTCCACACTGAAGCTGCCGGGAAGACGCATGCCGAAGCGATTGTCCCCAATTAACAAAGCATCTGCTCCTGCCTGAAGCAGCACCTCTGCCTCTTTCACATTTGCCGCCGTAACGAGCAGTTCATGTTTCGTACTCATATACATCCCCTCCGCTTATTGCGCAGCCTTACTTTTGGCTATATTTTGCTGATGTTCCTTATACGTTTTGGCAAACAGATGTCCGAATGTACCGTCCTTTTTGGTGACATAGAACAGGTAATCCGAAGCTTCCGGATTCAACGCTGCTTCAATGGATGCCAGACTTGGACTCGCAATCGGTCCCGGTGGCAGCCCTTTGTTCAGATACGTATTATAGGGACTCTGTACCTTCAGATCCTTGTAAAGCAATCTGGCCTTCGGCTTATCCAGTAAATATTGTACTGTAGCGTCAATCTCCAGTTTCATATCCTGCTTGATCCGATTATAGATTACGCCTGCCACAAGTGCGCGTTCCTGATCCACCACGACTTCTCTCTCCACAAGCGATGCGATCGTTAACACTTCATGCAAAGACAGATTTCTCTCCTTGAGCTTGGACGCCAAATCAGGGATAGAATCAACCTTGCTCTGGAATTCCTCAAGCATTCGCTGCATGACCTCTTGCGTAGAACTACCCTCTTTCAGCTCATACGTCTCTGGGAACAGATATCCCTCCAGCACATATCGCAGTTCTTCATCCACTGGAATGTCCTTGATGATGTCGATATCAAAAGCAGACGGATCATTCGCAAGCTTGATAAATTCCTCACGATCCACAATGCCCTCAGCAGACAGCTTGTCTGCCATTTGTAATACGGTATATCCCTCAGGAATAGTAAACTTGACCATGGATTCTGGCACAACTTCACCGTTATTCAGCTTATTAATTATCTCATCGTATGACACGCCGGGATTTAAGGAATATGTACCTGCCATAAAATTCGATCCTTGTTTCTTCCACTTCAGGTATCCCTTAAAGGCTAAACCACTTCGAATCAGACCTTCCTGCTCCAACTGATCAGCAATTTTGGAAGTTCCTGACCCGCTCTTGATCTCGAAAACGATCGGTTCTGCGGATGCTTGTACCGGACGCATCATGTTCCAGACATATACGCCTGCTCCTCCGACAACAACCACGATGATAAGCAAAAAGACTAAAATCGCTTTTCCTTTCAAAAAAGACACAACTCCTTTACACAACCAAAAAGAGCGGACTTCTCCGCCCTTCCGGTTTCTTCAATTTGAAGCTGATTCATCAATCTTCGTCAATGGGGAGTGTACATTCATCATACAGTTCAGAAATGTTCTCCCACTCATCATCATCGTCAATCGTAACTAATTCCGGCATGATCTGGCCTTCACTTCCCGGTAAAACCCGCAGAAGTTCAACTTCGTCATAAGGACGTAATGAACTGCGGAGCACCGCATACTGCTGGCCCTTCACTTCAAACTCAGCCAACAGGTCATACGGGTGCGATTTACCGTTCTCTTCTTCCAGCTCAACATGAGCACCAAAAGCCAGACGCAGCGAATCTGTCCATTTCAAGTCTTCGCGGCTGTATTCTGTCATTTAGTTCGCTTCCTCTTCATCTTCTGCAAGAAATGTATTAAACGTCTCCTCGACGATATCCCATTCGGCATCATCTTGGATGACGAAAAGTTTAATATCGTCGCCCTCTTCTTCGTAACGGAATGCATATACATCCGTCTCTCCATCTTCGGGTTCAACCGGAGCAACCATCATGTACTTGGCCTCCGAACCGTCCACTTCGAATTTCATGATGACTTCAAATTCCTCTTCATTACCCTCGTCATCCGCAATGTAAATAATCTCCGATTCTTCTTCCATACCCAGTTGATCTTCAGCCATTGTTGATCCCCCTCACCTTTTACTATTGGCATCCAAATAATTTTGCAAAATCAAGCTTGCGGCCATTTTGTCCACAACCTGCTTGCGTTTTTTGCGACTGACATCCGCCTCAAGCAACGTTCGTTCTGCTGCCATGGTTGTCAGCCGTTCATCCCAAAGGTGAACAGGTAAATTCAGTTCGCCCCGCAGGCGTTCGGCAAAAGCAATGCATATTTCAGCACGCGGCCCTACGGTGCCGTTCATGTTTTTGGGAAGTCCGACAACAATCTCGCCGATCTCATGCTCACGCACAAGCTCTGCAATTCGAGCGAACTCACCTTCATCCCGGCGGCGTTCAAGTACTTCCAATCCCTGGGCAGTCCAACCGAAGGCGTCACTAGCGGCAACTCCGATTCTTCGATCCCCATAGTCCAAACCTAATATTTTCATCCATGCTCTCCCATCCTCAAGCCTGCTCAGGTCGAACAATACTCGCCTTCTCAAGCTTCAGGCTGTCTTCTGTCGGTTCATTTCCCGCTGTCTGCATAGCTGCATCACAGCGGAAGCGATGTACATTACCGGTGATTGGCCAGATAAGAACGAACAAGCTCTTCAATCAGCTCATCGCGTTCCTTTTTACGGACCAGACTGCGTGCATTGTTGTGACGAGGGATGTATGCGGGGTCTCCAGAAATCAGATACCCGACAATCTGGTTAATAGGATTATACTCCTTATCCACCAGTGCATCATATACCGTAAGAAGAATCTCTTTGGATGATGCCTCATGCTCGTCGGCTTTCACATTAAATTTAACCGTCTTATCCATGGAGTCCATTGATGACACCTCGCTCCTGCATGAACATGGGGACCATGTCCTGCCGAATTGATTTCTGCTTATATAATAACATATTCTGACTGCTACAAGTAAACAAAGGATAAGCCAATTGTGTTTTTTGCTTGTCCTTTACTGGCTTCAGCATATTGCATCATTCGATTCCACTCGCTCTCGGGTACAAAAGTTGGACGGGAAGAAGCTTCCCGACCCAACCTCCGAATAAACGAACAGAACCATTTCGAACTACATTTTGGCGTTTGAAAGCCGCTCGTTCAATTTATGCATTATGCCCGCTAACCAATGAAACCGCCAGTTTCAACGCTTCATCCAGCTTGGTTGCATCCTTGCCTCCGGCTTGCGCCATATCAGGACGTCCGCCACCTCCGCCGCCGCATACTGCCGCAACTTCCTTGACAATTTTACCTGCATGCAGCCCTTGTTTTACCTGTTCAGCAGGGACAGCTACAACGAAATTCACTTTGCCGTCAGCTGGAGCACCCAGTACAAGTACTGCATCAGGCAGTTTTACTTTCAATTCATCAGCCACTGTGCGCAGTGCATCCATATTCGGAGCATCCACACGAGCTGCAAGCAATTGTGTATTTCCTGCTTGTACCACTTGATCTGTCAATGCGCCTGCTTCCATGGCACTCAGCTTGCTTTGCAATGATTCAGTCTCTCTGGCAGCTTCTTTCAATTGCTGATTCAGACCATCAATGCGTTTAGGCACGTCCGCCACATTCGCTTTGAGCAGGGATGCCGATTGTTTGAGCAATTCAAGCTGACTTTCTACATACAGATACGCACCACGGCCAGTAACGGCTTCGATCCGACGTACGCCGGAGCCGATTCCACTCTCACTCACCAGCTTGAAGATACCGATCTCTGATGTATTGTTTACGTGACAGCCGCCACAAAGTTCCAAACTATAGTCTCCGACTTGAACCACACGTACGATATCGCCGTATTTTTCACCGAATAATGCCATTGCGCCCATTTCTTTGGCTTCATCAATAGCTTTCAGTTCAATATTCACATTCAGACGATTCCAGATCTGTTCGTTTACCTGACGCTCGATCTCTGTTAATTCTTCCGGCGTAATGCTGCCGAAGTGCGAGAAGTCAAAGCGCAGACGTTGTGGCTCTACGAGAGATCCTGCCTGATTGACATGCGTTCCGAGCACATCTTTGAGCGCTTTGTGCAGCAAATGGGTTGCAGTATGGTTTTTGATAATATCGCCACGTTTAGACGCATCCACTTCAGCTTTAATCACTTCACCCACACGCAATTCCCCGGACTCTACCGTCACCAGATGCACATGTTGTCCCATAGGAGCCTTGAACAGACCTTGCACTTTCGCCGTTACACTGGCTCCACGCAGCAAGCCCTGATCACTTACTTGTCCGCCGCTTTCCGCATAGAACGGAGTCTTGTCCAGGATGACCTGGCATGTTTGTCCTTCGCTTACGGAGTCTACCAGGGCGTCACCAGCAACGATGGCTACCACTTTTGCTTCCGTCAACAGGTCATTATAACCAACAAACTCGCTTTTAACCTCCAGATCAGCAAGCGGTCCGCCTTGAACCTTCATGCTCTCGCTTTCCTGGCGTCCTGCACGTGCACGATCACGCTGCTCCTGCATCGAGACATCGAATCCTTCACGGTCAACAGTCATGCCATGCTCTGCTGCATAGTCTTCGGTCAGGTCAAACGGGAAACCATACGTATCATACAGTTTAAACGCTTCAGGCCCGCTAATCACGGTACGTCCTTCGGACTTAGCTGTGCCGCTCATATCCGCGAGAATAGCAAGTCCATCCGTGAGTGTTTCGTGGAAACGCTCTTCCTCGGTTTTGATCACTTTAGCGATAAACTCCTGCTTGTCCACCACTTCCGGGTAGTACATCCCCATCACTTCACCGACAGTCGTTGTCAGTTCATACAGGAATGGACGGTCGAGTCCCAGTACTTTACCGTAACGTACGGCACGACGGAGCAAACGACGAATGACATAACCGCGTCCTTCATTGCTTGGCAGAACACCATCACCTACAGCAAAGGCAACCGTACGAATGTGATCGGCAATAACTTTCAGTGCAACGTCAATCTCTACGCTGTCATTATATTTTACACCGGCAAGAGCCGCTGTTCTTTGAATCATCGGTTGGAACAGATCGGTGTCAAAGTTGGAATCCACATTTTGCAGAATGGATGCAAAGCGTTCCAGACCTGCACCTGTATCAATATTTTTGTTCGGAAGCGGTGTGTAGCTACCATCTTTGTTGTGATTGAACTGGGAGAATACCAGGTTCCACACTTCCAAATAACGTTCATTTTCCCCGCCCGGGTACATCTCAGGGTCGTTCATGTCATTGCCATAAGCTTCGCCGCGGTCATAGAAAATTTCGGTACAAGGTCCACACGGTCCTTCGCCGATATCCCAGAAGTTCTCATCCAGCTTGATGATACGTTCAGCAGGTAGTCCCACTTTTTCGTTCCACAGTTTGAAAGCCTCTTCGTCTTCAGGGTATACCGTTACCGAGAGACGCTCCGGATCGAAACCGATCCATTCTTTGCTTGTGAGAAATTCCCATGCCCACGTAATCGTTTCTTCCTTGAAATAGTCTCCAATGGAAAAGTTACCGAGCATTTCGAAGAACGTATGGTGACGGCGAGTTTTACCGACATTTTCAATATCGTTCGTACGAATACATTTTTGGGAGTTGGCGAGACGTGGATTCTCCGGTTTCTCCCGACCGTCAAAATACGGTTTCAACGGCGCCATACCTGCATTGATCCACAGAAGGGATGGGTCATTATGAGGTACAAGCGATGCGCTTGGCTCGATTTTATGTCCTTTACTTGCAAAAAACTCTATCCATTTGGACCGGATTTCACTGGCTTTCATACGGAGTGCCCCCAATTAATTATAATAGTCCGGTGCATATTCGCTCCGGGTTGTTAACAAGTAAAAACAAACACAAAAAACGCCCCTGATAGTCAGGGACGATTGTCATCGCGGTACCACCCTGGTTATTGCTGTTCATCCGCAGATGAAACAAACAATCTCCTCGTTGATGCGAAATAACGGTCGCTCCCGGCAGGGTTGTCCTGCACTCCGAAATCAGCTTTCCGCCGCTTCAACTTTCAAGACTCTTCCAGCCATCGGGCTCAGATTGCATCTGATCCGAAGAAGTCTATTCTCTGAGGAAAGGAATCCTCGGCGTACTTCATTTCATCATCGATTTCATGTTCTAAACATACCCCTCCATTATATCGATATGCCTATATGGTGTCAACGCACCCTTGAGGAACAGACCGGTGCTTGGGTCAGTCGGTTCTTCGTTTGATGTAATACGCAAAAAAGTGCTGCACGATCACCTTGAGGACAGCAAAGACCGGTACTGCCAGAATGAGTCCCACAATGCCCGCCAGTTCGCCTCCCACAAGGAGCGCGAAGATAATCGACAACGGATGCAAATGCAGAGTCCTCCCTACCACCTGAGGAGAGATGACGTTGCTCTCCAACACCTGGCACAGTGTGTTCACGATGACAACAAAGAGCACCATTTTGAACGATACCGTTGACGCCATAATCACGGCTGGAGCAGCTCCAAGAAATGGACCCAGATAGGGCACGATGTTGAATACAGCGACAATGCTTGCAAGCAGCAATGCATAGGGCATATCAATGACGATGTAACCGATGTAGGCAAAGATGCCCACAATCACACAGACGATAAATTGTCCGCGAATATAGTTCCCCAAGGCCGTGTCGATCTCTTTCATAACCGAAACAATCGCTTTGCGCCGTGAGCGAGGCAGGTACGCCACTATGGTGCGCTCGAATACCTCAAAATCTTTTAACATATAGAAAATGAGAAATGGCACAATAAACACATTAAATAACACATTAATGGTTGTCCCGATATTATCCATCAGCTTCGTGATCCCCTGAGTCAGCCGATCCTCCATCTGGAAAAACCAGCTGTTCATGCCTGTGCGTACACTTGGCGGCATTAATTTGTGGTCCATATTATTCATCAAACTCTGGGCACGCATGGACAGCTCCGGCATATGCTCGTTCAGTTCCTCCAATTGTTCAATCAATACCGGAATGACATTCATCAGGATGACCCCGATACAGGTGAGGAAAAAAGCATAGATTAACAGCACGGCAATGGTTCGAGGAACTTTACGTCCTCCCAGCATGCTTACAATCGGATTGAGTACATAAGATATGATGAGGGCCACGATAAAAGGTGCCAGCACTGTTTTCAAAAATCCATATATATGAAGCAGCAATGGCCGCAGCAGCCAGATAAAATACAGGATAATCAATCCGAGTAGCAGCCAGATGGCATAACGGAACATCTTGTTTTTGGTTAATTGCTCCACTTGCATCTCTCCCTTTTGGACTGGCTCTGAAAGTCAGTATATGTAAGGAAGGGAATATTTATTATCGCCGTCCAGAAGTGGAGACTAACAATTCTCGCCCCTGGATGGACAATCCGGTTGAAGTTGTAATTTGGACACAAAAAAAGCGCCCCCTTCATGATGAAGGAGACGCATCTTGTGATTCGGGGTAGCATATATTATACAAGTCCCTTGAACCACTATGTAACCGCAGCTATATACATTTGTCATCATTTCATGACAGCATTCAATGACATTCTTTGTCATGAAACCGCATATAGAAGAAGTTAGACTGCTTATTAAGAAGAAGCATGAAGATGAGGGAAGTCTTGCGGCAGCTCTTCCCCGAAGAACAGATCATCGAGGGAACTGAGCGTGCCGTCTTCTTCCACCTGGTATACAGACATTTTCTCACCGTTCACCGTTAATTCGATAAAGCATCCCCAGCAATAAAATTGGTGGGAACCGATTTTCCCAATATCTTTGGAACTACAGTTTGGACATTTCATATTCATTCACCTATCCATTAACAGAATGAATGGCATTTTCCAAGCGCTGTTCACTCAGCGGCGGCACCATAATGGCACTTTCCCCAATGGACATATCACTTGTACATGGCAGCCATTTGCGGCCCTCAATCAAATCGGACACAAAACCGTCCGTAATTTCAATCCCTATTATTGTATTTCCCAACTCCTGGTCAAAATAAACATCAGAGACTCGTCCAAGCAGCAAACCTTCTTCGGTGAGCACGGACATCTCCTTCAATTTAGACTGGCCGAGGAGGTACGTGTGTTTTATGTCGTCGGCTCCCGTTTTGCGGACAGCCTGTTGATTACGGATCATGACGGCATCTTCGCCGTAGGCAACGATATCTTGCCACTGCACGATTTTGACATGACTGGTAAACAGGCCTTTGTTTTCAAGTTCAATGCCTTCAATTTTCCAATCGTCATTCACAATGAAATCCTGGATTTTGCCGACCTGCTTCCCGTCCTCAACGTCAAACACGGCAAGTCCGATCATTTCCTGAAGCTTCATCGCAGGGTCCCCCTCATCTTCTTATCATTAAATAGCCGCGGCGCTATTGCTAGGTATGCCCAAAGTTGATGAGTGGCAATCAGACGCCGATCATCAAAACCGCTTCTATCCAACCGATGAAATGGAACTTCTTCCCTCCTTTTGTTCCATGTGCAATGAGCCCTTAGGCTCTATTACGCAGTCGCCCAAGAATGGTTCCAATTTTTTCGGCGGTTATCATGATTTCTTCCGTAGTATTACCCAATCCCCAGCTAAAACGAATCGCGGAATGCAAAAATGTCTCCGGCAAGTTCATTGCTTTCAGCACATGGGACACTTCGAGGGAACCGGAAGTACATGCCGAACCGCTCGCCACAGCGATGCCTTCCATATCCAGATTCAAGAGCATCGTCTCCGTGGACACCTCCGGAAAGCTGATGTTCAGGATATTGGGCAGCGTATATTCCGAATGTCCGTTGATGTGGAAATGCTCCGCCCCTACTTGTTTCTCCAGTTGTTCCAGCAGCAATGACCGTAATGCCAGATCATGTTCGCGACGAGCTGCCGCTTGTTCTCCTGCTATTTTCAATGCCTCCGCAAACCCCGCGATACCGGCCATGTTCTCGGTACCTGCCCGCCGTTGCCGTTCCTGCAGTCCACCATGCGATCTCGCCTCAAGCACAATTCCGCGCCGTACATATAGTGCACCAACGCCTTGAGGCCCATTGATTTTATGAGCAGAGAAGCTGATCAGATCCACAGGCAATTCCTTGCAGGAGATTTCCTGGGTCCCAAGGGCCTGAACTGCATCGGTATGGAACAAAATATCATGCTGACGAGCCAGTTCACCAATTTCGCGGATGGGCTGAATGGTGCCTACTTCATTGTTGGCATACATCATGGTGATCAGTATGGTATCTGGGCGAATGGCCTCTTTTAGCTCTTCCAGACGTATTCTTCCGTATTCATCTACCGGCAAATAGGTCACGTCATAGCCTTGTCGTTCCAGTTCCTGACACGTATGCAGTACCGCATGATGTTCAATGGCTGTTGTAATGATGTGACGTCCCCGTTCTTTCCTCGCTGAAACTACGCCAAATATGGCCAAATTGTCACTTTCCGTGCCGCCTCCGGTAAATACGAGTTCATCCGGGAAACAACCCATAGACGCCGCAATGACATCCCTTGCTCCACTGACGGTCCGTTTGGCTTCGCGGCCAAAGGCATGGATACTTGATGCATTGCCATATTGCCCTGTCATTACTTTCATCATCGCTTCCGCGACTTGTGGATGCATAGGTGTCGATGCGGCGTGATCCAAATATATTCTTTTCATTGATTTCACCCCGTTATATGTTGGACTTCCATCTTTTCATGTTGTGTAATTGAAAATTTAAACCAATGCTATTGTGTCATATCTTCGTGTATAATGTTTAATATCCATTCAAAAAGGAGAGACCGAAATGAGTGATCAGGTTCTCAGTCAAATTCTGAATCAGCTTCAACAAATGGACAAACGTTTCGACAACATTGATGGACGTCTTGAAAAGATCGAAGACAGGATTGGTACATTGGATAGCAGGCTTGATACCATGGATACCAGACTTGATACCATGGATGGCAGACTTGATACCATGGATACCAGACTTGACGCCATCGAGGAACAAACCAAAACCATTCCTCTGCTTCAGCAGGCCGTTCTGAAGACACTGGAAGTTACCAAACGTCTTGAAACTTCTCAAATCACGTTTGAACGTAAAGTAACCGCCGAATTAAACACCCATCAGCACAGCATTGATATTTTGAACCGTCGTCAATTGCGTATGGAAGCAGATATAGAAGCACTCAAGCGTCGTTAGGACTTCTGACTACATCGTTTCGGAAAGGCAGCCACGAAAACGTTGCCTCCTTCAGTACGTTATTACATAAATTTTGTTCATTCCAGACTATCGTAGAATAGGAAGAATCACAATGTAGCTTGTTGCATGGCTAAAGCCCCCAATATGGGGGCTTTAGTGTGTCGTCTGTGATGCTCGTCATCAACGATGTTAGATGTAAAACATGTAGGAGTCTTTTTGTTCCTGATCCTGGAATGTAATCAGATCCTTCAGCGTTGTTGAATCCAAAACATCTGCGATGCTATCACGGATGCGCAACCACAAGTCGCGCTTCGCCGGATCATCTTCCTCCGTGAAATCCACTGGAGAGATTGGACCTTCCAGTACACGAATAACATCCCCTGCTGTTAAGGTAGCAGGATCGCCTGCCAGAATGTAACCGCCATAGGCTCCGCGGATACTTTTGACCAGTCCTGCATTACGCAGAGGAGCAATCAACTGCTCCAGATAATGCTCCGAGAGCTGGTTGCGCTCGGCAATACTTTTCAAAGATGTAGGGCCTTCGCCTGTTCTGGCTGCCAGCTCCATCATGATTGTGAGCCCATAACGGCCCTTTGTCGATATCTTCAAAGGAGTCACCTCTTTCCATTTTCGAAAAAACAAGTTGTGAAACATTAAATAACAGGATGTGGTCCAAGACCGTCTTTCTAGGATCCGCCACAGCGGGATATCAAAAATACAGCTCTATCCCTCTAATCCTCCGTATTCCGATCATAACCCTCAGCTAATGTTAACATATCTGCATGCTTTATGGAAAAGAAAGATTGACGAAATTCAGAAAATGTACGCCTGTGGTGGACACTATCCAAAGTTGGCCGGGTGTATCGTAACTTGAGTCCGGTTATGCTAGAATAGAAACGAAACACATTTATATAGAGAAATGGTGATAACGATGTCCAAAACAATTGAAAATACACGGGTCGTCGTTGGCATGTCCGGAGGTGTCGATTCTTCCGTCACCGCACTGCTGCTGAAGGAGCAGGGTTACGATGTCATCGGCATTTTCATGAAAAACTGGGATGACACGGACGAGTTCGGCCACTGTACCGCTGAAGAGGATTCAGAGGACGTACGCCGGGTTTGCGAACAGATCGGCATTCCTTACTACACTGTCAACTTCGAGAAAGAGTACTTTGATAAAGTATTTTCCTATTTCCTTGATGAATATAAGTCGGGTCGGACTCCGAATCCGGATGTCATGTGTAATCGCGAGATTAAATTCGGCGAATTCCTGAACAAAGCACTGGATCTCGGCGCTGATTATGTGGCTACAGGCCACTATGCTCGCCTCATTGAAGAAGATGGAACGTTCAAACTGCTGCGCGGTGTCGACAGTAACAAAGACCAAACATACTTCCTTAATGCACTGAATCAGAACCAGCTGTCCAAAGCGATGTTCCCGATTGGTCATCTTCCGAAACCGGAAGTGCGCAAGATTGCAGAAGCGGCTGGCCTGTACACCGCGAAGAAAAAAGATAGCACAGGTGTCTGCTTCATCGGCGAGCGCAACTTCAAAGAGTTCCTGAGCAACTATCTTCCTGCCAAAGGCGGAGACATGGTTGATATTGCAACCGGAGAAGTGAAGGGCCGTCATGACGGTCTGATGTACTATACGCTTGGACAGCGTCAAGGTCTCGGCATTGGCGGTTCCGGTAATGGTGAACCCTGGTTCGTGGCAGACAAGGATCTGGAGAAAAATCAGCTGCTTGTCGTTCAAGGCGATGCACATGCAAGCCTGTATTCAACCGGTCTGACTGCAACGGGTGTAAACTGGATCGCAGGTTCAGCGCATATGCCTAACGTGCCCTTCCGTTGTACCGCCAAATTCCGCTATCGTCAGCCGGATCAGGGTGTAACCCTGACATGGCAGGAAGATGGCAGCGTGGATGTACAATTTGACCAACAGCAAAAAGCGATTACGCCTGGTCAAGCTGTTGTGTTTTATGATGGAGATGTGTGTCTCGGCGGTGGAACGATTGATCAGGTTCAAAAAGTGCCTGTACCAGCACTGCAATAGATTCAATAATAGAAATGAACCCATCCCATATGCATTTTGTACAATACCCTGTATTCCTATAACAAAAGCCATCTTTCATGTATACCATGACGGATGGCTTTTTTCCTTCTTTTTCCTGCAAAAAAAATATTTTTTTCACTTATGCAGCCAGCCACACGCCTGCAAAAGAAGCCGCAACCCCCAGCAGTACCGAACTGATGACGTATACAACTGCTCTTGAGTAACGTTCCTGCCCCAGCAGACCAAGGGTCTCATATCCAAATGTAGAGAATGTGGTATACGCTCCGCAAAATCCAGTCCCCCATATCACCCAGATTCCGTCCGAAATCGAGGCTGACTGATGCCAGCCATAGAGCAATCCAAGTAACAATGAACCACTGATATTAATGACCCATGTCCCCCATGGGAAGGCCGTTCCGAGCGAACCGGATATCCATCTACCCAGACTGTAGCGGAGCACTGCTCCCAGCATTCCTGCAAGACCAATCCAGATGATCATGGTGCAACACCGTCCTGCGTTGGTTTACCCAGCATTCGCTGTCCAACCTTAATCCCCAATGCACACAGCAATAACCCTGTGAGTAAACTCACAACGAGGTATACAACAGCCTTCACCAACATTCCTTCCTCAGATAAACGGACAATATCCAACGTAAACGTGGAGAATGTGGTGAATGCGCCCGTAAACCCCGTCCCAATCGCTAGACGAAGTTGAGGCGTTATTTTGCCTGGAACAGCTATGGTGAAGAACCAACCCAAAAACAGACTCCCGATGGCATTAATCAGCAGCACTGCCCAAGGGAAGCCTTCATTTGTTACTGGCATCCATAATTGAATCCCATATCGGCAAAACGTACCTATAATGCCACCGATTCCAATATAGAAAATTTCTTTCATCGTTCAAGCCTCTCCCGGTTCATCGATCTTACAGCTCTCTGCGCCGCTGCTGGTTTAGACGAATCTTGGATTCATTGCCTTGTTCCGTTGCTTCATAGAAAATGCGGCGTGAGAGCTGTTTCGGCAAATATTCCTGCTTCACATAATGGCCCGGATAATTGTGCGGGTATTGGTAGCCCTCATGTCCCAGCTTCACTGCACCCGAATAATGGGTATCCCGCAGATGAAGAGGGACCTCAGCAGATTTCACCTCATCGATGGCATTCATTGCTTTTGAGATCGCAGTGTACACCGCATTGGACTTCGGACTTTCAACAGCAAACAGAATCGCTTGGGCAATGTTCAGCTTGGCTTCAGGCCAACCATTATTGCGATAAGCATCCAACGCTCCAATCGCCTGGGTCATCGCTTGCGGATTCGCAAGTCCAATATCTTCACTGCTCGCTGCAATCAGACGACGTATAAACGTCATCGGGTCCATGCCCAACTTTTCTACTGCATACAAAAACCAGAACAGTGCCGCATCACTGGAACCCCGAATGCTTTTGTGAAATGCCGATAATACATCATATTGTGTCGATTCATCCGCCTTCACAATCGGACGACGAATAGACTCTTCAGCTACATCGAGCGTGATGTGAATGGAGCCGTCCTTCTCTGGTGGTGTAGTCAGTGCAGCCAGTTCCAATGCGTTCAGCGCACGCCGAATATCGCCATTCGCCATCGTTGCAATATGCTCCAATGCCTCGTCGTCAGCCTGCAGATCCATGAATCCCAAACCTTTATCTGCATCCGCTAGTGCTCGGCGCATCGCAATCAGGGAATGCTCTTTGTTCAAAGACTCCAGCTGAAACAGCGTGGAACGGCTCATCAAGGCCCCATTCACATAATGAAAGGGATTCTCGGTTGTAGCGCCGATAAAAATGATCGTGCCCTTCTCTACTGCAGGCAGCAATGCATCCTGACGTGAACTATTAAAGCGGTGTACCTCATCCAGGAACAAAATGGTTTTTGTTCCGTACAACTGCTTGTTCGTCTGTGCCTGCTCAATAACTTCACGTACATCTTTAACCGAGGCATCCACCGCATTCAGACGAACGAACTGTCCCTGCGTATGCTGGGAAATAATATGTGCGAGGGTCGTCTTGCCACATCCCGGAGGACCGTAAAGCAAAATAGACGAGATCTGATCGGCTTCAATGGCGCGCCGAAGTAATTTCCCCGGTCCAATAATGTGCTCTTGCCCAATATATTCATCAAGCCGCTCTGGCCGCATGCGGTCAGCGAGCAGTCTTGCTTGAGGTTCTGAATCCTGCTGAAACGAAAATAAATCCATTGCTCATCACTTCCTTAACGGATTGCCTTTAATTGATCCTCACCAAATTCTGATTAATCTCTATTCTCTATCATATCATACTCCCGCGGAAGCATACCCATAAAAGCGCCAAGCGCACTGCTGACAAAGGCATCCTTGCGCGTAATAAAATGTGTCATCATCCGATTCATGCCTGCGGGGAGAGTGTACTTTCGCAGTGATCCACTTTCAATCTGGCGCCGAATGACGATCTCAGGTAACAGTGATATTCCCATGCCGGAGGTGACCCCGCTAATAATCGCTTCAAGGGTTCCAAATTCCATAATGATCGGACGGGTTACGCCGCTAACCGACAACCATTCCTCCAAAACCTGACGATATGAACAACCCATGCTGTAGACCAGAATCGGTTTACTGGTGAGCTCTTCGTCTTCCGGTCCCATACCGGAGGAGACCACATATAGTTCTTCATCAAATACGGGAGTAGAAGCAATATCGGGGTGATCACAGGAACAACCGATAAAAGCCCCTTCCAATTCATACCCAATAACCTGATCCATAAGCACTTGGGAGTTCCCCGTAGTCAATGATAAGGAGACCGCCAGATGCAGTTTATAATATTTTGCAAAAAGCTCAGGCAATCGAACCGCTGCAGCAGTCTGCGTGGAGCCGATACGCAGCGGGCCAGCTGGCACACTTGTAGAGCTGAGCGCTTTTCCAGCCTCATCAAGCAGGCCGATAATTTTATCTGCATATGTCAGCAGCATCTCACCTGCTGGAGATAACGTCATTCCCCGATTATGACGAATAAACAGCAGTGTCCCTACTTCGGATTCCAAATGTCGTATCCTTGCTGAGAACGTACAAAAGAGCATGGTGCTTGAACAGCGCCATGCTCTTTCCATATGAATACGATGTTCAACAAACAAGAATTCACTCTGACTCGCTGTCAGGCCAACCCTGAATGGCAACGGACTCGCCTTCCGAATTGTGAGTTGCAGCAGCATAGTCAGGCAATGGGCCAGCGTGGAGTAACCACAATTCGTGCAATGCCCGTGTACAGCCAACGTATAACAGCTTCGCATCACCCGCATTAGGCAAATAGTGTTTCTCATCCGCGTCCGCTACGATAACGGCATCAAACTCCAACCCTTTTGACAAATAGACAGGTAAAACGGAGTGTCCGCCTGTGTACTGTTTTTTGCCGCCGTCAATCAAGTTCAGCTCCCAGCCTGCTGCCTGGAGTTCATGATGAAGCTCCTTTGCCTCATGCAGGGTACGGGTCAGAATGGAGACGGTGCGATAGTCTTTGACCGTTAACAGCTTCAAAGCCTGTTTGAGGCTTGCTGTACGTCCTTTTTCCCCATAGGACAATGTCCGTACAGGATCACCACTCCGGAATACAGGAATCGCCGTAATCCCGCTCTTGACGCCCCGCTCCAGAATCGTATTGGCATAATCTATAATTTCCATTGTCGAGCGATAACTCCGGGTCAATGCAAAATATGCATTCTGTTCCTCGGGGAACAGCGAACTCATCTCGTCCCACGCATGAACACCACGGTACTCATGAATACCTTGGGACAGATCGCCCAGTATGGTGAAAGAATGTCCTTTGACGAACTGATCCAATAATGCCACATGAAAAGGAGAAAAGTCTTGCGCTTCATCAATGACGACGTGATCGAACCGCTCTGAGCCTTCAATATCATGAACCAAGGTATGGATGTAAACCAATGCAGGTAAATCCTCTTCACGGATGATATCCTGCTTCAGATCTGCTGCCGTTTGCTTCATCACCAATTTGGGGATAAGAGCGCTCAGCGAGGCAGGTACCGAGCCACCTTTAACGACCTTGAACAGCTGTTTGTACAGCGTAAGCGGTTCATATTGAGGCCATTTTTTGGCGTAGGCTTTCTCACGGGTTGCCGCTTTCTTTTTACGCTCTTTGCGAACGGCTTCCGGCGAAGGCTTCTTGAGCTCCATCTCAATCCAGCGGTGAATACGCGCCATGACCCGCTCTTTGCGTTTCGCCAGCGGATAATGTTTGTATTCTTCCCCGAACCAGTTCTCAATCTCGGCTTTACGGAGCACCGCGCCATCCCATGGACTGAAGTCCATATCGGGTACGGACTCCTCTTCCATCCCGGACAGCCACTCCCGAATTAATTCCATGAAGCGGATCGAGCCTTTATACCGCCCAGGAACATCATCATTGAGTTCAGGACGTGCATCCGGGGTTTCAAACCAGGTGTTCAATGTCTCCGACGCATCCGCCAAAGGCAGGTCCAGTCCCAGCAGGTTCATTGCCCAATCCGGGAATGTACGCTGCTGAATATCCCCCACACCGAGCTCCGGGAGTACATCTGAGATGTAATCCAGGAACATATGGTTGGGTGCAAAAATAACCATCTTCTCCGCAGATACCTGCTCCTTATACTGATACAGCAAGAAGGCAAGCCGATGCAGTGCGACAGTTGTTTTTCCCGAACCGGCCACACCCTGAATGATCAATGCGGTGTTTCTCGCCGCACGAATGATCTGATCCTGCTCCGCCTGAATGGTAGATACGATATCACGAAGCTTGTTATCCTTGTTCTCTCCCAGTCGATACACAAGGAATTCATCCGATACGGCTGGCTGGTCACTGTCCCGATTGTACGTATCCGCGACACGTTCCAATATACGCTGCCGAATGACAACGTTTCGTTTCAGATAAACCAGGCCCTCAATGAGTCCCTCCGGGGCTTCGTACGTTGCGGAGGCTTCCCCTCCGGTAAATGAGTAAAACAGGCTTGCGACAGGAGCACGCCAATCGATGACGAGCGGATGCTCTCCCACCTCTTCGCGGTCTACGCCGATTTTGCCAATATACAGCGGTTTCCGTGCACCACTGCCCTGTTCTTCGAAATCCAAGCGTCCGAAATAGGGTTGCTGCGCGCTCTTGGACAAGGCGGTGCGGCGCTCTTCGCGTCCGGACTCCAGCACTTGTTCAGTGAAGTCGTGGCCGGTATACACCGGAATATTCTGCAGCCGTTCCAGCTGACTGTCCACTTCCTTCATCGTTCGCTCTAACCTGTACTCTTCTTCTTGATAGGCACTTTGAAAGCTGTCTGACATGTTTCAGTTACCTCCTAAGAATATGTTTTTCTGCATAGTCAACACTGACGACACAAAAGGATACCCACTATATCATATTGATGTACAAAAAGCTACAGTAACCCGGATAGCAAAATAAAAGAAACCGCTGTTCCTGTTCGCAATGAACAGATGAACAACGGTCACTCTTTTCATTATTCCGACTCCGAATCCGTCTTCCCATCCTGTGCTACAAACTGTTTCTGGGCCAGCTCCCGGTATACCGGATGTGTACTGATCAGCTCCGCATGTGTTCCGGTTCCCGTCACATGGCCCTGTTCCAGAACAACAATCTGATCAGAGTCGACGACGGTGGACAAGCGGTGTGCAATGACAACCGTTGTTCGTCCTTCCATCAGATTGGACAGCGCTTGCTGTACTTCATGTTCCGAGGTGCTGTCCAAACTGGACGTCGCTTCATCCAGCATCAGAATATCCGGGCTGCGCAGCAGTGCACGAGCAATAGCGATCCGTTGGCGTTGACCACCGGAGAGCTTGATCCCGCGTTCTCCCACTTCCGTATCGTAGCCCTGAGGCAGTTTATCAATAAAAGCGGAGGAATACGCCATTTCTGCCGCCTGTCTAATTTCCTCCATACTTGCCTCACGGCCCAGCCCGTATGTCATGTTTTCCTTAATTGTGCCTGCCATCAGTGGGCTTTCTTGTGAAACATATCCAATTTTGCTGCGCCAGGAGGCTAACGAATATTCCGTGATGGCTTGTCCACCGTACGAAATGCTGCCCGATCCTGGAAGGTAGAACTGTTCCAACAAGGAGAACAGCGTTGATTTCCCGCTGCCGCTTGGTCCCACAATGGCCGTCACTTTACGGGCAGGAACAGTCAGATTAATCCCATGCAGTACCTCTTCCCCTGTCACGTAAGAGAAGTGCAGATTGTTAAACGTAATCGTCTCATTGCCCTTGGGAGCAATTGCTGTGCTATGACGCGGTTCTTCTTCATGAGCCAGAATAGCCTGAATGCGCTCTGTCGCACCGACAACCTTTTGCAAACGAGAATACAGTGTCGTAAATTGCCCCATCGGCATAATGACCTGGAACAACAACAGAATGAAGGCAACCAGTTCTCCCGGAGACAGCAATCCCGAAGCCACCCGCATGCCGCCAACACCCAGAATAACAACCAGTACAGCCGTCATGACAAATGTAAAGAGCGGACCGATCAACGCCAAGATCCGAGCTTCCTGTAGTCCAAAAGCAAACATCTTGCCAATGCGGGAATCGCCTGCTTCCGCCTCCTGTTTCTCCGTACCATAAGCTTTCACCAAACGAATCTCGCCAATGACTTGGCTGAGCACGGAAGTAAGGCCCGCCATTTCGTCCTGCTGCTTTTTGGAGATTTTGTACATTTTACGTCCGACAGGTAACAGAATCAGCAGCGTGAGCGGGACCAGACTCAGGATAATAAGCGACATGACCCAATCCAGATAGAAAAGCAACGCTACCCCGCCCACAACCGCAACGATATTGGATACAAAAGAAACGAGATAATCCGCAATGAGCGTCATAATCTGACTCGTATCATTCGTGATTCGACTCATCGTATCACCCGTACGATTTCGGTCGAAATATGGCATCGGCAAGGATAATACTTTGTTCCACAGCTTCGTTCGCAATGTCGCAACCACGCGCTGGCCTGCATAGTTCAACATGTAGATGCTGATGCCTGAAGCGATGGCCTGAATAACGAATGCTCCCAGCAGCAGAAAAATAACAGACTTGTTCAGTGCGGACATCGTCAGCCCATCAATCAGACCTTTGGTCATCAGCGGGACAATCAGGCCAGCTGTCGTCTGAATGAGTGTCAGGATTAACGCTATAATCAGAATAAGCTTCGGTGGATTTGTTGCAGCAATTAGCTTCACAAAATCCCTGAATCCTTTTTTCCCTACTTTCGGTTCAGCTTGATCCGCTTGTTGTTGCTCTTCCATTCCCGTTCCCCCGTTCTCCCGATGTTCACCAGAGATCATACGTATGAGTTAACATAACGTTTCCTATCTTTTACAATATCCCGTGCAGAACAAAATTGGCCAAAAACAGAATGGCAATGCCATACATGACTTTAGGCACCTGCTTACCCTGACCCACCGCCAGCTTCGCTACGGGATACGCAATGAATCCAAATGCCATACCGTCGACGATGCTATATGTAAATGGAATCATGACCATGATCAGAAAAGCCGGGAAAGCTTCCGTAAAATCACGGAAATCCATGTCCTTCACATCCTGTACCATCAATCCGCCTATAATGATCAAAATGGGAGCGATGGCACTGTCCGGGATATAACCCAGCAGTGGAATAAAGAAGAATGTTGCACCGAATAGCACTGCGGTAACCAGTGGAGTCAAGCCTGAACGCCCGCCTGCAGCTATACCGGCTGTTGTCTCAGCCGCAGCTACAGTAGGGCTGCTTCCAAAGATCCCGGCAAAAATATTCGAAATTGACAGGGCTCGCAAGCTGCCTTTAAATCTTTCGGGGCGACCAATCAAATGGGTCTGGGCCGTAATCAGGCCGATATTTTCAAATACAACAATCAGCAGCAACAGAAATACAGCAATCCAGAACGACAAGTCCACCAGATTTGCGAAGGAGAGCTCAGCGAACAAACCGCCATATTGTTGCAATGCTTCAGCGGCAGACACGGGCTCAC
The DNA here is from genome assembly GCF_030433635.1 of Paenibacillus vandeheii. Taxonomy (NCBI): domain Bacteria; kingdom Bacillati; phylum Bacillota; class Bacilli; order Caryophanales; family Paenibacillaceae; genus Paenibacillus; species Paenibacillus vandeheii. The sequence goes on from NZ_JAROCD010000015.1 coordinate 134,425, forward strand.
CCGGTTTTACTGCCCCAAGCACATAAGCCAGTCCTGTTCCCGCCAGAATACTGATCAGAAGCCCGCCCTGTACATTTCGTATAAATAGAATCAATGCAAGCACAAGTGTAACACAAGCAGTAATTACTCCAGGGTCGTTAAAATGCCCAATGGCTACAAACGTCGTCTGATGTGCGATGACGATACCGCTTTTTTGCAAACCGATAAACGTCAGGAATAGACCGATTCCCACTGTGATGCCATGCTGCAGGTTTTTGGGAATGGCCTCGCTGATCATTTTATATAACGATGTAAACGTCACGACCGAAAATAGCACACCTGTGACCGATACAACCGCCAAGGCTTCCTGCCAGCTCAATTTCATCGAATGTACGAGTGTGTAAGTGAAAAATGCATTGATACCCATGCCAGGTACAACGATAATCGGTGATTTACCGCCAAATGCCATGAACAAACACCCTGCAATGGAGGTCAAAAGTGTGCCCACCATAGCCGCCTGCAGCGGCATTCCGGCATCCGCGAGAATTGTTGCATTGACCATCACGATATACACCACGGCAAAATAGGAAATGGCCCCCGCCATAATTTCCTTCTTCCACTGGTCTCCCGGCTCTAGGCCAAGTCGTCTGGCCATCCATCCTTGTTTCATTCGTTCCGTTCCCCTCTCTCTCACTGCCGTTTCTCTATGTAGTTATCATCATTTCGCGCAGCACCACATATCATACACGGTTTTGGGATCGAAGTACATCACGTAAACCTGACATTGGTTAGGGTTTTGCGCATTCAAAAAAGCGCAGATACCTTGTCGGCATCTACGCTTTTCCCTTACAGCAGATTACTGCTGCTTGTTCTCTGCAATTTCAATCAGTTCCTTGACGGCAACACTGACCATAATCAGTCCGGCTACCGGAGGAACAAAGGCGTTACTCGCTGGTGGCTGTTTGGCCTTGCGAATTTCCGGCGCATTTTCAGGTACAATTTTCTGTGTTACATCTTCGCGTGGTTTGAGCGGCTTTTCGGTTGAAAAGACCACTTTCACACCTTTTTTAATACCGTCTTTGCGAAGTGTCGTACGGACAACACGAGCAATGGGGTCCATGGTCGTTTTCGAAATATCCGCAACCTGGAATTTCGTCGGGTCCATTTTGTTTGCCGCACCCATACTGGAAATGACCGGAATCTTCCGTTTGAGGCATTCCTTGATGAGGTGGATTTTGTAGATAATCGTGTCGGAAGCGTCCAGCACATAATCCAGCTCATACTTGAACAATTCCTCATACGTCTCTTCCGTGTAAAACATATTCAGTGCAATTGCGTCACACTCTGGATTGATGAGCTTCACCCGTTCCACCATCAAATCTGCTTTTTTCTGACCCACGGTCGTTGTCAAAGCATGAATCTGACGATTGATGTTCGTGATGTCCACCACGTCTTTATCAATCAGAATGATACGGCCAACACCGCTGCGAGCGAGGGCTTCCACTGCAATACCGCCCACGCCGCCGATGCCAAGCACAGCTACTGTACTATTTTTCAAAGCGTTCAGACCTTCAGGTCCGATAGCCAATTCTGTTCTTGAAAATTGATGGAGCATTGAGAATCGATGCCTCCTTTATTTCTTTTCCGCCACCGGTTTACGGGCTACGCGGATGTGAAGTTGTTCCAATTGGGAGTTATCCACTTCAGAAGGTGCATTCATGAGCAGGTCCGTTGCACTTGCCGTTTTCGGGAAGGCAATCGTTTCACGCAGATTCGTACGTCCTGCCAGCAGCATCACCAGACGGTCGAGACCAAAAGCGATTCCGCCGTGTGGTGGCGTTCCGTATTCGAATGCTTCGAGCAGATAACCGAATTTCTCGTTGGCTACTTCCGGAGAGAGTCCCAGGGCAGCAAACATTTTTTCCTGAACATCACGTTTATAGATACGCATCGAACCGCCGCCCACTTCATAACCATTCAGAACAAGGTCATACGCTTGAGCGCGGATCGCACCCGGATCGGTGTCAAACAGATGCACATCTTCGTCTTTTGGACGTGTGAACGGATGGTGTTCTGCTACATAGCGTTTCGCATCTTCATCGTACCCGAGCAGCGGGAAGTCTACAACCCATGCAAATTTGAATTTGCTGTCATCGATCAGACCGAGTTGACGACCAATTTTCAGACGAAGCGCTCCCAGTACATCTGCAACCACTTTTTTGGTATCAGCAGAGAAGAGCAGCAAGTCGCCCTCTTCAGCGCCAGTACGTTCTTTAACGGCTTCGATCTCTTCTGGCGTAAAGAACTTCACGATTGGTCCTTTGAACTCGCCATCTTTGACTTGAATCCATGCCAATCCTTTTGCACCGTAACGTGCTGCGAATGGTCCGAGGTCATCGATTTCCTTACGGCTCCATGTGCCACAGCCTTTGGCGTTCAGAACCTTCACTTCCCCACCTTTTTCGATGACAGAAGCAAATACTTTCACACCACTGTTTGCTACGATATCGTTCATTTCTACCAGTTCCATGCCAAAACGCAGATCCGGCTTGTCCGAACCGTATTTACCCATGGCATCTGCATACGTAATCCGTTGGAACGGCAGCTCCAGCTCAATACCTTTCGTCTCACGCAGCAATTTGGCCATCAGTTCTTCCATCATTGGCAGCAGGTCATCCTGTTGCAGGAAGGAAGTCTCGATGTCGACTTGGGTGAATTCCGGTTGACGGTCTGCACGCAAATCTTCATCACGGAAACAACGGGCGATTTGATAGTAACGCTCAAGTCCGCCGACCATCAGCAATTGTTTGTAAATTTGCGGGGATTGCGGCAGGGCGAAGAATTCACCTTCATGCACACGGCTTGGTACGAGATAATCACGCGCACCTTCCGGGGAGCTCTTCGTCAGGATTGGTGTTTCTACTTCAACGAATTCTTCTCCATCCAGATAATCACGGAACACTTTGGATGCTTTGGAACGCAATTTCAATGTTTCGAACATTTCCGGACGACGCAGGTCCAGGTAACGATATTTCAATCGAAGGGACTCGTCGACTTCCACACCATCTTCGATGAAGAATGGAGGTGTTTTGGCCGCGTTCAGCACTTCAATCTCCGTAATTTGGACTTCAATTTCGCCTGTAGGCAAGTTTTTGTTTACAGTCTCTTCGTCACGTTTAACGACTTTACCCGTTACCGCGATAACATACTCGCTCCGCACTCTGTCAGCGATTTGCAATGCTTCGCCAGAGTATGCCGGGTTAAAAACAACCTGTACAATTCCGCTGCGGTCACGCAGATCGATAAACAGTACGCCCCCCAGGTCACGGCGGGTCTGTACCCAGCCGTTCAATGTTACAGTTTCACCGATGTGTGCGGGTGTTAACGCGCCGCAATGATGACTTCTTTTCATAACCAAACTCCTCATATGTGAATTTCCGTTCTGTATGGGCGGGCAGAGCCCGCTTTTCAACAGTGCGGTTGCGTGAAGACAATTTTATTCAAATGGTATTACTGCTTACTTTCCACTTACCGTGGCAACAAGATCATCCAGCTTCACCGTTTGTTGTTCACCTGTATCCATGGACTTCAGGGCAATCTCGCCGCGCTCCAGTTCATCATCACCAAGAATGGCAGTGTAACGGGCTTTGAATCGGTCGGCAGACTTCATCTGTGCTTTCATCTTGCGACCGAGATAATCGCGTTCACCGGACAGTCCGGATTGACGGAGCTTGAACAGCTGACGATTGACTTCACGATCGGCTGCTTCACCAAGAGCAACAAAATATACATCGAGCGGGGCAAGGGAACTAACATCAATGTTCTGGTGTTCCAGAATGAGGTGAATACGCTCCAGACCGATACCGAAACCAATACCAGGCTGATCAGGTCCACCGATATCTCCAACGAGACCGTTGTATCTGCCGCCACCGCCGACTGTATCAATCGCGCCAATACCTTGGGCTTTCAATTCAAAAGCAGTCAAGGTGTAGTAATCCAGTCCGCGTACCAGGCGATTGTTCACCGCGTAATCTACGCCAAAGTCATCCAGATACTCTTTCAGCTTGGCAAAGTGGTTCAAGGACTCTTCATCAAGACTATCCAAGATGGACGGTGCCCCTGCGAACTTGTCCTGATCAACTTTGCAGTCGAGCACACGCAGCGGGTTACGTTCCATCCGGGATTGGCAGTCCTTGCACAGACTGTCTTTCATTGGTCTGAGGAATCCAAGCAATTTTTCGCGATATTCCGCACGGCTGGTTGGGTTACCGACCGAGTTGATTTCGACTTTGACATCTTTCAATCCCAGTTCTACACACAGTTGATACCCAAGCGCAATGACTTCAGCATCGATCGCAGGATCAAGGGCTCCGATGGCTTCTACGCCGAACTGGTGGAACTGACGCTGGCGACCTGCTTGCGGACGTTCGTACCGGAACATCGGACCGATGTAATAAAGCTTGCTCACATCCGGTTCGCCATAGATTTTATTTTCCACATAAGCGCGGACAACCCCCGCTGTACCCTCTGGTCGAAGGGTCATGCTGCGGTTCCCTTTATCATTGAAGGTGTACATTTCTTTTTCAACAATATCGGTTGTTTCCCCAACGCCTCGTACAAATAAAGAAGTCTGTTCGAAGATCGGTGTGCGAATCTCGCGATAATTAAAACGGCGACACAGATCACGCGCTTTTTCCTCTACGAACTGCCACTTTTCTACAACACCAGGCAGCAAGTCCTGCGTTCCAGTCGGTTTTTGAAAAGCCATCTTTCATCCCTCCAGCATCTATTTTTCTCTGTATAATAAAAAAACCCCTCGCCCTGTCGCTGTATAAACAGCAAACAAAGGGACGAGGGATTGTGTTTACACATTCACCCGTGGTACCACCCACATTCCGGAATCCCTGACACTTTCGCCGTTCAGGTAATCGTGTAATGATGTAGGGTTGCTCCAGGCAATCCGATCAAACACAGATCATTCCGCTCTACGTATAACGCACGCCCTGCGCAGGCCGGCTAATGACCATCAGATATAAATCTAAAGTGTTCGCCGTCTGTTCTCGGGGAAGTCATTCGTCCGCTCATCAAGAGAATCCTTACAGCCTGGGGATTCCTCTCTGTTCATGTGGGCACGGAGTACTTGGTCCCGTCATCAAATCATCAAGTTATATTATTTGAAAAGTGTTATTTTATAATCTTAATTTATTTTCTGATTGTAATGAACCGCAGTGCTAAAGTCAAGGGCTAACACAAAAAGATAGCACTAAAAAAAATTCTCACACGTCGTACGGGATGCGGAGTCCACAGATATCAAGGTTAATAGAAGCTGGATTCATCAAATGAATTCCAACTTCTATTGCCTTCTTATATCTCTATTGTTTCAGCATCCACTTCAACAGATCCGGCACATTCGCCCATAGACGGGAGTGCATAATGACATATTCAATCGCTTCGTCGGAATTGCCCATTCCGACAAAATCAGGGAGGTTATGCGGCAGCCGCTTCAAACCCAGCAGATAGTCAGGCACATGCTTGTTCACACCCCGGGCCACACGGTACAGCATTTTGAGCTGGGAGGTGATTCCGTTCTTCTTATACTCCAGAATGATCTGGTCATAGGCAAAGGCGGCTGCGGCGTCACCTTTCCCATACTTCTCCATCAGTTTCTCTGCCTGCTTCAATTGGTTGTTGTACAAATACACAGCAGCGAGCAGGTAACGCGCTCCGGTATTGTCTTCCGTATTAAGCTCCAAAATATGCTCCAGGATTTGTGCCGCTTCTTCGACATCTCCGCCAAACCAGCAGGATTCGGCATAACTTTTGCATATCCGGATATATGGACGAGTCACATGAAGCCCCCAAAAGTCCCCTTTATTCTTCTCAAAAAACAGTTCGCCCAGTTCGCGTTCGCCAGCAGCGATTCCGGCCTTGAGGTACGCTCGTGCATCAGGCTCATTGTCCGATTCCTCAGCCAGAATAAGATACGCATCACAGCTGTCAGAATACATCTCCAGGGCCGTTTTCGCCAGCTGTATTCTGCGTTTGGAAGAACTGGCTTCCATCGCCTTATTCAGCAGAGCCTGCGCTTTGTCCTTCGATGTGCCTGGGCTGTTCAGAATCATCAGCTCGTCCGTTTCGCCGCCCATGCCGTATTCTTCGATGTAATTGAACATCTCCTTAACCTTTCGGGAGATCGTGGCAGTCGTTACCTCATATTTAACGGCCAGCTCGTCCTTCGGAACATTGAAGCCGTATTCCTCGGACAGCAGATACTCAATTGCGGCACAGAACGAGCCTGTCTTCTTTACAGTAGGGCGGGTCTGACGGGAATAACCATTCCATAGCACCAGAGCTTCCAAAATCAGCTCCCGCTCGTATTGGTTCCTCATGTCCTCAATAAGCTGCAGGGCCAGCTGTTCATGAGCCGGATGCGCCCATTTCAGTTCGTGCGCTACCATCTTTTTCAGCTTGGTCAAGGTCAGTTTGCTCTCAGGCTGAATCGAGGCTTCCTGGACAGGCTGCTCGGTTGATATCAGCCGCAGTACGGATTCTACCGCAGAGGGCTCCTTGTCCAGACAGCATTTCTTATATTTTTTCCCGCTTCCGCATGGGCATACATCATTTCTTCCAACCTTACTCAAAACTAATTCCCCCTTAAATCTTTCACTAGCCATTTCGCATGAGAACACTGTTGCTTTATCATTATAGGATTCATTTCTCAAACGAGGCATTCTATATAACTGTCAAGTTCCATAAGCAGAAACGGCTGCCCCGCTCTTATATAAGGGCGGGGGCCGTTTCAGCGAGTATATGTTCATCTGGAATATGACGGATCACTCTGGCGATGAATTCCTCACACTCTCTATCATAGGATTGGATTCGCCTGAGCCCAATCGCTAGAAGCTTGATTTACCGACCAATGTAGCCTAACTATGAAAACAATTCGCTTTAAAATATTTAAATCCATTTCTCTATTCTAGCAAAAATTTAAATACGGGGTAAGCTTTGCCCAAAACATATACATTTTCATCTCAAAAAAAAAACCTGCACACGGTGTGCAGGCTCAAAGGATATATAAAAAAAGGGGGTCATGTGTGTTATTATAAACGGGCTATGTTAAAGGCTTATGTAACTAATATTACAGTAATATTACAAAAATGATAGCGCTTTAAATTTTATTTTTTTCTACATAATAAAAGCCCCTGCAAAGGCTCCTGACACGAAGTCAGGCCTTGCAAGGACTATCTTTTACGTATTAATTCAATTCTTCCACATAAGCTTGGTTAGAACGAAGTTTATGAACGATTTCCTCATAATCCTCATCCCTTACTTTGGCAGACAAAACATAATGCAGATCGTCATAGTCAGCCGAGGACACATCCGCAGCATCCAACAGGTCGCCATCCTCATTGACATTATCACGGGAACCTCTCTCAGAATCGCGATCCACATTACTGACGACCGGAATTACATTTTCACTAGCGGGAACTCCGGGTGCTGCACCGACACCCATGGCTCCATTGGTTCCTACGCCACCTGCTGTGTTATAAGGCACCAGAGGTACCATAATCCGTTTATCTCTGCCAACTGCACTGTCCAGTTGCCCTACTTCCAAATGCTCTGTACGGAACGTCTGAAGTGAAGTTCTTGCTCCCTCCGCCTCGTCCTCGGTCCGAAAATACGCCTGAATGTGTTTTGTCATGTCAAACCCTCCTTTATCGGAATAAACGCTGATGAAACGTAAACTTAGAAGTTTTCGGTTCCACCTATAACGTAACCATTTATAACGGATAGTTACCTAACTCAATCTCATTAAATAACTTTTAGCAGCTCGCGGACAAATGCCGGTTCATCAGCAGGTGAACGGGATGTAATATAATTGCCGTCCACAACAGCTTCCTGGTCCTTAAATTCTGCTCCAGCGTTCACCATGTCATCCTTGAGCGGTGGATAGGACGTAATTGTCCGTCCTTTCAACAGATTGGCAGAGGCCAGAATTTGAGGACCATGGCAGATCGCAGCGATTGGTTTCTTCGCACTGTTGATCTCCGTTACGAATTTCAGAATGTGCGCATCTGTACGTAGATTCTCTGGAGAAGATCCCCCTGGAATCACAACCGCATCATAGTCGGAAGCAGAGACTTCGGAAATCGCTTTGTCTGAAGTGTAGAAGGCTTTACCACCTTTACCTTTCAGTGTCTCTCCTGCTTTCAAGCCGATAATTTCCACATCGTGTCCGGCTTTTTTCACCTCATCATATGGTACCTGCATTTCCGAATCTTCAAAATCATTCGCCAATAAAAAAGCAACTTTACTCATAACGTATGTTCTCCTTTCCGTATTCGAAATTTCTTGAAATCGGGTAATCGCAGAAACTTATATTCTACATTTCTTGTTCATTGCCCGTAATAAACACTGAACCTGGCACGCATCGTGCCTCGTTCTGTTATTACCCTAACCAGAGTCATTTATAACAAGACGAACCTGTATTATTTTGACTTTGATTAAACACTCCAACTCCGAAATGATTAAGCTTCCTAACAAAAAAAGTCTTGATTCGATGATCGAATCAAGACTTTTTCGCTTTTGTTACCTAAATATTTAATCGAATACTGTCAGCACTCAGTCACGCGGAAGACGGCTCTGCTCCCCTTTATCCGAATCCTGAAGGGCCCAAATTGTTGTTGCACATTCGGCAGCAGCGCGGGCAAGCTTCAGGGACTCATACAGGTTTCCAGGTAGAAGCAAAGGTTCTATTCGGGAACGTGTTTCCTTGACGGATTGGCGCATAAGGGTGGGGTACTCCTTTGATCATCTTATGTTATGAACCGAATTATCCCTCATTATGGCCTGTTCCCCCATCAATTATGCATGCGCCTCTTGACGAATAGGGCTTTCGAGCATTAAAGTCACGGGTCCCCAATTGGTAAAGGTCACATCCATCATCGCACCGAAACGCCCGGTTTCCACCTGAATTCCTTTATCCCGTAACAGCTGATTGAATGTTTCATACAACAATTCTGCCGCTTCAGGTCTAGCTGCCGCTGCAAAGCTTGGGCGTTTCCCTTTGCGACAAACTCCGTACAATGTAAATTGTGAGACAGATAATACAGCCCCGCCCACATCCATCAGACTGAGATTCATCTTTTCCTGCTCATCCTCAAAGATTCGAAGTCCAGCAATTTTGTCTGCCAAATATATGGCATCCTTCTCCGTGTCCTCATGTGTAATGCCCACGAGTAACATCAATCCAGATTCAATTCTTCCCGTCAGCTCGTCTCCAACGGTCACCTGAGCCTCTTTACAGCGTTGTACAAGCACCCTCATCTTACAGGCTCCTTACTGCATAATCCGATGCACAGAATAGACATCTTTCACCCGTTTGATTCGTTCCACAACCGAATGCAGATGCTCCGTATTACGTATCAGAATTGTGACGTGCACCAATGCTAATTTATTTTTATCTGTACGTCCGGTGACGGCAGATATATTGGTTTTACTTTCGGACACAGCCTGAAGCACTTCATTGAGTAAACCATTGCGATCATGGCCCGTAATCTCAATATCCACACTGTAGTTGGCTTCAATATTCTCTTCCCACTCGACTTCAATGACGCGAGCTGCTTCTTCTCCATCCGTACTGGACGGAATATTTGGACAGTCGCTGCGATGCACGGAAACCCCGCGCCCACGTGTAACATACCCGATAATAGCATCCCCTGGTACAGGGTTACAGCAGCGCGCAAAACGAACAAGCAAATTGTCTATGCCTTTGACACGAATGCCATTGGTCGGACGGTTTTTGCGTTCAGGTGCAGGCTTCAGCTCACGCATCTCGGAATTCAGTTCCAGCAAGCTGGATTCTTCCTGCTCCTTGCGGAGTTTCTCCGTTGCTTTGGTCACAATCTGAGCAGCCGTAATGCCACCAAATCCAACCGCTGCGAGCATATCCTCAATATCATTGAAGGCATACTTTTTGGCTGCTTCCTGCAACTTATCGTCCGTCATCCAGGCAGATGGATCAAGCCCCATGCGCTTAAGTTCACGTTCGCAACTGTCGCGTCCCTTTTCAACGTTTTCTTCGCGTCGTTCCTTTTTGAACCATTGCTTGATCTTCGCTCGTGCGTGAGAGGATTTTGCAATTTTAAGCCAGTCCTGGCTCGGCCCGTAAGAATGTTTGGACGTCAAAATTTCAATGATATCGCCTGTCTTGAGATGATAATCGAGCGGAACGATACGACCATTTACTTTCGCACCAATCGTTCGATTACCCACCTCTGTATGGATTCTGTATGCAAAATCCAATGGAACAGATCCGGTAGGCAATTCAATAACTTCACCTTTTGGTGTGAATACAAACACCAGATCCGAGAAGAAATCCATTTTGAGTGATTCTACAAATTCAGACGCATCCTGCGCTTCATTTTGAAGTTCAAGAATCTCGCGGAAGAACGTAATTTTATCTTCAAAATTATTTCCGTTCGCAGCGCCTTCCTTGTAGGCCCAGTGGGCAGCAATCCCAAATTCAGCAGTGCGGTGCATATCCCATGTCCGGATCTGAACTTCAGTCGGTTCACCGTTGGGACCTACGACCGTGGTATGCAGCGATTGATACATATTCGCCTTTGGCATCGCGATATAGTCCTTGAAACGTCCAGGCATCGGTTTCCATAACGTGTGTATAATTCCGAGCGTAGCATAACAATCCTTGATGTTATCCACAATAATACGAATCGCAAGCAGATCATAAATCTCGTTAAACTGTTTGTTTTTCGTAGTCATTTTTTTGAACACGCTGTAGATGTGCTTAGGACGACCCGACAGATCTGCCTGAATTCCCATCTCATCCAGCTTGCTCGTAATACCGTCCATAACGGTATCTATATATTGCTCACGTTCCGCACGCTTTTTGTGCATCAGGTTTGCGATTCGGTAATATTGCTGCGGATTCAAATAACGGAGGGCGATATCCTCCATTTCCCATTTGATCGCAGAGATACCCAGACGATTAGCAATCGGACAGAAAATCTCCAACGTTTCATATGAAATCCGGCGTTGGCTCTCTTCCGACTGAAACTTGAGTGTCCGCATATTATGCAGACGGTCAGCCAATTTGATCACGATGACACGGATGTCCTGCGCCATGGCGATGAACATTTTGCGGTAGTTCTCGTTCTGCTGTTCTTCCTTGGAGCGAAACTGAATACGTTCCAGCTTCGTCAAGCCGTCAACAAGCATGGCACACGTATTGCCGAAATGATTGCGGATTTCTTCAAGTGAAACCGTAGTATCTTCTACTACATCATGAAGAAGCGCTGCAATTATGGAGATGGTGTCCATCTGCATGTTTACAACAATATCGGCAACCGCAAGCGGATGCAGAATATACGGTTCTCCCGATTTTCGCGTCTGTCCATGGTGGGCCTGATCAGCAAATTCGTAAGCTTCACGTATGCGCACCAGATCGGGTTCTTTGATATATGCCCCGGCCTTCTCGAGTAATTGCTCTATGCCCATTCTGATCTGTTCCGTGTCCTTTCTATACAAAATGGAACCCGTGACATAATATCAACACAGGTTCCCCGTAAAAGTAATTTCCTATAATTATGACGCTTCGCCCGTTTCCCGTCAACTACTGACGAATAAGAGCACATATCCAATTTTTTTATACGTGATGCATCATTCCCTAAAGAGCTTGCCCAGTCCTCCACAGGGCTCCGAGGTGATCCTCAATTACCATATATTATTACCGTTATTTACCGAAATAGAAGGATAGATTGTAAAAATAAATAGAGCTTTCAATGCTCAGCGGAAAAATGTTATTGCTAAATGAAGAGAAACTCTGTACTATATTGAAGATTTGTGTTTCGGAAAAAGGAGATGAACATTCATTGCAACGTGAAATTCAAGTTAATCAAAAAATGCCGCTTGGCTCAGGCTCACTGCTGAGTCTCCAGCATTTGTTCGCCATGTTTGGCAGTACCGTGCTCGTGCCGAACCTGTTCGGTGTCGATCCAAGTATGATCTTGCTTATGAACGGTATTGGAACATTGTTGTACATACTAATGTGTAAAGGAAAAATTCCAGCCTATCTTGGGTCAAGCTTTGCTTTTATCGCACCTGTTTCTTCCGTGTTACTCGCACACCCTGATAACGGATACTCCATGGCACTTGGAGCGTTCATCGTAACGGGAGTTGTTTTCTGCATTGTAGCTCTTATCATCAAGTATGCGGGCACAGGCTGGATTAACGTCGTATTCCCGCCAGCGGTTATGGGTGCCATTGTTGCCCTAATCGGTCTCGAGCTTGTCCCTGTGGCAGCCGGAATGGCTGGTCTGATCAATTCGAACCCTGCTGAGAACCCCGACTGGGTACCTCAGGCCAAACCTATTATTTTAGCCATGGTTACTCTCGGAATCACTGTGATTGGTGCAGTAACCTTCCGTGGATTCCCCAAGATCATTCACATTCTAATCGGGATTGTATCCGGTTACGTGCTTGGATACTTTATGGGTGAGGTGAAAACCGAGAATATAGCGAACGCTGACTTTATCTCGCTGCCTACCGTAACAACACCGACATTTGACTGGTCTGTCATCTTCACCATTTTGCCTGTCGCCCTTGTTGTCATTGTTGAGCACATCGGACATCTGCTTGTAACGAGCAGCATTGTGGGTAAAGATCTGTCCAAGGACCCGGGTCTTCATCGCTCCCTGCTCGGAAACGGCGTTTCAACCATTCTTTCCGGTTTCGTTGGGTCCACACCGAATACAACGTATGGTGAGAATATTGGAGTTATGGCTCTGACCCGGGTTTACTCGACGTATGTTATTGGCGGCGCAGCTGTCATTGCCATTGTGCTTTCGTTCTCAGGTACGTTCTCGGCACTTATAGCTAACATTCCCGTTCCGGTTATGGGTGGTGTATCTTTGCTTCTGTTCGGAGTTATTGCAGCATCCGGTTTGCGTATTCTGGTCGAACAGAAAGTAGATTTTGCCAAACCGACCAACCTGTTGTTAACTACCCTTGTACTCGTCATCGGACTCAGTGGTACTGAGATCACGTTTTATGGTATTCATCTCAAGGGAATGGCTCTGGCAACCATCGTCGGAATTCTGATGAGCTTGTTGTTTAAATTATTTGAAGTACTGGGTTGGTCGAATGATCAAACGGAGAAACAGCCTTTAACCGAGAAAACGCCGGATTGATTTCTTGCCGACTGATCTGAACGAACCATGTTTATTCATTCTTCATTTTATACATCGTACAACGCAAAAAGCCTGCTCTCTCACCTTTACAGGTTGAGGGACAGGCTTTTTGCAAATAGTTAATGCTGTATATTATTTCCCGGGAAACGGGAGATCCAGTTCACGTGATTTAACAGCAATGAATGCTGGAATTCTAGTAGTTCATCAATGTAAATACATCAATTCCCGGCAATTTTGCACGTCCATTCAAATCAGACAGCTCAATCAGGAATGCTGCACCTACAATCTTGCCACCCAATTGTTCAATCAGGTTAATGGAGGTAGCAATCGTTCCGCCTGTCGCCAGCAGATCATCCGCAATCAGAACATTTTGTCCTTTTTCGATCGCATCTGTATGCATAGCAAGCGTATCCTTGCCATATTCAAGATCATAACCGACTTCGATCGTCTCTCCAGGTAATTTTCCGCTTTTGCGAATCGGAGCAAAACCGACACCCAGAGCGTACGCTAGAGGAGCGCCCACAACGAATCCACGTGCTTCAGGTCCGGCAATAACGTCAATTTTGAGATCTGAAACCATTACTTTCAGCTCATTGATCGCCTTGCGGTACATTTCTCCATCCTTCAACAATGTCGTAATGTCTTTGAAGCTGATTCCCGGTTGTGGAAAGTCAGGAATGACACGAATATAATCTTTAAAATCCAAAATAATCTCCTCCTAAAATAAATGCACAACTTCTATCTAAGATACGCCCTTCATCCGGGATATCATCCATTGTGTCAGTTGAGGGGTAGATGCATCCAGCATCACCTGCTCTGTCTCAGCCATACTTTCCAGCGCCTGATAATGACGCGAGGCGGTTAGCTCACGCTTGGGCGGGTTATCCACAAACATAATCTTTCCATCTTCTCGGGTAATGAACGATAACTCTTCAAATACATCCAACATCATTGTAATCATGCGCGGTGTACAACCACACTGACGACTGAGCACAGGAGTGATCTCTTGTTCCTCCACCGGTTCAGCTCTCCATTTGGACACCAGCATATAAATACGCTTGAAGAGTTCTCTGGAAGGCATCTGAAGGCGATCTCGGCGGTTGCCTGATCCGTGCAGAAGGATGATATTCTCGGCTCCGCTGAATAAGGCCAGCATTGCATCAAGTTGTTCCGGGGTTTCCGGCGTATCAAACACAAATAACGTCCGGACCTGTTCCTGCCCATAATGCTGCGCGGCAGCATTGCACGGAAACAACCCGACCTTTCTATCATATACCCAAAGGCACGGTTCATACAATGAATTTCCCTCGGAAACATTCGTTTCTTTCCGTACGATGGCACCAATAGAGCCTGACTTGTATCGTAAATGGACTTCAAGCGAGCTCAAGAACTGCTTCATTGCGTTCAAAGGCTCCGTACTGCCTCGCAAATCAAACACTTGCGCATGTGGTACTTGAATGTCCTGAAGCATCAATTGTGGTTTTCTCATCCCGTTCCACTCATTGACGGACAACTCACCCATAACATCAATGATGGTGCCTGGTGGCAGAAAATCAGCCAATGCTCCCTTACCAAAAGCGACCGTCTCCAGCTGCTGCCCGTCCTGCTCCAAAACCAATTTCAGATGGCGTTTTTCGCGTCCCATCGTCCGTGTTTCTTTTACAGTCACATTGCGCAAAACAAAACGAGGAGAAGGATTATTCATGCCAAATGGCTGGAGTCTGTCGATTTCTTGAATGACCTGCAATGGCACATCACTGATTCTGCACTCATCATCCGCAAGACGATGGGGAACAAAGTCCTCCTCCGTCAGCACGGATGCCGCAAACTCATTCAGTCCGTCTTCCAGCTCTTTAAGCTGATCACGATGGAGGCTCATACCTGCTGCAGCTGGATGACCACCATAATGATCCATCGTGTGTTTACAAGCCGTTAATGCCTCATAGATGTCCAGGCCCTCTATGGAGCGTGCTGAGCCTTTACAAGCGCCGCTCTCCGGGTCGATTCCAAGGATAAGCGTTGGCCGATAATACCGTTCAAGTAACTTGGAAGCCACGATACCTACAACTCCAACATTCCAGCCTTCTCCCGCCAAAACGATGACATCCGGCACTGCTCCCGAGTTAAGCTGAATTTTCTGTTCCAACTGGGCTGTCGCTTCCAGAAGTATGCCCTCAACAACCTGCTGCCTTTCACGATTCAGCAAGTCCAGTTGACCTGCCAGAGTGTGAGCCTCATCCAGATTCTCGGTTGTGAGAAGCGATACGGCTCTGCCAGCATGATCCAGACGTCCGCTTGCATTAATACGCGGAGCCATTGCAAAAGCAATATTAATGGAGGTGACCTGACTTTGATCCACACCACTAATTTCAAGCAGAGCACTTACACCAGGCAGACGCGTTCCTCGCATGGATTCAATGCCATAACTGACGATAACCCGATTCTCGCCTTCCAAAGGCATCAAGTCGGCAACCGTACCGATCGCGGCAATCTCCATCCATTCTCCAGGCACTTCACCGATCAATGCCTGAGCCAGCTTCAACGCTACACCCGCACCAGCTAACCCTTTAAAAGGATAAGGACAGTCCGGAAGCTTGGGATTAATAAGTGTGTAAGCCTCAGGCAAAACTTCAGGCGGTTCATGATGATCCGTCACAATAACTTCCATGCCCAGTGTTGAAGCATAAGCAATCTGCTCTACCGCACTGATTCCGGTATCTACCGTGATAACCAGCGTGACGCCTTGTTGATGAGCCCAATCCAAGGCATGATTGTGTAACCCGTAGCCTTCATTGGAACGATGAGGGATATAAATATCGTAGGAAGCACCGAGATAACGCATCAGATGAATCATTAAGGATGTGCTCGATACTCCATCCGCGTCATAGTCCCCATATATTAAAATATGTTCTTCACGCTCAATGGCCTGCTGGATTCGAGGCACTGCTTCTTTCATGCCTAGAAGCAGATAAGGATCATGCATCTGATTCAGATCAGGATGCAGAAACTGTTCTGCCTCTATTTCATTATGAACCCCCCGACTGACCAGCAAACGTCCAACAAGTGATGAAACGGAAAGCGCCTGCGAGAGTCCCGCAGCCGCCTCCAGATCGATATTCGGTGTATTCCACCGGTATTGCGAATAAAGCAATGATAACGCTCCTTTCCTGATCTACTGGACCAAGCTTCATTACTGAATTAATGTCGCTTCAGGATCTGGCAGTTCATGATTGGATTTATAAGGATATCCGGGATCATAAGGTATAACCTGGATCTGTACTTCTTTAACATGATTGAAACGAGTCAGGAGAAGTGTCTTCGCCCGATTCGCAATCTCCTGTGCCTCGAGCACGGAAATTCTCGGGTTCACACTAATGACCAGTTCAATCGTAACATCATGTTCCTGTTCACGTGCGACCAGATGTTCAATTGTAATAATGCCATATACACGCTGCACCGTTTCTTTGAAGTCATGCGCTTCTTCCTGCTCCAATTCCTGAACAAGTGAACCATATACGGTATCCACAATCATTCTGTACCCTTTATGAAGCACAAAACAGGAAGCGATTAATGCAGCTGCCGGGTCCATATATCGAAGAATGCTCCACCCCGTTGTTTCTCCTGTCATGGAACCTACAATGCCGACCAAGACGATAAGTGAACAGTAGAGTGCCCGACGATGCTGCTGTGCATACGCCAGAGCCTGCGATTGATTTCGTTTACGGAAATATCTGTATTGATATTGAAAGATTGCTTCTTTCACAGCCAGTGCTGCAAAAGCCACGACAAGTGCATGGGTATACTTCTCTAGCGACTCTGGTTCATCTCCAGACAGACTACCCAAAGCGGAGATAGCAATCTGCAATCCTCCCATAAGGATGAGCACAGACAATAATACCGAAATTCCAGGTCTCGCGATACGTGAATGTTCCTTTGACCGCTCCCTACGAGCCTTTCTTTTGGTTTGTACAGACTTCGAGGGAAAGAGGCCGGACAATGAAGAAGCAGCTTCTGAAGCAGAGTGCAGGCCGTCTGCAAGCAACGATTTGCTGTTTGCCATATAACCGAACCCAGCCTTGATTACTGCGAGTGTCAAATTCCCGGCGATCCCGCTCCACGTGGCAGCGTGAACAGAAGGGAAACGTTCTCTGGTCATGGCGATGCCCCCCCTTAATACTCTACCTAAAGTTGCAAAACCGCGCCTGGCAGACGCGGCTTGACAATACAATGTTTAGTTGGATGCTTTGACAGCTGCTTTAGGTTTCTCTGTTTGCTTACCTTTAAGTGCCAGCCACAATGGAGCGGCGATGTAGATCGAAGAATAAGCACCGAACAATGTTCCGATGACCATAGCAAGTGAGAACATGCGAATGGATTCTCCACCAAAAATAAACAAGCAGAGCGAAGCGATAAACACGGTGAATGTGGTATTCAAGGAACGTGTCATCGTTTGCGCCAAACTGCGGTTGACTACTTCACGCAAATCGGCTTTTGTAGTCTTTTTAGCAAAACGCATATTCTCGCGAATCCGGTCAAAGATAACGATGGTATCATTGATCGAGAACCCGACAATGGTCAGTACCGCCGTAATGAAGGTCAAATTCACTTCGAGGCGGAAAATGGAGAATACACTTATTACCACAAATGCATCATGGAACAGTGAAACCACCGCTGCCACAGCGAAGCGCCATTCGAACCGGATAGCTACATAGATCATAATCCCGATACTTGCGATGAGAACCGCATATATGGCATTGCGTTCCAGTTCTTTAGCCATCTCCGGGTCAACCGTGTTGACTTCATACGAAGCGGTTGAATCCAGCTTGGTGAACTCTTGCTTAAACTTGCTTTCCTGATTCTCATCCAGCACGTTCGAGAAACGAACGTTAACCCGGTCAGCACCTGTTGTAATATGAACATCCTTTGTGTCAACGCCAAGGTCTTTCACAATAGGATTGATTTGTTCCGTTTTGATCACCTTTGATACCGAGATATCTACATTTGAACCGGCACGGAAATCTACCGCATAATTCAATCCCAGGGCCAGAATACTGATAATACCTGCAATCGTTAAAATAATGGAAAAGGTATAGGCAATTTTACTGCCTTTAACATAATCAAAATTCCAATTAAAGCGCACGAATTTCACTCTCCTTCACTCCGAAGTACTTAGGCTTCTTCAACACGTTAGCCCGCACAAGCAGGGTCAACAGGAAGCGGGAGAAGAAAATATTCGTGATAATGCTGGTTACGATGTCAAAAATCAGTACCAATGCGAAACCTTTAACCGCACCTGTACCCATGATGAACATCACTGAAGCCGCAATGATCGTCGTGATGTTGGAGTCAATGATGGTACGGAATGAACTCTTACCACCAGCTCTAACCGATGACAATATGGACTTACCACTCCGCATCTCTTCCTTGATCCGCTCATACGTGATGATGTTGGCATCCACGGCCATCCCTATACCCAGGATAAATGCCGCGATCCCTGGAAGGGTAAGTACAAATTCTCCCAAGTAGAAGATTGCAAGTACCAGCCACGTGTGTGTGATTAAGGCAAAGCTCGCAATAATCCCCGGAATACGGTACAAACCAATCATGAACACCAAGATAATTACGGAACCAATTAATCCCGCCTTTATCGTCTGGTCCAAAGAAAGTTTACCCAGTGTTGCTCCAACGCTTTGAGAGTATTTCTCTGTCAGTTTCAACGGCAGCGCGCCCAAATTAATGGTATCACGAAGCTGATTGGCTTCCTCACGTGAGTAATTACCCGTAATCTGCGCAGAGCCGTCACTCAGCTGCTGCTGCACCGTTGGAGCTGATAACAATTGATCATCCAGATAGATGGCCAAAGGTTGTCCAATCAAACGTTTGGTGATCTCAGCAAACTTCGCTTTGTCTTTAACTTGAATGTCAATCATCGGAGCATTAAGCTGATTAAACACAACTTTTGCACCATTCTCGACAAACTCATTTCCCCGAAGCTCGATTTTGGTGTATTCGCCTTCTTTGTCATTCTCAGCTTTACTGCGGAAGGTCATGACAGCAGGTTCTTTCATTTTGGCTCTGACTTCAGCCTCGTCGGTAACCCCGGCCAGCTTCAAGCGGATCCGGTTCGTTCCTTCAGTTGTTACTTCCGGCTCGCTTGTTCCGAGCGCATTGGCACGGCTCTCCAAACTTTTTGCTGTTTGCACCAAAGATGCTTTGGTGACTTCTTGTCCTTTTTCCAGCGGCTCTGCTTCATATAAGATCTCGTAGCCTCCTTTTAAATCAAGGCCCAAGCGTATATTTTTGAGCAGCCCTGGACTTGTGCCCAACATTACTCCTGCGGTCACAAGCACGACCAAAATGAAACTGACGATTCTTTTCATGCCGTTCCTAGATCCCCTTTCGTTCTCAATATTCCTATTATAGCGATGCCGTAAAAAGCAGTCAATTTCCAACAAAAAAGATCCCTTTCGTTTAGAAAGAGGACCCCCGGTATGCAGACACGGTCATAAAGTTCATAAAGCTTGTTGCTTTCAGTGACAATATGTCGTTCACCAGTTGGTGAAGCGGTGGAATGCCCTGCTTTTCATATTTATGACTGACGCAATTCCAGACATCTTTGCTGGTGACATATTCGTAACCGACAAGCCTTAATTCCTCTGCCTTGCTGCGGCAGAGCATCTCTATAGACTGTTCCAACTCCACATCATTCATTTCCTCCAACGGGGAGCCTCCCTTCATACATCCAAGCCTTTATGCGGCATCAATATTACATCATTCGACTTTACCCGATCATATTCCTTCTTGCTGGTGATGGATCTTTTTGTTAATCGTGTCCAAGTTGTCATGAGAAGATATTGGACTGGCATAGGATGAAGAACGAGGGAATTGTCCCGTTTATGAAAACCTGCACTCCAACCGGGAAAGAGGGGTAGTCTTGAAGAAACAGACATTTATCCAGGGAGCCATGATCCTGCTCGCCGCAGGCATTATTAATCGGATTCTCGGGTTCATCCCGCGCATTGTGCTGCCACGGGTCATCGGTGCAGAAGGTGTTGGCATCTACCAACTGAGCTATCCCTTTTTCATCGTACTCGTCACATTGATCACTGGTGGTATTCCATTGGCCGTAGCCAAGCTCGTAGCCGAAGCCGATACAGGTGCCAACCGTTATTCACCCCAACGGATTTTGCAAATCAGCCTGAGCTTCACACTGACCCTTGGTGTTGTGTTTATGTTTTTATGCATTATTTTTGCTCCATGGGTGACCCAATATGTTCTGACCGATGAGAGGGTCTATCACACGTTTGTCAGCATGAGCCCTATGATTGCCATCATCGCCGTATCTGCAGTCTACAGAGGTTACTTCCAGGGTAAGCAGAACATGATGCCTACGGCTGTTTCGTCGATCGTTGAAACGGTCATTCGCATTATCTGTGTGATCTGGTTTTCCTGGCTCCTCTTGCCCAAAGGAATTGCCCAAGCTGCAGCAGGAGCCATGCTGGGTGCGCTCGTCGGTGAATTCGTCGGTATGCTCGTGTTATTGTGGAACTATGCTAAACAGAAGAAATATATCGATCAACATCAACCCATACTCGAATCTACACTCAAACCCAAACCTGCTCTTTCAAAAAACTCAACCGGATCAGAACCTGGACTTCTTCGTCGTTTACTCGCGATTTCCATACCTGTAACTGCCGGGCGGTTAGTTGGTTCCCTATCCTATCTCGCTGAGACAATTGTAACCGCACAGAGCCTAGCTATTGCAGGTATCTCCAAAGGGCTCGCCACGGCCCAGTATGGTGCATTACAAGGCATGATAATACCGCTTCTTCTACTGCCGGGAGCACTAACGTCCTCGTTAGCCACATCACTTGTCCCTTCATTGTCTGAGGCCTCGGCTCACGGTGACCGCGCGCTCATTCATAAACGGATGCATCAGGCTTTGCGATTAGCACTTGTAACAGGTGCTCCATTTTCTGTGTTTATGTATGTGCTTGCCGAACCGATGTGTCTTGTCCTGTATAATGATGCATCGATTGGAAGCATGCTTAAGCTCATGGCTCCTTTTGCTTTGTTTATCTACATTCAAGCTCCGCTTCAAGCCGCTCTTCAGGCACTTGATCGTCCGGGGAAAGCACTGCTTAATACGTTTATTGGTGCTGTCATCAAAATTACATTGATTTTGGTACTCGCCTCCCGGCCGGAATACGGTATTTTTGGAGCAGTGATTGCCATCTGTGTAAATTCAACGGTTGTTACTCTTTTACATGCAAGAAGTGTACGCAGCCTGTTACAGTTCCGTTTCAAGATGATGGATTGGGTCAAAACAGGCACTGGTATGCTCATTATGGGCGGCGCTACTCTGATCATTTACGAACAGACCGCGAGCCTGCTTCCATTTTGGCTCAGAATGCTTCTCGCGCCCCTTGTGGGTCTGATCGTTTATTTCATCGTAATGGGCTGGACCAAAATGATTGATTTTCACGATCTTTCCCGTGCTCCCATTATCGGTTCCTGGTTTAAACGCCGTTCTTAGAGTTCATTTATCTTTATCATCTTTGGAACTTACGTAAATTTTCCCGTTATGATCAATGGAACAGATAAACACGTCTTTGAATTCCATAATACCTTTGTGCTGGATCTGATTTTTAAGCCAAAATCTCGTTTTTCCGATCAGTTCGAGGTTCTGATCCTGTACTTTTCCATCCATAATTAATGGCAATGGCAGCCCTTCATATTTGATATTTTCAAGGCCTTCTATTTTGTTATTTCGCCCTTTTTGTTTGGAATTAGAGCCTGTCGAACCAGAGCCTGAAGAGCCACTGTTTCCGTTTGAAGAGCTCTGACCTTTTGGAAAAACAGTTAGCTTGCCTGTGGTCTCCAATATGGCAAATTCCACTTCACCAATACTGTCTATATTTTGTTCCCGAAGCTGCAACAGCAGGTCATCCAGGTTGTAACGCTGCTTGCGCATCTCATCTCGATGTAATTTACCTTTGTAAATTAACACGGTTGGCTTCCCATCGATCATCAATCGAAGCTTGCGGCTTTTGAGACTGAGAAAAGCCATGGCAATCTGTACTACCAGTACGGTCAACATCGGTACTATTCCGTGGGATAACGGCTTATTGGTATCTTCGATGACAAATGCCGCAATCTCTGCAAGCATGATGGATACGACCAGATCAAACATGGACAGCTTCCCGATTTCACGTTTACCCATTATCCGAATAGACCCATAGACAATAAAGTACATTAGTATGGTTCGAAAGATATGTGCTCCGACATCTGAGAAATTCACAACAGGGTTCCTCCTTCGGATCTGAATTTTATACAGGTACCTGAAGCGTAATCCCTATTTTGGCCTGAAGCTTACATGCTCATGCAAATATAAACCGTTCATTTAATGGAAAATTCAGTTCATAAGTCGGAGGGCTTGACCATACACTGTATTAATTTCAAACTTGTACAAGGGGGTTGCTTCATGCAGTTGATTCGCCGAATGGTTTCATTTCGAATGTCTAACCCGATTCTTTCGGGCCTCTGTCATGCTTTTGTGTGGATGATGTTAGGTGCATTGATTCTATCCTTCTTTCTCTGGATGACCGGAATGCGGGAACAAGATCTTTCCCTGTATACGTACGTTGTACATGGCTTGTCCTTGTTGGTGGGAGGATTTGTATCTGGCAAGAGGTCGGGTGAGCGAGGCTGGTACCACGGAGGGATTACCGGAATCGTTTACGGACTAATTGTATTGATGATCGGATTTCTGGCACTCGACGCCTCGTTTAATTGGAAAGACAGTCTGCAGCTTGCAAGTGCCTTCCTGATTTCTGCACTAGGAGGAATATTTGGAGTCAACACACGAAGATCATAGAAGATCGGGGTGTAACGGTTACTAAAAAAAGAAAAAGAGAACCGGGTCTCCAAGGAGATCCAGTTCTCTGACAATGAAGAATACGCTGCAAACGTACTCATAGCCTTACAGGCTTTTTAACATCTAGGATTTATTCAGCCGTATCGCGGGCAACTGCACTGCTGATCGCATTACGATCGAAAGTCAGTTTAGTTACATCGTTTACACGCAGTACAACCACATCATCCGTGATTTCAGCGATCGTTCCGTGAAGACCACCGATGGTAACAATTTTATCGCCTTTTTTCAATTGACCTAACATGGAATTACGTTGCTTTTGTTTTTTGTTCTGTGGACGAATCATCAAGAAGTAAAAAATCGCAACCATAAGTACCAAAGGTACTATCAGAGATACAATTCCACCGCCTGCTTGAGTTCCCGCTAAATTCATACCCTGAAACATTCAAACTCCCCCTTATCGACTATACTTACAAGTAAAACTTGTTACTTCGGCTCCGTAAAAACCCCTGATCAGAAACCTCTGTCATTGTCATGAAGACCATATTGATCGAAAAATTCATCCCGGAAATCAAGCAAACGATCTTCCATTATGGCTTTACGCACATTGCGCATCAAATTCTGCAAGAAATGAAGATTGTGGATGGTCGTCAAACGCAAGCCAAACGTTTCATCCGCTTTGATTAAATGACGCAGATAAGCTCTGGAATAGTTACGGCAAGTGTAGCAATCACATTCAGGGTCTAGTGGCCCAAAATCAGTTGCAAACTTGGCATTACGAACTACCAGACGTCCTTGGCTGGTCATTGTAGTTCCGTTACGGGCAATTCGAGTAGGCAGAACACAATCGAACATGTCCACTCCGCGAATCGATCCCTCAATCAATGCATCGGGTGAACCAACACCCATTAGATAGCGTGGTTTATTGGACGGCAACAAAGGAACAGTGTAGTCCAACACACCATACATCAAATGTTTCGGTTCTCCAACACTCAGTCCACCAATAGCATACCCCGGGAAATCCATGGAAGTCAAATCTGCCGCGCTCTGGCGGCGAAGATCTTCATGCATGCCTCCCTGTACGATGGCAAACAGCCCTTGATCATTTGGACGAGCATGACTTTCCAGACAACGTTCTGCCCAGCGACTCGTTCTTTCAAGTGATTTTTTTACATATTCATACTCTGCCGGATACGGCGGGCATTCATCAAATGCCATCATAATATCGGAGCCCAGTGCATTCTGAATTTCCATTGCCACTTCAGGCGAAAGGAACTTTTTGTCCCCATTGAGATGGGAGCGGAAGTTAACGCCTTCCTCCGTAATTTTGCGCATCTCACTCAGAGAAAACACTTGGAACCCGCCACTGTCAGTCAAAATCGGACGATCCCAGTTCATAAATTTGTGCAGTCCGCCTGCCTGACGAATAATTTCATGCCCAGGTCTCAGAAACAGATGATAGGTGTTACTCAAAATGATTTGAGCATCCATCTCTTTCAGCTCTTCGGGACTCATCGTCTTCACCGTCGCCTGTGTTCCTACAGGCATGAAGGTTGGTGTCTCAATAATACCGTGAGGTGTATGTACACGTCCCAAACGGGCTCCGGATTGTTTACAGGTTTTGATATGTTCATACGTAATTGCTGCCATTGGTTTTAATCATCCTCTAAAAATTAATCGTAATACCTTCACAACTTAATAAATCAACATGGCATCGCCAAAGCTAAAGAAACGGTATTGTTCTTTAATTGCTTCCTCATATGCATGCATGATTTGTTCTCTGCCCGCAAGCGCACTGACCAGCATGACCAATGTGGATTTGGGAAGATGGAAATTCGTAAGCATCCCGTCAATCACCTTGAACGTATATCCCGGGTAGATGAAGATTTTGGTCCAGCCGCTGCTCTCTTGCAGCTGCCCGTCTTCAAATTTGCTCCCCACCGTTTCAAGTGTTCGACAACTTGTCGTTCCTACAGCAAATATACGGTTGCCACGTTTTTTCGTTTCATTAATCAGATCCGCCGTCTCTTGAGACAAGGAATAGTATTCCTCATGCATGACATGCTCTTCAACATTATCAACCGACATAGGCCGGAATGTTCCGAGTCCCACGTGAAGCGTGATGAAAGCTATATTAACGCCTTTATCCCGTATCCGGTTCAGCAGTTCATCCGTAAAATGTAATCCTGCTGTCGGCGCAGCAGCCGATCCTTCATGCTTCGCATATACCGTTTGATATCTTTCGCGGTCATCCAGTGTCTCTCTAATATAAGGAGGCAGCGGCATTTCACCCAGACGATCCAGAATCTCCTGAAAGATTCCATCATAGGAGAACGTAAGCAATCGCGCTCCCATCTCGCCTTCTTCATCAATAACAGCTCTAAGCTCGTCGCTAAAAACGATGGCCGAGCCAGTTTTCAGCTTCTTACCTGGTTTAACCAGAGCTTCCCAACGGTCGCCCTCCACGTTTTTGAGCAGGAGTACTTCCGCCTTTGCCCCCGTATCTTCTTTGGTTCCGAACAAACGGGCTGGAAGAACTCGTGTATCATTCAACACCAGCGTATCTCCAGGCTGAAGGAAGTCGATAATATCAGGAAACGTGTGATGGTTAACCTCACCGCTTTCCTTGTTTAAGGTAAGCAACCGGGACGCCGTGCGGTCAAGCAGCGGCGTCTGTGCAATCAATTTCTCCGGCAATTCAAAATCATATAAGTTCACATTCATATTCTATTCATTCCTTAACAATAGTCGCATTTTGATAATAGTGTTTCAATATTGCTTGGTAATCATACCCTTCATCTGCCATGCCTTTGGCACCCCATTGGGACAAGCCCAATCCGTGCCCGTTGCCCTGACCGATGAACATGAAGCTTTGCCCCTGAGTTACAGCTCGGGCTTGACCATCACCACTCATAACCACAAGAGCATTACTGGATGAAGTTCCTGTGCCTGAGGCAGATAGTACAGCAGCACCCTGTGAACCGGTTTTGCTTGCTGTTTTGCCGTCAGCGCCTAATACAGTATAACTTCCGGTCCCTGCAATATCAAATAAAGTACTCGGTAATCCACCTAAAGCTGAGCGGTATGTATCTGCATATTTTACCGACATAGGCTGGCCATTCGCAGTGACTTCAAGTGCTCTTCCTGATGGCCCACGCTTGGTCACTTCCAGCGTTGAAATCGAAGATGGAACAGTAGAAGTCGTTTTACCCTGCAAGGATTTAACCAATTGAGCTGACGTGAATGGTCCTCTTACCCAAGCATAATCATTGGATTGCGGCACTTTGGCCAGAACAACAACCTCATTGCCTGGATTTATTTTCGCTACCGGTTCAACATTAGATTGAATTAACGGAATGGGACGCACATTGGTATTTTGGGCAGTAACCGTCACTTTGGCTAAACCCGCATCCGTTTTGGTCGTTAATTCTTTTACATTATCTTCACGGATATAGCCGCTGACTCCTGTACTCAACAGCACATGATACCATGTTTGTAATCCAGCTTGAGCCGATGTGTCTCCCGGGCTGTCCACGTTACTGAACACACCCGCGCCTCCGTTCCATACCTCGGATGGATCAGCAGTCTGTCCCCCTGCATTGGAAGAGAATACAGCTTCCACAATCTTACCACCGCTCTTGATAACTTCTCCAGTGGTGGCATCAACTGCGCTGGAGACCTTATCATTCTCTGAGCCCATTCCGTTGTATGCCTGACTGAGCGTGGTATCCACGACATTGGCAATTTTGAAACGGTCCCCTTGTTGAAGTGCATAAGAACGTGCAGCGACAGCCTGTACTTTCAGTGCTTCTGCTGGCCAGGATGAATAAACTTCTGCACCAACGACGGAGTATAAATATTGCTCCAGTGGAACGACATTAACCAAAGCCAAATCTCCACTTACAATGCTAATTTCCATGTTACCGCGATATGTCCGCCCTGAACGTTCCACCACTTTGATTCCACTGCCGTCTCCTTGAACTAACGCCTTGGCTTCACTTCCAGCAATGGTGTAGTGCGGTGCTGTTTTAAGTGTATCCGTACTTAACCCGGCATCCTGACGGATGATAAGTGCAGCACT
This sequence comes from Paenibacillus vandeheii, assembly GCF_030433635.1. NCBI lineage: Bacteria > Bacillati > Bacillota > Bacilli > Caryophanales > Paenibacillaceae > Paenibacillus > Paenibacillus vandeheii. The sequence continues at coordinate 161,567 of NZ_JAROCD010000015.1, forward strand.
ATTACTGTTTATCGGAGATAGGGATACTCCTGGAACACTGGCTTCCACACTCTTTTTGAATGTTGCCAGCTCAGCATCTGTTGAGGCTTCACCAACCCATACGGTATACCCTTGACTTCCTCCATCCAGTTGAAGCACCGTATAAGCACTAACTCCTGCCGATAAAAAGGACGCTTGCGCTGTTTCTGCCTCTTGAAGTGAACTGTAGACTCCAGCCGATAGACGCTTGCTGCCCGTCACCGCTGGTTTTTGTCCCCCCAGTTGGGCTGCGGCCACTTTTTGCACGCGTGCTACCGCTTGTCCGGCCAACGCTTCTGTAGCATAGTTACCGGTGTAGAGCTGATAGGTTGCTTTACCATTCAGAGACGTTGTAAACAACAACGGTTTATCGCTGGTGGCCTGCAACAATTTCGCAGCTGCTGCTGCCGTTTTGAAATCCCCTGTTTCCAATACTTTGACGCGGAATCCATCCGCACTGAAACGGATTTGTCCTGCCGGAAGGGTTATGCTTGCTCCGCTTTCGGAACCAATATTCCATTTTCCACTCGACTCAAGCGTAATCAATGGTGTAGTCGATTTATACGTACTCCCCAGGTTCGCAAACATGGCTACCCGGATCATCTGTCCATCACTTTCAGCGGCATACACAGGCACTTGCAGACACCCTACCGTCAACAGAGCTGCGGCCAGAACCTTCAAACGCCGACTCCACTTCTTTGTTTGCATTGCTTTCCCCACGATCAGTCTCCTCTCCATGTTTGTCCCAAGTTGTATTTTGAAATGAATCTCTTTGATATATAATCACAATTTATTTGGCATCTCTCGGTGGAACAGGCAAACCCAGATGATGATAGGCCTGGTCCGTTACAATTCTGCCCCTCGGTGTACGTTGAAGCATACCAATCTGCAGCAGATAGGGCTCGTAAACATCCTCAATGGTTTGACTCTCTTCACCGATCGTAGCGGCAATCGTATCCAGACCCACCGGGCCTCCACGGAAACTGTTAATCATTGATTTGAGCATCTTGTGATCGATCTCGTCCAGACCGCGCGGATCAATCTGAAGACGTTGCAGTGCTTCTTCCGCCAGAGTCTGTGTGATGATACCATCACCCCGTACCTGAGCAAAGTCACGCACTCTTTTTAGCAGACGATTGGCAATCCTTGGCGTCCCACGGGAGCGCAATGCGATCTCCTCAGCGGCATTACCAACAATCTCCACCCCTAGAATCTCGGAGGCTCGTGAGACGATGTAGGCCAGCTCATCCACCGTGTAGAATTCCAGCCGACTAATAACACCAAACCGGTCTCTGAGAGGCGCAGACAGCAAGCCTGCGCGAGTTGTAGCACCAATCAGTGTAAATGATGGCAGATCAAGACGTACAGAGCGGGCACTTGGGCCTTTTCCGATCATAATATCCAACGCAAAGTCTTCCATCGCGGGATACATAACTTCTTCTACCGTACGATGAAGGCGATGAATCTCGTCAATAAACAGGACATCCCCTTCTTGCAGGTTAGTCAGCAACGCAGCCAGATCGCCTGGGCGTTCAATTGCTGGTCCTGATGTCGTACGCAAGTTAACACCCAATTCGTTGGCAATGATATTCGCAAGTGTTGTTTTCCCAAGTCCAGGCGGGCCATATAACAACACATGATCGAGCGCCTCATTACGCATTTTGGCGGCTTCAATGTATATTTTCAAATTTTCCTTAGCCTGGTTCTGCCCGATATATTCATTCAGATACCGGGGACGAAGGCTGAGCTCCACAGCTTGATCTTCCATCATCAGGTTCGCGGAAATAATCCGGTCATCCATGTTCATCCCTACCTTTTTTATGCGGCTTACTGCTCTATTATAGAGGCAAAATTAATTATCCTGTAAACAGCATTTGCAGTGCCCGTTTCATTAACACATCAACAGAATCAGCCGAAGTAACATCTTTCTTCAGTTTGAGCCATACTTTATCGAGCTCACTGTCGGTATAACCCAGCGCCTTGAGACCTTCACGAGCTTCGTCCCAGGCAGAGCCGCTTCCTGCTTCTTCTGAAGGAGGAGCAAACAAACCTGTTGCATACGTAGCAGCACCAAAACCATCCAATTTGTCCTTGAGGTCCAGTATCATACGCTGCGCTGTTTTCTTACCAATTCCCGGAAGTTTGGTCAGGAACGTCAGATTCTCTTGATAAATGGCCGTCACGACATGATCCGGCGTACCGCCAGCAAGTATACCCAGAGCAACTTTGGGGCCAATACCTGATACCTCGATCAGCTTGCGAAATAACTTCTGTTCCTCCCGAGTAGCAAAACCAAACAGCAATATCGCATCTTCTCGTACATGGTGATGGGTATACACTATAATTTCGCCCTCTTGCTTCGCAAATGCAAAAGGGTTCGGGCAGAACACACGATATCCGACTCCGTGCACATCAAGCACAATATATTCGTTCTCCAGATGTATAAACTGTCCTCTTAGAAAATCAATCATTTTCGCAATACCTCATTCAACTTGGAATTTAATGTATAGGAGTGTGCATGGCACACGGCTACAGCCAAAGCATCCGCTACGTCATCCGGCTTCGGAATCGCCTGTAAACGCAAAAACATTTTGACCATCTCCTGCACTTGCCGCTTCTCCGCTTTTCCGTATCCAACAATCGCCTGCTTAATCTGCATCGGCGTATATTCGGCAATAGGCAGTCCCTTCTGGGCAGCAGCCAGTACCATGACACCTCTCGCCTGACTGACAGACATCGCTGTTGTAACGTTACGATTGAAAAAAAGTTTCTCCAGCGCTACCGCGTCCGGTTTATATTTATCAATCAGCTGTACCATGCCCTCATATACATGAAGCAGCCGTTCTTCTTCAGGGGTATGAGCTTCAGTCTGAATACAGCCATATTGTACAGGTGTTACCTTACTGCCGATTTTATCCACAAAACCAAAACCGACAATCGCAATCCCCGGGTCAATTCCCAAAAAACGCAAATCCATCTCTCCCTTACAAAAGCGAACATATGTATCGTTCATTTCATTATAACAAAAGATAGACCCTGCGGCAGGAAAAACTTTGTCCTTCCTTACACTCGCCTGAATTTCGTGAACAACCTACAATCGTTATTTCCTATATTCAGGTGTTTCGGTCATGGAACGACAAAAAGGACATCTTTCGATGTCCTTCGTTACACTTCGTATGTTGTATAAGATGTGAATGTCCTTCGAGAAGGTACTTCTCCTCTATACAATGTAAACAAATACGTTAAATGCAGATCAGCCTATTTATTTATCCTCCATTACGGATTTCTTTATTGGCTTCATCCACCGCATAATCGCTGAACGTCGAAATCACACTATCATATTCATCCTTGTCCTGAATACGGATCCCCTGCTGCAACTGCTCCAATACACCTTCCGGCAATGAAGTCTCCAACGTCCCTACGTCCATTTGAAAAAAAGTACGGATGACTTTCTCTTCTGCTGGTCTCCCCTCATAAAGGTTGAGATTGCCCACAGCATCTATACTAATATACGCCTGCTCTTTACATAGTGGAGAAAGATCGTCCACATGTTGCTTAACGCGTAACACTGCTGCTGACTCAACCTGAGCATCCCAATCCGGATGTTGAAGTAGCAGCATCTTCCATTGAGGAATCGCCATCTTATGTTCCGTTTCTACCCCACATATATATTGCGTCTCCAGCACAACACTCGTTAAACGGTCCGGATCAGACCCGAGTTGTTCCATCAAAGTCTCAATTTCTTGCTCAGACCTTTGTTCATTCGTTGCAGGTCCCATTACGGATACTGCCTCGCTGAAATTGGTCGTTAGTAAACGCTCGATCGCAGAAGAAATCGGCAAACCACTGTAAGCCAATAAAGCTACAGCAGCCAGCGCTGCAGTCATCCATACTGTTCGTTTCCACCGACGCCAGCGTCTCTTGAATTGTTTTTTGAAGTTAAACGTGTTCACATGAACCCCTTCTATCACTTTTTAAACCTATTGTGACCGAAAGACTTGGGGTTTATGCAAAATCAACCTAAGGCATCAGTAATACGCTGCACTTGAGCGCAAACAAGATAAAAGCTATAGTTATTCCCTTATTAAAGGTTGCCATGAGTGAAGAGGTTGTTATTGCTCAGCATACTTCAAAATATAAATAAAAAGACAGACTATCTATGAAAAGATAGTTTGTCTTTTTTGAGATCGGGATGACACGATTTGAACATGCGACCCCCTGGTCCCAAACCAGGTGCTCTACCAAGCTGAGCTACATCCCGTTATCTATACCGGCGAGAGGACTCGAACCTCCACGGTTTCCCACTCGATTTTGAGTCGAGCGCGTCTGCCATTCCGCCACGCCGGCGTATTAAGTTATAATGGCGCGCCCTGAGAGATTCGAACTCCCGGCCTTTTGATTCGTAGTCAAACGCTCTATCCAGCTGAGCTAAGG
>NZ_JAROCD010000016.1:0-160406 GCF_030433635.1 Paenibacillus vandeheii
AACACGACCGTTAAGCCCTCTAGCGCCGATGGTACTTGGACCGCAGGGTCCTGGGAGAGTAGGACGCCGCCAAGCAATCGAAAGACACGATCGTATATAAGCGATCGTGTCTTTTTCTGTTATTTATGAATTGTAGGAATTATGATAACTACCACAGGCTGTTTTATTTATCGTAGTCCGTTGAGATAAAACTCATTTTATACATAAAATACTGGCCTTCCCATCATCGAAGCTGTGATACAATAGGTGGGGTCTATATAGAAACGGAAACACGCATGAGTACGAGGAGGAACTGGAACACGATGAAATCAGCACCGTTTATTGCAGTGGAAGGTCCCATAGGAGCCGGGAAAACAACGTTGGCAACGATGCTTTCCCAGGAATTGAATCTTCCGCTGGTGAAGGAAATTGTAGAAGAGAATCCCTTTCTGGCTTCCTTCTATCAGGATATAGATGAGTGGAGCTTTCAGCTTGAAATGTTTTTTCTATGCAACCGATTCAAGCAACTGGAAGATACGGGTGCTCACTATATTAAACAGAACATACCGGTCATTTCGGACTATCATATCTATAAAAATATGATTTTTGCCGATCGTACCCTAAAGGGAACAAAACGGGACAAATACCGTCAAATCTATCATCTCTTAACGGATGATCTGCCGAAGCCCAATCTGGTGCTTTATATCGAAGCTGAACTCGATACCTTAATGCATCGCATTAATAAACGTGGACGGTCTTTTGAGCAGGATATGGACCCAGCGTATATGGAACAGTTAATTGCAGATTACAAAACAGGCATGGCCTACCTGGCTAGCAGCCCGAATCCGCCGGTTATCATTAAGGTGAATGCGGAACAGCTCGATTTTGTAGAACATCCTGAACATTTCAAACACATTGTTAATCAGGTAAAGGAGTATATCACATGAACAACTATGGCATTCCGGCGAATGCATTAATTACGGTAGCAGGTACCGTTGGAGTGGGCAAATCCACACTAACAGCTGCCCTGGCAGAGCGATTGAATTTCAAGACTTCTCTTGAGCAAGTCGACCACAATCCATATCTGGAGAAGTTCTATCATGACTTCGAACGTTGGAGCTTCCATTTGCAGATTTACTTCCTGGCAGAGCGTTTCAAGGAACAGAAGAAAATCTTTGAACTGGGCGGCGGATTTGTACAGGATCGTTCCATTTATGAGGATACTGGCATCTTTGCGCAAATGCATGCGGATCAGGGCACAATGTCGGCTACGGATTTCGAGACGTACAGCAGCTTGTTTGAAGCCATGGTGATGACACCGTATTTTCCTCATCCGGATGTTCTGATCTACCTGGAGGGCAGTCTGCCATCCATTCTGAATCGAATTACGGAACGTGGACGGGAAATGGAGATCCAGACGGACCGTTCCTACTGGGAGCATATGCATGAGCGCTATTCAGTATGGATTAATCAATTTACGGCTTGTCCGGTACTGCGTTTGAACATCGATGAGTATGACGTGAATGACCCAGCATCGGTGGATGCCATTTTGGCACAGATTGCTGCTGTTATTAAACCGTCTAAGGAAGTCTAAATAAGAAATCACTATAATTTCGCATCCTCTCCTATGCCAATAGGAGGGGATGTATTTTTATTTTACAGTGGAGCTTTATGCTTTGTAAGAAAGTACAGGAACCATACGGCATGCCTTTGCTCGTCTGTGGCAGCCCGTCTAAATGTTTCTTTAATATGGGGGTCAGTGGCCTGATCTGCAGCATCAGAATAAAATTCGACGGTCTGTTGCTCATCTTTGAAGGCATAATGAATTCCCGCGATGTATTCGGATGGACAATCCTGAGCGATTTGGACAGTGGGCTGAACTCCCGTCAAGGATACATAGATACTAATAAAATATTGAAGATGCTTCATTTCATCTTGGCGAATCTCCAGAATACGCATTTTTTCTTCTGTAGTCGGTGCCAATTCAGCAAGTTTGGTATAACAGGCAATAGCTGATGATTCTCCGTTTATTGCTTTCGTAACCTGAGCTATGATCATGCTGTCATTCCGATAATAAGGATAACTGTACAAGGGAGTTGCTCCTTCCATACCTCTTTTTACAGCATATTATGTGGATCATAGGCAAATGTGCCGCCTGTTCTAAAAATCAATAATCTGCTTACCTAAGCATAGAAATTTGTTAAATAAAAGCATATTTTGTGGTTTCATAGGAAAGGTGAATTCTGGAAAATAAGCATAAGCATGACTCAGGAAGGAAAGTCAAGGTGGAAGAGAAACAAGGGATCAAGATCGGCATGCCAATCGTTGGTGGTTTATTGGCAGCAGTTGTAGGGGGTATTGTGTGGGCAGTGATCGCTGCCATGACGGAAAGAGAGCTTGGGCTCATTGCTATTGTCATTGGGGCGCTCACAGGCTATGCTGTTGTATTGTTCTCGAACAAACAGATCGCGACGGTACATAAAGTCATCGCAGTTATATTTGCACTTATCGGCATTTTGCTTGGGAAGTATTTGACGGTGGTGTATTTTACATCCGAGTTGTTCAGCGATGCGAACATGATGGATCTGGTATTCGATGGTGAGATGGTAAGTGCATTTGTGGAAACCTTTACGGATTATTTCAGCGAGCCGGTTGATCTGTTATTCATCGTACTGGCGATCGTATCGGCATGGCAGATTCCAGGACGGATGGCAAAGACCAGTCTGGCATCGGATGCATCGTCATCTGATCATGCTCCAAGAGCTTAATTGATCCTACTGGAGAATGCAGAACCGTTGTGGAATGCAGGATAGCAAACATAAAAAAGGCGTACTCAGAGTGAATGGACTGAAAGGCTCGTTCACATTGCGGCTGAGGTACGAAAAGAGGGACGTAGCGCCAATGGCGTACGTCCCTTTTTGAATTAGAATAGTAAGAAATGGATCCAAGTGATGCATTATTTGTCCAAGTAAGCAATTGAATACCTAATGGCGGTGGGCATCGGTTGATGCAAAATGGAACTAAAGCTTATCACCTCATTAGCTGTTTTGATCTGCAAAGGTAGCCATGGCATCCCGCATAAAAACAGCCAAGCCTTCGCCGAATTGATCAATATTGCGTGTAAAGCGTTCGTCTTCCACGTACATCTGCCCCAGCCCTTTGAAGGCTTCAGGTGAATAATTACCCATGTTGTTCAGATAGGTGTACCATTCCGAGATACCGGCTTGAGCCTCGTCAGAGGTGGGGTCAATGTGACGAATTGCTGCCAGTCGGGTGTAGATTGAGTTCATTTGATCGGATAGGGCTTTTTGCTTCTCGGGAGGCTGGTTCTGTAATTTTTGGTTAGCCTGATCCACGGATTGGTCTCCCCAACGTTCCCGGGCTTCCTGCTCATACGGATTATGACTGAAATTAAATCCTTCGAATTGTTCCTTGGCTGTCATTTTAATCTCTCCTCTCACGTGTTGAACCGATTTATCAATGGTGGCAATCATTTGGTCCAATCGCTGGCGCTTCTCCAGCAGAATATGGCGATGCATATTTAGGGCTTCCTCCTGATCGAAAGAGGGATTGTTTATAATCTTCTTGATATCTTTCAGAGAGAAATCGAGTTCTTTAAAAAATAAAATCTGCTGCAGCATTTCCAGATTGGCATCTGAATACAGTCGATACCCGGCAGAAGTCACTTCGTCCGGTATTAACAGTCCGATCTCATCATAATGATGCAGTGTGCGCACACTGATCCCGACAAGTTCGGCTACTTCTTTTACTTTCATGGCCATGATTGAAACCTCCTTACACCATCGATTGTACAGCGTCACGTTACGTGAGAGTCAACAGGTGAAAATGGAAAAATAAGATGCGAGCATGGAAACCGCATCTTGAGAGTGGATTGGGTGACTGAAAACTAAATAAATGTGTAAATGATTGAAAGCTTGGATAATTTCAATAATCCGTCGCTTATGGGAGTGCTGCTTGTTAATGTTATTGACTGTTGCACTGTATGGGTAGCGACTGCCTCATCTTAATGGAGAGGAGGCAAAGTGTTGTTAGGCTGCACCAGGCACTTGGTGCAGCCCACGGGCTGGCGGTGCAGGGAGCGCATGGCTACGCCTGCATCCCGCGCACCGCCGCAGCGAACTGCGCAGCCGCTGCGCGCACGTCGGCCGCGCCCGCGATGGCGGAGATGACGGCTACGCCGTCGGCTCCTGCCGCCATCACGGCGGCCGTGGTATCGGGCGTAATGCCGCCGATACCCACGAGCGGAACTGCGATGCCTGCGGCGCGCAGTTCGGCCACCCCGGCGGGGCCCAGCACAGCGTGGGCATCCGCTTTGGACGGCGTCGGGTACATGGGCCCGACGCCAAGATAGTCGGCGCCCGCCTGCACCGCACGGCGGGCTTCCAGCGCGGAGTGGGCGGATACGCCAAGCATCCGCCCTTCTCCGATGCGGGCGCGTACCAGCGCCGCGTCCGCATCGTCCTGGCCGACATGCATGCCGTCGGCCTCCACCGCTACAGCCAGCTCTACATCATCGTTCACGATGAACGGTATGCCGTGCTGGCTGCACACCTCGCGAAGCCGCATCGCAAGTGTGATGCGTGCTTCGCCAACCAGAGCGCCAGTTCCTTTTTCCCGGAACTGGAACAGCGTAATGCCGCCAGCGATGGCCTGGCGAAGCACCTCCACCGGGTCACGCGTCGTATTCACGCTGCCCATCACCAAATACACCTGCATCGCACGGCGTATCGCTGCTGCATCCAGATGGCGCATCACTGCTCACCTCGCTGTCTGCGCTGATACGCAAAATGATTCGTCGGCCCGTGCCCGGCCCCAATCCCTAGCTCATCTTCGATAGCCGCCTGAATGAATGCTCGCGCCGTCGTGACGGCAGCAAGCACAGAGGAGCCCTTTGCCAATTCGGCAGTAATGGCTGCAGAATACGTGCATCCCGTTCCATGGGTATGTCGTGTCACCACTCGAACATTCTCCAGGTAATGAAATGACTGCCCATCATAGAGCACATCGACAATCATGCCACTTCCCTGATCATGACCACCCTTCACCAAAGCATACGTCGAGCCCATCTGCACGATCCGCTTGGCAGCTTCTTCACGCTGACTCAAATTCATAATGGACATCCCGGTGAGCAGCTCGGCTTCCGGAATATTCGGTGTCGTGATCAGTGCATGAGGCATTAACTCTGTAATTAGGGCCTGAATGGCCTCCTGTTGTAGCAGAGGGGCTCCGTCCTTGGCAACCATAACCGGATCGATGACCAGATTGGACCAGCCGTATTGCTGCCATTTCTCGGCGACCAGCCGAATGATCTCGGCACTGTAGAGCATGCCCGTCTTCACTGCTGTAGGCTGAAAATCATCACCGGTCGAATCCAACTGTTGAGCGATACCCTCATATGAGATAGGGAAGACGCCCTGCACACCTGTTGTATTTTGGGCAGCAATGGCTGTAATCACGGTCATGCCGTATACGCCGAGCTCCTGAAAGGTCTTCAGATCGGCCTGTATTCCGGCGCCGCCGCCATTATCCGAACCTGCGATTGTCAAAGCCTGCGCAATACTCATTGCGCACCTCCATCAATCTGGCGAACCTGTGCCCGCTGTGCGAGAACGTCAGGTGTCACTTGGGCCAGTTGGTTCAGCAATTCAATTTGGAAGCTGCCCGGTCCCAGATCAGCGGTTCGCTCCGCGGCAATCTCTGCTGCAACGCCATAGAAAGCGAGTGCTTCCACAATACTGCCCAGAACGTCTTCTCCCGGTTTTGCTATAGCTGCAAAGGCACCAATCACGGAGCTAAGAAGACAGCCTGCGCCGGTCACCTGAGTAAGCAGGACATGTCCATTACTCGTCAGGAAAGTCGTTTGCCCATCCGTAATGACATCCTCGCGTCCGGTAATGACGACTACACAGCCAAGTTTCTGCGCTGCCCGTTCAGCTATTCCGATTCGATCTCCCTCGCCTTGACCTGCATCCACGCCTTTGATGCTCCAGCTCTCACCGATAACATTGGAGACTTCCGCCACATTGCCACGCAACACAGTGAGGCGAAGCTCACGTACGAGCATCTGAACAGTTTCCGTACGGTATGGGGTTGCCCCAGCTCCAACCGGATCGAGCACAACGGGCACGTTATTTACATTCGCTGATTGACCAGCCAGACGGATCGCTTCAACTACCTTTTCGTCCAGAGTGCCAATGTTCAGTACCACCGCTCCCGAAATTTTGGCGACATCAGCCACTTCTTCATACGCATAGGCCATAAATGGAGATGCACCGAGTGCAAGCAAACCGTTGGCGGTAAAGGGAGCAACAACAATATTAGTAATGTTATGAATGAGTGGATTTTGTGTACGAACACGTTCCAGATAAGACATATAAGTTCCTCCTTATAAGAAGCAATTTGATCAACAAAAGCAGGCACGGTTACCCTTATACGCATAAGTTTGCAAGCTTGTTAGATAGCAAAATTTTCATAAATGATTGAGTTAAAGGTCATTCTCGGATAGCTAATTGACTACTTTCAGATTTTCTTTGATCTCATCCAGCATCCGATTCCTTACTCCCCCTGCAAGTTGATATAAGCATCCTCAGTCTTCACGGAATCCGGAATCAGTTCACTTTGAACAAGCCATGCACGTACGTTTTCCCAAGAAGAGGCGTCCTGCCCGCCAAACGGCTGACCTTTTTCATTCATCAGTGGCAGTAAAATATTCAGGCTTTTGGTTTCGATCTCCGGGTCAAGTGGAGAGGTTTCGTTCTCATGCGCAAGCAGAATGTTCAGCGCGTCCTCGGGGTGCTCTGTCACATATTTCTGTCCTTCCTGCATCGCTAGGATGAAGCGGGTAAGCTGATCTTTTTTCACTTCAATGCCCGCATCACTTGCAGTGAGGACCAGTTCATAATAATCAGGTACGCCGTAATCAACGGGACTGATTGACTTCATGGCATGGCCTTCCTTTTCCAGAATCAATTGCTCATGGTTAATAAAACCGCCCATAATAGCATCTGCCTGCCCGGAAGCCAGGGAAGGAATCAGGTCAAATCCCACATCTACCAGATTCATCTTGTCGGGATTACCTCCATCCTGGCTGATCATGGTACGAACCATTGCTTCATACAGAGGAATTGAGGAATAGCCGACCGTCAGCCCTTCAAGATCTTTTGGCGACTTCACTTTACCGTCTGCTTCAGTTAATAGATGCACGAGCGGATGCCGAACGACGGCCGCAATGGAACGTACAGGAATATTCTCCCCGCGCGCAAGCAAAATTTGCGGCTGGTAGCTTAGCGCCAGATCGATTTTTCCGGCAGCAACCAGTTTGAGTGAGTCATTGGTATCGGCAGGCATCTGGACATCGATATCCAGACCTTGGTCCGCGAAGTATCCTTTCTCTTGAGCAACATAGATGAAGGAATGCACTGCATTCGGATACCAGTCGAGCATGATGGACAGCTTGTCTTTGGAATCCACTGACGTTTCGGTCGCAGATGATTCTGTATCTTTTGTATTGGAAGCTGAATCTGTAGCAGGCGTGTTGGTGCCCGTTTTGCTGCATCCGCTGACGATCAGGAATAGGGCTACGAGCAGGAGGGGGAGCAGGGAATAGATATACTTTTTATTCATAACTTAAAGTTCCTCGTTTCCTTATTTTCTGTTTTGAGATTTACCCATTCTACATACCGGGCGATTGGAAACGGATGTACTGCAATAGATTTCCAGCCGATAGTAGGGGGATTACACTAAGTACGCTAAGTCTGTCCCGCTAGGTCTACTTCCGAGAGTTATCCAGCTTTACTTTGGCGTGCATGACGTTGTCTACCGAATCTTCTCTCCAGCCATGCAATGAGTACAAACAGGGCGATACCAAGCAGGGATAACAGCACAATGGCGGCGAACATGGCATCTGTGTTCATGTTGCTCGACATTCTGCGGCTGAAATAGCCCAGTCCCTTGCTTCCGCCGAGCCATTCCCCAATCGTTGCACCAACCACACAGTACACCACAGACATTTTCAGTCCCGAGAAGAAGGAGGGAAGGGCAAGTGGAATCTGGAGTTTGCGAAAAATATCCCACTTGCTGGCCCCCATCGTCAGCAGCAGTTCACGCTGCTCCGGATCACCCTGGCGCAGGCCATCGTAGGTACTCACGACAATTGGGAAGAACGCGATCAGGAATACCACCGCGACTTTGCTCCACAGCGTGTAGCCAAACCACAGGATGAATACGGGGGACAAGGCGATCAGCGGGATCGTCTGACTGATTACGATGAAGTGATATAAGGCCTTTTCCATTGACCGATTCATATGCATGCCTGTCGCAAGTGCAATTCCGGCGCCGATAGACAAGCCAAAACCAACGACAACCTCCATCAAGGTATTGGGCAGATGTGTTGTCAGCAAGAGGCGACGATGCTCATACAGCGAACTAGCAATCGACGTCGGGGCTGGAATGATGAAGGAAGGCACCCATCCCATACGCACAATCCACTCCCAGATGATAAGCAGCAAGAGCATGAGCAAAAGAAACAGACCATAACGGGTAAGCCAAAGTATTAAGCTATCCTTCATGCTGTCTCTCAAATTACCGTTTCGCATGCAATTGTTCCTCCAATAGTCTTCTCATCTGAACGAGAGCCGGTTCGTAGATCATGTCCGAATGTCTTGGACGCGGCAAGGGTACGGTCATATCCTGCAGCTGATGGCCTGGGTGTCCCGGAGTTAACAGGATAATCCGATCACTGAGCAGCAGGGCTTCTTCAATGTCATGCGTGATAAACAACACGGTTTTGCCCAAACCTTCCCACAGCTCCAGCAGCCAGCGATGCATCTCCCGTTTGGTCAGGGCATCGAGTGCGCCGAAGGGTTCATCCAGCAGCATGAGCTGGCCGCCTGTCAGCAAAGTACGAAGCAGCGCAACACGCTGGCGCATACCGCCCGACAGCTCGTCCGGGTAAGCATGCGCGTATCCGGTTAAGCCAAAACGGTCGAGGCCAGCCAGGATGTCCGCTCGTATCCTTGCCTTGTCCTGCCGTCCTGGAGCAAGTTCAGAAGGGAGCATGCAATTCTCCATGACGGTTCGCCAGGATAACAGGAGATCCTTTTGCGGCATGTAAGCCACCTGGCCCAATCTCTTTCCTTCTTGAATCCAAGGAATTTCAATGGTTCCGTGGGTTGGCTCAAGCAAGCCTGCCAGCAGCTTGAAAAGGGTGCTTTTACCGGAGCCGCTCGAACCAATAAGCGAGACGAATTCGCCCTGAGCTACACGCATCGACACATTGGAGAGCACGGGGGAATCCCTTTTTCCGGGGAAAGCATAGCTCATGTTGTGAATGGTTATGTCGTTATCCATCTCGTCCGTCCCCCCTTGTTATTCAAACTTCAAACTGCGGGATCTATAATTACACCTTCTGATCTGCCCGCAGAACGCGAAAAAGACCCACCCATTTCCGGAGAAATGAGTGGGTCTGTAAGTTCAATTCACATTAAGTTTCATCATCAACATGAAAAAATCCGCTTACTGAAAGGCCGCTCCACTTCCCTCCGCTGGTATGATCCAGATCAGGTTCAAAGGGTCCGAATCGTTCGATTCGTCTCAGCCGCAAGGCTCCCCTAGTGCAATGTTCAAGATATGCAGTTGTGTATTCAGCATATATCACAATGAAGCAGAATGTAAAGAGGGCGGCCTAAAAGAAGAGTGAGTAATGTGAGTTAGGAAAGTAACCCAAGATTCTAACCGTTTGAATGAACAGCGAATTAAGCTCTTCGATCAGACGGGCAATCTGCTCAGATGTACAAGTAAGAAGACGCCCGGGAAGGGGGGAAAAGGAAATTAACATGCGGGTCGATTTACCTTGGCCCTCTAACCCGATATAATAGTGGTGGCACATATGGGCCGGATCATAAATGAGGGTGGGACTGTTCTCCCTCCTAAGCAGAATGGGGACCCCGAGTTGAAAACGTTCAAGAAAGTATATATTGAGATCACAAGCATATGTAATCTGGCATGCAGCTTCTGTCCGCAGACCAAACGTGCCAAAAATTTCATTGACCCTGAAGTCTTCAACAATATATTGGATCAGATTAAACCCCACACTAAACATATTTATTTGCATGTCAAAGGTGAACCGCTGCTTCATCCCAAAATTGATCTGTTACTGGATTCCGCACATGAGAAAGGATTCAAGGTCAACATTACGACGAACGGTACGCTGCTGCCCAAGACCCAACACAAATTGCTCGGCAAACCAGCGCTGCGTCAGATGAACTTTTCCCTGCACAGCTTTGATGGTCACGAAGGTTCCACAGACCGTGAGGGCTATCTGGGCAACGTGTTGTCTTTTGTACGGGAAGCCGTAAAGCACAATGTCATTATTTCATTCCGACTCTGGAATCTGACACAGGATAACTTCACGAATGCCCAGATGAGTAGAAACCGGGAGACGCTGGAGGTTCTTGAACGGGAGTTCAATCTGGATTTTCGCATCGAGGAGAAGGTTGTGCCGGGGAGTGGTGTCAAAATTGCCCCGAATGTGTACCTGAATCAGGACCACGAGTTCCAGTGGCCGAGTCTGGATGCACCGGAAGATGACGGCAAAGGCTTCTGCCACGCGCTTCGCAGTCAAGCAGCTGTTCTGGTCGATGGAACTGTAGTCCCATGCTGTCTCGATGGCGAGGGTGTAATTAATTTAGGCAACGTTCATGAGAAGTCGTTCTCGGAGATCGTGGACGGTGAAAGAGCCAACAATCTGTTCTATGGTTTCTCCAAACGGGAAGCGGTGGAGGAATTATGTCGGAAGTGCGGATATCGTCAGCGGTTTGGAGCCTAAAGCGTAATTTAATAAATAAAATTAGAGATCAAAATAATAGAGATCACATTGTCTGGAAACAGATGAAGTGGTCTTTCGTTTTTTCTAGAACGATAAAGGAGTATCTAACCATAGATTATGACTTGTAAATAAGGCATACCCGAAGTTGAGATCGGCATATTTCACGTTGGAGTGCGCTGCAAAAAATGCCGAGATCACAGGCATGATGCTGTCGTTTCCATATCTAACCTAATGATTATTATCGTTACATCCCTTTTTTGGTAGGATCAGGGTAGGTTCCGAACCAGAGGTGCACCTCTGAGAGGTTCCGTGAGGACAAGCTTATGTTTGTCCGCCAATCTATCAGAATAAGGGAGGCTTTAAGTTATGAAAAAAATGTTGACGTTGTTGCTGTCCGCCGGTCTGGTCGCTTCATTATTCGGTGCAATTCCAGCTTTTGCTGCACCTACCGTTGTAAACTCAACGATTATTGTAGCCAAGGGTGAAACGTTTGACGGCAAAGGCCAAACCTATGTAGCTAATCCCTCCACACTGGGAGATGGATCTCAAGCGGAAGATCAGAAGCCGTTATTTCGATTGGAGGCAGGCGCTACGCTCAAAAATGTGATTATCGGTTCACCTGCAGCTGACGGTGTTCATTGTTACGGTAACTGTACGATATCAAATGTGGTTTGGGAGGATGTAGGCGAGGACGCTCTGACTCTGAAGTCAGCTGGAACGGTCAACATTACGGGCGGGGCAGCTTACAAAGCCTATGATAAAGTGTTTCAAATCAATGCAGCGGGGACGATTAACATTAAAAATTTCCGTGCAGACGATATTGGCAAGCTGGTGCGTCAAAACGGCGGGACGTCCTTTGCGGTGAATATGACACTCGACAACTCAGACATTTCCAATGTCAAAGATTCCATTATGCGTACGGATAGCAGTACATCACAAGGGAAAATTACAAATACACGTTACTCCAAAGTACCGACTTTGTTTAAAGGCTTTGCATCGGGTAAAACAAGTCAATCCGGGAATACGCAATATTAAAAAGGATGTATGGTTTGAATGAAAGGTTCCTCTAAACGATATGAAGCTTACTCATTAAAGGGCTGTCCCATAAGTCATGAATATGACGAGGGACAGCCCTTGTTCGCGTTATTTTGGACTAACGAAACTGACACACGCTATTCGCTGCCATTTGCACCGATCTAAGATGTAACGAGTCACAGAGAGGTTATTTCATCGATGGGGTCGATTTTTGGCTTGGACGCCGCTTTTGCACTGAAATAACTTCACTGAAGTTCGTTAAAATTTTGCATGCCTTGAGAATTGGCAGTCTACAAGGTGCGGTAGATTCGTTAGAACGTTGCAAGCTTGACGCATCACGCTGACCAGCGGTGTGGTCAAGCTTACGGAAATGGGAGGCCCTTTCGAGACAGTCCCATGGTGCGTTGCGAAGGTTGTATGCAAGAAATATGCCTTGAAGCAGAAGCATATTATCACAAGAAAAAACATATATTTAACCACTCGATCTCAAAGGTGATGCATGGTTTTCCCTTAACGGGATTGTCACAAATACCCATGTGTTGTACAGTAGAAGCAATGAAATAAGTGAACCGGGAGCTCAATGAAGTTGGGCTGAGAGAGCGGCCTTGTGCCGCTGACCGTATATCTGATCTGGGTAATGCCAGCGTAGAGAACATGATTTTGCGATGTGCAATGGTAAGGGTAAAGAATAGATGATAAATGTCAGCGTTCTTGGGTGTAGCGGTTTTTTTTGATGCGCACGAAGGATGAGGTCGTTTGTATCTACTTTTTCTATATCCGCTTACTGCGTAGCATCGTAAGAATTGTAAACTGTGCGTATGGCCTGCCTGGGAACCGGGGAGGCTTTTTTTGTTTATTTTATTGTTTATTTTATAAATCAAGGGAAACAGAGGAAGGAAGTAGAGAACATGTCAACAGCAGTACGCAGCAACAGATTGAAATTAACCGATATTCTGGTAACGATCGTGATTGCAGTGGTATTCGGGGTGATCTACAAAATATGGGGACCTACGTATGATCTGATGAAGCCATTCGGCGTTCATGCGGAGCAGATGATCTATGGCATGTGGTTTATGGCGGGCACGTTTGCTTTTGTCATTATCCGTAAGCCGGGCGTGGCTATTCTCGCTGAAGTTGCGGCATCAACCGTAAGTGCTTTTCTGGGTAGTGAGTGGGGCATGTCCACACTGGTGTATGGCTTGTTTCAAGGACTGGGGGCAGAGATATTCTTTGCTGCAATGCTGTACCGAAAAACGAACCTGTTCGTCACCTGCCTGGCAGCCATTGGAGCAGCAGCGGCTTCGCTTTTGTTGGATTATCAGTACGGGTACATCGATTCACTCTCGGCGTGGAATTACACGTTGTTTATCGGCTTCCGCTTCATAGGCAGTATTCTGATTGCGGGTGTATTCGCTTATTATCTGGCCAAAGCGTTGGAGCTGACAGGGGTTACGCGCTCGCTCAGACCAGTTTCAAAGCAGGATTATGAGGCATTGGACTAGATGATCACGAAGGGGAATGCGCAGGCGGCAGGTGTTACGAATCTAAGATGCAAGTTCCCGGGAGAGAAGGCCTTGGTGTTTCAAGGCTTGTCTCTCTCTGTGCGTCAAGGGGAGAAAGTGTTGTTACTTGGACCCAGTGGCTCTGGCAAATCGACCTTGTTGCAAATTCTGAGCGGTCTGATTCCGCGATCTGTGGAGATTCCGATGAAGTGCGACGATATTCAGGTGCCTGAACAGCCCGGCATTGTTTTTCAAGATCCGGATACCCAGTTCTGTATGTCATATACGGATGAAGAGATTGCTTTTGTCCTTGAAAACCGAAATATTCCGCGTGAGCAGATGCCAGCTCTTATCCATCAATACTTGGAACAAGTAGGGTTACACTTTGAACATAATCGTACGCTGATCCAATCGATGTCTCAGGGCATGAAGCAGCGTCTCGCTATAGCTTCGATTCTTGCGATGGAGCCGGACGTATTGTTTCTAGATGAACCGACCGCGCTGCTGGATGACAAGGGTACCTCCCAAGTATGGGATACGGTGAAACGGATCTCGCAGGACAAAACACTGATTATTGTCGAGCATAAAATTAATGAGATCGTCGAGTGGGTTGACCGAATCATCGTGTTGTCCCCGGAGGGTAAAATCGTGGCGGATGGCCCGGCGAAACAGGTGTTTACGGATGAACGGCCTATGCTGAGAGAATACGGAATCTGGTATCCAGGTGTATGGGAAGAGCGAGGCCAGACGAAGAAAGAGGCGTTAGCAACATTATTAGGAGGACAGTTTTCCTATGGATTCGCTGATACAGATAACGACGAGGGTGAGTGCGATCAGGCTTTGGCCAAACAGCAGCCAGCCCTGGAAATGCAGCAATTCACCGGATGGCGTGGGAAAACCCCGTTCATTCAGGTGGAACAGGCCAAGGTATGGCACGGAGATTGGGTGGGGATTGTCGGGGTTAACGGGGCAGGTAAAAGTTCATTATTGCTGTCCTTGATGAATATCCTGAAAACGACAGGTCATTATGCTGTGGAAGGACATTTGGCCGGGAAAACGGAGCAGCTTGCCAATCGCATTGCCTTTGTATTCCAGAATCCTGAATTTCAATTCGTGACAAATACGGTCCGGGATGAAGTGGGATTTTCCTTGCTGGGCGGCAAACTAACTGCCGAAGAAAGAAATGTTCGAACTGATCATATGCTGGAGCAATTCGGACTGACCCATTTGGCACAGCGGCACCCGTACCAATTATCCATGGGACAGAAGCGCCGCTTGAGTGTGGCGTCTGCTCTGGTGCGAGAACAGCGTATTTTGTTACTGGATGAGCCTACATTTGGACAGGATGCGCGCAATACCTTTGCTATGCTGTCACAGCTGGAGCGGTTGCGGCGTAAAGGTACAGCCATCATTATGGTTACACATGATCGTGAAATCGTGAACAGGTATTGCACAAAAGTCTGGAGGGTGGATGAGGGGAGGTTAGCCGATGCAGCTCTCGTTTCCTCATCGTGAGACCTGGCTTCACGCGGTAAATCCGGGATTGAAAATGATTTTCCTAACGTTACTGTTTGTCTTCGTCATCCTTGTTCACAATCTGAATGTCATGGCTAATGTGGCGATTGTCATGCTGTTATTGCTGGGCTGGACAGGTCACCCATGGCCCAGATTATTACTGTATGCGTCTCCGTTCATTCTGGTATTTATATCAACCTCTACGGGTATGATCATGTTTGGTAAAGGCGAGACCACCTGGTTTAAGTGGGGATTGATTCATATCACGGAAGAGAGCTTTTATCGCGGGTTGCATCTGGGATTTCGTTCACTCAGTATGGCGGCGGCTGGATTATTATTCGGCCTGACGACCAAACCTGTTCGTCTCTTTTATTCCCTTATGCAGCAGTGGAGGCTCCCACCCAAGTATGCCTATAGCTTTCTGGCGGCCATGCGCATGATTCCCATTCTGCTGGATGAATTCCAGACGCTGCGTTATGCCATTCTTATTCGGGGAACGATGCAGCGCGGCTCTCGCTGGAACGTATACGGCATGCTGAAACGATATACAATTCCGCTACTTGCGCAGAGTATCCGCCGTGCGCAGCGAATGGCGGTGGCGATGGAAGCGAAAGGATTCAAGGAAGGCGGGAGCCGGACGTACTACGTTCAGATCGGGTACTCTCAGGCGGATCTTTGGTTTGTGGGGTATTTTATCATCATGTTAACGGCGGCTTATATATTGGGGATCACATTCCCGTATAATTCAATGCTTGTGGATGTAAGGTGAGACCTGTAATTATTTCATGCTTGGTAAATAAATTTGGGAGTAACAGTAACTTTTCCTTGTTCAAAACGTCTTTATTGGAAATAACTTCAAATAGATGAGGTGAACGAGCGTGAAGAGAGGGTCGATGTGGCAAAAGACGGGGTACCTATGGATCACTGTAGCTGGAGTATCGGCCGTACTGGTTACGGGGTTCATGCTGGTGGAAATGGATACGGAACCACGGGCAGGACAGGGCTCCGGTTCGACAACTCAAGCCTTGTCTGCACAAGCGAAAACGACTTATAAAAAGGGAGATACCTTGAATTTGGAGGCAGGTATGCCCCTGTACACCCAAGTTATCGATAACAAAGTGCCCGCTGATCGGATAGAAATACAGTACTACACTTCCAGCAATGAGAAAATTAAAGTACAAGCCGTTCGCGGCGAATGGATCAAATTCGAGGATTACAGCAGAGGGGAACTCTGGATTCCCGGCTGGTACGCATCCAAGGAAAGTAGAAGCATGAAGACTATAACTCCCCAGACTTTCAGTCTTCGTTCCGGAAGTAAGCTGTATCTGGCTCCAGGAAGCTCGACAAGCTGGTCTCCAAGTCCATCGCTTACAGACCAGGCGGTGATTGTTGCAGCATCGAAGGATTGGTATGGCGTTTCCATCGCTCCACGAATCTGGAACAAGGAATCATTCACTTATCGACCTGCACTGCTCTGGATCAAGGCACAGAGTATAGAGCAGCAAGTCATTGTAGCGGATGGCTGGTTTCAACAGGATGCATCGCAGTCCGCGTTGGCTGTACGCCATTTGACGGATATCATGTTGAACAAAAAAACAACCTCCAAACAAGTCAAACAATGGCTCGGTGAACCGGACTGGAAAGAGAATTCGGCCAATTTGAATGACACGGGTTATGTGATGAGTATTGGACAGACCTGGCGATATGAGCGAGCTGATGCCCAATTTTTGGTGACATTCAATAAGAACGGCAAGCTTGCCAGAACACGCTGGAACATACCGCAAGATGATCGAAATAATGTGGTGTCCGATTGGAGCTTCGGTCGTTCGGATGAATATGAATTCACAACCAAAATCACAGGCAAATCATTGCCGATAACATTACCTTGGAAACCAATATGGACGAATCAAGGGGATATCAACTATACCTTTTTGCAAGCAGCGACGGATGATGTGCTCCTGATGAAAGGGGATGACGGTGGATTTAGTGGGGGTTACTACGAAGGTTCCATATACGCCCTTGATCGTCATTCAGGCCAGAAACTATGGCAGGTTAATTCAGGATATGGTGCGCTGCAAGCATATATAGATGCCAACCGTGAAGCTGTGACGATCTATACAAGTTATGACCCTGACCAGAAAGAATACGTGGATCGTATACGCCATCTCCGGTTGAAGGATGGAGAGGTCACCTGGGAGTACACCCCACAGAAACAAATCAGATTGAAAGGCATTACTGCCGCAAAGAATGTATTGATTGTAGATAACCCAGCTGCTGAAGGCTCAAGTAATGGGCGAATAACGGTACTGAACAGTCTGAACGGAAAAACATTGTGGACGCGGAAGCTGAGTACAGGATATCAACTGTTGAACCAGAGTGCAGATGATCCCTATGTGATGTATTGGGAGAAAAATAAACTGGTTGCAGTCGATCCGAAGTCTGGCCGAACCGTGTGGAGTTTGAAATCCAAACGATCCACCATAGAACAACTTGTGAATGATTCCTATTTTGACGGAGTCGAACGTCTTGATCCGTTTGCGCCAGCTCAGCCCGAACGCTGGATGTTGCAAGATCATCAGTGGGTACTGCTTGATCTCAACACAGGTGCACAGCTGGCGAACTTCCCTGCTCGGGAAGGACAGAGATTTGAGGTGCTGAATGATGGCATGCTGTTGATCCGGGAGAACAAAAAAGGCGATCATTATGGAGAATTTGCAGATTTTACAACGACACTATACGATCCGAAAAGTAATAAAAAGCTATGGGTAATGAACGGCAAGATTGAACGAGGGTTTGTGGAGGACGATCAATTATATGTAATCAAAAACGGATATCCGGCAGCTCTTGCATATGATTCAGGAGAGACACGTTGGAATGCACAAAACACGATTGCTGCTCTGCGATACCCTACCAATCAGGGGAGTTACCTGGTGATTGATGATCAGCTTTTGCTGCCGATGGGTGAGGATCTTCTGATCATGGATAAACATGATGGTACCTTGATGGGCCGTGTGCATGACGTTGTGATGGGTGACCCGGAGCATCGGAATCGGGATGCGAAGAACGGAACTATAAACCGGCTTGGAAATGAAATCTATATCGGGTCGTCCAATGGACGGTTTAGCATATATGAAGCAAGTGACTTGAACATAAGTATCTCACGTTAAAGCTTGTTTCATGTCGAATGATGATTTATTATAAATAAACAGGATTGCTCGCGCTCCGGTTATCGGCTGTGCGGGCTTTCTTCATGTGTTCTTGAAGGACCATGTACGATCAATCGCAGGAGGAATCTCCCATGATTTCATTATACGGGGTAAGCAAGCGTTATAACGAGCGTGGGTCCCGTGAGGATCAGGGATTCGAGGCGCTAAGCTCGGTTTCCCTGGAAGTAGGCCAGGGAGAGATCCACGGCATTATCGGCTCCAGTGGTGCGGGGAAATCTACACTTCTGCGCATGCTCAATGGATTGGAGAAGCCGGATGACGGCGAAGTCATTGTGAATGGGCAGCACCTGACCCGGATGAGTGAGCGGAGTCTGCGTCAGGCTCGAAGGTCCATTGGCATGATTTTTCAGCACTTCAATCTGGTTAGCAATCGGACAGTGATGGGCAATGTCTGCATGCCTTTGGAACTCGCTGGCGTCTCCCGTTCTGAGCGGCTTGCGCGGGGACAGGAAGTATTGAAATTTGTCGGACTTGAGGATAAGGCCACTCAGTATCCTGCTCAGTTAAGCGGAGGGCAAAAGCAACGTGTTGCCATCGCAAGAGCACTTTCCAGCCGTCCGGATGTGCTGCTCTGTGATGAACCAACATCATCCCTTGATCCACAGACAACGAGTGGGATTCTGGATGTGCTGCGTCATGTCCACGAAACGCTGGGTGTGACTATTGTGCTCGTTACGCATGAGATGGAGGTTGCCCGAAAGCTTTGCGACCGGATATCGGTGATGAAAGAGGGACGGATTGTCAAAACACTGTCGGAAGTCGATGTACGCAGCATACCGGTACCACAGCCTGATCTGCTGACATCCTTGCTGATGGGTGAGGATATATCCATTATTGGATCTAATACCTCTCTTCATAGCGGCCAGGAGGACCATAACGATGATACCTGAATCCGTTGTGAAGTATCAGCATGAAATTTGGCAGGCCATCGGTGAAACCTTTGTTATGGTGGGGATCTCCATCACAGCGGCAGTGTTAATCGGGTTGCCTCTGGGTACACTGTTGTATCTGTTCAGAAAAGGGCAACGTTATCAGAATCGACCTCTGTTCATGATTCTGGGAAGTCTCGTCAACATCATTCGTTCCTTCCCGTTTCTGCTGCTCGTCGTATTTATGATTCCGTTCACACGTCTGGTCGTTGGAACATCCATCGGGACGCTTGCGGCAACCGTCCCGCTCTCGATCATCGCAATTGCTTATTACGCCAGACTGGTAGAGCAGGCATTGCTTGATGTACCGAAGGGTGTGGTTGAAGCTGCTTCATCCATGGGTGCATCGACGTTACAGCTTGTGGTGAAATTCCTGTATGTGGAGGCCCGCTCAAGTCTCGTACTCGGCTTAACAACGGCAACCATCAGTTTCATCTCATACTCTACGGTCATGGGGATTGTCGGTGGGGGTGGAGTTGGTGATTTTGCTATTCGTTACGGCTATCAGCGATTCGAGACGGAAATCATGGTATTTACCATTATCATTATGATTATCCTGGTGCAGATGATCCAATTTACAGGCAGCAGATTGTCCTGCTGGCTTGATCGCAGATCCTAAAGAGGACAGGCCAGCAAAGAAAGAATGAAATACAGCATGTCCAATACAGATTACATGATGAAGGGGTAAATATACAGATGAAGGCAAAACTAATGCTCATGCTGCTGGCAGTAACGCTGGTTGCAGCCGGATGCGGCAAAAAAGAAGAAACACCTGCGGCGGAAGGAACCAAGGAAGGTAGCCAAGCCGGACAAGAAGTAACGTTGAAAGTAGCTACTTTGATTCCGCCAATGACGGATGTGTTGGATATTGTGAAGCCATTGCTGAAAGAAGATGGTGTTAATCTGGAAGTCGTGGTACTTTCGGACAACGTTCAACCCAATACTGCACTGGCAAACAAAGAAGTGGACGCAAACTTCTTCCAGCACGTGCCTTACATGAATCAGTACAATGAGGCGAACAACGCCAATCTGGTAGCTGTGCAGCCAATCTACAATGCGATCTACGGAGCGTATTCCAAAAAGGTTAAATCCATGGAAGAACTGCCTGAAGGTGCAACGGTGGCGATTGCCAACGATCCATCTAATATTGGACGCTCGCTGGTCATGATGGAGCAGAATGGCCTGATCAAGCTGAAAGAAGGCGTCGGATTCAATGCAACACAGGCTGACATCACGGAGAATGCGAAAAACTTCAAGTTCAAAGAAGTGGATCTGTTGATGTTGGCCCGCATGCTGGATGATGCCGATCTGGTTGCCATGACTCCAGCTTATGCGAGTCCGCTTGGACTTACACCGAAGAAGGATGCGCTGTTTACGGAGAAGGATGATTCCCATTTTGCCATTACGTTGGTTGCCCGGGAAGATAACAAGGATTCGGAAGCCATTCAGAAATTGGCGAAGCGTATGGCGGGTCCAGAAGTGAAAGCTTTCTTTGAAGAGAAGTATGCGGATATTGCGATCCCGGCTTTTCAATAAGATCCGGTCCATTGCAATTGAACTAACGGCAATGATCCGATCAGAAGATAACATAAAGATCCAGGCGAATTCGCCTGGATCTTTTTTGGTTGGAAGCTGTTACGAGGTAAAGGAGAGTCCGTTTTTATCAGGGTAACCTTCTGCTTTTGGTTCCATGAGGCGGATTAATTTTCGCTCCGTAGCGGTGTCTGTTGCAGGTGTGTAGATGCTGCATCGCAAATCAGCATTTCCTTGAACCTGTAATGAAGTGAGATCAAACAGCATCTTGCCTGCTCTGGAATGTCGGAATTCTATTAACACATCCGGCGCACTGCTAACACTGCTTTGTTTCCAAAGGGTATGAAAATCAGGATATCGGTCCATCATGTCATCCAAAAACAGGTTATACCATTCATCATCGACATATTGACCGTAATAAGCACGAAAAATAGCCAGAAATCCGCTAACAAAATCCTCCCAATTGACGGCCAGTCTCCGGAATTCCTTTCGTTCAAACAATAAACTGATCATGTTCCGCTGTTCAGCAGGAATCTGTTCAAAGTCCATAAACACATGACGGGCCGCGTCGTTCCAGCCAACAATATGGCAGCGTCGGTCCGAGATGATTGTGGGACAATTGCGAAGTTCCTGCAATATTTTCTGCAAGGAAGGGTGAATTTGGAGGGGTTTCTCATCCAGGATGTAAAGCTCCGAATGATACTCCAGAGCAAGGGAAAATAAATACTTCCGTTCATCCGCAGTCAGCTTGAGAGCTGAAGCGATGTTATCGAGCACAGAATGAGATACCTGAATATCCCGGCCCTGCTCAAGCCAGGTGTACCACGTCGTGCTTACACCAGCCAACTGGGATACTTCTTCTCTTCTTAATCCAGGCGTTCTTCGCCGGGAGCCAGCGGGTAATCCGACGGATTCCGGAGAGATTTTGGAGCGTTGGTTTTTCAGAAAAGCGGACAGTGCCTGCAGCCTGACATCATGGTTCATGCCATCACCTTCGTTCCTGAGTTTATCATGGTAGTCATTATACTATTATAATTGACAACTTGTAATAGGATAATACGAATGGCAATATTAGTGCATAACTGAACGATACAAGTATGGAAAGAGCACTGAAGGAGGATACATGATGGAGCGTGTAGTTATTACTGGAATGGGGATTATCTCTCCTTTGGGGAATGATGTGCATACATTTTGGAATGGATTGGTGGAAGGCAAATCGGGAATTTCGCCTATTGAAGCGTTCGATACAACGTCCTACAAAACGAAGATAGCAGGAGCGGTCCGTGATTTTGACGGAGAGACACGGTTTGGACGAAAGGAAGCACGGCGCATGGATCGGTTCGTGCAATTTGCTGTTGCGGCAGCAGATCAGGCTCTGGCTGACTCCGGTCTGGAAATGGATCATGTGGACAGGGAACGGGTTGGCGTGTATATCGGTTCCGGCATCGGCGGAATCCAGACTCTGATGGAACAAGGCAAACTCCTGTCTGAACGTGGGCCTGCACGAGTCAGTCCAACACTGGTGCCTATGATGATATCCAATATGGCTGCGGCCATGGTGAGCATGAGGTTTGGTTGTTGGGGGCCCACTCTCTCGCCAGTGACAGCCTGTTCGATCGGTAATACCGCGATAGGTGAGGCTTTCCGGCTGATTCGTCATGGCGGAGCAGATGTGATTTTTGCTGGCGGGACGGAGGCTGCTGTCACCGAAGTATCGCTGGCAAGCTTCGGCAATGCAACGGCGCTATCTACACGAAATGAAGCGTATGAAGGAGCGAGCCGACCATTTGATGCAGGCAGAGACGGTTTTGTCATGGCTGAGGGCGCCGGGGTTCTAGTTGTGGAGTCCTTATCCCACGCGCTTGCGAGAGGTGCAAACATCCTTGCGGAGATCGTTGGATATGGTGCCAGTTCAGATGCGTATCATATGGTGGCCACCCATCCGGAAGGGCGGGGAGCATACGTGGCCATGAAAGCAGCTCTGGCGGATGCGCAGCTTCAGTCGCATGATATTGATGTTATTAATGCTCATGCTACCAGTACGGAGGCGGGTGATCTCTCCGAGACCCGAGCAATCAAGCAGTTGTTTGGTGCAGAAGCCTATCATATTCCGGTAACGGCAAACAAATCAATGACCGGGCATATGCTGGGAGCGGCTGGTGGGGCGGAAGCCATATCACTCATTCAAAGCTTGCGTAGCGGCATCATTCCGCCGACGATCAATCAAGAGCAGGGCGACCCGGAGTGTGATCTCGATTATGTACCCAACGTTGCACGAGAAGCGGATATGCAGATTGGCATGTCCAACTCATTTGGCTTTGGTGGTCATAATGCGGTTATTATTTTGAAGAAATATTCATCTTAACAATACAGAGAACAGTGACTGTCCTAGGGCGCACTGTTCTCTTTTTATTTGCTGTGGGAAGACTGATTCGGCTGTGAAGGTGCTATATAGGTCATTAGTTCGCTAGTTGCATGTAAATATGAGGATTGGCCCATGAATATGGTCGGAATATTCGTTAGAATGTTCAATAGGGGCACATATGTACGCATATTTAATTGAATAACGAACTAGGACGAAGCTTAAGTTTGGTCCATTTTCCTTGGTGGTATAGATATAAGGGCGGATTGAGGCTTCTTCTAACATAAAGCTATACATAGGAGGGAACGCAGTGAACGTATGGATTACGGTGAAAAGTCTGGGGAAACGCAAGCCGGCACTTGCCAAACAAGCTGCCGAACTTCCGGAAACAACCGATACGCTGAGACAGCTTATTAAGAACATGGTGGCTCAGCAGCTCAAAGCTCTTCAGGACAAGAAAAGTGAAGGGGAATGGCTTGCCTACCTGATGTCCGAGGATATACATGAGCAGGGGGCAGCAGGCAAAGTGGGCTTTGGCGCGATTTACAACGAAGGGGTTCCTGATACAGAAGGCGCCATGGATACCGCTATAACCGCATATGAAGATGGGTTATTCAAAGTGTTTCTCAATGATGAAGAGCTGCAGGGACTGGATGAGCCGTTGATTATACAGGAAGACGATAACGTGGTATTCATCCGTTTTACCATGCTTGCCGGGCGTCTGTGGTAGAGAGTGACGAGGAGGAGAATGGAATGAATCAGGAAGATAAAGTTCAACAGTATCAACAAGAGTTGCAGGAAAAAGTGAATTCGCTGAATGGTGTGGAGCGGGAACTCGCGAGTTATGTTGCAGAAATGGCTGGATTCACCTATTTGCGCGAAGACGAAAAGGCCTATTTGAATGCAGATGCACTATTGAAGCGTATGGCTGCTGAGACGCAAGCTCCATTGTTCCGTCCATTGCTGGATGTGCTGGAACAACTGGTCAGTGAACCCTTTCTGGCACGGTTCCGTTATATTGCAGAACGTGCCGCGAATTTTCCTTATAGCAAAAATTATGAGCGCAGACCCTTTCGTACGATCAATCCCGAACAGCATATTGGACAGGTTCTTCGTAAAATGATTGCCTTGTTCCGCATGGAGATTCATGGCTTCTCTCTGAACGAGTATGTATCCATGCGGGAGTACAAGTTTGATTATCTTCATGAGATCAGAGCCGTTATACCGGATTGCATTGCCTTTGAACTGGATCATGAAACCGGGGATATGAAGCAGGCGCTGCATGATATTATCTATGGCGACAATCAGAATGCATTGCTGACCACTGAGATGATTAAGGGTATCTTTATGAGCGATCAGGTGGATGCTTACCAGATGGTTGGGGAACTGCTGATTGCAGCAAGGCTGCAGGAGGGTTTGCGCCAGAGCATTGTTGAACGGATGGATGAAGGAACACTTGAGGCGTACATATACATATTAAAAATAATTATCGACAACAACCTGATTCGGTTCAGTTCGGTGGTGAGAGCGCTCGCCGTATGGACAGGGATCGGAATTGAAGCGGCGAATCAGCGTGTTGCTGTGCAGCTCATTACCCAAGCGCATCAAGCATTGACTGATCCTGTGGTTCGAGAGGAATGGCAGCACAGTGCCAATGCAAACCAATTGTTCATTAGTCTTTGGGCAACGGCGGTCATCGAAGAGAAGGGACTGGAGCGAAAAGTGATCCAGATCATGGATCACGGGCAAGTATATCAGCAGATTGTTGCACAATACGTGCTCGCAAACAGTCAGAACAGAGGGCTGCGGTTACATATCGCACGTCAGTATCTTGAAGTACAGGATCTGGAGTTGCTGCATTGGGTGATTGAGAATTATGATGCCATGTACATGTTTAACTGGAGCTTTGAAAATGGAGAGAATCAACGGAGTGTTCACGTCTGGCCACTGCCTGTTTTTGAAGATAAAGCCGTGCGTCGGCTTGACTTTGATCTGTTCAAGCAGATGCTGACCCTCATTCCGCAAGGAGGGGATGGTGGACTATCCGGGGTTCTTGAATTTGTTCAATATCGGATCGATCCGGATGATGTAGTGAAAAAAATGCTGTACCTTGCTGCGTATGACATGGATTCGGAATGGATTGGCGAGGTTATTGCACTCAAGGACAAGCTAAGCTCGGATTTGCGAGGGGAATTGTTGTCCCAGTTTGTCCACCACCCCGAGAATGAAGTACAAAGACAGTTTATTTTTGACAGTCTTTCGGATAAAAGCATGAACAACCGTGAGAATGCTCTGCTCAAAGCGAAGCTGTTGACGCTGACGGTTGAAGAGCTGCTGCAAATGGAAGCGTTGCTGAAGCTGAAAACGGGAACGCTGCGTCAGAAGATCATCCAGGTAATGCTGCTTCAGCCAGCAGATCAGCTGATGGTATCACTGAAACGACTCCTGCAATCCAAAAGCGAACTGCAGCGATTGGGCGCACTGGAACTGTTGACCGAGGTCTCCGCAGATCCACAGCGTTCGGAGCAGCAGGAGCAGATGCAACCATTAATAGAGCTCATCAAGAAACCAACAGCCAAGGAGCAAAAGCTGCTGGATAAGCTTACAGAGCAGAGCAGCAGATATACGGCGGCTAATGGATTCGGCTTGTATGACCCTTCATGGGAAAATCCACTGCTTCATGAAGAACGTGATCTCGGTGGCTTCAAGCCCAAGGATGTGTTTACCCTTTCTCTAGAAAAAGCGAAGCAGTTTCTTGAAGGTTTGGATGCGTTGGTGCATGAACACAGAGACTATGAATATGAGGCTGAATATTATGCGGGCTACAAAGAAACCTTGCTTGTAGGTGCGACTTTGCGCGCGATGGTCTATACCCCTTACGATCAGCGGCAGGATATAGTGTTATTGGAGCAATTCCCTCTCCATAATATATGGGGGGAATATGTGCAGAAGAGTGGTCTGGATAGTAAGGAACTGCAGCAAATGTTGTTCGCGATTCGTTTGGAGGATCTGAACAAGAAGCTGGATGATTATTACCGATACTATTCCACCGTATACGAATATGGTGAATTGGAGAAACACTGGCTGCTGGAAGGCTGGCGTAAGGAATTTGCTGAAGAGGTCTATCCGGTTCAGCATATCCAGGACATGAAAAAGATGGTCAGTGAGCTTCGTTACGCAGATCAGGTGAAAACGCTGATTGAGGCTGTTTATGAGGACAGCAATAGGTCAGATACATTTGAAATTGCTGAGCGGACACTGTATGCGGTGATGAAAATGATGCCTGAGGAACAAATGGAAAAGGAATCGGGCATGCTTGATCTCTTGTCTGGCCCATGGTTCTATATTGTGAGGGATCGCGTACATGACGATCACAGTTTCAAACGATATTTTCAGACGTTAAGCCAATTCGACAGATTAAACAAGGACAGTTCCCGAGGCTCCTTCCTTACGCTGAATGATTACCTGCGTGCCTATGAACTGGGTTTCATTGATGCACAGGAAGTCTACAAGCAGCTGCTTGTGGGAGAGTCCCGTGCTCTGTTTATTCGGGAATTGACATCCAGCCGAAATGACTGGATTGCGGAGAAACCGATGTTGGCAGAACTCCGAAGAACGGTTGTTGAGCGAATTTTGGAGATTGAGCTGACCAGAGGAGAGCTCTCAACAGAAGTAAGTACCCTGGCGATGAAGCTTGAGCGCATTGATGGGTTGGAGCATTGGGTGCATCTCGTTGCTGCCATGGATCAGGATACCTTTGTCCGTGGATATATCTACAGCTATGGTGACAATACGACACGTAAAGAAACGTTCAGCCACCTGATCCAGGTATGCCATCCGCGTGATGGAGAGGACGAAGTGCTGTTGGGACAATTGCTGGCGAAGCATCCCATTCAGGAGAAGAAGCTCCTGGAAGCGTCGATGTACGCTCCTCAATGGATGGAGATTGTTGCGAAGCATCTTGGATGGGAAGGTCTTCGAAGTGCAGCCTGGTACTTCCATGCCCATATCAATGAACGATTCACTGCTGAAAAAGAAACGATCGTGGCGCATTATTCTCCAATCACGCCACAGGACTTCAATGAAGGCGCATTTGATATTGCCTGGTTCGAGGAGGCATATGAGGCCGTCGGCGAGGAGCGGTTCAGTCTGTTGTACGATTGTGCCAAATATATATCCGGGGGAGCTAATCACCGCAGATCACAACTGTTCGCAGATGCGGCACTGGGTAAGCTGAAATTAGAGGACATGCGTGAGTCTGTGGAAGAGAAGCGCAATAAGGATCATTTGTTGACCTACAGCCTGATTCCGTTTGCAGCAGAAAAGGAAGAGGATCTGCGCGAGCGATACGACTTCATTCAGAAGTTCCTGATGCAGAGCAAGCAGTTTGGCGCACAGCGCCGGGCCAGTGAAGGTCTAGTATCTCAGATTGCGCTGGGCAACCTTGCTCGTAATGCGGGATATGCCGATGTTACCCGGCTGATGTGGGATATGGAAGCTCGCAAGCTGGATGAAATGAAGTCCTATTTTGAGCCCCATGAACTGGATGAGGCGACCACAGCTCAATTGATCATTGATGAAGAGGGTCAGCCGGAACTGCTCATCGTAAGCAAAGGGAAAACACTCAAGTCTGTACCTGCCCGTTTCAAGAAAGATGGATACATCGCCGAATTGAAGGAATTAAAGACGGATCTGGTTGAGCAGTACCGCCGGGCAAGACTGGAATTGGAGCGTTCCATGACCGCAGGAACGTCCTTTACGAGTGAGGAAGTTTCAAGTCTGCTGCGGAATCCGGTTCTTCGTCCACTGGTTCGCACCCTTGTGTTCCAAGCAGATGACAAGCTTGGACGATTCGATGTAACGTCCGGTGGGCTGATTACTCCGGTTTCAGATGATTCGGAAAGCTCGATTCAAACGTTGACGGAACAGGATCGGCTGCTCATTGCACATCCTTTGCATTTCTTCCAGAGTGGAAGCTGGAGCGAATTCCAGCGGGATCTGTTTAACCGTCAGGAACGGCAGCCATTCAAGCAGGTGTTCCGTGAGCTCTATCTTCCGAATGAGGACGAGCTGGCTAATGGGACCGTATCCCGGCGATATGCGGGATATCAGATTCAACCGAAAAAAGCAGTCGCCCTGCTCAAAGGACGCCAATGGACCGTCAGCTATGAGGAAGGTCTGCAAAAGGTAAGCTATGAGCATAATCTGATTGCCAATCTCTATGCCATGGCAGACTGGTTCTCACCGGCAGATACAGAAGCACCTACGCTGGAGACGGTACAGTTCTATGATCGGAAGACGTATAAACCTGTTGCGTTGAAGGATGTTCCACCTGTCTTCTTTTCAGAAGTCATGCGTGACATCGATTTGGTCGTTAGCGTTGCGCATGTTGGCGGAGTAGATCCGGAAGCCAGCTTGACCACGATGGAGATGCGTCATGTGATCGTGAATGAGTCGCTGCGTCTGTTGAAGATCGATAACGTGCGTCTCGATGGAAATTATGCTCGAATTGATGGTGAATTGGGCGAGTATGCTGTTCATCTTGGAAGTGGCAATGTGTTCAAACAGGCGACGGGCGCGCTTCATATCGTACCAGTACACAGTCAGCACCGAGGTAGGATTTTCCTTCCATTCCTGGATGAAGATCCGAGAACGGCTGAGATTCTATCCAAAGTGATGTTATTGGCAGAAGATAAAAAGATCAAGGACCCACAAATCCTTGCCCAATTACAGCATTGATCAGGAATGTTGAGATGATGCTGTAGCCAAGCGTCATTTTGACGAAGCCGAGTGAATCTTTGAATAGTAGGCAGTTGAAGCACCAGTCCAAGGTGACTTTAGCTGCCTTTTATTTCTGTTTTTGTTGGTGAGAAATCCTTAAATAGCACTGAAAAGTTGACTCAAGATTGGCAATGGTGGGTACAGATTGAATGTCGGACATGGTAAAATATACGTAGAGTGATATAAAATTTGATGTATTAACCATATCCATGTGCAGCATCGGATGTTTACATAATCGATTACTAGAAAAGGAGAATACATTGGTCATGTTAATCGTTTCATATCGTGAACAGGATCTTGAGAAGTTGGTCGAGATCTGGGAGAGAGCCGTTCGGGCAACACACACGTTTTTGGAAGAACATCACATCCAGTTCTATAAAACAGTCGTAAGCGACGTGCTGCAGCAAAGGCAAGTCGAGGTATGGGAAGCGCTGAATGCGGACAATGAACCCGTTGGTTTTATCGGTTTGGATGATAACTTTATCGAGATGTTGTTTGTAGATGTCAGTCAGCATGGACAGGGTCTGGGACGTCTTCTGATCAACCATACCCTTAACATCAAAGGCCGTCACCTCAAGGTGGATGTCAATGAGCAGAATGCTGGAGCAACCCGATTCTACGAAAAAATGGGTTTTGTACAGATTGGCCGTTCCGAGTTGGACGGTTCCGGTAATCCGTTTCCGCTTCTGCATCTGGAGATCAACGCAGATCAGGCTGCAAGATAATCGTCGGTGGATCACGATACATAAGGGACATGACGAAGAGGAGTGTGCAGGATGACACAGATCAAGGTAACACCGGAGCAACTGGATACAGTCAGTGGGCAATTCGCCCAGGCACATCAGCAATTGTCGGGGTTCATGTCCACATTGGATAGCCAGATCCGTGTCATGCGCAGCAACTGGGACGGAATGGAGCGGGAGCGTTTTTATAACGATTATGCCACCGCCCAAGGTACCATGAAGTCCGTCCTTGAGCTGGTCTTGTCAATCCAATCCGAACTCAAGAAAATCGCCGAGCGTTTCCGTACGACGGATGAAGATGTTGTGAACAAGGCGCTCATGGTGGCTTTGACTGCTGCACAGACCCTTACGTCCCTGGGTAAACATAAAGGCGATGGTCCGGGCAAAACGTCAGGTCCTCCGGAAAATATGGATGAATGGAATGAGAAGGACGCCGAGAATTACAAAAATTACGAAGAAATGTTGAAGAAAGCCGAGGAAATGGGTGACGAAAAGCTGGTGCAGCAGCTTCAGGCCAGCATGAACATCATTCGGCTTCAATATGAGGATGAGATTTACCAGACCGATCCGAACACAGGCAAGACGGTGAAGATTACCGAGGATTCAATTGTAGGTACGTATCAGGTGAAAAGTGACAAGGGTGAAACGACTAGCATCAGCCTGGATAAACAGGGCAATGTGGTGGATTACAACAAGGATACGAAAAAATACGAGTATTGGGAACAAACCCATACGACCAGTCAAGGAGAGCATCTCTTTGGCAAAGGAGCACAAACGGCTACAGCCTATGGCATCGGCTTATTATTGACCAGCAAGAGCGGATCTGCCTTTACGGAGCATGCAACAGGGCTCGGATCCTCCTTTGTTGCGGACAAGTTTCTGTTCTCCGTGCCGGAAGAAGGCGAGACACGTACGATGATCTACCGAACCAACAAGGATACGGGCAAAATCGAGAATATGATCGTGGTCACGCGAGGTGACAACGATATTGAATATATTCCGTGGCGGGAGTACAACTAAGCCACGGAATCAAGCCTTGTAGCCTCCTTCCAGGTACAAGGCAGGTAGAAACGAGGGCTCGCATATAGCGGCCCGCCCATGAATAAACGCCCCCGCAACCTTCATCACAGGATGGAAAGGTTGCGGGGGCGTTTATGGTTTAGCTTACCGCAAGCCACGGTCAGGTGACCGGGCCAGTAAGGAGGTTTTTTTTTCCCAAAGATATTAGTGTGTCTCTTCGTCCAGAAACGGTTTGTTTACCGCGTAATACATAAAACCCATCAGCAGCACGCCGCCTACCAGATTGCCAAGTGTCACCGGAACCAAGTTGTGGATTACCCCGCCGAACGAGATGGTCCCCGAATGGTTCAGTACCAACGCAATCGCAAACGTACACATATTGGCGACGCTGTGCTCATACCCCGAGATGAAGAAGCAGAAGACAAAGAGCATCATGGCGAACATTTTCGCACCATTCTCCTTCATGAACATAGGCACAAAGAATGCCAGACATACGAGCCAGTTACACAAAATGCCCCTAAAAAAGAGCTGCATGGCTGGAGCTTCCATCTTGTGCTCTACGACACTCAGCAGAAAACCATTGACCTGAGATGAATCGAACAGTCCCGTCAGATAGATCAACAGAGCAAATACCGCGGCACCCATCAGATTCCCGCTGTAACTTGCGATCCACAGCTTCACGACTTCGAACCATTTCAGTTTCTTGCGTAAGGCGGCATAGGTGTAATAGAACGTATTCCCGGTGAACAGGTCACCGCCACCATAGGCGATCAGAATAATCGCAGCGCCGAACGTGAGGGCAGCCATGGGGTATGTAAAAGGGGAATTCTCCATATAAAAGAAGTTACCCGTCTTGAACGCCACGATGACGCCAAACCCGATAAACATGCTGGCGAGCATGGAGCGCGCAAGGTACCTGATTAAGCTTTGTTTGTAAATCTTGTGTTTCTTCAGAGCAAGCAGTTCTACGTTCCGTAAACCTTCCGTTTCCATAATTCGCCTCCTGATTTCCTGATGTCTTGTTTACATTATAACGAAAATATGGAAGTTGGGGAGAGGTGGCTAACAATTATAGGAACTGTTTAGGGATGAAATAGGAAGGTACACTCGTGTCCCCCGATCAAATATATCGAATATTTGCGTAATTCATTTATTTCTTGGATTCCGAATTTCCTGTAGGATGAAGTTATGAAAAAGATATTGTCTTTTATGGATTGGAGCGTATTTGCTCTTCGTTTTTATCATTATTTTTTGCTAGCCTCCCGTCTATTTGCAGAAACTGAGTTTTCGATGCTAACGGTAGCGAACATCATCTGGCTATTCCTAGCGCTTGTCGTCCCTCTTCTGTTTTGGTTCCCGGGGTGGAGAAATAACAAGGCCTGGTTCTGCATAATGGAGCTATTGCTGGGCGGTTCTTATTATGTGAATTCATTCATCCATCCGGATCTGACGTCAAGAGCAGACTATTTGCTGTTGAGTCTTATAATGGGATACTTATTAACGAAGCAGACTCTCTGGGTCATTCCTGCGGTGGCGATCATTCCTTTTTTATCGCAGTCTTACTTAAAACTGCCTTTGGAGCAAGCTTTTAGTATCGCAACGGACAATCTGTTGTTCTGCTTCATCGGTATATGGGCGAGCTCCGTAGCCAAAGCGTATGAGCAGAAGAATGAACTGGCACTTAAAGTGGAGCTGCAAAATAAGCTGTTAACCCTCTACACTGCGGAAATTGAGAAAATGACGCTGCATGAAGAGCGTAACCGCATGTCCAAGGAGCTTCATGATACATTGGGGCACTCCTTTATCTCACTCATTATGAGCCTTGATGCCTCGATTGCCCTTCTGGATCGCAAGCCTGAAGAGGTCAGAGACCGGTTAATCCGCTTAAGGGCATTGGCTGAACAAAATCTGGATGACATGCGAAACATTGTTCATGAGATGGGGGAAGAAGAGGAGTCGAGTCTAACACAACAAATAGAGTCCTTTGTTACCCATTTCCAGGAGCATACTGGAACTGAACTGACCGTCAATCTGTTGGGGACAGAGCCCAGAATGCGTTTTGAAGTGCGGCAAGCGATTCTTCGGGTCATACAGGAATCTTTTACAAACGCATTAAAGCATGGAAAAGCATCTCAATTGCATTTGAAGCTTGAGTTTGGCGAGAGCACGATACAACTAATCGTTCAAAATAACGGGCAACTCATTGATAAGCTGAATTACGGGTTCGGCTTGACTACGATGAAGCATCGAATTGAGCAATTGGGAGGCAGCGTGTCCGTGTATTCTAAGGAGGAAGCTGAGGCGATCACCGAAGTCAGATGTGAAATTCCGCTGAAGGGAGTGTTGCTGCATGGCGAACATTAAAGTGCTGATTGCCGATGATCAAGAATTGATACTGGAGAGTTTACATATCGTGCTGTCCATGCATGAAGATATCGAAATTGTCGGGTTAGCCAAAAATGGGGAGGAAGCTCTTGATGGCTGCGAGCAGGTTCAGCCGGACATTGTACTGATGGATATTAATATGCCAGTCATGGACGGCGTGGCTGCAACGGCCTTGATTAAGAAGCGAATGCCTGGTATCAAAATTATAATGCTGACATCCTATCGGGAAGTGGAATATGTGCTTGCGGCGTTAAGCCATGGCGCAGAAGGTTACCTGCTCAAGGCCATTCATCCTAAGGATCTGGCTGCAGGCATACGGGTGGTTCATGCCGGAGGAACCTTAATTACGCAAGAGATGGCGAGTAAAATGATCAAAAGCATGAACACGAACAATACCTCCTTAGAGAAAAGTAATGAGTACGGGCTTAGCGTCCGTGAGATTGAGGTGCTGCACAAGCTGGCTTCTGGTCTTCGCAATCAGGATATTGCAGAGGCGCTGTTTCTTAGTGAAGGGACGGTTAAAAATTACATATCAACGATTTATTCGAAGCTTCATGTGAAGGGAAGACGGGAGGCCGCCCGCAAAGCCCGAGATTCCGGAATCCTGGATTAAAACTAGCCAAAGCATGACAAAAGCGCACTATTTCTTTATGACTTTTTGGGCATATACTCAGAGCTATCAAGCACAGAGGAGCTGGAGAAAGACATGAGGAAAAAAATGAGCATAAGCAAAGAGAGGCTATTGCGCTTTCCAATCATTTGGATGCTTATAGGGGCTGTCGCTATTATTCTGGTGCAGGGGTTATTCCTGTCGCTAACTGAGCGAGTAGAGGGGATCGGTTCCCTATTCTTGACAATAATACTAGGCTTCGTGGCTATCCTGTTGTATAAGTTCATAATGAAATACGTGGCAGGGCGAACAACGTCAGAGCTATCAAAGCAGAGTGCAGGGATTGAAGCTGTGTGGGGCGTACTAACCGGGGCGATTTTTGTGACAATGTCCACTTTTTTTATTGTGGCAATGGGAGGTTACTCCTTTCAATGGGCACACGCTGCAGATCCGGTTTCTATTCTCATGACTTCTATCGAAACAGCATTAAGTGCAGCTATTGTCGAGGAACTGGTGTTTCGGGGATTGATGCTTCAAGCCATTCAAATACTGGGGGGGAGCTGGATTGCACTCGCTGTAACCTCGCTTACCTTTGGAGCCGTTCATCTTGGCAATCCAGGAGCAACGTTATGGAGCGCGTTTGCCATCACCTTAGAAGCAGGGGTACTGCTCGGAGCTGCATTCTTGTGGCGGCGCAACTTGTGGTTCGTCATGGGATTGCATTTTGCTTGGAATGCATTGGAAGCCTTGCTCGGCATTCCTGTTTCGGGATTCCCTGCTGACGGCTTGTTTACTGTGAAGGTAAGTGGTCAAGCGCTGCTCACAGGGGGGGATTTTGGTCTGGAGGGCTCTATTGTTACGGTGATCCTAGGTCTTGTGATTGCCATTCCGATGCTGATTGGTGCTGCACGGAAGGGGTTGTAAATGTCCACCCCCTGTGTTGAAGTTATCCGCGCCATTTAATCCTAAAATGTATAAATATCCTGTACTCAAGCTTCCTTTAAGAAAGACAAGGATGCAGATCAATTCGAACCAAATCGACCAAGTGCAAATGGTTGGACTTATGATACCTCCTGAATGATTCATAGAGTGAACAAACTAGTCTTTCATGGGTTGATCCAATGGATCATACGTAACCATCAGTGGTAAAAATTTTGGCTCAAGCATTAGATTAAAGGGTTTTCCGTCTTGATCAGCATAAGAAATGATATAACTCCCGAAATGAGATTCATAGATGAAATCCCTGTATTGAAACGAGCGTTCGGGGTACTTTATCTTCACATAGAGCGTAGTTACCCCTCGGGCGTAGGTTTCTTTCAACATCGGAATTTGGGCCAAAAGCATAATAGCGATAAGAACCATTGCTGTATGTTTAGCGAGACGGATCAGATGGATTCCCCCCATTGTCGTAAAGTTAATATTTACCAATTGATTAATATCAATCTAAAAATGGATATCACTCCACAAGTATAGCAAGATTGCCAAACTGCTCGCCCTTTTCCATACGTTCGAATGCTTTCGCTGTTTCCTGCAACGGATATATGCTATCGATCACAGGATGTATATCATGTTGCTCCACCCATTGCAGCATCTGGACAAACTCTTCACGGCTTCCCATGGAGGTGCCAATCAGGCTAACTTGCGGGAAAAAGATCGAGCGGATCGGAATAGTCAGATCATCTCCCGAGCTTGCACCGTACATCACGATACGTCCACCTGGTCTGATTATATCAAAATATTTCGGGAACATGGCTTGTCCGATGCTATCCAAGATCATGTCAACAGGTTCCAGATCGGTCTGCAAACTCCAGTCGGCATGGCTATCCAATGCCCGGGTAGCGCCCAAGCGCAGAGCCTCTTTTCTTTTGGCTTCACTTCTGGACGTTACGGTCACTTTCGCACCAGTGGCTACGGCCATGAGCAGAGCATAGGTTGCTACACCGCCGCCAATGCCGGGAATGAGTACCAGTTCACCCTGCTTAAGTCCGCCACGAGTGAATAGGGCGCGGTATGCTGTCAAAGCCGAAAGGGACAACACTCCTGCTTCCGCCCATGATAGATGAGAGGGTTTGGGCAAGGCATTTCTAGCAGGCAGCGTAATATATTGTGCGAGAGTTCCATCCGTAGGGCCCCCTACAATATTGGGCACAATGGGTACCTCTACTGCGTGGTCCCAACCGAGAGTAGGGTGGATAATGACCTCATCACCTAAAGATAAGTCCTCTACACCTTCTCCAATCGCTACGATTACACCTGCTCCATCGGAACCAAGAATGAGTGATGCGTCTTGTGAGTTACGTCCTGCCATGATGAACAGATCACGATGGTTAATTCCAGCAGATTTCAGTTGGATCTGTACTTCACCAGCTTCTGGTGCCCGAGATGTTGTCTCTGTATATTGAAGACCTTCAAGGCCGCTTTGGCCGGAATGTATAATCGCTTTCATTTACAAAATTCCTCCTTGTGTATATAAAAACTTCACTACTGAGCCTCATTGTACAGATGGGGCAGATTCACGTAAAATGAACAAAAATGAATGTCAGTATCAATTCAGATCATAGATAAAAAGCAGGTGATCAGGGCATGGATGCCGGAGATTTGAAAATATTTCAGGCGGTTGCCCGTGAAGGCAGTATCAGCAAAGCAGCATTAGCGCTGAATTATGTGCAATCCAATGTAACAACACGAATTAAACAGTTGGAAGATCAGCTGCAAGTATCTCTGTTTCATCGGTCTAACCGGGGCATGTCGCTTACACCAGCGGGTGAGAATTTGCTGGGATATGCGGATAAAATATTACATTTGTTATATGAAGCAGAGCAGGCAACGCAGATCGGAAATCCACCTACAGGGACGCTGCGTCTTGGTGCAATTGAGACAGCAGCTTCCAGTTTTCTTACGCCGCTGCTCGCTGAATACCGTTTATGTTACCCCGAGGTGCAACATTCGTTAATTACAGGGGGGACACATGAACTGAATCAGAAGGTCATCCAACATGAGCTGCATGGAGCTTTAATATATGGTCCTGTCGACCATCCTGAGCTAAACTATATGAAAGTGTACAACGAAGAGTTGGTACTGATTGCTGAACCCGGAACCCATGAACTGCATGATTTATTGCGCAAACCCATGTTATTTTTTGAAGTAGGCTGTACCCATCGCGATCAGGCAGAAGCCTTTTTGAAAGATCAGGGCGTGCACACCCTCAACGTCACGGAATACGGAACACTGGACACCATTATGAATGGCGTATCTGCCGGGTTGGGTGTGTCATTGCTCCCACGCTCCTCGGTTACGAAAGCAGAAGGGAGAGGCGAGGTTGCAGTGTTATCTTTGCCTGATCCGTATCGCAGGTTGGGTGTAGGGTTCGTGCATTCACGGAGTGACCACCTATCTGGAGCGCTGGGTGCATTGGTGCAGATGATGACGAAACAAGGATCAGAACAATAAAAGGAGTGAATAACCTTGAAGGATACAGAATTAACGTTAGCGGAAGCATTTGATCAGGCGGAGTTTATTATAGGCGGCCATGGCAGCCGTAAAGTCAAAGTGCTTCAGGAAGTGCTGGCGCATGTGGATGGGGAACAATATAGTGATCATTATGGCAACGGTAAAATTATTGATCAATTCCAGCAGCAGATGGCTGACGTTCTGGGCAAGGAAGCGGCTGTATTTTTCCCCAGTGGTACGATGGCACAGCAAATTGCCTTACGTATCTGGTGTGACCGCAAAGGCATCAAGCGGGTAGCTTATCATCCTTTATCTCACCTGGAAATTCATGAGGAAGACGGACTAAAGGAGCTGCATCAGATTGAATCCATTTTACTGGCGGACGAGGACCGACTGATTCGATTGGAAGATGTAGAGGGGATGAACGAGGAGATATCCTGCCTGCTGCTTGAACTGCCTCAACGCGAAATTGGGGGACAATTGCCTGCATATGAAGAACTGGAGGCCATCTCGGCCTATTGCCGTGAACGCGGGATCAAGCTTCATCTGGACGGGGCACGCCTGTTTGAGATTACGCCTTATTATCAGAAGACACCAGCTGAAATTTGCAGTCTGTTCGATAGTGTCTACGTATCTTTTTACAAAGGCATTGGTGGTATTGCAGGAGCCATACTGGCAGGGGATACGGATGTTATGCAAGAATCGAAAATATGGAAACGGCGTCACGGCGGCGATCTGATCGGCCTGTATCCATATATTCTTAGTTCTCAATATTATTACAATGAACGAATTGGCAAAATGGGGCTATATTATGAGCAGGCCAAGGAACTGGCCTCCTTGTTAAATGCGTGTCACGGTATAAGTACGCTGCCAGAAGTGCCTGTCTCCAATATGTTTCACGTACATATTCCATTGGCCCAAGCCGAGGTGGAGCGTATTCTGGCATCCATGACTCAACAATTCGGCCTAGGGATTACTTCATATTTGCAACAGACCAGTGCTCATAGCTGTGCCTTTGAACTCTCAACGGGGGATCGTTATCAGAAGGTGCCCAAGGACAAG
Organism: Paenibacillus vandeheii; assembly: GCF_030433635.1. Classification (NCBI taxonomy): domain Bacteria; kingdom Bacillati; phylum Bacillota; class Bacilli; order Caryophanales; family Paenibacillaceae; genus Paenibacillus; species Paenibacillus vandeheii. The sequence goes on from NZ_JAROCD010000016.1 coordinate 37,980, forward strand.
CTGCGTTTGGCGCTGGAATGGCTGGATGGAGAGCTGCGGAAACATGTGAATTAATAATGTTATGCTCATATTGCCTTATCCACTTCTGGATAGGGCATTTTTTGCAGGAATAGAAAGATAGGTCACTGACGCTTAGACCGCTGTTTCCCAATTTGCGATATTCTATTTGTGACGCCTCCCTAAGTAATCTGGACTCCATTGTAGCCATGGCAGATTAATAGGGGAAATATATTTTAACCTCAACTTTGATACGAAAAAAGATATCAACGAGCCTTCCAGCGGAACTAAAACTTGCGGTTGTATTTAGGCTTGCTCATTGCTTCTGCATGTACTTGCGATAGAGGGCAGGTGTAATCTCCTCGAATTTTTTGAATATTTTGATAAAATAACCGGATTCATTGAACCCCAGTTCATCACTGATCTGCGACACGGGCATGTCCGTAACCTCCAGCAGCTGCTTCGCCCATTTGATTTTGAGCCGTGCAATATAGGTTGTGAAGTTCTCACCCGTTTCCTTGGCAAACAGCCTGCTAAAATAACTTGGACTCAGGTGGCACAGATCGGCCATTTGTTTGAGCGAGACTTGCTCACTTTTGTGACTGTGAATGTATTCAAAAGCAGGCTGAAGCACCGGGCTGGAGCTTTCCGTTTCGCTCGGACTGTTTTTGAGGTAGGCATCGGCAATCGCATTGGTCATCTCTTTTTTGATCGACTCAATATTTCGGATGGAGTATCCGGGCAGAATGGTGGACAGATTCAGAGACTCCTGATTTCCTGAAGCTTTCTCGAACATTTCCACCAGCAAATTTTTGTTCAGCGCTTCCTCTACAATGTAACTGCATAATAGGGATAACATATTGGAGATTTTCACAACTTCTTCATAGGTCATGACAGGCAGCTTATCATAATCGTCCTGTAACGCCTTCAGCTTGGCTTCATGCAGGGGAACGTTCTTGGAAGTAACAATCTGTTCCAGATCCGTTCCTTTCTCGGGATCAGCGAGTTTTACTTGCCCTGCCATTACGGCGCCGATATATTTCCCATCAATCGTGATCGGAATGGCGATGTCCACAATATTGAAATGGCACAGGTAGACATAAGGCTCATTCAATCGAACCGCTTCCAGACCACCACGAGAATCACATTTCTGGCAGTAGGGAAGGAGTTCGGGATCTTTACGTACATTTTGGCAAAAGGCTTGGCAGCTGCTATGGCTGGTTACGGGAATGCCTTTATAATCGACGGTTAGAATAGCCAGCTTGGTCACAGTGGCAAGAGAATCCTGTAGGCGCTTCCATTTATTCAGGTCGAGGATTTTATTGATATGCAGATATTCTTTAATCACGGGTAAAACCTCCCTGGCTAACCTGTTGAATGATTTCGTTCGTTAAAAGTTAGCAAGTTGTACATATTAAGATGAGTTCATGACGGGTAATATATTGAAGATGTCAAAATTCACCCATCTCATGACAATAAGATACCATGATTCTGCTGAAAAGCAAAAATTTACGATTGCAAATTATAATAATTTGTTATCAAAGTCCACTGTAACCCGGACATGCATGAGTTATATTTAGAATTAATGTTGAGCATTCAAAATTTAATATAAGTTCATCCAAGAATTACATCAGGTAGCCTTGTTGAAGGCATGTAGGTAAATAATACCGTTAACGAACTTATATCATCCATAGGAGGCATATATCATTATGAGAAAAGCATTTATTAGTCCAACGAAATACGTGCAAGGCGAAGATGAGCTGTTGAACCTGGGTTACTTTGTGAAATCCTTTGGTGAATCTGCATTACTGATCGCGCATCCCGATGATGTACAGCGTGTAAAGGCGAAGCTCGATGCAACGGCACAGAAATTCAATATTACGTTTGTTGAAAGCGGTTTTAGAGGAGAATGTTCCCGTGAGGAAGTCGCTCGTCTCCAGGAAATTGCGAAAGAAAAAGGATGCACATGTACCATCGGTCTCGGCGGCGGTAAAGCGATTGATGCAGCCAAATGTGTAGCAGAAGGCGAGGCGTTGATCATCTGCCCAACGATCGCAGCAACAGATGCACCAACGAGTCACTCGGCTGTGCTGTACACGCCAGAAGGTGCTTTTGATGACTACGCTTATTTCAAACAAAGCCCAAGTGTTGTTCTCGTGGATACAACCGTTATCGCAAACGCACCAACTCGTTTTCTCGTATCAGGTATGGGTGACGCGTTGTCTACGTACTTCGAGGCAAGAGCTACAGCGAAATCGTACTCTCGTGTGAACGCTAGTTTGCCGATGGGTTCCCGTGAAGGATACACCCCATCTGCGGTAGGTACCAATGCAGCACTTGCCCTTGCGAAACTTTGTTATGAAATGCTGCTGACTGACGGATTGAAAGCGAAAGTAGCCAGTGACAGCAACGTCGTGACTCAAGCGCTGGAAAATATCGTCGAGACAAACATTCTGTTGTCTGGTCTTGGATTTGAGAGTGGCGGTCTGGCTGCAGCACATGCAATCCACAATGGGTTGACTGTTCTGGAGGGTACACATCACTTCTTCCACGGTGAGAAAGTATCATTCGGTACGATTGCACAACTCGTCCTTGAAAATGCACCAACCGTAGAGCTGCATGAAGTCATGGACTTCTGTCTCGCAGTGGGACTGCCTGTAAGCTTGGCGGATATCGGTGTAGATACCATTAGTCAGGAAGAGTTGTTGAAGGTGGCCGAGATCGCATGTATTCCGGAAGAATCCATTCACGCCATGCCGTTCCCAATTACTGTTCCTGAAGTGGCTGCTGCCATTGCAGCGGCTGATCGTATGGGACGGGACTACAAAGCAGCTCGCCGGGAGGCGAAATAATGAAGAAAATTATCAATCAGGCTGAAAATGTTGTCATGGAAATGTGCAACGGGATTGCGCTGGCGCACCCGGAGCTTGAATTTTTGAAAAAATATAAGGTCATTAAACGGAGAGAGATTAACGGGGATAAAGTCAGCCTCATCAGCGGAGGCGGTAGTGGACACGAACCGGCTCATGCGGGTTATGTAGGTAAAGGCATGCTGGATGCTGCGGTCTGTGGAGATGTATTCGCATCCCCTTCCCAGATTCAGGTGTATCAGGCGATCAAGGCCACAGCCAGCAAGAAGGGCACGCTGCTAATTATCAAAAACTACAGTGGCGACATGATGAACTTCAAAAATGCGGCGCATCTTGCAGCGGAAGATGGCATAGACGTTCAATATGTGCGGGTTGAAGATGACATTGCTGTACAAGACAGCTTGTATACGGTAGGACGTCGCGGCGTAGCCGGAACCGTATTGGTACACAAAATCGCTGGTGCCGCAGCCGAAGAAGGCCGCAGTCTGACAGAGGTGAAATCCGTTGCTGATAAAGCAGCACAGAATGTACGCAGCATCGGATTTGGATTCACCTCCTGTACCGTGCCTGCCAAAGGCACGCCGACATTTGAAATCGCTGAAGATGAGATGGAGTTCGGTGTAGGGATTCATGGTGAGCCAGGCATTCGCCGAGAGAAATTGGTATCCGCGGACGAGCTTGCAGGGCGTATGGTTGAAGCACTGCTTGCAGACATGAAGCTGGACAGCGATGCATCCGCTGAGATTGCTGTGCTTGTCAATGGCTTTGGCGCGACACCTTTACAGGAGCTTTATCTCCTTAACAACTCGGTTCAGCGTGAGCTGGCACAGCGTTCAGGCCTGCATGTAGCTGCTACATTTGTTGGCAATTACATGACGAGCATCGATATGGCAGGTGCATCGGTAACCATCCTGAAACTGGACGATGAACTGAAGACGTTGTTGTTCAAGGAAAGTGACACACCGGCGTTCAAAGTGTCTGGTCCTCCGGTAGCGCAAGTGGCGTATTCCGAAGCGTTGGAAGCTGTCGTGACTGAAGATGCGCCTGTATCCTATGAAGTGGAGACATCGGCAACGTCTGCGGTGATCAGCAACAATCAATTCTCTCTGGATAATATCGTTTACCTGATCGATAAGATGAGTGAGATTATCATTAAGAACGAAGTGCCGTTCTGTGAACTGGATTCCCATGCGGGGGACGGCGACTTTGGCATGAGCGTAGCGAAGGGCTTCAGACAACTCAAGCGCGAATGGAACCATATCGTAAACGAAGAGAAAAAGAATATCGGTTCATTTCTCGATGCATGCTCTCTTGTTATTATGGAATACTGCGGCGGTGCATCCGGTCCCATCTGGGGTTCGGCATTCCGAGCAGCAGGCAAATCCGTAGGTGACAAGCAGCAATTGAACGTTTCAGAATTCGCTGATATGATGCAAGCGGCAGTTCAAGGGATTCAATCCACTGGTGAGCGTTCCTTTGGACGTGGTGCCGTTGTGGGTGACAAAACATTAATTGACGCACTCGTTCCTTGTGCCGATGCCTGGACGCAAAGTGCGAAGTCCGGAGACGACTTCAAAACGGCATTTGCCAAAGGTGCGGAAGCAGCAGTAGAAGGTGCGAAGAAAACTGAAGACATCGTGGCACGTATGGGCCGCGCGGGTGCTGTTGGTGATCGCAGTCTCGGATACCCAGATGCTGGCGCATATGCGCTGGGGGTTATTTTCACAGAGCTGTCGGATTCAATGAAATAAAAATGGAGTGCAGTCAGTAACTTAAAAAAATCTACAATAAAACGAGCCTCTAGAATCGCTTCTAAGGCTCGTTTCTCATTTCGGGAACATATTAAATATTAACCGATAGTTTTCAGTGGCCTCAATTTTAATTGGTGGCTTTTTTTATTGATCGTTTACGATCTGACTCCTATTTTGACGTGGTTTTGCTCTGCTATTTTATTGAATGCGTCTAAGTAGATTCATTCAGAATAAGGCGTTACCCCTTTTGTATATAGAGTATCCACTAACTCAAAAAATTCTTCTGGTGATAAATCCTTTTGTCGCTGGAGCCAAAGACGAAATAAAGAGAGTGATGTTGAGATGTGAAACTCAATCAAGTATGGCGTGATGGAGCTGTCTGGCGGTAGGTTTAATTCCAATCTGCCAAGGGTGATTTCTCTTTTCAAGCGTTCTAAAAAACGAATACTGCCATAATCGCCCAAAAAGGCATTGAGAACCGAGAGATATTCCTTGTTTTCCAAACAATGAAGCGCATCTTGAACAGTATGTGAAGAGAGCTCTTTTTTCGCCAATTCTTCTTTTATGTAGTTCAATAAGTCATTTTCAACAAAGTCTAACAGTTCGTAAATATCAGTAAAGTATTGATAAAATGTGCTGCGGTTATATCCCGCCTTATTCGTAATCTCTTGAACCGAGATTTTTTCAATCGGCTTTTGACTATATAATTCACAAAAAACATTGATAAACGTTTGTCTAGTTTTTTCCGTGATTTGGGGCTGCTTTTTCATTTTTTTCTCCTATCGGTAACAAGAGTATCATCCGACAAATATTTAAAAACTGATGTTTGATCAAAGGCATAATAACGATTTATGATTAAATCATACAACACGTTGTTGCATAGTCAAGAGAGATTATTCAAAAAAGAGGGAGGATTGTTATGTCCGTTAAACAAAATAGAATTTTAATTTATGGTGCAGGTGTTATAGGGAGCATATACGCAATGAGATTCATTGAAGCAGGGCTTGACGTTACTATGTTTGCACGTTCTAATCGATTTAAAACATTGAAAGAAAATGGCCTGCAGTATAATGAAAAAGGTACGGTTAAAGCTATAAAAGTCAATGTCATTGATACGCTTGAAAATGATGATATATATGATTTTATTTTCGTTACAGTTCGTTATGATCGATCCGAATCAGCGTTGTTAGCACTACAAGACAATCAAAGCAAAAATATTGTTACAATGACTAATAATTCAATTGGATTTTCTTCGTGGCTAGATATGGTTGGAGATAGACTTTTACCCGCTTTTCCCGGTGTTGGCGGACAGATTAAAGAAGGAATATTGTATGCCCGAATTCCACCAAAGATTCTGGTGACTACAGTGTTCGGAGAAATTAGTGGTTTAGTGACAGAACGTGTAGAGAACCTGGCAAAAATATTCAAAACAGCAAAACTTCCCTGTGCAATAAATAAGGATATGAGAACGTATCTAATAACACATGCCGTATCAGACATTGCAATGCTTAGCTTTTTACATTTGGAAAATAAGATCGTGGACGAAAAAACAGTCAGAATGAGAAAAACGGCACACCAAATAACATTCATTCTAAAAGCGTATTTAAGGGCCATGCAAAAAGCGGGCGTTGCTATTAATCCATCTGCATTTAAAATAGTGCTCACATGTCCAGATTTGATTTTGGATTTGTTCTTTATGCTATGGTTGCGGACTAAAATGGTGAAGGATATGATGTTGCCGGACTATGCGAGTAGTGCAAACAACGAAGTTGTGCAGCTGAATAACGATTTATTGAAGTTTTTAAGTCAAAAAGATATCACACCCTAAGAACGAAAACAGAGATGTAGGGTTAGTACGTTGTAACGTCATGCTGCTGATATTCACATGACCGCCCCTGTAGCATGACTTGCAGAGCGGTCTTTTTGATATGAAAAAGGAATGCTTGCAGGCTGAAACTTGGCTTGTTTATGCCAGATAGTGTAATCTGGAGATCAGGTACATAAGGATTTTGCATAGATCAGAAAGTGACGATGCATTCGTTAAAATGCTAAGCAGCACTCTACTTTGAACGAGAAGGGATCGGGATGATTCGATGACGCAAAAAATATATTATGACTCCGCATACACACGGGAGTGGCATACACAAATTACAGGCAGAATGGACAAGGAAGACGGTATATATGTCACGCTGGCGGAGACAGCCTTTTATCCGCATGGGGGTGGACAGCCTTGTGATCTGGGACAGATCGGCGGCATTGCCGTGTTGGATGTAATTAGTGAAGATGGTGAGGTGCTGCACAAGCTGGAGCGTGCGCCCGAGCAGAATGACGTTGACTGCCAAATTGATTGGCAGCGCAGATTCGATCATATGCAGCAGCATAGCGGACAGCATTTGCTCTCGGCTATTACGCTGAAGCTGGCAGATGCGATGACGGTCAGTTTTCATTTGGGGACAGATTACATCACGATTGATGTGGCCGCAGCCGAACTGGGAGCGAACCAACTGGCTGCAATTGAATCGGAGGCCAATCATCAGATTTACCGGAATGCCAGAATCAGCAGTTCCTGGGTCACTGCGGAAGAAGCGGCACGTCTGCCTCTGGTGAAGCAGCCTTCTGTAACCGAAGATATTCGTATCGTGGAGATCGAGGGTGTGGAATATAACGCTTGCGGAGGAACACATGTGTCAGCCACAGGTGAGATCGGGATCATTAAACTGTTGAAAACCGAGAAAATGAAGGGCAGCACCCGGATTTATTTTAAATGCGGATACCGGGCACTGAACGAGTTCAACGCTGCGCAAAGCGTGCTGACCGGAATTTCGGCCAAATTGAAGACCAGCCGGGAAGAACTGGCGGATCGGATTGATAAAATGGAAGCGGATCAAAAGCAGCTGCAAGCAGAGCTGAACGCTCTGAAGGCTTCCAATGACGCATATTATGCGCAGGAGCTTTTATCTGCACGGGAAGGGCTGGTCATTGCTCAAATATTTGAGGACAAATCGCTCAAGGATATGCAGAGTCTGGCGACCAAGCTGACATCGGAACATGAGGGACTCGTACTCTTTGCGAGCATCTCGGAGGCCAAAGTTGTTCTGGCACAGAACGGACAGCCGCCGGAGTGGGCTTGTGGACCTTTCTTCAAGGGCAATCTCGGAGCCTACCAGGGCAAAGGCGGAGGCAGCGACAAGATGGCTCAGGCGGGCTTTGCCAGCAGCGAAGATGCCATCGCATTTTATGAATTTACGAAGGATCAACTGGGACATCACTGATCAACCATCCCGCTAATCGATATGAATTGAGCTAAGTAGATCGTAAAGCGGGATGATAAGCAGAGGAGGTACCCGTAGATGACAGAACGCATTCCGTGTATACGGGAGGGTTGCGCAAATACGATTTTGCCAGCAACGGCTGCCAAAACAGGTGGGTACTGCATGCCTTGCAAACAGGAGATGGAACGTGAGGCGCATCAAAAATACATTGAAGCCAATCGGCGCGACGTGAACTTGTATGAGGGAATGACAGACCCGGTAGAGATTTTGAAAATCATGCATACAAGCCATGTTCATGATCCACTAATCCGTTATGTGCCATATAAGCATTCCAAAGAACAGGTATATCTGTCCTTGTCTACAGAGCAGCAAGCTCTCCTGATCGATTATGCGATGCAACGAATTCGTACAGGGGATGAGGATACAGGTAAAGACATTTTGGTATATCTGGTTTGTTACCATGATACCTCGTTGTGTGCACAGATTCCTGAGCTGTTGGAGCACGAGATATACTACCCTGCCGTTATGTATAAAAGTGCCTCTGCCGAAGTACGTGATCAACTCTTGCAGCAGGTGAATATCGATAATGAGTATCGGAATAATCTATTGCTTATGCTTGCCTATATTGGAGATGAAGTTGTCGTACACCAGTTCCAGCAATGGAGGCAGTCGCCGCCTCGCTGGGCAGATCAGTTACATGTCGCACCAGAGCACTATGCAACCGAAGCCGGTTGGGGGTTGACGAATGAAGGCCAGCGCAGGGATTTATTCATCACCCCAAGTTATGCACTCTATAAAGTAAAAAAGAATGCAGGGGCCGACGACACGTTAATTGGCGATCCAATCTCTATGCTGTTGGGAAGTAGCGATAACTGTGAGTGGTGTGGCAGTCCGTTAACGACCTTAATTGATCTGGATGTACGGCATCCGGCATTGCAGGACGTGGCTTGGAACAGTGAGCGACTTCAAGTGCAGACTTGCATGATATGCAGCTGTTATGGCGTCGTTTATATGGAGATGGATTCAGCAGGTGAACCGTGCTGGAGTGTGCATAATGTGATGCCCGTGGGATCGGATGATCTTGACCCGGATGACGATGTTCAGCTTGCACCGGATGCAGGCCGGCAGTTCCGGATTGCGACTGTACCCCGTCATGCGTTCCATGCCAGTGAGTGGGCGATGGAACCTTCTGCATCCCAGATCGGGGGCCATCCCGGATGGGTTCAGGACGCGGAGTATCCGATCTGCCCATGCTGTTCCATGAGAATGAAGGCTGTCGGACAACTGGACTGGGGCGAGGTTGAGGAATACGGAGATGGCATGTATTACATGTTCATTTGCGAGCCGTGCCAGATGACTGCGGTATCTTATCAACAGTCCTGATGAAGGAAGCAATGATTTTTTTAATTCATAGAAGCGATTTAGGTGTTATGACAGCAGCATACCCAATAGGGGCTATCCCATATGGCTTCAACATGATGGGAAGCCCCTTTCGTATGATTAGGTCAACCATATGCTGGTTGGCCTTTTTCTCTAACGTTTAGAGTTCTGCAGATGCCTGTGTAAGAAGGCCAGCCAGCCACTCATAGTCCGGCGTATCTTTTTCCTTGATCTTGATGGTTTTGCGTTCAGTTGGGCCTTCGAATATCCCAACTGGCAGTTCAAGTCCAGTTGCATTGAAGATCGTGAAGGATACTGCTGGCTTGGACGGGGAAATGACCGCCGCGTATTTACCGTTTTTCAGGAAATGAGGTTTCTTGTATTGCACACGTTCCTGGACTTCAGGGATGGACTCATGTACCAACTCCCGCAGTTTGCTTGCAACCTGGACTTGCCAGGGAACCGGGATCTGTTCGATAAATTCAGTGACTTCCGCATTCATATTCATGCTTGTCCACCCTCCACATTGATCTGATTGTGTGCTTCCCATTCCGGTCGTAGAATGCCCATCCATAAGCGATCGTAGCGCTTGCCGTCACGATACACAGCTGATCTGGCGCGACCTTCCAGCTGAAAGCCGACCTTCTCATAGGCACGTATGCCCTTTGCGTTATAGGCGATGACATCCAGACCTACCCGATCCAGATTCAATTCATGGAAGGCATACCGCAAAATAAGATTCAACGCTTCCGTTCCGTATCCCTTGTTGCGATGCTCTGCGAGTCCGATGCCAATGGCAAGCTGTCCGCACCGGTTGTTCCATTCAATGCTGTGAATGACAACAAATCCGATCAGTTGTTCATCCTCACGTGTTCGAAGCCGGAAGTAAACTTCCTTGTCCTTCGTCTCACCTTCATCTTCAAGTTGCTTTTCCGAAAAAGGAATGGCAATATCCGTATCCACATTTCGCAAATATTCGGGATCTTCATTCCATTGCAGCATGGTCTGCACGTCTTCTGCACGGGGCGGAGTCATTTTCAATCGTTTGCTATAAAACAGGTTTTCAGTCGATAGTGTCATGTTGGTCTCCTTTGAATAAGTTAAGTTTGTTTCACCTCAATACGACAATTCGTTATATGGCTGCTACGCAATATTCTTCGCTCCTTTTGGTTTCAGATAGCCTCACTATAATGGAAATTTCAGGGTATCACAATAGACATTTCATTCGTGTTTTTAAAGCTGTTGTCAGAAAACCTATCATGGTAGTACTATATAAATAATAGATATATATTCAGTGTCACAGCATATAACAAAATTGTCGGCAGGAGTGGTAGATGTGGAGATCAAAGTAGACGATTTGAGCGGCCCTCAAGTGATTGGATTAATTGCAGAACATCTGCAGGGCATGGCAGAAGATTCACCGCCGGAAAGCATTCACGCTCTGGATCTGGATGGATTGAAGAAACCGGAGATTTCATTCTGGTGCGCATGGGAAGGGAAAGAACTGCTGGGCTGTGGTGCGATGAAAGAACTAAATTCGGAGCATGCAGAATTGAAATCCATGCGTACAGCAGTGGCTCACCTGAGAAAAGGCGTGGCGAGACAAATTCTGGCTTATATTATCGAGGTTGCCCAGAATCGGGGGTATAAACGAATCAGTCTGGAGACGGGTTCAATGGATTCTTTTATCCCGGCGCGGAAGCTGTATGAGGAATTTGGATTTGTTTACTGTGATCCATTCGCAGATTATCATTTGGACCCAAACAGCGCTTTTATGACGAAGGAATTATAAATTACATGTTAGGCAGTAAAACATAGCGGGAACATAGGAAACCAGTATTCTGTTGTATACAGACCGCTGGTTTTTGTGTGTGCATAATTGTTTTTTGCATAGTGGTGGATTGCAACAAATCATACATATTAGATGATCGGAAGAAGAGTAGAATGTATTCAGATATATGAGTTGTGATGATACAGATTGGCTCTTATCATTGTAGGGTATAAAACATACGTCATGTCAGCATCGGTTTGGGATGAATTGGCCTTACGGAACTGCTGGGCTGAGGCATGGACAATAGGGTATACTGGACATTATGTTTATGTAAACATTGAAACAGGAATACAGACGTTTTTTACATCAGGAGGATTGGAATTGGCTCAGACAGAAGGAACATTGCAGAAGAAACTTAAACCAAGACATATTAGCTTCATGGCTATGGGCGGTGTCATTGGAACCGGAATTTTCAAAGGAAGCGCCGAAACGATTGGACTCGCAGGACCGGGAGTCATTGTAACGTACATTTTTGCAGGGTTACTGTTACTGGTTGTCATGGCTGCAATGGCAGAGATGGCTACGGTATACAAGAACAAAAATATGAAGGATTTTGTACAGGAAGCATTCGGCAGTAGAGTCTCCTTTATTATGGGATGGATGTACTGTTTCCTGTGGTTATCGGTATGTGTAATTGAGGTAATTGCCGCAGGCAGCTTTTTGCAGTACTGGTTCACGGAAGTGCCGCTGTGGATGCTTAGTCTGGCGTGTGCGGTGTTTATAATACTGATTAACCTGCTTAGTGTAGGCGTATTTGGGGAATTTGAATTTTGGCTGGCTGGCATTAAAATCGCCATGATTATTATTTTTATTATCCTCGGGGCGGGTCTGATCTTCGGGATCATTCCAAGTGACAATACACCTTATCTGCAAAATTACACGCAAGCAGGCGGTTTCTTCCCTAATGGGTGGTCATCGATTTTCTCGGCATTGCTGGTCGTCATGTTCTCGTATGGAGGATCTGAGCTGATTGGCTTGACCTTAACGGAGACGGAAAATGCGGACAAGGTGATGCCCAAAATTGTGGGGAACTTCATGCTGAGAATTATTTTGTTCTTCACGCTTCCGATTCTCATCATCTGTGGGCTTATTCCTTGGAATGAGTTGGGGCCAGAAAGCAGCCCCTTTGTACAGGTGCTGGCTTCCACAGGACTGCCGGGTGCAGCACATATTATGAACTTTATACTGGTGACCGCCGTTCTGTCTGCTGCGAATTCGGGCATATACGGTGCATCCCGGATGATGCACTCCATGGCGGTGGGTGGTGAAGCACCCAAGGTGTTATCTCAAACGAATCGTAACGGAAGCCCGGTGAATACACTTCTGGTGTGTGCCGTCATTCTGCTTGGAGGCTCCATGCTGGGGCTGTTCGCACAAGATCAGCTCTTCCGCGTGTTGCTGGCGGTTCCAGGATTTGTCGTGATGCTGGTGTGGATCTGTATTGCCACTTCACAGCTGAAGCTGCGTAAGAGATATCCGGTACAACCGACATTTAAAGTCTGGGGATTTCCGTATATCACCGGAGCCGCGGTACTGTGTCTAGGCGTGATTGCCGTCATGTTCGTGTTTGATGAGAGCAATCGTTTTAGCATTGGCATCTGTCTCACCGTACTTGCTGTAATGATTATCTGGTCCCTGATCCGATTCAGGAAGACGAATGGACGGGCATAAAATTAAGTTATATTAAAATGAATTCAATTAAAAAAATAAAAGGCCGCTCTTGTTGAGCGGCCTTTTTGCGTAAATAACACCATACCGTTATTTACCTGTTATCTTTCTTTCCTGCGATCCACGCTCAATACCGTTTGCTAGAGTTACGAATCATATCGGTAGCAGATCGCTTTGCCTTCACTACTCTCGGAACTGAATTCGGGGTCTTCTACAAATCCGAAACGTTCGTATAGTCTGATCGCGTTGACCATCTGGCCGCCTGTATATAAATACACCGTGTTTTTACCCATGCCCTTAGCAGATTCAACACATTGTTGAAGCAGTTCCCTGGCAATGCCATGGCCTCTCCACTTGGGATTCACGCCCAACAGCCGAATAAATGGATAATCAATGGGTAACTCGAAGGTCGGATAAGCCTTGTGTGCGGTCTCAAACAATTGAACCGATCCGACAATTTGATCATCTATTTTGGCAACCCATAAATGCTTGATATAAGGATTACTCGGCGATTCTCGAATATCCTTCAAATAATGTTCCCATTGTTCCTGTGTTTGGAACGTGTCCCGGTACTCGGAGTAACTTTCAATGAGAATATGTACAATTTCTTCATGGTCAGCTTCTGTAGCGGGATGAATCGTTACTGCGGTTGTCATCTCAAGTTCTCCTTCTGATCATGGTTTGATAAGAGATATAGCTGACTTGAATTGTAACACACCTGAGGGTACTGGATTCATTCAAATTTTCTATATATGGCTCATGAAATTCTATGAGTTGGTCTATCCGAACAAGCACACTCAAGGTTCGCATGGTTAAGGTTCATTATAGGCGATTGAGCTGTGTGGAATACAAATTATTGCGATATTCGGTTGGTGTATTGCCTTCGTATTGCTTGAACATGCGCAGGAACAGTTTGTAATCGGAAAACCCGCATTGTCCCGCTATTTCTTTCACACTGGCATTGGTATTGAGCAGCATCTGCTTGGCTCGGTGAATCCGTTCGGTGAGGATATAGGTTTTGAGCCCGATGCCTTTCTCGCGTTTCACCATTTTGGAGATGTAGTCCTTGTTAAAATTAAAAGTCTCGGCAATCTTGGCTACCGAAATGTCGGTATGCAGATGAATATCCACCCACTTGCAGATATGGTCAACGATTGCATTGTGTGGTCGATAACCCGCCTGTGTGTTGCGTTCCAGCTCTTTGAGCAGCAGCAGCAATGCGGCATCTGCTTCTTGCGGCGAGAATGATGAACAATGCAGCAGCTGCTTGAACAGCTGATTAGCCGTGGACGGAACCTGAATGGTCGTATAGGTGGGATACTGGTCAAACTCTTCCTCATTCGAATCATAATGAACCCAGTAAAAGCTGACGGGAGCATCGCTGACCTGATAGCCATAATGGGTACGCCCAGCCCTCAGAAATAGCAGATCATTGGCATGAAGTACGTACTGCTCGTCCTCCTCCGCAATGTTCATCTCGCCTTCCAGCATCAAAATAATCTCGTGAACAGGCATGCTGCGCTTCATGTGGCTCCAGTTGCCTTCGGATATGAACTTGCCGCACAGGTAATGTTGCAATGGCTTTGGCATAGGACGGATTTCTCCACCTTTTCTTGGATTATGAGTCTGATGTAGTTGTATTTTATTTGATAATATGAGGATATTCAAGGGTTGGGTTGGCAATGAACGATAGGTAAATATGAATCACAACACGGATTTTATCCTTATCCTTCGTGCATCCATTAAAGTATATCCAAATATTCATTACATACCAAGGAGGAGTGAGTGTGATGATTGAAACGAAAAAAGGTTTTTTGGGACCTGAGCATGTGGATCTGTTAAATGGCGTTTTCCAAACGTCACAACAGGTGGGGGAACGGTATTTGTTATCGCTGGACATTGATCGTTTTCTGGCACCATGTTTTGAGGCCCATGGGTTACTGGCGAAAAAGGAACGATACGCGGGATGGGAGGCACGCTCGATCAGTGGGCATTCCCTTGGACACTATCTGTCTGCCCTGGCTGTGACCTATCAGGCGACAGGGAATGAAACGCTAAAACATACCCTGGATTATGCCGTCAGGGAGCTTACATCCATTCAACAGACAACAGGCAGCGGGTACATCGGCGGCTTGTCTGAAGAAGCTTTCCACATGGCTTTTCGAGCAGAACATATTGGTGGCTTCAACATTGGCGAGTACTGGGTGCCTTGGTACAGCGTGCACAAAATCTATCGTGGTCTAATTGACGCTTACAAATTAACAGGGAATCAACAGGCTCTTGAGGTGGTAACACGTTTTGCTGACTGGGCGGTAGAAGGCTTGCTGCCGATGACAGAAGAACAGATACAAGCGATGCTTCAAAGTGAGCACGGGGGCATGAATGAAGTATTTGCACATTTATATGGGATTACGGGCAAAGCCTTATATCTTGAGATAGCTAACAAGTTCACCCATCAATTGATCCTCAGACCGTTGGAGCAGCAGCAGGACGATCTTCAGGGCAAACATGCCAATACGCAGATTCCGAAAGTCATCGGTGCAGCCGAAATTTACAATCAGGACCATACTCACGAGAGTTACCGGACAGCAGCGGAGTTTTTCTGGGATACCACGGTTCATCATCGTTCTTACGTATTTGGTGCGACGAGTATTTCCGAGCATTATGAAGCCAAAGGTATGGAGAGTCTGGGCATCAAAACCGGAGAGAGCTGCTGTACCCACAACATGCTGCATTTGACGAAACAACTCTACACCTGGAACCCTGACAGTGCCTATATGGATTATTATGAAAACGCTATCTACAACCACATTCTGGGCACACAGGACCCAGATACAGGGAACAAAACGTATTTTGCGTCAACGCTGCAAGGCCACTACAAAATCTACGGTACTCACGATACCGCCTGGTGGTGCTGCACAGGATCTGGCATGGAGAACCCGGGCAAATACGCTGAGGCGATTTATTTCGAGGATGAACAGGATCTGTACGTCAACCTGTATATCGCATCCCAATTGGACTGGAGATCCCAAGGCCTATCGCTGAAGCTCGAAACCGACTTTCCTTATTCGGAAAAGGGTACCCTGACGATCACCGAAGGCAGCGCCTCGGCCAATCTTAGACTACGTGTGCCCTCATGGCTGCAAGAGCCAATGACGGCAACGGTCAACGGGGATACGGCGCATCCGTATAGCCGGATGGAAGCCGGATACCTCTCCATCGATCGCGCATGGACCGCTGGCGACGTCATTACGATCACGCTGCCGATGTCGCTCCACCAATACACGTCCCGGGACGATGCACACAAGGTGGCATTCCTGTACGGTCCGATTGTACTGGCAGGAGCACTTGGAAGCGAAGGGCTGCCCGAGGATACCATCGTGGATGAGACCGCGCTGAATCCCAAGACCGCACCTGTCCCTGTAATCTGGACGGAGCAGGAGGATGTGAACGAGTGGATCAAGGTGGTAGACGCAAGTACGTTGACGTTTGAGATCAGCAAGGACGTCACCTCGGATGGCAAACCGGTGAAGCTGATCCCGTTCTATGATGTGCATCATGAATTCTATACGGTCTATTGGCCGTTCAACGATGCAGGAGATGCTTTGGAGAAGGAGCTAAATGATATTACCATCGACAGGGTACAGCCTGATGGTCAGCAGGATGAGATCGGACATCATCTGGATAGCAATTGCCGCGCAGAACATTATAACGGTTCGTATACAGATGGCCGTAACAAGCTGCATATGTGGCGGGAAGCCTTTGGTGTCAGCGGGGCTTACTTCAGCTACCAGTTGGCAGTGGATGGTTCCGCACCGAACTATGTATGTGTCGCATACTGGGGCGGGGATCATTCTCCTTTTGAACGCAAGGATACGAAGTATGAAAGAACATTTCATATCACTGTCGATGGAACGGTGGTCGGTGAACAGCTGATTCATATGAACAAAATCGGTGAAGTATTCTACGTTACCTATGATATCCCTGAGACGGTTACGTCGGGCAAAGATAGCGTTCGGGTCGCATTTCAGGCATTGGGTGATCAGGGTTGTGCCGGTAAGGTTGTGGAGGTACGAACAACGCGGAGCAAACCGGAGTCCATTTATCGTAAATGAGGTATTGTATGAAATTGGGCAAACACAGTGGTATATTAAAAGCAAAATGCTGATTAGGTAAAAGAGGAGGTTGGAGTGTGGCCAAACCAGACAATAAAGGCATCTATAGTTTTCAGGATTGGCTTACCTGGGAGGGAACTTGGGAGTTAATTAATGGGAAAGCGTACGGCACGTCTCCAGCGCCCACCTCATTACACCAGTTTATTGTGGGTGAGCTGCACTTCTCCTTGCGTACTTTTTTTCAGAATCGAAAATGTTTCGTATTTGTTGCTCCCTTTGACATTTATTTCAGCGAGAATGAACAGTATGACGTACCTGACCATGTTGTCCAACCGGACTTATCGGTGGTTTGTTCCAAAGACCAAATATCCAAAAACGGCTGTCACGGTGCGCCGTCTCTAATCATAGAAGTGCTGTCTCCTTCAACTGCGCTGAAGGATTTTAATGAAAAGTTTAATCTGTATCAGAAATATGGCGTGAATGAATACTGGATTGTTGACCCTGGCAATCAGACCGTTCATGTGTACACATTGGAAGAAGGCACTTACCAGAACCGTCATCTGTACACGGAGCAAGAAACGATTCAATCGGTATTATATCCGGAACTGGAGATTCCGCTTCGGAATTTATTCAAACTGAATTAGATCTGAAAACATCATAATCACTCCGGCGCTGGCGTCGGGGTGTTTTTTTTATCGAATAAGTCCTATATAAAAAATAACACGCACTCCATATTTCCACGTATTACCTGATAACATTTCTTTTTCCGCCACCGATGGTTCAAGGGCGCAAGGCTCATTTCCCAGAGGTTACAAAATCTTATCCACGTTGTCCTTCTAAAGATGAAATGGGATAAGCCCATGCCACGTATATTATGAATATCCATATTAATCCACCCGAATGAGGCAACATCATGTACAATGATAGAAATATGCAATTGGAAATATCGACCTGAAGATCCGACATATAGCGTGAAAGGAGGTCTGATGATTTACATGATAAAGTACATAAAGCTGCTGGGGCTGATCTTCGGCGTTGTCGTCATGAACGTTCTATTATTCTCGCCAGGATTCATCGGGCTGAATTTTGATGGGGGTGCTTTTACGACAGCGCTCTCGGTCACGTTCTTGTTCGGAAGTGCTCTTGCTCTCTTCTATGGAAGTTATACCTTGTTGTTCAGACAGCCTGTAGTCTTGCCCGTGAAGCAAATCGAAACCCATGAAGATTATGTGGAAGCGTTATCCTTCTATAGACGCATTAAAGTGCTTGAGGAAGATATTACGCTGGGATTGTCCCAACTGAGCCGCATGAAGAAAAAGAAAGAAACCCTCCTGAATGTACTGAACCAGCGATTTGATCCGGGGGAACTGAGTTACAAGAAATTTGCTTCGGTCACTCTTGAAGTGGAGAAGCTGTTATACCTCAATATCCGAAGCGTGCTGAACAGACTCAATGTGTTTGATGAAGCCGAGTACGCCAGCCTGATGAAATCCAAATCCGCTACACTTCCCCAGAAGCTTACTCAGGAAAAGACCAAAGTATATAACGAATATCTGAGCTATGTGAAAAATTCACTTCATACCAATGAGGAAATTCTTTTGAAGCTTGACCAGCTGATGCTGGAAATCTCCCGACTGGACAGTTTTGAAGCTGGAGATATCGAACAGATGCCTTGTATGCAGGAGATTGACCAATTAATCAAGCACACTAAATTATACAGACAGTGAGGGGTTGCCTTATGGCGAAGAAGGGAAAGTTTTTTTTCATATCGATCTTGATGCTCGTGCTCGTGTTTGGCCTGGTATATGCAGGTATTACGCTGACGTCGAACGTGGGTAAATCCAGTACACAGGTAACGACAGAGAATGCAGGCAAAGAATTAGGCAAGCTGTATGCGGACATTGCACCGGCAACGGCTGAACCGGTCAAAGGACAGATCGATCTCGATCCGGTCGATGTGGCAGAGTCCCTGCCGGACATCTCCAAATTCCCGATCACGGTCGAGAATACAACGAATGATTATGTAGAGATCTTTTCTTCCATCGAGAAGGCGGGGACCGGTGCGGACGGCTGGTTAACCGAAGTAACCGAAGAGTTCAACAAAGCGAACATTACCGTAGACGGCAAACAGGTTTCGGTGAAATTACGCAATATCGCATCCGGAACGGCAGCCGATTATATCAAGTCCGGCAAATATGTGCCCGATGCGTACACCCCTTCGAATGAACTGTGGGGCGAGATGGTAGCTGCAAGCGGAGTAAAGACAGACCTGGTATCCAAAAGACTGGTGGGGAACGTTCCCGGTATCGTCATCTCCAAAGCCAAATATGATGCGCTGGTCGACACATACGGCTCAGTTAATGTAAAAACCGTGACCGAAGCGATTGCCAATAACGAACTCGCGATGGGGTACACCGATCCATTTGCCAGTTCCACGGGGCTGAACTTTCTCGTGACGGCACTCAACACGTATGATAGCTCCAATCCGCTTGGAGAGAAAGCCATTGAGGGTTTTGAGAAGTTTCAGGCGAACGTACCGTTTACAGCATCAACAACCATTCAGATGCGTGAAGCAGCCAAGTCAGGGCGTCTGGATGCATTTGTACTGGAATACCAGACTTACGTAAACACCGCAGATCTGAAAAGCGGATACGTCTTTACGCCTTTTGGCGTAAGACATGACAGCCCACTGTATGCGCTGGGGCAATTGCCGCAGAACAAGCAGGAGATCATCAAGAAGTATGCGGAATTCGTAACACAAGCGAAGTATCAGCAATCGGCTGAGGAATTCGGCTTTAATGGCTTGCAGGATTACAAGTCAGAACTGAGCACAGTGGATGGCGGCACCTTGTTGTCCGCGCAGAAAGTATGGAAAGAGAAAAAGAATGGCAGCAAACCGATCGCAGCCGTATTCGTCACCGACGTATCCGGAAGCATGGACGGGGAACCGCTAAACCGACTCAAGGAATCCTTGCGCAAAGGCCAGAAGTTCTTGGGCACAGACAACAGTATCGGCCTCGTCTCTTACTCCAGCGGGGTAACCGTGAACCTGCCGATTGCCAAGTATGATACGAATCAGCAGTCCATGTTTGTCGGTACAGTGGATAGCCTGCAAGCGGGTGGCGGCACGGCAACCTTCGATGGTATTGTCGTGGCGATGAAGATGCTGGAAGATTATATGGCGACCAATCCGAATGTGAAGCCGCTGATCTTTGTCCTCAGTGATGGCGAGACCAACGAAGGTCATACTCTGAAGGATATTCGTGATCTGGTCGAGACGTACAAAGTGCCGATCTACACCATTGGTTACAACGCGGACATCAAAGCTTTGGAGAGCATCTCCAGTATTAACGAAGCGGCGAGCATTAATGCGGACACCGACGATGTTGTGTACAAAATCGGTAACCTGTTTAACGTGCAGATGTAACAAGGGTACTGCACTCGAAGTGGCCGTGTGTGACATATTACATTATTCATTATTTCATTTATGCAGCACGTAAATTGAAGGGGGAACTTGGATGTCGTTTTCGATGGAGATACCTAGCCAGAAGGAAATTCAGAAGGTGATTGAGGAGGAAATAAAGCCCGTACCTGCCGAGGTGGCAGAGCTGCAGCAAGTGGCGAATGCCAACGTGGAGATGATCATGACACTGGATCTCGAATCGCTGGAGAAACGCAAAGAGATACTGCAATCCATTGACGGCTTTGGCATGAACACGATGAGATCCTCTTCCGAGAAAAACGCGTTGCTTCAAGTCTCCGTTGGACATCTGTCCAAGACGGGAGACGAGGGCGGTCAGGTCGCCAAAGGCTTGACCGAGCTGCATATGCAACTAAAGGATCTCGACCCAAGCGTGGTCGATTTCGCGAAGACCGGGTTCCTCGGCAAATTGTTCAATCCGCTGCGGGCCTATTTCCTGAAATACCAGAAGGCTGACGCGGTCATCGCCGACATTGTAACCTCGCTGGATAAAGGCAGATCCACATTAAGAAACGACAACACAACACTGGAGATTGAACAGCAGAACCTACGGGAACTCACCAAACGGCTGCAAAAGGAAATACAGCTTGGGGTGCTGATGGATGAATCAATCGACGGGCAGATCGAAGCTGCTAAAGTCCGTAACGAGGACCCGGAGAAAGTCCGCTTCATTACCGAAGAAGTGCTGTTCCCGCTCCGTCAGCGGGTCATGGATTTGCAGCAAATGCTGGTAGTGAACCAGCAGGGCATCATGGCGATTGAAGTCGTCATCCGCAATAACAAAGAATTGATTCGCGGTGTGGATCGGGCCAAAAACGTCACAATCTCGGCATTGAAAATTGCCGTTACTGTCGCGAGTGCACTTTACAATCAGAAGATTGTGTTGCAGAAAATTGAACTGCTCAACCGGACGACCAACGACCTGATCGCAGGTACGTCCAAAATGCTGAAGGATCAGGGAATTGCCATCCAAAAGCAGGCGTATGAAGCCAGCATCTCCGTGGATACGATGAAACAGGCGTTCACCGATGTGCTGTCTGCGCTCGATTCGATCAGTCTTTATAAGCAGGAAGCTCTGCCTAGAATGCGCGAGACGATTAACCAGTTCCGTGAACTTGCGGATACCGGGGAGCAGCAGATTCAGCGGTTGGAGAAAGGCCAGAAGCTGGGACTGTAATCAGAAGAAAGCAAAAATTACGTATTTAATTGATATCTTCCATTTCTATAATTAGAAGAAGCGACCGTTCCTTGTTAAGCACTCGGGAATGGTCGCTTTTTGGAATTCTTTAAGATGTAATATATTGGATAATTTTACCCTAATGAACTCATTTCAGGTTAGACTGGACCACCGCATTGGCGGGCTTGAAATTAATGATTTTGAATAACTCATCTGCCATATAGGCGGGGGTGTGTATGAATTCCTGCCGAATCCACTCCAAGATCATGCCAAAAATCGCATGAGATTGATAGCTGGCTAGCAGTTCCTGGTTGATGTGAGAAGGAAAAACCTCAGTCAGATCCTGCAAGGCAAGGTTACGAAGGACCTCACAGATCATTTGTTGAAAGTTGGACGCAGCCTCGGACTTCACCACAAGCGTGTAGAATTGTGCATGTTGATGCACATGTTCAAATATTTTGATCGCGGAAGAAGGCATATGACTTACTCGGAATAGTTCCATATCCTGATAGGGTTCACGGAAAGAAGCTACCAAATCCTTGATCACGTCATCGATCATCTCATTGAACAAGTCTTCCTTGTATTGATAGTGTCTGTAAAAAGTACCCCGATTCAGATCCGCGAGCTGCACGATATCCGTAATGGATATTTCCTTGAACGGCTTCTTTTGCATCAATTGGATGAGGGCATCCTTCAGAGCCGCTTTGGATTTCTTGATTCTTCGGTCCATGGAATTCGGAAGTTTAGTCATATGCAGACTCCTTGTAAGTACGTGTTTTTAAATTAAAGTACATTTATGATTAAAAGTGTTGAATAACGTACGTTTGGGCAGACTTTTACTGATTGAACAGGAATGCTATGACTTATTATACTAAGGATAAGAGTTAATGAACATTTGTTTGTTAACTTATTGTAAACGAATACATGGAGGATGATACAATATGAAACTTCAAGATAAAGTGGCTGTCGTAACAGGTGCAGGTTCGGGTATGGGTAGAGCAATTGCAACACTGTATGCCCAAGAGGGGGCAAAGGTCGTTGTATCGGATATTAATGCAGAGTCCGCACAGACGGTAGTGGATGAGATTAAGGCACAGGGCGGCGAAGCCATTGTGGTGCTTGCCAATGTGGCAAAAGAAGAAGATATCCAGAACCTGATTGATACGGCGGTTAGCACCTACGGAACGGTGGATGTTCTGGTGAACAATGCTGGCATTATGGATGGTATGGAGCCGGCTGCTGATGTTCTGGATGACAAATGGGAGAGAGTATTTGCAATCAACACCACCAGTGTTATGCGTGCGACACGTAAAGTGCTGCCAATCTTCTTGGAGAAACAAAAAGGAGTCATCGTCAACATCGCTTCAGCAGGTGGCTTAAACGGTGGACGAGCGGGTGCAGCTTACACAGCTTCCAAACATGCAGTGGTGGGATTCACCAAAAATACTGGCTTCATGTACGCTGAGCAAGGCATTCGCTGTAACGCTATCGCTCCAGGGGCGGTAGCGACCAATATTAGTTCATCGATGGCTGGACTCAGCCAGTTCGGTGCAGGTCGTCAGCAGTTGGGGATGGCGATTAACCCACGTATAGGTACAAGTGAAGAGATTGCCAAGGTGGCACTGTTCCTTGGATCGGATGAGTCCAGCTTTGTGAACGGAACCGTCATTACGGCAGATGCAGGTTGGAGTTCCTACTAAGCATCGTTGTTAAATAACCGAAACATGCAAAGAAGCTCATACAGGTGTATGGGCTTCTTTGTATGTTCATAACAGGCAGGAATGCGGGACATCAAACCATTAGGACAAACGTTTGCACAAACGTGTCTACGCATTCCCGGATAACGTAAAGAGGGACGAATCCCGAACAATTAAGCGGTGCGGGATAATAACCGGATTTTGAGGCAGATGTTCACCATGCAAAATTTTCAACAATACCTGAACCGCAGTATAACCAAGCTGATAAGTTCCGATATCAATGGAACTGAGCGGCGGGGAAGCAAGCTCTGATAAGGCAATATTATTAAAACTCACAACACTTATATCTTCAGGAACGTTATATCCCAGTTCGGCCAGAGCACGAAGCACTCCGAAGGCAACATTGTCGTCGATGACAACGAGGGCGGTTGGTCTGTCTGGCAGCGACATGAACAGGGACATCGCCCGGAAGCCGCTTTCCTGCAGGAATTCTCCTTCCACGATCCAGTCATTGTTAGCATCAAGACCCGCTTCTTTAAGTGCATTATTGTATCCTCGCATGCGATCATGAGACAACGTCAAATCCGGTGGTCCGCTCACAAATCCGATTCGTTTATGTCCTTGTGCAATCAGATGTGTAGTTGCATCGAATGCCGTTTGTACATTGTTATTGTCCACCATCGGTGCATCGGGATGTGTTTCGCTGCGACCAATTAGTACAAAGGGGAACTTTTCCGCCTCCAAAAATGAAATAATCGGGTCTTCCCGTTTGGAGCCAAGCAGCAAAATACCATCCACGCGTCGCCCATGCACCAGGCGGGATATGGCATTCAATTCATCGCTGGAAGACGTTTCGGTGGAGAGAAGAAGTTCATAATTCATGCGGGTGGCATGCGTAATGATTCCCCGAAGCAATTCTCCGAAAAAGTAGTTCTGAAACAGCTCTTCAGCAGGTCGGGGCAGCATGATACCCAGGGTATGAGTCGTTTTGGAAACAAGGCTTTTGGCCATCATATTTGGATGATAATTTAGTTCTTTCATGATTTGCTTCACTTTGAGTGACGTTTCCGAACTGATTCTGGGATGGTTGGAAATAACCCGTGAGACCGTAGAAGGGGATACACCCGCCAATTTGGCTATATCTTTGATTGTAATCATGTGAAAAATCCCTTCTGTACAAGCATTTCAACATGTCTCCTATGTTAATTCAAAGACTTTGATAAATCAATTGCTAACTGCATCATGAGAAAGAAGAGGTAGCGAAATAAAGGAAGACGGCGGGAGATCAAGGAAATCGGAAATTACAGGAACATATGTCGCAAAAATGAAGGAAAATGAGCAAAAATGACTTGTGCAAACGTTTGTGCAAATAAAGTTAGCTATTGTATGATGTGATTGTTATTATAGCGCTTACATGACTTGAATCACATACATCTAAGAAAATTCATCCCGATTACATAAGGATTGGACCAATCTGAGGTTAATATGAGCAAACGTTTGTATTACTTTCGAACGGATAGATGCCGAACCTCAGAATACAGGAACAGTACACAGAAAAACGGGTGAAAAGCGCAAGTACAGCATCGATCATGACTACGAAAAGGGGGAATTTCAATGAGAAAATGGCAGCAAGCAGCACTTGCAGGATTCATGGCACTCACACTTACCGCATGTTCAAGCGGAGGTGGAGGCGCTGCGCCAACCACAACAGACAGCGGTGAGACTGGTGAAACAACAGTGACCGCGGAAAATATTCAGCCAGAAGAGGGCGCAAGCCTTGTCATATGGGAGGATAAAAATCAGCGGAGCTTTATCGAGGAGCGAGCGAAGAAATTTGAAGAGGAGTACGGTGTTTCTGTAAAGATCGAGGAATTGCCGCCGACCGATCAGGTGACCAAGCTGACAACGGACGGACCCGCGGGATTGGCTGCGGATGTGGTCGTTTTCCCGCATGACAAGATTGGCAGCGCTTCAGAAGCCGGACTGATCTTGCCGAACGATATTTTTGAGCAAAAGACCACACAATCATCCAGTGACAATGCAGTTAAAGCCGTAACCTTCAAGGACATCTTATACGGCTATCCCTACAGCGTAGAAACCTATGCGTTGTTCTACAACAAAAAGCTTTATCCCGAAGCACCGAAGTCATTTGAGGACATTATCAGCTTTGCCAAAACCTTTAATGACACCAAAAACAACAAGTACACTCTGATGTGGGAGCTCCAGCAGTTCTATTACAACTTCGCTTATCTGGCTTCCCAGGGCGGATATATCTTTGGCGATGAAGGCATGAACAGCGAGGATATCGGCCTCAACAATGAGGGAGCCATCAAGGGCGGTCAGTTCTTACAAACGCTGAAATCGGAAGTACTGCCTGTGAAAATGGGCGATGTGAACTATGACATCAAGAAAGGCCTCTTTTCTAGCGGGAAACTGGCCATGGATATTAACGGACCTTGGTCCATCGCCGATTATCGCAATGCCGGCATAGACTTCGGTGTTGCTCCACTCCCGGCGATTGAAGGTAAACCGATGACCTCCTTCTCTGGAGTCAAGGCCTATTATGTCAATGCATTTACAACGTATCCGAATGCTGCCAAGCTGTTTGCGGCATATCTCTCCAGTGCCGAATCTCAGATGGTCAACTTTGAGATGAACGGAACTCTCCCGGCCAATAAAGAGGTCGCGGCAGATCCGAAGATTCAGGGGGATGAAATTACGAAGGCATTCCTTGAGCAATTCAACAACTCCACCCCGATGCCTTCGCTTCCTGCAATGGACAGCGTTTGGGGGCCTATCAGCGCGGCAATTACCGACATATGGGATGGAGGCAAGGATGTAAAAACCTCTCTGGATAACGCAGTCAACCAAGTCAAGGAGAGCCTTGCAACTGTCCAATAAATAAAGAAAGAGCAGGTGCAGAGGAAGCCAACATTTCCTCTGCACTCTGCTATAACTGATCGGTAACTTCGCTTGCCGGGAAGGAGTAGGAATGAATGAAACAGCAGCATGTTCCAGTCACTGTCAAGCCGAATAGAGAAAGGCAGCATCGCATGACAGCGGCTGTATTGTCCGTGGTCCTGCAAGGACTTGGACAATTGTATAACCGTCAATGGATCAAGGGAATCTGTTTTCTGATCCTGGAGGGAATTGGGCTCGCATATCTGATTCCCCGTTTGAATCAGGCTGTATGGGGTGTATGGACGCTGGGCGAGCAGACGCAGCGTTTTGTCAAAGTGAATGGATCAACGGTACTGCAACAAGGCGACCACTCCATTTTTTTGCTGCTCAATGGAATTATTGTTCTTTTGGTGTTTTTCGTTTTTCTTCTTCTATATATCTTCAATATCCGGGACGCGTATCTCACGGGAAAATTAAGAGAGGAAGGAAAGCAGGCCACCGGAGCTTCTGCTTCCCTGAGATATTTGCTCGATAAACAATTCCCGTATCTTTTCTTGTCCATTCCAGCCCTCGGCATTCTGTTTTTCACGATTATGCCGATTTTATTTACGATTACGCTGGCCTTCACCAACTACTCGGCACCGGATCATATTCCGCCCGCCAAGCTGGTGGACTGGGTGGGATTTAAGACTTTCACGGATCTGATCCAGCTTAAATCGTGGAGCCATACCTTCTTTGGGGTATTAACGTGGACGGTGATTTGGGCCATTCTGGCAACGGTCACCACGTATTTCGGTGGCGTGCTGGTTGCGCTTCTCATTGAACAGAAGGGTATTCGCTTCAAAAAGCTGTGGCGGACGATATTCATTCTTCCCTACGCCATTCCGCAGATTATCTCCCTGCTTTTGATGCGCAACTTGTTCAACGGGCAGTTTGGTCCCATTAATACGTATATGAAGGCTTTTGGCCTTGAGGGGCTGCCGTGGTTAACCGATCCGTTCTGGGCGAAAGTTACCGTCGTCCTGGTAAATATGTGGATCGGAATCCCGGTCAGCATGGTGCTCATACTGGGCGTGTTGACGGCGATTCCTCGGGATCTGTATGAAGCGGCTGAGGTAGACGGTGCGTCCGGCTTTCAAAAATTCCGTATCATTACGCTTCCCTTCATCATGTTCGCTACAACACCGGTGCTCATTATGCAGTTTGCCGGAAATTTCAACAACTTTAATGTCATCTTCCTGCTGACGAACGGTAATCCACTGCGTGGCGATTATCAATATGCGGGATCAACCGATCTTCTCGTGACCTGGTTGTACAAACTGACATTGGATAACAACAAGTTCAACATGGCTTCGGCGGTCGGCATCATCATTTTCCTGATTATTGCGTCGTTCTCCATCTGGAATTTCCGTCGTTCCAAATCGTTCAAGGAGGAGGACATGATTCAATGAAGAAGCGCAACAATCCCATGCGTCTGACGCTCAGTTATGTGCTGCTGGTCATCATTGCCATCGTATCGGTGTATCCCGTCTTGTGGATATTTCTCTCGTCACTTCGTCCAGGGGCAGCGCTATATAGTGAACGTCTGTGGCCTGAAGCATTCACGCTGGCCCATTACGGGGAACTGTTTACCAACCCGTCGTTCATGTATGGTACGTGGTATCTAAACACGTTGAAGATTGCCTTTTTCACGATGATTTTCTCAACGCTTATGGTCACGTTGGGCATGTATGCCTTATCCCGGTTCCGGTTTCGCGGTCGGAAGACCATTCTATCCACCATGCTGATCCTGGGGATGTTCCCCAGCTTCATGAGCATGATCGCCATTTATATTATTTTGCTTCAAATCAAATTGCTGGACACCCATGCCGCGTTGATTCTGGTCTATTCGTCCGGGGCTGTGCTGGGTGGATTTATTGTCAAAGGGTTCTTTGATACCATCCCGCGCAGTCTGGATGAAGCCGCACGAATTGACGGTGCCAGTCATCTGCGCGTGTTCACCAGTATCATTTTGCCGTTGTCCCGGCCGATGCTGACCTATGTAGCTTTAACCAGCTTTACTGGTGCGTGGATGGACTTTATCTTTGCCCGGCTGGTGCTTCGGACGAAAGAGAACTGGACCCTTGCAGTCGGCATGTGGGATCTGGTGAGCCGGTATCAGGACAGTAACTTTACGATGTTTGCTGCCGGGGCCGTACTGATCGCCATTCCGATTACGTTGTTGTTTGTATTCCTGCAGCGTTTCCTTGTGCAGGGGCTGACCTCTGGCGCC
This sequence comes from Paenibacillus vandeheii, assembly GCF_030433635.1. Classification (NCBI taxonomy): domain Bacteria; kingdom Bacillati; phylum Bacillota; class Bacilli; order Caryophanales; family Paenibacillaceae; genus Paenibacillus; species Paenibacillus vandeheii. The sequence continues at coordinate 66,392 of NZ_JAROCD010000016.1, forward strand.
TCCAAAGGATAAAATGATAAAGGATATAAACAATTAACCGCATAGACAGCCTGTAGAACATACCCAGGCCACCACCAATCAGGCGCTTCTGAGAGGTTCCATTCATCGCTGGAACTGCTTCGGAAGCGCCTGTCTGCTGTTTGAGACCGAATGATAAAAGGAGGAAAAGATCGATGGGAACGCTACAGTCCCCAGAACCCGAATTGGGGCCAAACGGGGCTCGCACTGCAGCGGAGAGTCAGAAAATGGCCAATAGGGCGCTTTGGCGCAATGTTGCTTATCGCAGAATTTTGTGCGGCTACGGCATCTCTGTATTCGGTGATTGCTTCAACGGCATTGCCATCAGTCTGTGGGTGTTGCAGACCACGGGAAGTGCCAAGAGCATGGCAGCTGTGCAGGTATGTAATATGGTCGTCAGTTTTCTGTTCGGATCATTCGCGGGTACGTTTGCCGACAGGCTGGATCGCAGAAAACTGATGCTGTCGTCGGATTTGTTTCGTGGAGCCATGGCGTTTATCATCGCAGTGAGTCTATTTGTGCTGCACGCTCCTTTTCCACTCGTGCTGCTCATGCTTTCCCTTTCGATGTTCTCCAGCCTGTTTCAGGCGCCTGCATTTCATGCTTCGGTAACCAGTCTGGTGGGGAGGGAGCATCTGCAGCAAGCTACAGGAACCATTCATCTGGTCGATAATATTGCCCGTATCAGCGGACTGGCCGCAGCGGGGATTGCAGTTTCTGCATTTGGAGGGTTTACGGCCATCGTGATTACGGGTGTGACCTTTTTATTGTCTGCGATATGTGTGATGTTGGCCGGGCGTTTCCCGGATGTACAACGTTCTTCCATACATAGAGGATCGTTCGTCAAGGAGTGGGGTGGCTCGTTCTCCTACATCTTTACACATCCCCTGATTCGCTCCATCGTCATTCTTAATCCGCTGCTGATTCTCTTCTTCATGTCAGCCATCATGCTTGTTCAGGTCATGGCCGTCAAAGTATGGCAGGCGAATCCTGTCCAGTTCGGACTGATCGAGACGTGTATTCCTCTGGGGTATATGCTGGGTTCCGGGATTCTGATTGCCTCCGGCAACCGGTTGAAACGAAGAGGACGATGGGTGTTTATCGGTTTACTGGTCCTTGGTCCACTGTATATGCTGTTATCCAAGGTATCCTCTCCATTGCTGGCCTTGCCACTGATTATTGCCGGGGGAGCCATGTTTGCGTGCTGTACGATGTTAACCCAGATCATGATGCGTGCCGAGGTTCCTGATGAGCTGCAGGGAAGAATCTACGGTGTGCTCGGTACCATAACAAGTACAGCCCCGATCCTGGGATTAACGGTGATTTCGGTTCTGGCTGATCAATGGGGTGCCCAAGCGGTGCTGGAGAGCCTGGGCGCGTTGCTGTTGGTGGTAGGGGTGATCGCTTCAGCAGGATTAAAATCCATTCGGACCTATCGATAGCTAGCATGCCATGTCAAAGGTAAGACAAGCCTAATCGAAGAACCCGGAGCAGGCGCTTATCGCGTCTGACTCCGGGTTGTTGATAGGACGGTGGAGGAATGACTATTGCCAGTCCACTGTAACGGTTGCCGTTCCGCTGGTTGGCGTGGTGAAGGTATGGTTATTGCCATTTTCCCACGTGATAGTAGAGCCGTTCTTTTTGAAAAACTTGAATTCCAGTTTTGTTCCAGCAGGTACGCTGACATCATAGTACCAGGTTGGATAGGAGTAGATCACCTGATTGAACGCTGGACCAATGGCGAGAGGACCTGTGGACCAGTTGCCCAGCTCCGCGACACTACCTGACAGATAGAGATTCTGACCAAGCGTGGTGGATGCATTGTTGATCACAAAACGAACGGAAACCTGATTGCCACTAAGAATCGTGAAATTGTTATAGGTGTTACTGTTGACTCCGCTGGCTGCGACTTTAACTGCATAGTTGCCGGCAGCAACAGCAGGGATGGTCACTTTGATCTGAGTATCTTCCCATGATGTAATGGCTGAACCGGTCACAGCTGTTGTACCGAAATAGACCGTGCCTTTGGTAGTACCGAATCCGCGACCATCAATAGTAACGGTGTTACCGGCTTTACCCATGGTAGGACCTACGTGCCCGATGGTTGGCGTTGTGGTATTGGCTGTATACTGCCAGACCGCTGTGGCTCCTGCTGCAAGTGTAAAGGTGGATACATTTCCTCCTGTAGAGGTAATATTATTACCGTTTAGCGCACCTGCAAGTACATCGTTGTATGTTCCAGAAGGGAGCGATGTAGTAAGCCCGCTGATGGAAGTGGAATTCGAGAGATTGCGGTTAACCGCTACGACAGCCACGTTGTTGCCGAATTTACGTTCATACACATACACATCATTGTTAATCCAGCGCTGCTGGGTAGTTCCGTAAGCGATAGCTGGATTGGTTTTGCGTAATGGTGCCAGTTTGCTGATGACGTTAAAAGCGGTTGTTGTTTTGGAGAATGAAGGCATTTTCGCCCGGTTATTAGGATCTCCGTTACCCGTCAAATATTGTTCCGTACCGTAATAGATAGCTGGCACGCCGCGCGAAGTAAGTGTAAATGCAAGAGCTTGTTCCAGGCGACGGTTGTTGACGGCACTTGTTTTGAATCTGTCCATGTCGTGGTTATCAATGAAGGTAACCTGATCATTCACCTGGGCATAATCAGCCGCAGTACTGGTGATCATGGCATCCAGGGCAACCATCGAGGATGTGTTGTCCCGGAACACGTTACGTACTTCATTGTTGAAACGGAAGTCGAGCAGACTCATGCCGGATTGGTTGGCGAAGTTGGTGTTGTCGGCGTCTGAAGCCGAGGAACCCAAGAACCATTCACCAAACGTAAACACCGGTTTGTAGCCGTAGATGGAGGACATCCAGTTCTTTTGCCATCCCATCGGCATATGCTTGACCGCATCCACCCGGATTCCGTCAATGCCCATATCCAGCCAGAGCTTGATCGCATCTTTGAAATAGGTGTCAATCGTGCTGTTGTTGTGATTCAGGTCAGCGAGATCATAGAGGTTTTTGTAGATACCGTTCTCCAGTGTGGAGAAGTCAGAGCCGCCATTGTGATGGAAGTATTTGTTCGTATCATTGGTGTAGCCACCAAGCAGTGTGCCGTTATTGTACAACTTTCCATTCTCTGCGAATGAGGTATCGGTTTCCATGGCAGGAGAGGTATGGTTGGGAGCAAAATCAATGATCACTTTAATGCCCTTGGCATGTGCCGTATTGATCAGGTTCTGGAAATCGGTCATCGTACCGAAAGCAGGATTGGTCTTCTTGAAGTCACGTGCCCAATAGCCGTGATAAGCCGTATTGTTGACACCGGAATAATTAATCAGCGAGTAAATGTTCTCCACAGGCTGGGAAATCCAGAGTGCCGTAATGCCGAGATCGGTAAAATAATTGTCGTTGATCTTGTTAATTAGTCCTTGCCAGTCGCCCCCGCAATAGAGCTTCAGGTTGGAACAGGAGGCGTCATAGGCCCCTCCGGTAGGGTTGTTGGAGGGATTGCCGTCCAGAAAGCGATCGGTAAATACTTGATAAATAACATCGGTGCTAAAGTTCTGCTTGTTGGTTACAGCCGTATCCGCATCAGCGAATACGGAGGCCGCCGGGAATATTGGCAGTGCACTTCCGGCCAGCAAGCTGAAGCTCAGCGTGGTACTGAGGATGATTCGCTTGGTCCATTTGAACATGGTAATCCACCCTTCGTTTATTATATAAATTGAACTAAAGAATATTTACACTTACCACTCCGATGACAGAACAACCTTCCGATCGCTGTTATCCCCAGATTTTTTTTGATTCCCTTTTTCAAAGGGGAAAATCCGGGGATAAAGGCGAACGTTGCACTTCTTCAGGTTATTTCTGTCCTCTCCGTTCTCGTGTAAATGTTTAGTTCAACTTATATAGATGTGTGTTCTCTTCCCTAATTAGAAAAGCGCTTTCAATTCAGCCATTGGCAGGTTATTCTTAAACAATATCCCCTCCTTGTGAATGCCAACAACCCCGGCACCTCCTGATGGAGTTACCGGGGTTGTCCTAAACCGATTGGGTTTAAAAGCATGGCCCTCTAGTTATAATCACAACGTTATGATAATTAAATAATGGTTTGGTTGTCAATAACTTTTTCCTGAGCATTTATTTTCTATTTCTATATTTACAATCAGGCTTAACAGATTTAAACTATTCGCAGACCCACCAATATAAGGGCTATGCATTTTAGAACATTTCGGTGTTTTAAAACAACCCCGTCTCTTCAGAGACGGGGTTGTTTGTCGATGTAGCCGAAGGAAGAACAGGGCAGGCATAACCGGAAAAAACCAGTGTGTACAAGGGGAATCTATAGGAGAGGCGGTTGATGGCTCAGTGAACACTCATTCTGTCATCGAATGCGTGGAAGGTTTCAAGGCATCCAGGCTGGACAACACGAGAAAGATTTTTGTCTATTTGCCACCAGATTATAAGGAGCATGTGGATCATCGTTATCCGGTGTTATACATGCATGCGGGTCAGAGAGCCTTCGGCTCTTCGACTGCGGGAAATGAAACGTGGCACGTAGATCAGGCAGCAGACCAACTGATCGCTCAAGGCTTGATGGATGGGCTGATCATTGTCGGAATTGCCCATGTTCGTCCAGTTACACACAATGAATTCTATCATTTCATTGCGCCTGCAAGAGAAGTGGTGAGTGTGGGCTGCTCCGGCCTGGATTATGAACACTTTATCATTCATGAACTGAAACCGTTCATTGACGAGCATTACCGCACACTTCCGGACAAGGACAATACGGGACTGCTTGGTTCTTCCGCAGCGGCACTCAGCACCTTTCATATGGGAACACGTCATCCCGAAATTTTTGGCAAATTAATCATGCTCTCTCCCTTCTTCGTGGACGTACAGCTGGACGAAGCGTCGGACAGCAGGCTTCTGGAAGAGGACATGTATCTCATGCCTGAGAGCAGTGCTCCGATTCAAATGTGGATGGATATTGGGGACGCCGAAGGATTGTTTCTGCCTTCCCAGGTAAGGAAAATAGCTCATCAGATGCTTGAACTGGGGTATAAACCTGGCAAGGACATCGCATTTCTGGAACAGCCGGATGCAGGTCATCAGGAAGCGGATTGGGGAGAGCGGGTTCACCTTCCGCTACTATACATGTTTGGCCGAATCGGTAATCCGGTCTCTCTTGAGCTTAAAGGAAGGGACGTTATTGGTTTGAAGGGCGGAATGACCAGTCACATCAATGCGCTGCTTCATCATGATAGTGGGTTCACCATGAGTGTGCTTGAAGGGGAATATAGGTCCGGTCAACCCGATGTTCTTGAGGTACGACCCAATGGGGAACTGGTTCCTGTCAAGACGGGTAATGCAGTGGTTACCCTGACGGTGGGAACGTTGTCGGCATCACGCATGTATACGGTTGTGGAAGAATTATCGGGTCACGTGACAGTCTGCATGAGTGCGGAGGTACCGTATCAGGACATGTATGATGACTCGATCTACGGAGGCATGGGCATGAAGCTTCTGCACACAGGCGGCGGCCGTTATGAGGGCTGCTTCGAGGTTCCGCGTGACAGCGGATTTCGGTTCAGGTTCACGCGAGGTTTCCGGCAGTTTGAGACCGATGCAGATGGCAAGGCACTGCCCAATCGGGTGTTTCGTGCGCGTGATAACCTGTCTCTTCATTACAAAATCCAGTCTTGGGGCAGCACAGCTGCCAAGGCCGGGAACAGGAGGTAGCCATGATTAGTCAACCATTTCAACCACCGATGGATATTCCGTATTATTATCCCTGCAATTTTCCTTTGATTCATGAAATCCTTCAGCGTCAGGGCTCATTAAGCAGTCTCGGATTGCTGGCTTCCAGCCGCTTGTATAGTCTGCCTTCCTGTTCGGATCGTGGCCTGATCAAGCCTTATTTTCATAAGCTGGATTATGGGGAGCCGATGTGGGAAGTGTTTGGAGAACGGGAATTTGACAGCTTTGAACAAGGAAAGGCATATATGCGGGAGCGCCTTGAACATGAGGACCTTTTGATCGTCACAGGCACAAGTTATTGTTTGCCTTACGGGGAGGATTATCGAAATCCGGAATATATTCACAAGCTCGTTAAACAAGGCTCGCGCCTGCATCTGGTCGATCATTGGCTGGCTGTGTACGGGATGGATGAGGAGCAGTTCTATATCTATGATCCTGTTCCCTCCAAATACATGGGAGCTGTATCGGCTGCTGATTTCCAGGAGTTCTGGAAAGGAAATAAAAATATCTCTGAGCTGGAAATAGCCCGGCGAAAAGAAACATTACGGACCTATGGCACGATGGAGATCCGTGCGGTGGAAACACTCGACTCTGCAGGCTACCGGAACATGCTGCGTTCTGCGCTGGCGACCCAAGCCCATGAATTCATCACGGGCAGAACCGTCTGGCAGGGCAATCGAAGCTATTATTTTGGACAGGCTGTCACATCACAATTGTTACAAAGATTGCACCCGGATGCCGAGGTGGATCGGGAGCAGGAGAAAGCCATCTCCGCGTTCCTGTTTGACATGCGCTGGAGCCGCTACTTTTTCCGCGATTTGCTGGAAGAGGCCGCCAAATGGCTTGATTCTCCCCATGATCTATATGCTGCGGAATTCGGTGCATTGATAGCTCGCTGGGAACAGGCGCACAAGCTGCTGCAGATCGCCAGAATGAAACGAAGCCCCGAATGGCGGGAGCAGTTAACGGATATTATCGAACAATTGGCGGCGGACGAATTGCGCTGGTACGAAGCCCTGATGACGACACATCAGCATGCTGATCGATTCAGACAGACCTCATCGACTGCAGAGAACCCCGCGCCTTCACAACGGGAAGTTATTGAGCGGATTGTGTTGGATAGCTGCGATGAGATTAACCGGTACCATAACGCGTCCATTCCTCTGGAGCGTGGTTTGCAGGCGCCCCTATATGGAAGTCGGGGGAGACTGGACTCTCTTGAACTTGTCACTTTACTTGCGGTTGTAGAGCAAGGGGTAGAAGATACGTTTGGTGTAGGGATAACTCTTGCGGAAATAGCCGCTGCTTCCATGCCCGAAAGTCCATACCGAACGGTGGAATCGCTGGTTGAATATTTGGAGGCGCAATTAAAATATTGCTCGAAGGATGATGAGGGTTGAATATCACTTTTCTTCTGGAACGGTTCGCTGGGTATGATTATCGCCCTGCGTTGATATGGAAGGACGAGCAATATAGTTATAGCTGGTTATTGGATCAGGTGAAGACCCTTAGTCAGTGGATTTCCAGAGAAGGGCTTGAAGGGGCAATCGTTGTGCTTGAAGAGGATTATTCTCCTTATGCGGCAGCGGCATTAATCGCTCTTCTGGAACGGAATTGTATTGTGGTTCCGCTGGATCGACACTTGGTTGAGGCTAAACGGAATGAATATACATCGCTCGCTCAGGCAGAATGGTGCATGAGTGTTGCAGAAGGGGAAGCTATAGCCAGACGCTGCTCCGTGCAAGTTAGTCGATCTCCGATATTGGCAAGGCTCGGTCAGGAAAAGAAAGCAGGTCTGGTGATCTTCTCCTCCGGATCGACAGGACGAAGCAAAGCTGCTGTTCACAGCGCGGATCGTCTGCTGAACGGGTTCAGGCGGCAAGTTCGGCCACTTTGTACCATTCCTTTCATGATGTTTGACCATATTGGCGGCTTAAACACGATGCTGCAATCTCTGTCCAGCGGCGGCTGTTTATGTATCATATCGGATCGCTCACCCGTCGAAGTATGCAGAACCATTGAAAAGTATCGCGTTCAGGCGCTGCCGGTCTCACCAACGTTCATGAATCTAATGCTCCTTAGTGAAATCTATCGGGAATTCGACCTATCCAGTCTCGGAGTGGTCTCCTATGGGTCAGAGGTTATGCCAGAGGCGCTGCTTGCAGCATGGAATCGACAGTTCCCGCATGTACGCACGGTGCAAGCTTATGGCATGTCTGAGCTTGGCATTCTGCCGACACGTTCCAAAGACTCGGGTTCATTGCTATTTACGGTGCGTGACGAAGAAGTCCGTTATCGGATTGTAGACGGGTTGCTTGAGATCCAGAGTGAGACGGCCATGATCGGGTATCTGAACGCTCCATCTCCTTTCACGGAAGATGGTTGGCTTCAGACCGGGGATGAAGCGGAGATGGAGGATGGTTACATTCGCATTTTGGGTCGCCGCTCGGAGATCATTAATGTAGGCGGACGTAAGGTTTATCCTGCGGAAGTGGAGAACGTTCTGGAGCAAATGGGTTCCATTGAAACGGCTGTCATCAGCGGGGAGCCGAGTGGAATTACGGGGCAGATGGTTAAGGCCACGGTCAGACTTACAGGTGAGCAGTCTCTTACAGAACTGCGCAGACAAATCTGGGATTTTTGCCAGGACAAGCTGCCACCATACAAAATCCCGCAAAAGATCGTCGTTACTCATGAAACCTTAACAAGCCCAAGAATGAAGAAAATAAGAAATCCCGGTCCAAGCTTCTCCGTTCGGGTTGAGGTTGCGGCAAGCATGGAGGACTATTCGGAAGGGACGTAAGAATGAATGGACGTATAAATGTAAGTGACTCATGAATGACACTGCAGGATGGGAAATAGTGAGTTGTAATTGGAGAGGGGAACCGTTGGATGCATTACGCATCAACGGTTCCCCTTTTGTTGAACAGATTCGAAGTGATTCGTACGAGAGATAACCTTTTACACAATTTAATGTTAGATATCCTTATACGACGTATTAAGAGTCTCATCGGAAGAAGGATTTAGAATGAAGCAAGATGTTATGCTTTCACGTGTGATTTCACATCCAGCTGCAGCAGGGAGAAACCGTACGCTTCCAAGTCCAGCTTCAGCTTGTTCTGCTGAGTTTCCCGGGCTGTGGCTGAGAATACATTACGCCAAGTCCCCTGGTGTAGTGGTAACTCTATACTGCGTGGCTCTTCGCTTGCATTCAGGACGAGCACGAATTGTTCCCCGGTCTCCTGATCCTTGCGTCCAATAGCAATGCATGGATCTCCGGCTTCAGCGTAAATCATCGTGATATCCGCACCGCGCAATGCAGCGTGTTGTTTACGCAGGGCAATGGCTTGGGTAAAGAAGTCGAGCAGATCCTTGTTCTGCTTCTGTTCGTCCCACTCCATACATTTGCGGCAACCTGGATCATAACCTCCATCAAGCCCTACTTCATCACCATAGTAAATACAAGGAGCACCTGGGTACGTAAGCAGCAGCATGACAGCCAGCTTCATTTTGCGTACATCCCCTTCACATAGGGTGAGGAGTCGCGGCGTGTCATGACTGCCAAGCAGGTTGAAAGCTGCCTCGGTTACAGGCTGGGAATAAGCAGCAAGCAGTTTGCCAATCTCGTTGGCGAACTCGAGACCGTCGAGCTTGCCGAGCACGGCATAATCCATAACGGAATTGGTGAATGGGTAGTTCATAACCGCATCAAACTGGTCTCCTTGCAACCACATGATGGAATCATGCCAGATTTCGCCGAGCAGATAGGCATCCGGATTAAGGGTTTTGACCGTTTGCCGGAATTCACGCCAGAATTGATGGTCTACCTCATTGGCAACATCCAGCCTCCAACCGTCGATGCCCATATCCTGAATCCAGTAGCGAGCCACCTCCAGCAAATATTCTTTGACCTTGGGATGCTCCGTGTTCAGTTTGGGCATAAGGGGTTCGAAGGCAAAGGTTTCGTATGTGGGAATGCCATCCTCAATACGCGCCGGCCACTCTCTGACATGGAACCAGTCCGCATAACGGGAAGCGGCCCCTTTCTCAAGCACATCCACGAATGGAAGAAACTCTCTCCCGGAGTGATTAAACACCGCATCCAGAACAACCCGTATGCCACGTTCATGGCACGCATCCACCAGTTCCTTCAATTTCTCGTTGGTGCCAAAGTGGGGATCGACCCTCAAATAGTCTGCGGTATTGTACTTATGGTTGGTTGTAGCCTGGAACACAGGGCAGAAATAAATGGCGTTAATGCCAAGCGCACTCAGATGGTCGAGATGGTCCAGAACGCCTTGCAGGTCACCCCCGAAAAAATTGAAAGGTGTCGGTTCACCGCCCCAGGGCTCTGCGTTCTTCGGACTGATCGAAGGATCACCATTGGCAAAACGTTCAGGGAAAATCTGATAGAACACCGCATCCTTAACCCAAGCTGGCGGTTCGAAGATATCTACCGGGTTCATAAATGGAAAATCGAAAAATTCCAGCGGATGATCGGGCAGGGCCTGCTCAAATCCGCGTTCGGTCATCCAGACGGATTCCTCGCCCTCAATCAGCTGGAAGCCGTAGCGCAATCTGCGGTAGGGTGGTTGCGCTTCCACTTCCCAATAATCGAACAGGGCATCACGGGCAAAGATCCGCATAGGAAGATGGAGGATCGTACGCTCCCAGGCATATTTATCCCCGACAATTGCGATAACGGCATCCAGATCGCCGCGTTTGGAACGGAGTCTCAGGTGCATGGTCGAACGGTCGTATACGTAGGACCAATTCATTTTGGGACGATGATAAATAGCTTCAAGTAACATGACATTCACTCCTTGGTTGGGATGGATCATACGGCTATAAACGCAAAAAAGGCACAACCCCAATGTTTACGAGGTTGTACCTTTCGGCAGCATAGCCTTTTGATTATAGTGCTATTATACGAACTAATTTGGAAAAAGAAAACACTTTTTTTTCCTGAATTCTCAATTTGTTTATTTTGGAACGAATGGTGTGTCCCGCTTCATGTGTGAGGGTAGAATGATTCAAAATCAACACACACTTTGGGGGTCTATTTACTAAAATTCATACCCAAGTTTATTGGCATAGGCAGACAGTTCTTTGTGATATTTTTCGATGCTTTTCTTGCCTGCATCAATTTTGGCGTTGCCTTGTTTCAGGACTGCACTGTTTACCGTTGTTTTGGAGACAGCTTTTTTAGCGAGTTGGAATCCTTCCAATTGTGTATAGCTTCCTTTGATCAAAGTGGCATGGATTTTTTGTAGTTCCGCATTTTGCGGCTTGATCAGTTTCAGCTTGGATACATACTTGGTGTAGTTTGGAATGGCTGTGTTGGTCAATTTCAGGAAAACGGACTTGCGATTGGAAGACGTAATATATGAGCTGCCAGCCATAGCATCGAAGGCTTTCTCCTCATATACCGCTGCGCTATCCAGTTGATCCAGGTAGTTCAGGAAATCCTCTTCCTCGACTGTAAGTTCCGGCTCTTCTTCTGTTGTGTCAACTTCGGAGTAGGCGTCCTCCGAATATGTAGTGGTTGAGTCATCTGCAGCAGCGGCATACGACCCTGCAGTTGTGAATACCCCGCCGAGCAAAACAAAACTCATAATGATTGATAGTACCCATGATTTCTTCACGTTCTAATTTCCCCTATCTATATATGTGATATTATTCCAATGGATAATCTAACATAGCACGACAAGAAATTACAGGAATCGATTGACAGACATGGAATCTATAATTTGTTTTGAATTAACAAAAAGGGAAGAATAGGAGTTCAGACAGCAGTGCCATATTTTCTAATGAATGATTAATGTAGTTAGATGAATAAAAATAGAATTCGTAAGGTCCCTACTTGAATCAATCGAGAGCGGGATCTTTTTTTAATTAAATCTGCCCAAAATGGACGTACAGAGAGCGGTCAGATGATATAATCGAGTGAAGGTTATGGTCTCACCAGAATAGTTCCGAAAAGGTTTTCGGTGAGAAGTATATTTTTGTTTGTAACCGCAATCATAAAACACACAGAAAGTGAGAGCTGAGATGAATCAGAAAAGGCTTTTTACAGATGGATGGCAGTTTGCGAAAAGTAAGCTGGAGGTTACGGAGCCTGCGGGGTTAACGTTTGAACCGGTGGAGCTTCCTCATGATTGGCTGATCTATAATACGCTTGAACTGTATGAGGACAGCATTGGTTGGTACCGCAAGATATTCCCGTATACGAAGGATGAGCAGCAGCTTCTGCTTTGTTTTGACGGCGTGTACATGGATTCTTCCGTATATGTGAACGGGCAGCTTGTGGGGGAATGGAAGTATGGATACTCTGCTTTCGAACACGAGATCACGAGTGCATTGGTGGAGGGCGGCAACGAAATTATAGTCAAAGTTGTGCATCAGAGCCCCAACAGCAGATGGTATTCCGGGGCCGGAATTTACCGCAATGTATGGCTCAAAACGAGAGATCGTAATCACATCGTCACAGACGGTACCTATATATCCATTCAGCAGCAGCCAGAAGGTTGGCAGGTTGAAGTGGATACGGAGCTGAATCTCGACCAGAACGCACAGCTTGTGCATACAATTTGGTATCAGGGTAAGCAGATCATAACCAGCAAAGCTGACGTTATGACTACAGCGGGTAAAGACGCTGGACAAGGAGAGATACAATCCAACAGCCAACTGCTGAAAGTGGATCAACCGAACTTATGGAGTCCGGATGAACCGAATCTATATGAGCTGGTAACGGAGCTGCAAGTGGCTACAGGTGTGCAGGGGTATGAGACGATTGAGACCGTCACACAGCGTATTGGCTTCAGGGATATCAAGCTGGATGCAAGCGAAGGCTTCCATCTGAATGGGGTCAAAATGAAGCTGAACGGCGTGTGTGAACACCATGATCTTGGGGCGCTTGGGGCTGCTTTTAACCTGACGGCGCTGCGTAGAAGATTCGGGTTGTTGAAGGAAATGGGCGTCAACGCCATTCGAACAGCTCATAACATGCCTGCCAAAGAGTTCATGGAGCTTGCGGATGAGATGGGCATGCTGATTGTTTCAGAAGCGTTCGATATGTGGGAGAGAGCCAAAACTCCTTACGACTATGCAAGATTTTTCCCGGAATGGGCACATACCGATGTGAAGAGCTGGGTGAAGCGGGATCGTAACCATGCCAGTCTGATCATGTGGAGTATTGGTAACGAAATTTATGATACCCACGCGGATGAACGGGGACAGGAAGTCACTCGCATGCTGATGGAATATGTACTTGAATTCGATCCAAAAGGGAATGCAGGTGTGACCATCGGTTCGAATTACATGCCGTGGGAAAACGCGCAAAAATGCGCTGATATCGTGAAGCTCGCAGGTTATAACTACGCGGAAAAATACTACGACAAGCATCACGAGGAACATCCGGATTGGATTATCTACGGTAGTGAAACGTCGTCTGTAGTGCAGAGCCGTGGGATCTATCACTTCCCGTTTGAGCAATCCATTCTGGCAGACGATGATGAGCAGTGCTCGGCTTTGGGTAACAGTACAACAAGCTGGGGCGCGAAGTCGGCAGAATACTGCATTTTGGCAGAACGGGATACCCCGTATTCATTGGGGCAGTTCTTGTGGACCGGATTCGATTATATTGGAGAGCCGACACCATATCATACGAAGAATTCATATTTTGGACAGCTGGATACAGCAACGTTCCCGAAAGATTCCTACTATATATACCAAGCAGCCTGGACGGATTACAAGAAAAGTCCGATGGTTCACCTGTTCCCATACTGGGATTTCAGCCCTGGTCAGCTGATCGATGTACGCGTGTGCAGTAATGCGCCGAAGATTGAATTACAGCTGAATGGCAAGACGATCGGGACGTATGATATCGACCATGCGAAGGGAACCCAGTTGGCAGGTTGGTGGAAAGTGCCATATGAAGAGGGTGAGCTCAAAGCGATCGCGTATGATGAGAACGGTAACGTTATTGCATCGGATGTACAAAGATCCTTCACAGACGCGAAGAAGGTTCGTCTGCAAGCCGATCGGGAGCAATTGCAAGCGGATGGTACAGATCTGATTTTCGTGGAAATTCAAGTGGAAGATGAAGCAGGCAATCCCGTGCAAAATGCAAACAACCGTGTGCAGGTCCAAGTGACAGGTGCAGGCCGTCTGCTGGGTCTGGATAATGGCGATAGCACGGACTATGATCCATACAAAGGACTGAGCAGAAGATTGTTCAGCGGTAAGCTGATGGCGATCATTGGAGCAACGAACGAGTCGGGAACCGTGCGGATCAAGGTGACTTCGGAAGGATTGGAAGGTGCAGTCGCCGAGTTCGAATCACGAGCTGCTGAAAGCGATGGAGATCATACCTTCGGTGATTCCGGCGTCGCTGCAATTCAGGAACAAACCGTATTCATGAGTAATACGGAACGTCCGGTGTTGACGGGACGCGCGCAGGAGATTCCTTTGCGGAAAATCGAGATCATCAGTGAAGGTGGACAGCTCTTCGATCCATCGAAACAGGAGATGACGGTGAGCGCCAAGCTGTATCCGGAGAACACATCCTATCGGGATATTGAGTGGGCAGTGGTGAACGATGCGGGTATCGAATCCAACATTGCCAAGGTCGAAGTGATTCATACGGAAGAAGGTGTGGATGGAGAAAGTCAACACCAAGTGAGGGTCATGGCGCTGGGCGATGGAGAATTCAGACTTCGCGCGACAAGCAGCAACGGTACGGATAAAACAAAACTGATCTCCCAACTGGAGTTCAAAGCAACGGGTCTGGGCACGGCTTACAAAGATCCATACGGTTTCATTACAGGCGGACTGTACGATTACACGAAAGGGGATGTCGGCAACGGCAATGAACGCGGGGTAGCGACAAGCCGAGATGGGGAGACACATGTGGGCTTCCGCAATATCGACTTCGGGCCGTACGGCTCCGATACCATTACGATTCCAATCTTTGCGTTGTCCAGTGAAGAGTACTTCATTCAGATCTGGGAAGGCATGCCGGATGAAGAGGGAAGCACACTGCTGGCAGATGTGGTGTATGACAAAGAATCCAGATGGAATGTGTATCAGGAAGAGATGTATCAGCTGTCCAAGCGGTTGAGCGGGATTACGTCGATCTGTTTTGTACTGAAACAGAAGATTCATATCAAAGGCTTCTCGTTCGAGCGCCAAAGCCGCGCATTCGAGCAGAATACGGCTGCATCCTGTGATCATCTCTATGGAGATACATTCAAGATCGAGGGCGATCATGTTGAAGGGATCGGAAACAATGTGTCGCTGGAGTTTGAAAACATGGACTTCACGGAAGAAGGCACGTCCAAGCTTGTGATCTATGGCCGTTCCCCGATTGATAAAAACACGATTCATATCCGCTTTGCAGGTGAGGACGGACAGAGCAATCAACTGGTCGAATTCACACAGTCCGAAGGATATGAGGAGCGGGTGTTTGAGCTTGAGCAGGTAAAAGGTGTGCAAAAGGTGACCTTTATCTTCCTGCCGGGTAGTCAGTTTGACTTTGGCTGGTTCCGGTTCGAGAAGTAGGAAGCAGGATATAGCAGTTCAGGGACAGAGATGATTTATATCAATCCTCTTCAAGTAAACGGTGTTCGTTAAGAACAGGAAGAACGTTTACCTGAAGGGGATTTTTGTATGTTAAGCGGCTTGTTTAGCTTCCTGAATCTTTCCGATCAGCATCGTCAATGGTCAGCATAGCCTTCTCTGAATCCCAGGACACGTTCAATCCCAAACCACGCAATACCTCAAAAGGCACAGTAGTTGCTCCCGAGTAATTATTTATGGGTTCAGGTAGCTGCATGACTTGCTCCCCAGACACATCTGCGGAAGTAATAACATACTGTGTTTCGTGAGGTCGGATTGTGATTATCCGATTGTCATATTTCAACGTATAGTGGTCCAGGCTACCTTCCACCTTATGAGTCTCAAATTCTGCTCCGAGTGCTGCGGCGATGGCTTTGATTGGCAGTTGCACAGTCTTAGGCGTTTCGACAGCCGCATACATGGACTGGAACAGCTCACCGTTCAGATATACATCTGTACCCATCTTGGCTTGGACGGGTTTGTAGACCATGCCTCCTGATGATGTTGCAGGTGCCCCCGCTTCCTCGTACTTATCACTTCCCCAGCCCCAGACGGTTCCATCCGAGGATAAGGCAAGACTGTGGTAATATCCTGCTGAAATATCAGTAATGCCGGATAGATGGTTTACTTTTCCTTCTTTTCCAGCCACGGTCCTTCCGTAGCTGTACACCTCACCAGATGTCGTGAGTAATAACCTATATTGTGAATTTCCATCCATCTTAATCACCTTGAAGTCGTAATGGAAGGCGAACGCTTTCCCTTTCTCGTCCAAACCCCAAACTTTCCCGTTCTTATCCAGTGCAAGCAGGGATGAATCTGAACTTGTGATCGATGATATGTTGGTCAGGCCTTTTATTTTGGTAGGTTTGGACAGGACTTTACCGGGTTCGTCGGGCTCATTCCACGTCCATACAGACCCATCTTTCTTCAGAGCATATCCATGCAGACCTGCGGATCCAACCTGGATGACATCTTTCAGTCCACTGATCGCATGCGGTTTACGTAAGTGATCAGAATCGCTTCCTTGAGCCGCCGGGTGCTGCCATGACCAGACTGTCCCGTTCTGGAGAAGGGCGACGTTGAAAGTACCAGTCACCACATCCTTCGCAGAGTGGATGCTTTCGACTTTGCTGGGTAGTTTACCAGCACCCCACTCCCAGACCGTTCCATCCGCCTGAACGGCTGCGTTGATCCCACCGCCAGCGGCTGAAATTGCTATTACATGGGATAGTTCCGGTATGCGGGTAGGACCAGATGTATGACGATATCGAACCTTTTCGCTCACCCCCAGCTCTCCCAAGAGATTGCGGCCCCAGGTCCAGACCGAACCATCACTTCTCAAGGCAACAGTGTAATAATAAGCCCCCTCTACAGCGGTATAATGTAGTTTCTTCTCTGCGCTTGTTACAGCCGATTGAACAGAAGTATTACTGGCGGAATGCTGTACGTTAGTGGCTGCGTGAGTCGTTGGTACAGTAGTCAGCTCCATCAACAGGGTTGATGCAACTAATGCGGCAGCCATTGCGATGGCGAACCGTCGGGACGATTTACCTTTACAATTAGGTCTATGATTCAAGCGTGAATTGGGGCGTCGTTTTTCTTTTACTTTATCATCGGATGGGTTAATCGAACGCATGGTATCGCCTCTTTTTCGGATGAGATGGACGTAAATGATGCATTGCTATATAAACACTTTATGGAGAGGTGAAGTTACATACAATTGATAAGATTCCTTTATATTAAAAATCGGCGCTGAGTGTTATTAATTCTTTCTAGCAACAAATAGGTAACATGTATGGAGTTTGTAACGTCATAAGCATGAGGTGATAGAATGAGAAAAAGTATACATATCCTATCGTTAGCGTTAATGCTGTTAACAGCCTGTGAAACAAACAATGAAACAACGAATGTTCCAGTGAGCACATATTCTTTTCCTGAAATTATTGAGCCGCATAACCCTGAGCAAGCGGAGCAAAGCGGGGATGTTGTTGTACTTCTCGAAGGGATACGAAACGGGGATAAGTGGAACAGATTTATGAAGAATGTGAAGGAAAAACATCAGGATCGGGTTCGAGTTACGAAGTATACCATTGAAGGTGGGGCCATTATCTATGAGTTGATATACGATGGCAAAGCCATTCAATCGGCTTATGATGACTCAAGGGATCTTTATGGCTCCAAACAGGGAAGGACGACCAACACCTGCAAAGGGATCGGTACGATGAAGAGTGAGCAAGGACGTGTTTTTTACGTGTTAACCGGGTGTGAGAAGGAAGGGAGTACCTTTTCGATGCCCAAGCTATGAGAGCGAGCGGTTTTGGTAAATACGGTTAATGCTGCAAACAAAAATCCTGTGAAGCCGAGGCTTTTCAGGATTTTTTGACATTAGCTCCTGTGAGACGAAGGTTGTTAATGATAGTATTTCGTTTAGTCTACCTCAGAGCTCTGTATGCACAATCGGTTCAGGCAACGCCGCTTCATCTGACACTTTAACGGAAAAGTAGAGTATGAAAGGGAGAACGATTAAGATAAGACCGATGATGACGGCGATGATAATACTCTTTTTGTTCAAAGTATAGGCTCCTTTAGGAAAAGAGATTATAGCACATAGGGTATATACCCTATATATTAACCAATCGATCGAATTTTGGAGGTTTAAATGATAAAGAGAATCTGGATGTTGTGCTCGTTGAGGCTCCTCATTCATTAAACAATTGCAGATCAATATAGACTATATTAATAATCAAAACTTGAGAACAGAAGGCTCCATTACGAATGTGAATTTTTATAATGTTCGTGAGGACCAGCAGTTCAATAACACAGCAGCCTGAAGAGATTGTTAAGTATTATCAAAAGAAATAGAAGAGAACATAGCTTTCTTAGATATTGTGAGTGGAGAATGAACCATTAACTAAACTCAGGGAACATGCACAAATGCGCAAAATAGCTGCTTAAGAGTTGTTTACCATCTCCCAGCTAACCTATGTGAGGAGCAGACAAAGAACGCATACGGGTAAGACTAAGGACTATAGCAGGAGCTGTTGTCTTTTTTATTGGGCATCCTTCCTAGTTATTCGCACACTCTCCGATTGCGCAAAGGACATAGTATAGGGCATATACACTGTGTGCTTTGGCCTAAGGAGAGTGAACGTTTTGAAATATCTGAATAAGAGGATAGCTACGCCTAAACGACTAAGATCCAGACGTTCAATATCGAAATGCAGAAACAAATCCCCGGGAAAACGCAGGAAGTGCCATATTACCCGTAAAGCCTGTCGGAGAAAGCATCGCTCCCTCCGACCGAAGCCTCCAATAAGACAACTGAAAGTAGTATGTGGCAAAAAAGTCATTGCTTTGCCGAGGGGTATTGGCGTCAACCCGGCATGTCAGGAGCCCGGACCCCGGCTTACTCCGGCGAGACAACATGAAACGAAGACTGTCGGACCTCGTGGAACACAAGGTCTGGTAGGGGAGCAAGGTGCCCAAGGTATCGTCGGCCCGCGCGGCGAGCCTGGCCAGCCCGGGCTACCTGGAGCGCAAGGCCCCGCTGGCTTTCACGGCGAGCAAGGCTGCCCCGGCGTGCCTGGAGCGCAGGGCCCCGTTGGCCCTCAGGGCGAGCAAGGCGCCCCCGGCGTGCCTGGAGCGCAGGGCCCCGTTGGCCCTCAGGGCGAGCAAGGCGACCCGGGCGTGCCCGGAGCGCAAGGTCCCGCTGGGCCTCAGGGCGAGCAAGGTCCGCCGGGCAGCATACCCGGAATTGAGATCATTCCTACGGTAAACCGCTACTTCTATTTTCCAGACACCGATCTTAATTTATCGGACTCGGTTACGATTCCCGCCGTGGAATTCGTGAATGATGAGGGTGGAAGTGTATCCGAATTTGCAGGAATAGGACTTACCAGTATCTACAATCTTTATATCAACGGGATCGTACAGCCAGGTAATTCATATGACGTAAGTAAGGTTATGCTGTTTTTTCCCTCACAAGGTGGTGTACTCTTTGCAGAAACGCCGATCATTCTGGAGATCATTCAACTAAAGGCAAATATAATAAATGGTTAAAATTGGTCGAACCTCCTCATGACTATGCCTTCACTACTTATGAATCTACCACATATACTATGTCAGGTAGGAGGTGAGAAACATGCCACTTGTGACACCATTTCAGAACAGTTTAAGATTCGCTGCAACCATTGGCGATGGAACGGGTACTGGAGCAACGTTTGCGATTGCTGCGACTGCTTTTACAAGCGACGCGGGTACAGCTGCAACGGCATTTCCAGGCACGTTCAATTATTACAATCTTTATATTAACGGCATTATGCAGACAGCAGATACTTCCACTGTTACAACCACTACAATTACGATTCCCGGTGGAGACGCACTGAATGCTGGAATTCCAGTTGTCGTGCAATTCGTAGTGTCTTAATGCTTGGTAGAACCATTTCGCATCATTACCTTGTTCGGCTTCTATCGCAGATAGAAGTCGTTCTTTTTTTGTAGAAGGCAACAGTCGACTCTAAGGGAAGTATGCACTAATACGCAAAATATCTACCTAAGGGATGTTGCCCAACGACCGGATAACCGATGAGAAAATGAATCCTCCGTTTGATTCCAATCCCCGTTCTAACTTGTTAAAATTTAGGTACATATACTACGGTCAGGTTGGCGGTGAAGACGGAATGCAACTAATCGAGGTACATCCCGATGTACTAGAGGGAAAAGCCAGGTTGGTCCAGCAAAAGAAACAGGAACTGGAGCGAATGGTCCGAGGGCTTGAAAAATCAATTTACCTGTTGCAATCGGAATGGTCGGGTGTGACAGGAGAGAGGTTCTTTTGGGATTTTATGCAGGTGAAAGAAGTTTTCCCTGCCACATTGGGTCTTTTGGATAAAATTCAGAATGAATTTATTTTTATAGCGAAGAATTTTAGGACAGCGGATGGTTCGGGTGAGGTTGCTCTTTATATACCTGAAGAACTGAAACGAAATTTTGGTGTTGGATTGCTCGACAAGTCGGTTGGAGAGACCGTAACTGGAATTGGACAGACAGCAGAGGCGCTCTTCTATGACCCATTCGGTACGGTGACCAGTGTGGCTTATGCTATGACTTTGGGCAGAGTGGTCGACGTTGGGCGAGGCATTAAGTTTGCTTGGGATGCAGCCTGGGGAAACGGAACAGCCAGGTCTGATGTAGGCCAATTTGTGGATGAGCAGAAGAAACAGGTGGATGAGAGTGGGGCTGGATACTACAGTGGCTCTGTGATGGGTCAGGTGTTCGCCTATGCTTTTGTTGGCAAGGCGCTTCGTTCGGTGGAGAATAAGCATAGCGATCTGGGCGGATCTGGTGGTGGGAAGGTAGATCCGGGAAAAGGTAGCGGTTTAACTAATGACTCAAGGTTAAAAATGGAAGGAAATAAAACTATATACCCTAATCAATTCGGTAATGAGATATCTTGGACCAAACAAGGTTATAAAGATATAGATGCTATTATCGAGAAGAATTTAAAAAGCTCAAAAGCTGGTGATGTTTTAGAAGGTGAAGTAGCACAGACTGTAAAAGGTACAGGAAGATTGCAGGGGACTGGAATACAGTTGAAATTGCAAGATGATACAATAGCAGGGGATATTGACGTGTTAACAGATTCACATCTTATTGAAGTGAAGAAATCTTTAAGTGCAGTAAGTAAAAAACAATTTGATAAATTGACTGATCCCTTAAATGAGAAATACTTTAACTACGATAACAAGGAAATCATATATTATATTGAAGATATTACTGTCAATAATCGAACGCAGGAAAATCTAGTTAAAATGATTCAGAATAAAGGAATAAAAATAATAAGTTCTACTAACGAATTAGAGGAGGTCTTAAAGAAGTGAGTTCTTTAATTTTTTTGAAAAAGATAGAAAATTACATTCCTGAAAAAGCTATTGAGGATTTTAAGAAAGCAGCGCAAAAAGCGAATATGTTTTGCATTTTGATAAAAGATAAATACCGTGATGATCTCTTTATATCTGCTGAAGGGACACTATCAGAAGTTGATGAATCTTCTTTTAAAAGCATAGAGAATAAGGACAATTTAAAGTATTTCACATTTAATGTTAATCAAGTAGAAGAAGATTCAATTGATAGTTTCACTTGGCTTACTCAAGACGAAAATTACTTCTGGGCTTTAGATATTGAAAATATAAATCATGAGTACAAGTTTATCTTTAGATTCGTTGTAGAGTACTTTAAAGATAATATTCAAGATTATCTATGGTTTGATGATGCTGAATGGTATTACACCGCTGACGATATTTTAAAATTAAGTCAGATGCCATATGACCCGAAGTGGTGCAGTGAAAAGATTGTCTAGTTTTATACATTTGAAAATAACGAGGTTTTAATAAGGGTTAGACATCGGCGAGGAGTATTGAAATAATGGGAATGTCATCTTTTGTATTATTTAGACACGGGGATAGCAATACGGCAAATAATTTATTCAATACTATTAATAATATATGTACAAAAGAGAAACTTTTCTTTGATAATGATGAAAAAACTTATAATAGCGAAGGTGCATTAAAATATACTCGAATATATATCAGCGACACGCCATTCAAGGAGAATTACTCAAGGACGCTTAGCTTTAGTGTATATGATGAACCTTATGAATTTCAAACCGTTACTTATGAATGGGATGATACACAAAATGAATATTTCAAAGCAGTAGTATCTGATGATTTTGATGATAATGCGGATTTATTATTTCAATTCCTTTTTGCTTTTCTGAGCGAATTCTCCGATGCAAGAGTATGGATTGAGGAAGATTGGTTTTATACCTTAGAAGATATGAAAAAGATAAAATCTTCCTACAATGATAATTGGTGCTACATCGATCCTAAAGACCTATAAACGAAAGCTTACAACTGAATTACAGATAATGCATATAGCACTTCTACCAGAGCAAAAGTAGGGGTGCTTCTTTCTTTTAAAACCTAAACCTAGGAGAACAAATTGCCATGATATTAAAGAAACGATTCGTAATGATTGGATGCTGCACTGGATTTGTATTCTTACTTGTTCTAACCTACAGCTTTTATACAGAAAAAAGAATGTATGAAGAGTATTTAACGATGAATGTACAACAAGATATGGTTGATATGAAGAGTGCGATTTTAAACAATGAATCTTACTTCAAACGCATACTTGCGGATGATAAAATAACGAACGAGATGATAGAAGATGGAGAACAAGCGAGGCTGCTAACTTATAACTTGATGAATATGATGCAGATTATTAATAAGAATAATTTGATGAATCAAAGCTTTAGTGAAGAGATGAATATACTAACCAGACCTGCCAAATCATTAACAGGCGTACTAGATCTAAGTGATACGTTGCCCCTAACGCTTCAACGTATGCTAATGACATTCGACAGATTGGATGCCACAAGTTACCCTTTAACACCTGAACTTAAAGCACGAATTGTGGAGTATCAACAGTTAAACAATCGATGGTTGAAAGTTGTTGGTGACCCTGAGTCAACGGGAAGTATTGAAAAAGATTGGTCACAATTTTTGGATGATCTTGAGAAGGAGAATAGAGTTTATTTTCAAGAACAAAGTGTGAATCACGTTGATGATGTATGGAGAGACTCACTAAATCCGAGATATGAATGGTAAGTAAGAATGAAATTTGATACTAGATATGATGCACATTCAAAGTGGAGTACTCCTGCCGTTTAGAGGCAATAGGAAGAACTCCACTTTTTTAATATCAAATCAACTAATGAAATTTCTCCCATACTGGACGATAATGTAGTAGAAGTAGTACTTATCTATACCGATTATATAGCTCACCATATACATAGAGAACTATCCACAACCATCCTACACCCACACGAGGTACATTCATGAAACAAGGCATATATGAACAGCTTATCAACACCATCACCAGGCAGGAGATTTCGGCGCTGGACCCGGATGTGTATAACATTGGGACTGAAAAGCTAGATGCAGAGGAAGCACGTAAGCTGCTATCCACGTATTTGGCGGCGGTGACCCGGCGGGCACTCAAAATTGTACGGGAACAGACAGAAGATAAGACAGCAGTGTTGGCGCAGATTCGAACGTGTAATGAGATTATTGCTACGCTGAAAGGCACGCTAGGGGAAGAAGAGTACAATGAATTGCAACTGGATGAGCAGGGGGAAGTACTGACCCATGTGTATTCCAAACTGAACAGCATTCGTGCGGTCCGGGATACCAAAATCGTTCGTCCAGATACGCCCATCGCCCAAAGCTCATTGTTCACAGGTGCAAAGTCTGAGCCGAGTATGTTACTGGAGCTGCAAAAGGAGATTGTGACCGCCGATCGGATCGACTGGTTGGTGTCATTTATCAAGTTCAGCGGGCTTCGCCTGCTGCTGGAACAGCTCCAGCAATTTACCGCGGGCGGCGGGAAGCTGCGGATCATCACGACTACATATATGGAAGCAACCGACCTGAAGGCCATCACTGAACTTAGCAAATTACCTAACACCGAAATCCAGATTTCGTATGATACCAAAGTGACCCGGTTGCACGCCAAAACATACATTTTTCACCGCGATACCGGATTCACTACAGCCTATGTCGGCTCTTCCAACCTCTCCAACCCGGCGCTGACCAGTGGTATGGAGTGGAACCTCAAGGTGACAGAGAAAGATTCACTCGATGTGCTGCGCAAGATTGAAGCGACCTTCGAGAGTTACTGGAATGACCGTGAATTTACTCGGTATATGGCTGAGGATGAAGGCCATGAGGCACAGTTGAAGGCGGCTCTGAATCGTAAAAAAGATCAGTCCAACCACTTTCACCTCGACATCCAGCCTTACGATTATCAAAAGGAAGTGCTGGAACAGCTTCACGCCGAGCGTACGCTGTATGGACGAACCCGCAATCTGATCGTTGCCGCCACAGGTGTTGGCAAAACGGTCATCTCTGCCTTCGACTACAAGCGGTTCCGGGCAAGCCATGTGGGAGCTAAGCTTCTTTTTGTCGCCCATCGGGAAGAAATCTTGAAGCAAAGCCGGGATACGTTCCGGTATATCCTGAAGGATATGAACTTTGGTGAGCTGCATGTCGGGAATCACCGAGCAGAGGCGCTGGACCATCTGTTTGTTAGTATTCAGAGTCTTAACTCCATGAAGCTGACGGAGATCAGCAGCTCAGACTATTACGATTACATCATTGTGGATGAATTCCACCATGCCGCTGCGCCTTCGTACCAGAAGCTGTTGTCTCACTACGAACCGCAGATTCTGCTTGGACTCACCGCAACGCCTGAACGGATGGATGGCAAAGACATTACCGCCTACTTCGATCATATGATTGCCGCCGAGATCCGTCTAACCGATGCAATTGACCGGAAGCTACTGAGTCCTTTTCAATATTTTGGCGTCACCGATACTGTCGATCTATCCCAGGTGAAGTGGTCGCGTAAAGGCTATGACTTGAACGAACTGGAGAAGCTCTATACCCATAACAAAATCCGTGCCAACCAGATCATCCAAAGTCTGAACAAATACGTAACCGATCTGGATGATGTGAAGGGGCTTGGTTTCTGCGTAGGGGTGGATCATGCGCTGTATATGGCAAAAATATTTAACGAAGCCGGCATTCCATCCATAGCCCTGCATGGCGGGTCCAGCGAACAGGAACGTCATACTGCGAAAGGACAGTTGGTGAACGGGGAACTGCGAATGATCTTTGTCGTTGATCTGTACAATGAGGGCGTGGATATCCCTGAGGTGAACACCATTATGTTCCTGCGTCCTACCGAGAGTCTGACAGTATTCCTGCAACAGTTGGGACGTGGACTACGGATGGCGGAGGGCAAAGAGTGCCTGACCGTGCTCGACTTCATCGGGCAAGCGCATCAGGAGTACAGGTTCCAGGATAAATTCCGCGCCCTAATCGGCGCTACTAAACATTCCATCTCGTACTACGTTGAGAACGGCTTTTCGAACCTGCCTCGCGGCACGTTCATTCAATTGGAAAAGCAAGCGAAGGATTACGTTATGCGTAACCTGAAGCAGATGAGTCGTAATCGCAGAGCATTGATTCAGAAGCTGCAAACGTTCCAGCAAGACACCGGACTGCCCCTGACCTTGGCTCATTTTGTAGAGCATCATGGGATGACCCTGGTTGAATTGTATGGTGGACGTACGGGGAAAAGGTATTTCCGGGGGATGCTGGCCGAAGCCGGACTGACAGAGCCAATCGAGAGTGAGCAGGATGAGTACATCCGCAGATTGCCATCTGTGCTGACGATCAACTCCCGAAGCTGGCTAACGTTCCTGATCGACTTTATTGAAAAAGGGAAAGAACCGACAAACGCTGATGAACGGCGCATGTTGATTATGTTTTATTACACTTTCCACCGGGCCGCACCTGAGAAACTAGGGTTGAGCAGCATCGAAGAGGGTGTGCAGCGTGTGCTGTCTTGTGAGGCATTCCGAGCAGAGCTTGTGGATATTTTCAAATATAATCTGGCTCATCTGCGCTTTGTGGATAAAAGCAATTCGTTCCCGTACACTTGTCCACTGGATATCCACTGTATGTACTCCATGGACCAAGTGCTTGCCGCCTTCGGTTATTGGAATGTCCAGCAATCGCCCGCCTTCCGTGAAGGCGTGAAGTATTTTGCGGACGAACAAACGGATATTTTCTTCATTACGTTGAACAAATCCGACAAAGATTTCTCTCCATCTACTCTATATGAGGATTATGCGATCAACGAGCGTCTATTCCATTGGCAGACACAGAGCCGGGTGTCAGACGTACGGCTACTGCGCAGCGTTATATTCATCATCGCGAGACAGGCAACCGAATCGTGCTGTTCGTGCGGGAGTATAAGGAGGAGCATAACTATACATCTCCATTTGTTTTCTTGGGCGAAGCGGATTATGTGAGCCATGAAGGGAATAAACCGATGAGTTTCGTGTGGCGACTGCGGGAAGAGATGCCTGCGAAGATGGTGGCGGTGGCGAATAAGTGTATTGTTTAAAAACTAGCAGTATCAAAATATGTATGGAGGCAAGGTCATGTGGGATAGAATTTTGGATGGACAATTTTTATCTAAATTAGGGGGAGTGGGCGGGATTGTTGCTCTTCTTAGCTTTATGTGGACTTTTTTTAAGAAAAATCAGGTAATTACTTCGTTAACTTCTTCCAAGTTCGAAAGGTTAGTTTCGTCAAAAGAAAAGAGGACTATGATAAAAATATCTAATTACATTTTTTATGTGATTATAGGTTTAATTGCTTCTACTTTTCTTACACTTATATATATGGTGATTGACTTGAAAGGATATCTCGTTTTTGTTATCTCAATCATTGGAACTTTTTTATATTTTGTTGTTTTATATATTAGCTTAACAAAAAAGAGTGTTTTTGATAAAAGGTTTTCAAGATCCAAAAATCTTAATTTTACAGTTAGTCTACTTTTGCTACAAACATTCTGTTTTTTCTCTGTGATGCCGGGCTTCATAGCCAGTAGTGCATCAGAAGGTAGTTTAGTGTTAACTACAGACAATACAGGAGAATTATTAATTAATATAACGCTGTGTCTACTGTCGTTATTATTTGCGAGTTCAATGTTTGTATTATTAATAATAATGACACTATCTCAACTCCGTGAAAAATTTAGTAAGTACGATTATGAGTGTTTTTACGTTTTAGATCAAGAATATGAAGACATGAAATGGTTTATTTATCATCTTATTGATAAAGAGCATTTTTTACTTGGGAATAGTGAGTATATACATGATGCAACAATCTTTCGTACAGAAGAACGTTCAAAGATACTTTCTGAGAAAATACATCTTTTAAAAATACTAAAAAACAAAGAAGACTCAATAGAGTACTATATTTAAAGTTCAACTAAATACTAATATAATTCAGGCGGTGCACCATGATTATTTACAGCAGTAACGCATTAGCTTTTCGGGAATCGGTTGATAACAACCAAATTACAGTTCAGATTGAAGAAGCATTTATTAAACGTATGGGAAAAAGACCCAATCAAGGGGAAGTACGAGCTTGGAACAACTCTATGCAGTTTATGGAGAAAATAATTCGCAACTCTAAGGTAGCAGATGACTGCGGAATATTGATTGAATATAATATTCCTTCTACAAGTAAGCGGATAGATTTTATCATTGCAGGTCAGGATGAACAGAGAAATGATAACTTTGTGATCGTTGAGTTAAATACAATGGGATTCAGTAGAGGCTATGGATCGCGAGGATGTTGTGAGGGCTTTTATTGGAGGTAGAACAAGAGAAACGCCGCATCCTTCGTATCGAGCATGGTCATACAAACAATATTTGAGTGATATGAATGAGGCCGTATATTCCAAAGACATTAATGGATATTCATGTGCATATCTACATAATTACAGAAAAGTTCAACCTGACCCTCTCCAATATAATCAATATCAGGATATTATCCGTGAAGCACCTTTATTTCTAGCTGATGATTCATCTAAACTTCAAGATTTTCTGAAAAAGCATGTGGGTCAAGGGAATGGAGTTAATTTACTTTATTTAATTGAGAACGGTAAGATTCGTCCTTCCAAGAAGTTAATCGATCATATTGATGGGTTATTTCAAGGGAACTCTGATTTTGTTTTACTTGATGAGCAGAAGGTTGTGTATGAGGCCATTATGAGCCTTGCCAAACAAACAG
Source organism: Paenibacillus vandeheii (assembly GCF_030433635.1). Lineage (NCBI taxonomy): Bacteria > Bacillati > Bacillota > Bacilli > Caryophanales > Paenibacillaceae > Paenibacillus > Paenibacillus vandeheii. Next base: position 94,507 of record NZ_JAROCD010000016.1, read on the forward strand.
ATGTAAAACGAACCATCATTGTGCAAGGGGGGCCTGGAACAGGCAAATCAGTAATATCTATGAATGCACTTGGTGGCTTGCTTAAAAATAAATTGAATGTGAAATTTATTGCCCCGAATGCTTCATTTCGAACGGTAATGGTAGAGACCTTGACCCAGCGACAAGCTAGAAACAAGACACGTACAAAGATGTTATTTACGGGATCAAGTCAGTTTTACAAAGAGCCAGCTGATATGTATGACGTACTAGTTGTGGATAAGGCGCATCGATTAAAAGGCAAAGGAGCATATCAATATCTTGGAGAGAATCAGATCGAAGATATCATAAAGGCATCTAAAGTGAATGTGTTTTTCATAGATGATTTTCAACGTATTCGTCCTGAAGATATAGGTTCTATAGACGAGATTAAACGTTTAGCTGCCCTATATGATTCGGAAGTGCATGAATATTCACTAGCAGCACAGTTCCGTTGTTCTGGAGCAGAAGGATTTTTGAATTGGGTTGATGATGCTTTACAGATTCGTCCCACCGCTAATTTTGATGGTTGGGATCAAGATTCTTTTGAATTCAAATTAGTAGACACGCCTAACGAAGTATACGATCTAATCAAAGGTAAAAACGATCAGGGGTATAAGGCGAGGATGTTGGCAGGTTTTGCTTGGAATTGGACAGCTGATAAAGAAGGTAATCGTAATGGGGAAATTCCGGATGTAATTATTGAAGAACATCGTTTTACTATGCCTTGGAATGCTCGTTCAATATCAAGTACTTGGGCTATCCATGAGAGTGGTATAGATCAGATTGGATGTGTTCATACGTCTCAAGGTCTTGAGTTTGATTATGTAGGCGTAATTATAGGGAATGATCTAAAATATGATTCGGATAAAATGGAACTTTATTCAGATTATGATGAGTACAAAGATAGAATGGGAAAACGAGGGCTTAAATTTAAGAATGAGGAACTAACAAAACTTATCAAAAATATTTATAAAATCTTGATGTCTCGGGGGATGAAAGGTTGTTATGTTTACTGTAGGGATCAAGAATTGATGAATTATTTATGCAGCAGAGCAAATTCAAGATGATGTGCACCATGGACTATGCAAAGTAGAGATAAACCCTATCCTTCCATAAATGGAAGGATAGGGTTTGCTGTTTTCACATCAATATTCCTTTAATAACATTTTTGGCTACACGAATATTATCAGGAGAAGAATCTCTTAGCAGTTGTACAATTTCTTTGATTTGTTTCTCATCTTCAGTTACCTCAAACTCTTCTTCTATATAAGCAAATAATTGAATTAAATTAACATCCAAAGATTCAGCGATCTTTGCCAAATTCACCAAAGAAACGTTCTTTTCTCCACGTTCGATCTGTCCTATGTATGAAAAATGAAATCCACCTTTTTCTCCGAGGGATTCCTGTGAATACCCTCTTTCTTTACGTAGTGCACGAATTCTGGCTCCGACTAACTTCAAAACTTCTCTGTCCTCGTTCATGGTATTCACCTCTCTATGTTCAAAAGTGTAGACAAGTTTCCTCAAGGTAAACACCAAACGAAGAATACAAATAATTTATTTGATTACTATATGTATCAATTTATTGTATAATACTGGTATTAACTCTTTGGAGGGATGACAATGGCAAGAAATTGGTCCATAACCGAAGCACATTGTAATCACCAAGTAGATTTTACCCCACGTTTGCAAGACCATGATATCTCCACACAGCCTAGGTCCAAACATACTCCTGCTTACCATATGCTACATACCACAATAATGGCCTATCACCAACATGCTGAGTATCATTTGAAACTTGCCCTCATCATGTGTAATCACAATCAGTTCAAAGCCTGCCTGATTCTCTGTGATTGGGCTCTAGCCTCCATGATCAAAGCGTTATATATCTATAAGCATCATTCAGTTCATCCACCCAAGGAACTCACCATGAACGAAATCTTACCTTTAGTGCATACGGACACTGAACCCGGATTGGATATCGCTTTGTTCATCGGCACTATGCAACATATGTCTTCCCAAGCAGATTACCCACATGACCAGCCACTAGAACTGAACAACATCGAAAAGCTTCTTCAACGAACAGAAGAAATATTGTACGAGTTAGCCACTCGATTGAACGATGATTCATCAGAGTAAGATGTTTTTTTAATTGATCATTTGGGTTAAATGTTTGATTTATCTGTGTTACGCTTACAATATGACATCAACCAAATAAAGGATATATGATGCAGAGGATACTAAGGATGCCCTTTGCTTTGTATCTGGAAAGTAGGTGTACATTTTGAAAAGAGTAATTGCTATCGCGTTTTTCATATTATCTGTATTGGAATTGGTTACTTTAATTCTAATCGGTAAAAGCATGATGAATGGTTATATGGAACCGAGTACGTTTAGAGGGAAGATTTCATTCCCACTATGCGCTACGTACCTCTCGATCTGGATGTTCTTTTCACGGCAAGAGTTTACCGGAGGACGAGTGGCGGCACAGATCAGTTTTACAGCGGCATTGTTGACGGCGTGCCCGTTGGTGTGTTTGTTAATTATTTTCTATTAAATCAACCCATCCCTCCCCATAGCAAATGGTATAATGGCGAAAAGGGAGATTCTGGCGCATAGCCCGAAGGCCCTCACAGCAGAAAGGATGTTATACCACATGCCTACATACAACAAATTAGTGCGGGACAAAATTCCGCATATTATCACATTCAGCGGTAAGGGATGCCGCACACGCATTCTAGACCCGGAGGAATATAAGAAAGAACTAAGAACAAAGCTGCAAGAAGAATCGGATGAGTACATGAGTGCAGGAAGCGATCAGGAAGCTCTGGAAGAACTAGCAGACATGCTCGAAGTGATCCGGGCGCTGGCAGAGGTACACGGTGCCAATGCGGCACAGCTTGATAAGCTGCGGGCCGACAAGGCTGAGACACGCGGTGGATTTCAGGAGAGAGTGTATCTGATCGATGTCGACGAAGCTTAACGTTAAACTAATTACGGACAACCTGGCCGATGAACTGATCACCCGGATGCAGCATGCATCCGGGATTTATATTATGACGTCCTTTATCATGCAGTCTGGTGTGAAGCTGCTTGCCCCGCATTTGAAGCGGGCGGCAGAACGTGGAGCCGAGGTGCGGATGCTCGCGGGAGACTATCTGTATATCACGCAGCCGGAAGGATTGCGGGCGTTGTGTGAGGTTGATCCACGAATTGAGACACGGCTGTGGCGAAGTATGGGCACTTCTTTTCACCCAAAAGCCTATCTGTTCGATCATGATAACGGGGAAGGGCTGCTGATCGTCGGTTCGTCGAACTTCTCGTTTACTGCCCTGAAGACGGGATATGAATGGAATCTGGCGATGAATGCGGAGGCGGAGCCGTATACGTTTCAGATGGCTTTGGACAAGTTCATGCAGAGCTTCTACCACGAGACAACCTTGCCGGTGAACCCGGATTCGATTGAACTGTATGAGGAAGAGTACCGCAAATATCACCAGAAGAACCCGGAGATGATCCAGCGGATCACGGAGATGGAAGAAGCTGAGTTCGGGACAGGTCTACCGGAGGACAAAGAGGAAGAAACCGCCGAGCTGTCGCTGGTGCCGATTCAACCGCGCTTTGCGCAGTTGGATGCTTTGGAAGCACTTCATGGCACGATGGAGGAGCAGTACGACAAGGCGATGGTCGTCATGGCGACCGGGCTTGGCAAAACGTATCTGGCGGCCTTCTTCGCCCAGCGGTTCCAGCGGGTGTTATTTGTGGCGCATCGGGAAGAGATTTTGTTCCAGGCGAAGAAGTCTTTTCAGCGGGTCATGCCAGACCGCACTCATGGGATATATAACGGACAGTACAAGGATGGAGCGGCGGATTGTGTGTATGCTTCGATCTTTACGCTGAGTATGCAGAAGCACCGGGATGGATTTGCGGTGGATGCATTTGATCTGATCGTGGTGGACGAATTCCATCATGCGGCGGCGAAGACGTATATGTCGGTGATTGAGCATTTCCAGCCTAAGTTCTTGCTGGGCATTACGGCAACCCCGGATCGACTGGATGGCAAGGATGTGTATGCGCTCTGTGATGGGAATGTGGCTTACCAGATGCATTTTATTGAAGCGATCCGGCGAGGTTGGCTGGTGCCATTTCAATATTACGGGGTATTCGACGATACGGATTATTCGCAGATTTGCTGGATCGGCACGAAGTATGATGAAGAACAGCTCATGGCTGTTCAGTTGCAAGAGGAGCATGTGGAGACGATTTTTGCCGCCTGGCTGCGGCACAAGCAGACGAGAACGATTGGCTTTTGCTCGTCGATCCGGCAGGCGGACTATTTGGCTGCGTATTTTCGCAGTCAGGGGGTGAAGGTGCTCAGTCTGCATTCGCGTACATCGGAGATGTCGCGGGAGGAAGCGATCCGGCAGCTTGATGCGGGCGAGCTTGAGATTGTGCTTACAGTGGATTTGTTCAATGAAGGAACAGATATTCCGCGTGTGGATACGTTGTTGTTTGTGCGTCCTACAGAGTCACTTACGGTGTTCACCCAGCAGGTGGGGCGTGGTCTGCGGCTGGCGGAAGGCAAATCGCATTGTGTCATCATCGACCTGATCGGGAATTACCGCAATGCGGATGTGAAGCTGAGTCTGCTGGATGTGCGTGGGGAGCTGGAGGGAACCGCAAGAGACCGGGATTCGGCTGTGCCTGAAGTTCCAGACAACTGCGGGATTCATCTGGAGACCCGGGTGGTGAACCTGCTTCGGGAGCTAAGCCGCAAACGGCTGCCGCGCCGCGAGAAGCTGCATCAGGATTTTCTGGATGTGAAGCGAGAGCTGGGGCGTATTCCGACTTATGTGGAGCTACATCTGATGGGACGCTCAAAGAGTATCGGGTATCGAAGCGAATTTGGCTCCTATGTTGGATTTCTGTATTGGGCGGAGTTGCTGTCCTCGTATGAGGGCGAGGTATACGTCCGGCAGGAGGCGTGGCTGCGCGATGTGGAGAAGACGGTCATGAACAAAAGCTACAAGATGATCGTGCTGCTGTACATGCTGGAGCGAGGCGAAGCACACTGGATGGACCCGATCACGCCGGGGGAGATGGTAAGCTTTTTCCATACGTATCTGACAGAGAAGGAATATCGCAAACGGAAGGACTTTTCGGACAAGGACAAGCTCCCGTTCTGGGAATGGAATGAGAGGACGGCAAACGAGATTGAAAAGTTGATTATCGACATGCCCATGTCCAAGTGGAGCGGGGTGAAGGGCAGTATGACACGGTTCGAAGATGGCGTGTTCTCGCTGAATGTGCAGGTGCAGGATGTGGAGGAACAGGGGCTGCTATATCGCTGGACGAAGGAGATTTGTCTGTATCGGTTGCATGCGTATTTTGAGCGGGGACAGTAGTAGAACACATTTGTGAATTTTATATATACTGATCAATGGACCACATTCACTGCGGAAGGTGGTCTTTTTTTTAAAAATCATACCTTTTAAACAAAGTAAAAACCATAAAAGTATAATTTATTGAATAATTTTCTATAAATAGTGTAACTTTGTGAGTCGTCGAGTTGTTAATTCTATAAGGAAAGGAGGAAAAAGAATTATTCATACATCAGGTATTACATAACTAATTCATAAAACTCAAAAGAAAGAGGTAATTTGGTAATGAAACAAAAAATCATTTTAAGTGGTTTGTTATCTTTGGCTTTACTTCTTCCAGCTACTGCAGGAGCACAAGCAGTAGAACTTAACGACTCCATTTCCAACAATGGTTCAACCGCAACTTATTATCCTGGAGACGAAACAACCATTAATGGTATACCAGAATCTGAAATTATTACAACTCAAGATGTTATTGTTACTAAATTTGTATCGTATAAACCCAATTATAAAACTCGTGTCCCTGAGTTCAAAAAAATAGTTTCGTTCTCCCATGATAATACAAGAAGCTCTACTCCAGCTGAACAAGTTGTTAGCATAACAAAATCAGCATCAGTTGGATCTGAGTTCTCGGGTAGCATAAGTTTCAGTGGGGAGATTAAAGCCGGGATTTTTGGTGGTCTCAAAAACGAATATTCCATAGGTTACAAAGAAACACGAGCTACAAATGAAGCTGTAGGCGCTTCTACTAAAGCTACAGTACCACCCAAAAAATGGGGGTATATTGATATGTTTTATGCCGGCACTCAAAATGGAGGAGGCTTAACCTACTATACCTATAGTACAGCTAATCCGGACAAAAAGGCATATAATACCATTACCATCAATGCAAAAGTTTATCCATCAGATGACTTGGACATCCATTCGAAGTCTTGGTCTCAGTAATCCAATGAGGTTTTCCAAGGGGATCGTAAGATCCACTTTTTCATAAAAGGAGTAGGAGTGATACTTAATGAAAAATGTCAAAGTTATTTTAACTGCATTGTTATTAACAGCTAGTATGCTGGGTGGGTGTAGTAGTGATACTCAAACTAATCCAGCGGTAAGTCCACCGTTAACTAGCAGTAATACTTCAACAACCAATAATGAAGATAAGTACACGGAGTACAGAGATCAATTTTACGCATTTAAAGAAAATTTCGATCCATCGCCACAGTTCAAACTCATTTCTCCAGATGACTATATCGCGGCGGGAACGGTATCTTTCCCGGACAGTGTAACTATAGATAAAGAGAAAACAGATGCATTAACCTCTGAAGTTCCTACCAAATACGATCTCCTTTACAAGTCCAAAAAATCTAACATGATTGCTAAAGTCAACTTCATTTATCTGGATGATGTTGAGTTCAAAGAAGATTCCGACTTCATCACTATAAATACAATTTCACAAGCAAGAAATGAGAATGTCATTGAAGAGTATCACGACCTTAATAGACCCATGATTGATGAGTACTTTCTTAGGTATAAAAACAAATTGATCGTAATTAACTTTGTTGAGCAAGTGGAATACCAATCAGAAGCGCAATATCAGAAAAAGGCAAGCAGCTATGTAGAAGAGCAATTGAAATTTTATGAAGTATTTGAGAAGGCACTTAAAGAGAATTTCTAAATAGAAGATAATCAAGTGTCTATACAGTGTGGTCTTTGATTGTGGGAGTCCAGTGCTGTTACCCCTCAAGCAGATAGTGAAAACGAGATCATGGTAAATGGACTCGACACTGGAAGCTGGAGGGGTCATGACAGCGAAGGAACAAAAAAAATTTCGTTCCAAAATTAACTTGGCGAACAAATTCACGATTTGAATCCCCTTACTCATCACTTATACTTCTTCACCCTCCACAAAAACCATAATCGCTTGATACAAAAACCTCAAAAAATCCTCATCACCAAACTGATCAAAATAAACCGCATAGCGACGATCCGTCGTATAGGCTTCTGCGATACACCTCAGAATCTCAGCATCACAACTCATAAATTGCTCCAGACAACTCTTCCATTCACCCACTAACGCTTGCACCTCACCAGAATTAGGAGATAGATCCTGATGCTTCGCTAACTCCCGAAATACCTGCTCCATGTTGATCGAGAACTGCTGGTAGGCTTTTTCTTGTTCTTCAGCAGACAGTTGGTTCACATTAGCTTCGAATTCCTGATATTTCTCGGTATCTCCATATACAAACTTTGCCTCAGATTGATACTGCTCTTCGATAGACAAAATGGAAGAATCGTCAAACAGATGAAGATGAGAGATATCCGTTCCATCTACATACTCGTCCAACTGGTCGATGATGGTTTCGAGCTTTTGTTTTCGTTGAACGAGTGAACTGCGATGCTCTCTTAGGATATCTTTTTGTTCTTCTTTGGAAAGTTGCATCATGGCTGCAATGTCTTTTAATGAGAAATTCATTTCTTTGAACAACAGAATCATTTGCAGATTCCCCAGCGCCTCTTGATCATAATACCGATAGCCATTGTCCTCGACTTTGCTCGGTTTTAAGAGATCGGTTTTATCGTAATAATGTAATGCGCGTTTGGTGATGCCAGTAATCTGAATGATATCTTTAACGGTGAAATAGGGTGTCTTCATTCCAAAAGTCCTTTGTTTCAGCAAGGATGACACTTGCCGGAGTGATGGTCGCTTCGGTAATCGGTATACCTGTTTTGTTCAGATAATATTGGATTAATTGATAACCGCATGCATAGCCAGCCGCATAGGGCATACCTACGGGCGTGAAATTTTGCATTATGGCAAGTTCATCTCCGTATAGATACGGATTAATCTGGTCAAAACCGGTGACATGCAGCTGGTCCTTCATTTTCGGCTTGATAACGTTGTTCAAAGTCTCCATATCCGTTTTGGCTACCCAGGGGCCTAGCAACTCTTCTCCATACAGGGATGTCGCAAAGCTCTCGGCCAACCCCTCACTAACAACCATTTCGCCAAGCGTAATCTGTGGATTCCACTGGATATGTTGATACCTCACGTTATGATTGCATTCATGGGCCAACACCGATTGCATACGAGGTAGAGTATAGCTATTGGGGATCAGGTTCGCAATAATATAACCCGGGATTCCACCATCTCCGCTGATACCTTCGTTCATGGTGAGTGAAGGGCTGTTCTTATCGCCTAATAAAATCGTGTATAGATATTCGGAGACCGACAGTTCAATCCCTTGATCTGTAAAGGTGGATAGACTTGTACGAACAGCTTCATGACACTGTTGCCAAAATGCTTCAGACGAGATCGCTGCTAACGATTCGTTAATCTCGGTCGTGATATCTGCGGGAGCGATGTTCATAAAATTATTCATCATAATCACATCGAAGCCGTGAGGCTTGCTTGATCGAAATGGAATCTGTTGAATGTTCCATTTGTTCATGAAAGGACTCATCATGTGCTCGCGGTATAACTCCAATTTGTCATCAGGTGCAGCCTTGATGATCTCTTTATAGATTTTATCTGAGCGTAACGCGGTAATCTTCATCATTAATCTCTCCTTTAGGTGAACTTGAGCCCATTATCAAGTATGACCTTACGTAACAGTCAAGGAGGAATTTGCGATACAATCAAGTGCATTAATCGATCCGATTCTAAGGTAAGATGTAAAAAAAACTTTGGCTGCACTCCAGATATCTATGAAGAATACAGCCAAAGGTTTTTGAATAGTTTAATCTTCCCGCACGTTATCCACGTTTCTTTAATCCCCACAACACATATATGAACAACCCAGCCAATAGAAACGCAGGTACGATAATGGGTTGTGCCAGGTTGCCAATGGACATTGACGTCACTTGTGAACCAACCAGACTGACCGCACCGCCCCCAACAAACAAAGCGACAATCCATAAGGCAAAAGGGATCAATTTTCTTACATTTCTTCTATACCGCGTAATCATCATGATCATTACCAGTACGAACAGAACGAGAAACAGGGATTCAGTGATTGACGTCCATCTTCCCATTTGACTCATTGACTCAATACCTTGTTCGCTTATGAAACCACCAGAAGTCCACTGCTGTGATTGAACTATTCGATCCGATTCAAAGGAAATATAAATGCCATAAAATAAAATCATTAGTATGAGATACATAAGCATGGCTACTTTTATACGACGTTTATCTGGTTCATTGTTTAAAATAACGTTCATAGATGCACCTCTTAACCTGAATAATGGGTTTTCACATGAAACAACATTGAAACCGATCCGACACCAAAAATGGATATCTTTGTAGTATAATCCATTTGGTTCTGGATCGAAACCATGCGTGAAAGAGGAGTGCTATGAAAAAGAAAAGGTTCTTTTTGCTACTGTTTGTAATACTCGTTACTTCAGCGGTAATTATAATATGGTTCGATAGGTTGGAATCTTCCGCATATCAGACGGAAATGAGAGAAGACTCCAACTCTACAGGCTTGCATAACAACGCATCTTCATTACCCAATACCATTAAAATCATAAATGAAGAAGCAACCCTACAATTATCTCTTAACGACGTCCCAGAGTATAAGCGCTACCTAATGAACGAACAGGACTTCCAAACTGAAATAGATCGTACACAATTGGAGGTATTGGAGGTGCCCTCTTCGGAAACATATTTGATGCTAAAGTATGGCTGTGGAACCAAAGCATGCTCTACCCTTTTGGTGAAAATTGATGCTAGAGGGACACATAGCTTGCCAATGCCTGAGGGCATTTTACAGGATTATAAACTTTCTTCTGATTATCAGCAGGTATTGATTCGGTATGCTTATGATGAAGGTGGTCTGGTCAAGAGACATATCCTTGTTTCCGTGGATCTCAAAAAATTAGAAATCATCCCATATGCATCAACTGATTTTGAAGAAGCATTCATGTTGAAACCGATCTGGCCCATCATCTCTTATGATTGGATAGACAATAACCATTTCACGATTGAAACAGCAGCATTAGAAACAAGTGAATATAGCGTACTTAAAGACTGGTTTGATGCCAAGGATCGTGAAACAAGGAAGGTAACCATTCGGTTGAGTTCATTGGATTAATTTTAGCTAATTAGATGAGAGGGGGACATGCATTTGATAAAAGAAATAGCTTCATTAATGTTGTTGAGTGTAGTTCTTCTTGGAGGATGCCAAACCGAATCGTTAGGTGCTGTTCAGCAGGAACGGGTCGAGTCTCCGACTAAACAGGTATCAACGAAGCCAGAACAAGAGACAAACTCAAAATTGAAATTAATCGGATCTTCTGAGGATGAAAAAGTAAAACTTTATGCAGTTAAAGAAACGGAAGATGCAATTGAAAGAGTGACTCTAGATATAAACGGGCGCGCAAAAGATTTTGATTGGAGCATTTCTCGTCATTCGGGAACGGAGCCGCAGTTATTTTATACCGATCTTACCGGTGATGGTAAGGAAGAGGCTATAATAATTACTCAGGTTGGCCGAGGGACAGGCTTGGATATCTATGAAATTCATGTCGTTAACTCCGATAGCTTATCGGAAATTAAAGTACAGCGTTATGAGGATATTGTTGCTGAGCATATTGAATCGCGTGTTTCTAAAAATGATGATGGAACATTAGCGATTACAGTGAATTCACAAGGGCAAGAGTATAACTTCAATTATGATTTCGATCCAGCACCAGACTACCATCAAGATGAGCTTGCTTTCGGCGGTGTTGTTATTTATACATTGGATAATCACAAAATAAAATTAAGTCTTCCTGGCTCTATTGGTATATCTCCTACATATGTGTGTGACTTCAATATCACGTATACCTTCGATAAAGTCGACAATGAATTTATTGTTGATCAGATTGAAGTTAAACCTGTTGAATAAAAAAATAAGAATGTCTTCAAAAAACGCTTACAAACTTTCAATTCTGCCCTACCTTTTCCGAAACGAAGCTGAGATAATGGGAGATAAACGGGCATGAACCGTTCCCCGCGTCGATCATCATCCACAATAGAAAAATAAATGTTTTATTTCCATAGGAGGATTATTAATGAACACTCAACCACTGGAACTGATCCAATCCACTTCAGGCCAAGCGCTGCTTGCCCAAATGTATGGTCAGCAACAACTGGAAGAACAGACGGCACGTTATACGAAGCTCAATGAATCATTTGAACAGTATTTTGGCGTGCAAGAGGGCAGCAAGTTATTCAGCGCGGCTGGACGTAGCGAAATTGGGGGCAACCACACGGATCATAACCATGGCAAGGTGTTGGCGGGCAGTATTACGCTTGATACGATTGCGGTGGCTGCGCCGACGACGGATTCGGTAATTACCTTTTATTCGGAAGGCTATGACCAGAAATATGTAATCGATCTCACAGATCTGGCACCGAAGACAGAAGACGATGGCACAACGGCGCTGATTCGTGGTATGGCTGCTGGATTTGGAGAGTTTGGATACAAAGTAGGCGGATTCCAGGCGTACATCTCCAGTAACGTGTTCTCAGCGTCCGGGCTGAGCTCGTCGGCTTCGTTCGAGATGCTGATCTGTACGATTCTGAATCATTTCTACAATGAGGGCAGATTAGATGTGGTGGTCATGTCCAAGATTGGTCAGTATGCGGAAAACAACTATTGGAATAAACCGTCCGGTCTGCTGGATCAGATGGCTTGTGCCTATGGTGGGCTGATTGCGATTGATTTTGAAAATCCGGCGGAGCCTGTCATCCAACCTGTACAATGGGATTTCCAACAAAACGGGTACTCACTGGTTATTGTAAACACAGGTGGGAACCATGCGGATCTGACAGAAGACTACGCTGCTGTTCCTTATGAGATGAGAGCGGTTGCTAAGGCGCTGGGCAGCGAATATGTCCGCGAAATTACAGCCGAGGCGATATACGCCAATCTCAAGCAGGTACGTGAAACAGCAGGGGATCGTGCGGTGCTGCGTGCATTGCATTTCCTGGAGGAAAACAATCGGGTGGATGGTCAGGTGCAGGCGCTGCGCGAGGGGCGTTTTGCTGATTTCCTGAAACTGATTACGGCGTCGGGCAACTCTTCCTGGAAGTGGCTCCAGAATGTATATCAGAGCGGTTCGGTGAAGGAACAGGAGATTGGCATCGCGCTGGCATTAACTGAAAATTATCTGCAAAAGCTGGGTGATGGCGCTTGTCGTATACACGGCGGTGGATTCGCAGGCGTCATTCTGACGATTCTTCCCAACGACAAGGTTGAGGAGTATATGTCCTGGATGCACGGCATGCTGGATACGCCAATTATTGTGGTTAACGTGCGTGCACAGGGTGCAGTATGCCTGAATGCATTGGTTGCTAACGTAACCGAATAGGAACATTGCTGAACTGACACATTTCTTATATGTAAAAAAGCGGTTATTTGCCCCGAGTATGGTCAAGGTGAATAACCGTTTTTTGTCATGCCGAATACAAGGTTTAATGCATGAATTAATGTATATTTGTACCCAGAACAACCTCAAAACATAGGAATGTAAAGAGGGTGTTTTTTTACATGTCGAAATTTGTAATAAAATGTACGTAATTTAAATAATAGAGAATCTCCCTTTAAAACATACTTAAGGGTATTGAAGTGATTTTTGTTTTTATATGTAGAAAAATGACAAAATATAGAGTATAGTTAAGGGATAATTTAACTATTTTTTTCTATGAATTAGGATGTAAAGATGAATATTGGATTTTGCTAGTTTTAAAAGCAATGAATCTAGTAACGGGGGATGGATATGAGCTCATTCAGAAACTGGCTTAACTCAACCAAACAAGGCCTTGAGGACCAGGTTAAACGATTCAAGAACAAAGATTTTATGGATGCGGTAGTAGCAGGCTGTGCCTTAGTTGCTTTTGCAGATGGAAGTGTCGATGCTTCAGAGAAGAACAAGATGGCGGGATACATAAATTTGAGTCAGGAATTGAAAGTGTTTGATATGACGGTTGTCATCGAACGTTTCAATCATTATGTCAATAACTTTGAGTTTTCGCCCGAGATCGGGAAACAGGAAGCTTTGAAGGCAATTGCCAAATTTAAGTCCAAGCCGGAAGTCGGCCGCGTCATTGTAGGGGTGTGTAGTGCCATTGGTGCTGCTGACGGCAACTTTGATGATCAGGAGCGTAGAGTCGTAGCTGAAATTTGCACAGTTCTTGGATTGAACCCGGCTGAATTCAGTCTTTAACCATCATAGGCATCTGATGCTGAAAGGAGGTGAATATCAGTGGCTGGTATTAATTTGGTCAAGGGACAGAAAATCGATCTAACCAAGGGTAAAGCAGGATTAACTCAAGTCATCGCCGGTTTGGGTTGGGATCCTGTAGCCTCCAAAGGATTCTTCGGAAGAAAGAAACAGGCGAATATCGATTGTGATGCTTCGGCATTGCTGTTGGATGAGCATGGTCATTTAACGAAGGAAACCAATCTGGTCTGTTTCCATAACAAGCAGAGTCTGTGTAGATCTGTAGTTCATTCAGGAGATAATCTAACTGGCGAAGGCGAAGGAGACGATGAGCAAATCAAAATCAACCTCTCCTCCGTACCTGCCGATGTTCATAGAATTCTTATCGTTGTAAACATTTATGATTGTGTGAATCGCAAACAGGATTTTGGCATGATTGAGCGTGCATATATCCGCATTTTGGATGGGAAAAACTCTCAAGAGTTGGTCAAGTTTAATCTATCCGACAGTTATGCAGGCATGACAGCCCTCATCTGTGGCGAAATGTATCGACATGGTGCAGAGTGGAAATTCTCTGCAATCGGTGAAGGTGCTCATGCGGTACATATCGATGAGCTCGCTCGTCGTTATACGTAGTAAGTGATTCCTCAAAATGCAATTTTGCATCTAATTTTATAGTGAAGCGGAGATGAATCGAATGGCTATCAATCTATCCAAAGGTCAGAAGATCGACTTAACAAAAACAAATCCAGGTTTGGCCAAAATCACTGTAGGTTTGGGCTGGGATACCAATAAGTATGATGGCGGCAAGGATTTTGACCTGGATGTATCCGTGTTCTGTGCGAATGCAGACGGTAAGGTTAACGGAGAAAAGAATTTTATTTTCTTCAATAATCCGCAAAATGAAAATGGTTCCGTAGTGCATACGGGTGACAACCGTACGGGTGAAGGGGATGGTGATGATGAGCAAGTGAAAATCGACCTGCCTAACGTTCCAGCAGACATCGAGAAAATTGCTTTCACAATTACAATTTATGAAGCCCAGGAGCGCAGCCAGAATTTTGGACAAGTCTCCCGTGCATACGTACGTATCGTAAACGAAGCCAATTCCGAAGAACTGATCCGTTTCGATCTGGGTGAAGACTTCTCTATTGAAACAGGCGTTGTTGTTGGGGAGTTGTATCGTCACAGTGGCGAGTGGAAATTCAGCGCTATCGGTAGTGGTTATCAGGACGGTTTAGTTGGCCTTACGCGTGACTACGGTCTGCAATAGAAATTCATTAATTTGTGACCATATAAAAGACAGGAAAGCCGTCGATTTGGCGGTTTTCCTTTTCATTAGAGAATGGGATTTCAACAAAAAGAAAGGTGGACGAATAAATGACAATTAATTTAGCTAAAGGACAGCGTATTGATCTAACCAAAACGAACCCTGGCTTGACACGAGTTGTGGTGGGCCTTGGATGGGATACCAATAAATATAGCGGTGGAGTCGATTTTGACTTGGATGCTTCAGCATTTCTGCTTCATGAAGATGGCAAAGCCAAAGGAACAGACGATTTTGTCTTTTACAACAATCCAACGGGTGGTGCAGGTTCTTTAACTCACACGGGAGATAACCGTACAGGTGAGGGAGAAGGCGATGATGAGCAGATCATTGTGGATTTTAGCAAAGTCCCTGCAAATATTACCCGGATTGGTATTACAGTAACTATTTATGATTATGAAGCGCGCGCACAGAATTTCGGTCAAGTGTCAAATGCTTTTGTTCGTGTCGTAGATGCGTCCAATGAGCGAGAGGTCTTACGTTATGACCTGGGAGAAGACTTCTCGACTGAGACAGCTGTTGTTTTCTGTGAATTTTACCGCTCGGGTACGGATTGGAAGTTCCAGGCGATCGGTAGCGGTTTTGCTGGTGGACTCGCTGCTCTGTGCCAAAACTACGGATTGGACGCCCAATAAGCGAAGAAGAAAGGTGAATCATTTATGGCTGTAACTGTTGTCAAAGGGCAGAAGACGGATCTAACCAAAACCAATCCCGGGCTTTCCCGTCTTACGGTTGGGATTGGCTGGGATTCCTCCTCAGCTCTTGAACTTGATACATCTGCATTCCTTCTTGGTGTTGGCGGCAAAGTATCGGGTGATGAAGATTTTATCTTTTATAACCAGCCGACAACAGCATTTATTACTTACAAAGACACACCCCAGCAATCCGATAAAAAGCAATTTGATATTGATCTAAGCAAAATCCCTGCGCGTATTGAGAAGATTGCGTTCAGTCTGACCATTTATGAAGGTGAGTCCAGAAACCAAAGCTTTGGGCAGGTTCAGCATACCTATATCCGCTTTGGGAATGCAACTAGCGGACAGGAAGCATTGAGATATGACCTAGCTAGTGGATTTACAGTGGAGACGGCGATCGTAATTGGCGAACTGTACCGACATAATGGAGAGTGGAAGTTTAATGCAGTGGGTTCCGGTTTTGCTGGCGGACTGAATGCATTGTGCGGCAATTTTGGAGTGAGTGTAGAGAGTGATGCTTCTTCTTCACAGCCTGCACCCCCGGTACCTCAGCCGCCCGCACCGAAGCCTCCAGCTCCACCTGCTCAGCCGCCTCAACCCAAGATTGAACTGAACCTTAACAAGATTGAACTGAAGAAAAAGGGCGACACGATCAACCTGAAGAAAAATTCTGGCGGACTCGGGGAGATTTTAATTAATCTCAATTGGAATCAACAGACCAGCCGAGGATTATTCGGGCGGAACAAGAGTGTGGATCTGGATCTCGGTTGCTTGTTTGAAATGAAAGACGGTAGTAAAGGTGTAATACAGGCCCTGGGAGAATCGTTCGGGTCCCTGAACCGATATCCGTACATTGCTCTGGACGGGGACGACCGGACGGGGTCAGTGAGGACCGGAGAGAATCTGCGCATTAATGGTGAACGTATTTCTGATATCAAGCGTATACTCGTGTTCACTTACATTTATGAGGGCGTTACGAATTGGTCACAGGCTGATGGAGTCGTAACGATTAACCAGAAAGACGGTCCTGACATTATCGTCCGCATGAATGAATACGGCAGTTCCTTGGGGATGTGTGGGATTGCTATGTTCCAAAATGTGAATGATGAGACGTTCAGTATCGAGAGAATTGTCCAGTTCTATAAAGGACATCGAGCTCTGGATGAAGCCCATAGGTGGGGGATGCGCTGGACTGCCGGCAGTAAATAACAATAACAATTTGAGTTAGCGGAGGCTGCCTTTTCATGTTAAGCGATTTTTTCAAAAGTATTAGCGAGAACTATGGTCATTTTTTCTCTTGGACTGAGATTGTGGCTACACTCTCTGACCCTGTAAGTTGGGGGATTATTGGCAGCTTGATCTTGCTGGAAGGGCTTCTATCTGCAGATAATGCTTTGGTACTGGCTGTTATGGTTAAACATTTGCCTAAAGAACAGCAGAAGCGGGCGTTGTTTTATGGTATTTTAGGAGCTTATATTTTCAGGTTTATTGCCATCGGGCTGGGGACGTTCCTCGTCAAGATCACCTTGATCAAAGTGCTCGGGGCACTATATCTCTTGTATATCGCCTACAAAGGACTATTCAAGTCTCAGGCAGAGGAGAATCAGGAAGGTAAGCAATATTCCTTCTGGAAAACCGTTCTTATGGTCGAGTTGATGGATATTGCCTTCAGCATTGACAGTGTTATTGCCGCATTTGGTATTAGTGAGCAGATTTGGGTGCTTTTCCTCGGAGGTATTATCGGGGTGCTCATGATGCGTGGTGTCGCACAGATTTTCCTTAAACTCATTGACAAGTTTCCTGAACTGGAAAAAGCAGCATTTATCCTTATTGCTATTATTTCTGTGAAAATGATGCTGAGTGCTTTTGGATTCCATATCTCAAACGTTATCTTCTTCTCATTACTAATTGCTGTATTTGCTGGAGCCATGCTTATCAGTTCAGCGAGAAGAAAGAAAGAAAACAAAGGTCAAGCCTAATCATTTTGTCACATTTGCCACCAATCCCTCCGCATTTCGGAGGGATTGGTTTTTATACCCCGACAGCATTCATTTCATGATGCAGACTGACTTTAAGTCAGAAGTGCAAGGAGGAGAATAACCTGAAATATTTTAGTTTTTTGAATTCAGAGGAGGAAGAAGCACTGTTTTTTTCTTCGCCCGTATCGTTTAGTCATCGGACCTCCAAAGAAATACTGGCATACGCTGTTGGGGCTGCTTTGTACATGCCAGCCACCCGTCCGCATATTGCAGACGATATTATGAACGGTAAACATGAAGGACTCACAACCATCATTATTGATCTGGAAGATGCTGTAGGAGATGAGCAAGTCGAATTTGCGGAACAATGTCTGGTCCAGCAACTTACACTTGTAGCAGAGTACATGGAGACGGGAATGTTGTCTTCGAACAGATTGCCCTTGCTTTTTGTCCGGGTGAGATCCCCGAAGCAGTTGGAACATCTTTTTGAAATATTAGGTGAACGAATGTCCTTGTTGACAGGTGTTGCGTTGCCAAAGTTCGACTGTGAAAATGGACGTGCTTATTTGCAGCTTGTTCACGATTATAATCAACAGAAAGATAGCGCACATCCGATCCTATACGCCATGCCAATTTTGGAGACGGCGGAAGTGATTTACCGAGAGACACGCTGGGATACACTGCTCTTGTTGAAACAGATTGTGGATGAGTATGCACATTATGTGTTGAACATTCGGATCGGAGCGACGGATTTCTCAAGCCTCTTTGGACTGAGGAGAAGTCCGGAACTTACCATTTATGATATTGCAACCATACGTGACTGCATATCCGACATCATCAATTTGTATGGACGCGTAGACAATGGATATGTGATATCCGGTCCGGTCTGGGAATATTTTAGCCAACGTGAACGAGTATTCAAGCCACAATTAAGACAAACGCCATTCGAGGAATCACTGGGTAAGACGGGTCGGAATCTCAGAATGAAATATATTACGAACTCCATGGATGGACTAATGCGTGAAGTCATGATGGACAAGGAGAACGGCATTGTGGGAAAAACAATCATTCATCCGACACATATCAAGCCCGTTCAGGCGATGTATGTCGTCACTCATGAAGAATTCATGGATGCACAGGGTATTGTAGCCCGTAACGACGGGAGTCTAGGCGTTTTCAAGAGCACGTATACCAACAAAATGAACGAGATCAAGCCGCACTTGAGTTGGGCTAAACGAATTTTAATCCGATCACAAATATATGGGGTGTTACATGAACAGCAGCATTTTGTCGGGCTCCTGCCCAAACACGAACAAACTTACGTTTCCTATTCTTGATCAGTTCAATGTCACTATTGAGGCCACGCACAATCCTCTGGAGATCCCATTGGAGAATCTGTTCTCCATGGCGGCCCGTTTGAATAAAAAAAGATCATTTCTCTTTGTTAGTAAGTTGCTTGGCAAGCATATAGCCGTCAATCCATATACCTCGCTATTAAGCGGGGCTGCCCTAGCAGTTCTTCTGTTTGAAGATCTAAGTCACGGAGAAGACAAGCGTATTTCGGTATGGAAACAACGAATGGTTAGCGGATTGATAGATCCGGATCAAGCCCGTGAGGCTTATGAGTATTTAATGAATGTTGAGATGCCTTTGCCTGAAGAGGTGAAATTCGTTGGTTTCGCCGAGACAGCTACCGCTCTGGGACACAGCATGTACGAATTGTTCGCTGAGCATGCAACGTATATTCATTCCACAAGAGAGTACTTGCTTGACATTGAGCCTGATATTCAATTCGAGGAAGAGCATTCTCATGCCATGTCTCATCGTTGCTACGCATTGGACTCCAGATCACTCGCAGAAGGTGGACCTCTTGTCCTTGTTGATGATGAGATCACAACGGGCAATACAACATTGAACATTATTCGTGATATCCAGCGCACTTATCCACGTAAACAATACTATATAGCTTCTTTGTTAGATTGGCGCACAGATGCAGATGAGCAGAGATTCTCTGCACTGGAAAATGAACTTGGAATAACAATCACTCCATTAAGTTTGTTAAAAGGTAAAATTAAGGTAATGGGTGAACCATCCATCAATGCTTCTACAGAGAAACTAGTAAATGAACCCACATCGTTGATAAGTGTTATGTCAGTAGCAGGTGAACTGGAGCCATGGGCCGCTGTATCTGCGGATTCGGAGGGGAATCGTTGGTCGACTCCTTATCTTCGGTATACAGGACGATTCGGAATTCATTCAGGTCATAATTCTGTTCTGGGTACCGGTATTTCTAGGATCGCAGCCATTTTGCGGGGGGAAAGGAAAGGCCAGCGAACCCTTGTCATGGGTACAGGGGAATTTATGCATATTCCAATGCGAATTGCAGCTGAGATGGGCGACGGGGTCATGTACCAGTCCACAACTAGAAGTCCAATCCATACGGCGAATCGTCCGGGATATGCGGTTACTGCAGGTGAAGGATACGCTTCTCCAGAAGATCCGACTGTCCGGAATTATATCTACAATGTAACACCAGGGCAATATGATGAGATTTTTGTACTGATGGAACGACTTATGTCTGAAGAACGCATGCAGCCCATGCTGGATGTATTGTCACAACTCGGATGCAAGCAAATTTACGTGGTGTACTGCGGTGCTCCACAGGAGGACTGAGAAGACAAGCTATGAATCTATCTACAATTAAAAGCATGATCAAGGGCAAGATTAAACCACCTGAGCCACTGGGCAGTTATGACCCATCCGATGTTGTTTTCTTGCTAAAGGATTTAAGTAACATTCATTTGGAAAAAGAGACCGGGGAGCGTGAACACGCCATTCAGTCGGGTGTGCATTACTCGGAAATGCTACCCGTTGAGTATCACCCTACGGATGAATATATTGAGTTATTTCACGACACTTTAGCCCAGTCGGCGGAGAAGGTAGCTATAGCTGCCGCCACGGTAGCAGAGATGATCGTGCGCAAGAGGGGCTTGGATACCGTTCTGGTCTCACTCGCTCGAGCCGGAACGCCAATTGGCATTCTGGTCAAACGTTACATTTCCATGAAATATAACGTGGATATGCCTCATTACAGTATTTCCATTATCCGAGGAAAAGGAATTGATGAGAACGCCATTCTATATATTTGGCAACAGCATGGAGTGGGTGCACCGATTCAATTTATCGATGGTTGGACGGGTAAGGGAGCTATTAGGAAAGTGCTTGTGGAAGCTTGTGAAAGCCTGAATGAACGTTATGGTGTCCAATTGGATGATGATCTTGCGGTGTTGGCTGATCCGGGGCAATGCTCGGCAACCTATGGCACCCGAGAAGATTATTTGATCCCAAGCGCATGTCTGAACTCGACAGTGTCGGGTCTGATGAGCCGGACCGTACTACGGGATGACCTCATTGGGCCAGATGACTTCCATGGGGCCAAGTGGTATAAGGAGTGGGCTTCTTCCGATCTATCGACTGTTTTTGTGGACAAGGTGGCAAGTTACTTCTCCAAGGTGGAACAAGAGGCATCACACCAAGCAGATGAAGCGCTATCTCATACCCTAGAAGTGACTTGGCAGGGAATGGAGGATATCAAATCCATCCAACATGCATTCGATATCCAAGACGTAAATCTGATCAAGCCGGGGATTGGAGAGACTACACGCGTACTATTGCGTCGTGTACCTTGGAAAATCCTAATAGATCGCCCGAACAACCCCAATTTGAAACATATTATGCTGCTCGCGGAAGACCGGGGAGTCCCCGTTGAAGTGTTTCCCGGATTGAGCTATTCATGCTGCGGCATAATTCAATCTGTACGGGAGGGCAGCGAATGATCTATGCAAGTGACCTGGATCAGACACTGATCTATTCCCGCCGTTCAATGGGGGTTTCCGATGATGCCTCAGGAATAGTTCCAGCCGAATGGATTCGCGGAGAATTATCAGCCTTTATGTCAGACGAAGCATTAAATCGGCTCAAAGCCCTTCCCGAGGATATCATTTTTATGCCTGTAACTACACGAACAGTAGAGCAGTACCGGCGCATTCAGATTTTTCAGCAGGACGTAATTCCCGCGTATGCGGTAACCAGCAATGGGGGAAATGTTCTCATTGAGGGGGAAGTGGACCAATCCTGGAATGATTATGTCCGTTCTCAACTTCAACAGCATTCGGCTGAAGCAGTTGAGGTGAGACAGATGTTTAGCGATGTGCTAAATAGCGACTGGGTCGCGGGGGAGCGACTCTGTGATGAGTTGTTTTTTGCCTTTGTGATCCACCGTGATCGTATGCCAATAGAGCAAGTCACAGAGAAGATTCAGGCTTTGGAGTCGCTAGGATGGGAGGCTTCCATTCAAGGGCGCAAGCTCTACCTTGTTCCTTCTGGAGTGAACAAAAGGGCTGCGGTTGAATATGTTCGACATCAGATCGGAAATGTGCCTGTTATTGCTTCAGGGGATTCTCTATTGGACCGTTCTCTACTCGACTTTGCAGATTATGCTATTGCTCCACGTCATGGTGAGCTTTACCGGGAGAAACAGCGAAATCCAAAGTTGGTCCCTTACCGATTTACCGAAAAATCCGGTATATTTGCCGCCGACGAGATATTGGAATATGTCCGTTCTACACATCAAGTTGCGATAGGAGATGCTGTCTCATGAAAAAGACCCGTATTTATTTTAATCGTTGGTTTTCGGTGGCGTTTCATTATATGAATCTGATACGAAACAACGAAGATGGTTTAGAATTCGAAATCTACGGCACGCATTCGGATCCGAACAACATGGCGCTTCAGGGTTGTGACCATGCTGAAGTGGAGCCGAAGGTTAAGGGAAGAGAGTATGTTGATTTCTGTCTAGATTTTTGCCGTAGACATCAGATCGATGTATTTATTCCGCGTCTCCACATGCTGGACATCAGCAAGCATGTTGATCTCTTTGAAGAGATCGGAACCAAAGTCTTGGTTTGCACGGATACGGAATTACTGGAACAATTGATGGAGAAGGATCGTTTCTATGAATCCGTGCGTGAGTTGGGAATTCTGAGCATCCCGGATTATTTCACCGTTAGCAACGCATCACAGTTCAAACAGGCCTATGACGTACTCTCCGACTCTGGGCACGAGGTGTGTTTCAAACCATGTAACGGTGAAGGTGGGATGGGATTTAGGGTGATCGATAACAGTCGCAATCCGCTAGAGGAGTTGTTCGGGCATACCCAGAACCGTATCTCTTTTGAGGATGCATTCCGTGCATTTTCTTCCGTGGAATCCTTTCCAAATATTATGGTCATGGAACGCCTTGAAGGTTATGAATACAGTATTGATTGTCTAGCCGACAGCGAAGGGAAACTACTGGCGGCTGTCCCTCGCTGCAAAGCAGGTGGGCGTTTAAGAAGGCTTGAAGAGCATACTGAACTATTGAAAGTTGCTAGTGATGTCGCTGCTGCTTATCGTATTCCATATAACTTTAACATCCAGATGAAGTATCGCAAGGAGACCCCGAAACTTCTGGAGATCAATCCACGAATGTCCGGAGGACTACATGTATCCTGTCTATCGGGAATCAATTTCCCTTATCTGGCTGTGAAGCTGGCTCTGGGACATGAGGTGGGGCCTCTCTATCCTCAATACGGTATATTGGCAAGTCATGTAGAACAGCCACTCATTATGGATGCACAGAAGGTTATGAACCATTAAACATTAGTTTCCAAACATTGACACCTTCTGACTGGTTTTTTACAATACGATTTAGATGATCTTGTAAGTTACACAGCAACGAAGTGATCAAGTGTAGTCTTCATTTGTTCATTGTATACAAATGTGTTGTTACAGGCAGGAGGATGAAGATGTTACGCAAAACAAAAATTGGATTGGGAGCGCTGATTGGTTATGGTCTAGCAGCTGCAAGCAGTCCCTTTGTTCCAGAAGCTGTCTCATGGGCGATTCCTGCTCTCGCTACAATGGTGGGCGCATTGATTCCATCACAGCAACGACAACAACAAATTGAAACATCAAGTGCTGCCCAACGGTCTGTTAAAGGTCAAGGTCATGGTGGAGAATTGGAGAGAACCACTCATGAGCAGTCTATCGTTCCACGCACGGATGAGAAATCCGATAAGAGAGTACAGTCAATGGTACCGGGACAT
The DNA here is from genome assembly GCF_030433635.1 of Paenibacillus vandeheii. Lineage (NCBI taxonomy): Bacteria > Bacillati > Bacillota > Bacilli > Caryophanales > Paenibacillaceae > Paenibacillus > Paenibacillus vandeheii. The sequence goes on from NZ_JAROCD010000016.1 coordinate 118,255, forward strand.
CAGCAGGATCAGCTTGAGCAGGACCCCGTTTTTGGACCTGTCATTGAATATCTCGAAGTGTTGGAAGATATGGTGATCTCTGAGGGGCAAAAAAATGAACTGGACAATGAAATTGTCGAAAAATCGTTAGCTCTATTTGCCAGATTACAGCGAGTCATTCCGGCACTAAAGGAGCTAAACAATGGTGATATTAACCATACGTTGCGCAGATTGGTTTTGAAGGATCTAAATGGTTTCATCAATCCATTCCTCCGTCTGAGTGGAGAAGCCAAGCGTACAAACCGACGGATGTTATTAAACGGATTGAAAGATGTGGATTCAAAAATTTCCGAGATTGTATCTACAATAGAACATAAAGATTTATTGGAGCTTCAGAACAAAGCAGAGCTTATTCATCAAAGATATAATAGCTCCGAATTATAGGAGGCATGGTTGAGTATGGCAACGGAATATGTTCAATTAAAACAGGATGACCAGCAGCGGATTAACCAGGAGGCAACTCAATTGATTCAGAAGGTATCGCAGAGTGATGTGGTTCATCTGGATACTCTAATGGATGATATAGGAAAGCTGGGTGTAAGAACTCAGGAAAAGGCCGGTCAAACGCTAAAAATGCTGGATCGTCCTGTAAATGATCTAATGTCTGGCAACCGGGCTGAAGTGTCGAGCATGATATTGAAATTGCGTGATGAGTGTGAAAGTCTGCAACAAAGTAAAAATGTTAGCTTTGTGGGGCGGTTACTCCGCAAAAGTCCATTGAAGAACTATGTTTATCGTTACCAATCTGTTCGAACCAACATTGATAATATTATCAACGGTTTACGCGATGGGAAGGACAATTTGGAAGAGAGTATCGTTAACATGCGTCAGCTGAAACGGTCTTCTATCCAGGAGATTTACAATCTACAGACGAAGATTTCTTTCGGTAATCAGCTTAAAGGGTTGTTTGAGGCAGAGATTGCCAAGCCAGAAAATGAGAACCGTAAAGCACATCTGGAGCGAGGATTGCGCAAAGTGGTTACACGTACACAATCTATGACCGAAATGATCATGTTGTATAATCAGGCGATTGCGGCGACAGATATTATTAATGACAACAATGACAAACTAATTGATTCCGTTAATAACGCCATAGACAAGACCGCTAATCTGATTACGGTATCCGCGATGATTGCTATGGCTTTGAATGATCAGGAGAAGGTTATTTCGGCTGTGGAAGCCACGAACAAAACAATAGAAGATCAATTTAAGGAAAATGCGAGATTGCTGCGTACCACAACGGAGAAGACCAATGACCTATTATCCAAACCATCTATGTCTATTGAATCCGTCAATCAGGCAATCGGAGACTTGATGTCCGCCCTTGATCTGTCTGAGCAGTCCAATCGCCGCATTATCGAGAGTTGCAATGACTATACAACCAAGATGACTGCACTAAATGCAGGCATGAGTGAGAGATTGGGACTGGAGGCTCCGAAGGCTGCAGCCATTCAAGGTAAAGGTCAACCTGATGCCAATTCATTGAGCTCTTATTTGGATTAATCTTTTTTTGTGAAGCAGAGACGCCGCGGCGTCTCTTTTTGCATTTATAGAATAGATATTTAGAAAGCCTCACGTTAGTATAAAATTTGGTTTATAAGGATACTCACCCGGGAATAATAAGCATACATTGAACTCTCCTGCATACAATCTGGTAAGTACAGAATGGTGCATTTTTCATAGGAAAGGGGTAGATTTATGCTTACCTTCGTTATTATCGGTATTGTCTGTGTATTAATCATTGTCGCCAGTAGCGAGAAAGCTGAGTCAATTGCGGAGCTGAATGACTGTTAATTTTCTGTATTTTTTCAAGAGCGTTTGATAGAATAAAGGTAAACTTTGGAAGTGTGTGAAGGAGCTTACTCAACATGCTGGAATTTTCATTCGAGATTATTGATGAGACTAAGATTAACATTCAGTACAAATACGGCAGTCAGTTTTTTAATTTTAATTTGTTTTGGTCCAATGGGAATTGGACATTGCATCCTTTTGACGGCATTCTTATCGAAAATCGGGAGATGTGCAGCCTAATTGTAGCGGAATTGCTGAAGAATAAGGATTTTCATGTCATGCTTGCAAAAGAAAAGATTATGCTTTCCCATTTACGAACTACCGTAAATCTTCAACCGGACGACGAACCGGAAGAGTTCGAATTAAACCGTCGAATTGCCGATCGGCCATATCAGGATGATGATGGTCTGATGAATTACATAGAAAATCATAGTTTTGAAGAGATTCTTCAGCTGGAGCAGCAGCAGATCCATGCAAGAGTGGAATTTTTCCAGCAAATTATTCAGAGAATGTTTATGGAAGGTATTGGACCAGAAGATGCTGATTTTGGTAAGGTTCAATCGATTATTCGGATCTACAAGAATACGTTTGATAAGTTGGGGGATATCAACGATAATCATATGGGAGATTTCAATAGCAAAAGATGGTAGAGTTGTGAATCCGATATATTAGCAAGCAAATCAGAAGAATAAATAAGTGAGTAAACCAAGTCCAGGCTTGCCCGGGCTTTTTGGTGTATATTTTTTCTTGTGAAATTTCAAACTTTGAAGATCATTAACGTGTTGATAGGATAGGGACTGGGATTTAGGCATCGTTGTGGATAGCTGTGCGCCGAAGCCTAAATTCTCATATATTTTCGTAGGGAGGGAATGAAAAATGACGACAAGCACAGTGGCTGAGCAGGAAGAGGCCCGTTTGTATGACGAGTTGCGATGTGCACTGGAAGAAGTGGAGGAGGGAAAGCAGCGGTATAAAATATTGAAGCAAATGATCAGGCAAATTAAGTTTGCTCGATGGCGGAAAGAACGATTCCGCAGGTTTGATCGGTACGTTCAGGATGTAAAGCCAGCAACACTTTGGATCATGTTAGCCACTGGGGCGCTTATGCCAGTTGTGTTGTTCAGTATATTTATATGGGTCTCCTTGTGGGTGGAATGAACCAAGATGAGTGTTTGGAATACAGTTTACCGGATTAGTATAAGATGCACTTATATCTTTCTTCTCAGTAAGAAATAAATCCATTTATTTAAGAGGCTTGATATTATCAGGCACTGAGCCTGTTCTGATTTCATAGGTATCATAATCAACCATAGCGAATACTTCTTGATCTTTGTTGCCTTTCACATGTCCTGTTAATGATACCGTATGAGATAAGTCAGCCGGAATGAATTTGTGATTTGTGAATTCTACATCAATCCCATAGTTTTCTTTAAAATAAGTGAGACTGACTTTTTCGGCTTTTTGAAGGATGTCTTTCTGTTCACTTGACATACATCCGCTTAGTACGATGAAAGTAAGACTGAACCATACAAATAAGAATGCTAATGTAAGATGTTTTTTATTGAAGTTATTCACTCCATTACTCCTTAATTTTTCTTTTTATTAAGTAACTCTTTGGGAACAATGGCATTCTGGACTTTGAAAGTATCATAATTGATAAGAATTGTGATTTCAGTATCTTTATTTGCTTTGACATGTCCGCTTAACTTATATTGTGGCTAAGGTCTTTTGGCATGAACTTATGGTCAGTAAACTGCACTTCTGTACTGTATTGATCTATAAAATAATTTTGCCCAACTTGAGTTGCTTCTTCAATAATCTCGCCTTGATTTGTTATGGTATTGCATCCTCCCAACAAAACAGATATGAGTAAAAGTATGATTGATATGCATTTTTTTAGAATATTCTTTCTACCTCCTATGTATTTGAATCTAACACTATATAATATACTTTAACTTTTGGATTTGGAAAATAATCAGTTTCAGCAAGCTGAGGAATAACATGTCCATACCTGTTCACAAGAAAAAAGTTAGATAGGAATTAGCCTTCCGATCTAACTTTTGTTTGTTTTTGAATTTGTATAAATGGACATCATTCAAGTCATCATTATAGTTTAATGTGTTTGAACATCCTTCTTTAAAGTCTGAATCTTCTCTTGCACGTACTGGTGGTAATCGTGAAAACTGCTGATGTGATGCAAAGAATCGGAGTTTTCAGACTGAATTTTGATTTTGCCGTCCTGTGGTAATTGTTTCATCTCAGCAACCACGGTTTTGGAGCTTTCGATATCTCCAGACATCTCCTGGATTCGCTGTAATAAGGTTGGGTGGCCTTCGTGCTGGAGCATTTCAGCGAGGGGTCTCATTTCCTCCAGCTTCTGGCTAGAACGTTCAAGCGTTGTCATCACTTTGTCGCCATCAGTACTTGCACTAAGCGAAACCATCCGGTGGATATGATCTTTTTCCATCCGCTCAAGAGCCTCCAGATGCGATGCTTCCAGTCGTTTGGGATCCCTCCAACTCTCCGATTGGACCGTGTTATTCTGCTGCGGGGACGCATTATTCGTAGTGCCATTACTACAGCCCCACAACAGAGTTGAGCAAGCTAACACGGCTCCAACGGCGAAGATACTTTTTAATCTCATGTTGTCACTCCTTCAATATTTTCCTGAAGGTAGTATGAGCTATAATATCCATAATCATGCTTAATTTCTTCATTTCTTTCCCAGAAATAAGCATATCTCTGATGAGACTGGTAAGAACGTCCTATAAGCAATCCATATATCTGGCTCATTGAGCTTAAAAGTACAGACTTTCTGCTTATTTTTGTAAGCATATGTTTTCGGGTATGTAGATATTGATTTATAATGAATAGATATAAACAAAGATGATTTTTGCAATTCAACTTCATCTAACAACTAAAAAAAGACCGGGATGTTCTCTCCCAGTCCTAATCTAACGAAGTGTAAAATACATCGGTGTACCTCTTTGCAGATTTTTCTCAGAAAGAAGGTGCTTCCTTTTTCGGATTTCGGCTATCGATAAACCAGCCTGGTCCTTCTACACTGAGAACCTCCTGTGTATCATAATTATAGGAAACAGTAATACGTTCATCCTCATGTCCTGTTATATGACCGTATAGGTATAGCCGTGAATGGATGGAAGGATCATCAATATCATGACTCGTTACAATAAAGTCCGCATTGTAGTACTGCTTTATGTACTGAACACTTATTGGTGTAGCTGTTTCTACAATATTTTGCTTATCTGAGGTAGACATACTTGAACATCCTCCTAATAAAAAAATAAGTAAGATCAGAGCTACGGGTTTTATTTTCATAGGGCATTAATTCTCCTTTTATGGAAATAAACTCTAAAGACACTTTAATACAAATTATTGTAATAGACAAGGTGGGGGATCATGACATACATAAATGATAAGACCTATTGGACCATTGCGGATGAGGTATACAAACGGGATTTACCATCATCCGGATACAAAAACGAGAATCTTCCAGGTTGGACAATAGTCGAACCCAAGGGGGCAATGCTTCACGATACGAATGGTTCGGGATTTGATGCTTCAGTTTTTTACAATGAAGATCACAATCAAGTAATTATTGGTTATAGGGGAACTGAACCGCCTGATCGTCCCAAATGGAGTGTATTAACCGACTGGGAGACCGATTTAAGTGATGTTGTGGGTAATCGAACCAAAAATTTAGAGGAAACTCACAATTACATGGAGCAGTATAAGGAAGAGATTTCGACGCTACCACTGCAGCAACAAATGCCTTTTATTGAAGCTGAATCCAGGTACCAAAATAATCAGTTTGTTCAGGCAATGAACCTCTATGATAAAGTCAAGGAAGAGTTCCCAGAATCTGATATATCCACGACTGGTCACTCACTAGGAGGAGCTCAGGCAGAATATGTCGCGATTCGTAATGGAATATCTTCAGCAAGTTATAATCCGCCAAGTATTGTACATTTGCTTCCTGATGATTTGCAAGAGAAGGTTCGCAACGGAGATTATCTGAAAACGAATGTGGCCTATGTCCATCCAGGGGATTCTGTAGGTTCTGGTGTGAAAAGCGCGGAGCAGCATGTCGGTGCTACTTATTATATCAATTCGACTTTTGAAGATGCTAATAAATACGAGATGATTCCTATGTTCTTACCGATACCTCGGGAGACGTGGTGGGAACAAAGACTGTTTGGTAACAAGTGGTCGTTTGAATTTGTCCGTGTTCCTTCCATATCGGGAGAGCAGAGTGTGCTATCTAAGTTTTTGGATTCCATGCTAGTTGGTCAGAGAACGCATAGTATGGATCATTTTACTTTCGATGGAAAAGGGAACATAAGTAATACACTGTATACGATGGATGGGCAACGTGTGGAAGGCCAGCCTAGAGTGGAAAACTATGCAGAGATGTTGCAGGCGAGAGAAGTGTTTAAGGAAGTCATGACTACGCTCGTTGAGAAACATGGTTCTGCAATGGGAGGGTTCGGCCAACTCGCGGCGTCAGTACTGGGAATAAGTCCGGTCGATATGAATAGACAAGACCCAGCGTACTATGTTGGCGACCGACATGGTAGCACCATTCAGTTAACACCTGAGGAGCTTGGACAGGCTGCTCGACAGATGCGGGATAGTCTACATGGTTTTGCCAATGATGCGCGTTCCTCAATTCAGATGTTTCAAGCACATATTTCAACTAGTGAGAGCCAATCCTTTACTCCTATAGCCTATGATGCTACGGCAACGTTGGAGCGGATCAATCGGTGGTATCAGGAATCAATTACAGATATCGCAGATTTTATTGAAAGGAAAAGACAGGATTTTATTCTGGCAGATCAATGATAGTTTAGCTTCAATGAACGTACAGGAGGTGTACATATGGGGAGAATATCTGTCTCTCTGTCAGATCTGAGAAGAGCGATCCATCAGTGTGAACAGTTGCAGCAACGCTTGATTCAACAGGAAAAGCAGATGCGAAACATATATGGGAGGCTGCAAGATTGGAAGGGAGAGTCTGCAGTACAGTTGTCTGCAAAAATGTCGACATTTCTTGAAGGGACTACATCCAAATTAGCTGAGTTAGAAGCACATAAAGAGCAATTAGAACGATATATAAGGAAAATGGAAGAGGCAGACCGCGAAGATATACGTAAAGCTCAGTCCCCTTATTAAATGCGTTTACTTGCCGAGCAAGGAGGTATTATGTTTATCTACCACAATCCAATCTGGCGCTGGACCATTAATCTTCTGTATCCTGCCATTATCTTTGTCTTCCAGAGCTGGGGGCCAATATTGGATTCCTGGGCTGTTCCAATTGTATTTTTTGCGTTGTTCTGCTTTCTGTGGAGCGGGGTGAAGGAGTTGTTCATCTCTACCGGACTGACCTGGCTGGTTGCCATTCCGTGCTGGTGGTACTTCATTGAGCTTCCCAAACCATCGTTTGGCGCAGAAAATTTTGCCGCTCATCTAGTGCTGATTGTGCCGCTTTTTATATTTGTGGTGCTGCTGCCACAGACCCTGATTCTGACCACACGCATGCGAATAATGGAGTACTATAGGCAGAATGCTTCGAAATAGGAAAACCCTTCTCACCCCCTAAGCAAAATAATCGCATCATCAACCAAACAATCCCCTTGTCCGTTCAATACGGCAGGGGATTTGTTTTGTTGCGAGGGTTACACCTTCCTACGGAATTTACCCGTATATGGAATCGTAATATGAATGTTCAGCTTCTGAATGGAATCTTCCGTAAGGATCATCTTGGAGCCATCATTGGATAACTTACGCCACAGGCTCGGATTTTTGCGATAAAGCTTCTCCTGAAGTCCATAGATATCAACCCCTTTTTGCAGACCTGCGCGATATGTTTGCAAGATTTGATCCCGTAACGTTTTCTCGCTAATTTGAACCATATCATCATAGGAAATAGGGGTGAGATATTCATACAGGGCGGTCAGGTACTTGGCATCAATGTTGAAGCGAACCTCATTTCCACGAACGACAGGAACAATCTTGATGTTGGGCAAGCCGACACTGAGCACACCGTAAATGGTTCCTTCATTTTCAATAATCAATGGCGCACGCCGCATATCTTTAAGCAGCCAGTGGTAACCAGAGAGCTTGTTATGGGGCAAATATTCAAAGTCATCCCCTGTTTTCTCAAAAAAAGCGCCGTCAATGATAAACAGTTCATGATTTTTTTTGTTCTGCGACCAATGCTCCTTGTTCATGGCGATGCAAGGCAGATAGGTTGTCGTGGATGCATCGTTATGTGTAGCAATGAGTTTGAAACTGAGCACCGGAGGAAACAGAGATTCTTCCAGAAATGAGGGAAGAGGGTTATGCAGAATGCTGTCCAGCGGCGACATATTGAAGATCGACGTGGCACTCAGAATATCTTCCAACGGATCGCGAGTGCCGTACACCCAGGTTGTGTAACGTGATTCCGGGAAACGTCCAAGCATGTCGAACACTTCCTTGATATGCTTGCTTGTCAGGATACTTTCGGCCATAACAATGGCGGTCACATGCCCCCAGGCGATATGAAGCTGGGAACTTCGGAACAGCTCGTTTACAGCCAGATTCAATGTTTTTCCCGATGCATGTCCAACCCATACCGGCGGGGATTCCGCCGTTTTGGCTGAACTTTCGCTTTTGGCTACACTGGCAAAGTCCATGCTCTGAACATACATATGGTACATTCCGTCCTTATAATCGATCCCAATCGCTTTGGCATAGTCCACCTGTTGAATCTCATATGCACTCCAACACCCGCTGGTCACGAAACAAAGAGAGAGACTTAGTAGCCCTAGCAACCATCGTTGTATAGGCCGCTTCATTGATCATTCCCTTCCTTGCGCGGATTCTGCGTTTCCAGGTAGACAGGTCTGCGTTTCAGCCATCCCTTCGGCAGCTTGAATAAGGAGGCCACAGCCTGTTTGAAATGAAGCGGACTTAGCGGCGTCAGATAAGGAATGCCGAACGATTTCAGATCGGTCAGGTAGATCAGGAACAGGATGATGGACAGAATGAACCCGTATATGCCGAGGGATGCCCCCAGTACAAAACAGAAAAAGCGCAGAATCAGAACAGAACTGGTCAAGACCTGATTCACAATAGTAGCCCCGGCCACCACGGTTACGGCAATGACGACAATCATGAGCGGGGAAACCATCCCTGCACGGATGGCTGAATCCCCGATAATCAATCCGCCCACAACGGTCAGCGTTTGACCGATGGCGCTCGGTAGCCTTACTCCCGCTTCCCGGAACAGCTCCATGAGAAGCATAATGAGAAACATCTCAACCCCGGACTCCATGGGCAGCCCCATTCGTCCAACCGAGATCGTGGCCACCAACGGAAAAGGCAGCTGATCCATATGAAATGAAGTCAGCGCAATATAGAAGCCGGGCAGGAATATGGTCACCAATAGCCCGATAAAGCGCAGCATGCGGCCCACATTCACCGGAAGGAACGGAAAACTGGCATCCTCGGGTGATTTGAGAAGGAGAAACAGATTCACCGGGCCGATGATGGCGCTGGGATTGCCATCCACGATGAGGATGAAGCGGCCGTTCAGAAGACATTCCGCTGCAAAATCGGGTCTGCCTGTGTAATGGGTGACCGGAAACAACGTGATTTTGGAAGGAGACAATAATTCCTCCAGTTCATTGGCGGTCATGACTCGTTCCGTGTCGATTTTGCGCAGCCGATCCTTGACATCATCGATCAGCTCGGGATTGGCAATATTTTTGATATACATCAGGGCTACCTTGGTCACGGAACGCGAACCCATCAATTCGATGTTACAGGCCAGTTCGGCTGTGCGCAGCCGTGTACGAATTAAAGCGATATTAACGGACAGGCGTTCGATAAAGCCATCACGGGCTCCGCGGATGGATACCTCCGTAGTCGATTCATCCGGCGAACGGGTAGGAATGTTGGATATATCCATGCTCCACATCGATTGAAGCGAAGGGATGCAAATGAGCAGATGACCTTCAAATACCCGCAGGGACATAAGGTCCGTTCCCAATGCGGGGTCCTGTAAATCCATCCGGGACCATTGAAGGGAGATGGACTTCTCGATATCCGATGTACGAACGAACTGAGTAATCTCGTAGGTACGGGCCAATTCGGGAAGAATAATATCGTAGATGGATTTGCTGTCCACCATACCACTGCAATACACAATGATAATCTGTGTGGGAGACTCCCCCATCATGTGCCTGCTAATAATGACGTCATCCGATCCGGCAAAAAAGGTAGTTAGATTATGCTGATTGATCCGGAATGGTTCAGTCCGATGAGGGCTCTTTGGTGTGGTTTTGAGCGGCATGAGCAGGAGCCTCCTTGTCTTTTTTGTGAATAAGTGCGGCCAGGGTCAACAGGATGGTGACGACAGATACATAAGCCAGCATGACGGGAAATTGGATATGGTTTACATAATAGTCGACGTAATCAATTCTCCACCACTGGACCGCTATGGAGCACATGATGAAAGTGACGATGAGAACAGCAATGTACCGTTTCTTCGGTCTGCGAAAATTGAGCAGATCCACAATAAGATAAATAGAGATGGCCACTCTGGCAAAAGAACCGCTCAGCCATTGGTATATGGATAGGAAATCCACGTGCTGAAGCAATTTCCCGATATTCACCAGCTTCCATTGCTCATAAGGGGTATTTCGTTGTTTCGCGGCTTCCTCCGGACCAAACTCAACGATGGCTCCCAACGTTGGGCCAATGGCCATAGTGAGCATGAATAGCCCGAGCAGCAGAAGATGCCACCAGCGAATTTTGCTTTTGATATCATGTTGAAACAGCATCAAAATCCAGATTTCCATCAGTCCGGCAAGCGAATAGATCATGCCTCTCAGGACAGGACCGGTACCATATTCCATAATCGGGAACAGCTGTCCATAGTCTTTATATTTCATGTTGGCTGACATCACGAAGTATCCAAGCAGGATCACGAAGGGAAGCAAAAGGCTGGAGGTCATGGCAATGGAACGTATGCCTTTGGCAGCCGCCCAAGCAGCAACCAGTGCACCGCCGCCTGCGAGCACGTAAGGTGGGGTGAATTGCAGGTAGGTGGATACCGTCCAGTTCGTTGTTTCATATAGGGTATGTGAGCCAAGTGAAAGCAGCAAAATTGAAGCAGTAATGCGGAAAATCCATGAAGGAATTGCACCAAATTCCCGCGTAATCCAGTCCGTCAAACGCTGTCCGCGTACCCGTCGGATGATCACAAACATCATACATAGAAACAACATGAAGAAAGGGGCAGCAGCCACGACCGATAGCCATCCATCTCTGCCTGCATAATCCAGAATCGCCGGAATGGATAGAACATGGCATACAAGTCCTGCACTTAACAAAATAATGGAAAAGGACAGCCATATCGTGATTTCTCCCTTTTCACGGCTCATGGGAATCCTCCTTTCCGTTCAAGGAAGTTTCCGTTAGGTTGTACAACATATGGGATTTCGATTCCTGTTTCATTGTTTTTGGACAGAAATGCGGAAACAGATAGACGGCCGCGCGCGAAAGCATTAACATACAGATATAGCAAGTTTAGAAGACAAGTTCCAACTGGAGCATAGAGAAATAAGGAGGAAACCTACGATGACCAGAATGACGAAGGCACCTGGAGAGACGAAAGTTGGCTTTATCGGTACAGGCGTGATGGGCAAAAGCATGGCAGGTCACATCCAGCAGGCAGGCTATCCGCTGCATGTCTATACGCGCACGGCCGCCAAAGCGGAAGCATTGGTGAAGGAAGGTGCCGTATGGCATGACACACCAGGCAAACTGGCAGCCGAGTGTGATGTCATCATCACGATGGTGGGGTATCCGAAGGATGTCGAGGAGATTTATCTCGGCGAAGATGGTCTCGTGGCGAACGCCAAACCAGGATCTTTCCTAATTGATATGACTACATCCAGTCCGCTGCTCGCTGCACGTATCTATGAAGCCGCTGAAGCCAAAGGACTGCATGCATTGGATGCACCGGTTTCCGGTGGAGATATTGGAGCACGGGATGCCAAACTGTCCATTATGGTTGGCGGTAGTTCGGAGGCCTTTGAAGCGGTTCGTCCGTTGTTCGAGCAGATGGGTACCAATATTGTGCTGCAAGGCAAGGCGGGAGCAGGACAGCATACCAAAATGTGCAACCAGATCGCCATTGCTTCAGGCATGATGGGTGTATGCGAGGCACTTGCCTATGCTAAGACATCCGGTCTGGACGCGGAGAATGTGCTGAAAAGTATCGCTACCGGTGCAGCCGGAAGCTGGTCGCTTAGCAATCTTGGTCCGCGTATGATCACAGGCGATTATGAGCCTGGATTCTATGTGAAACATTTTATCAAAGACATGGGTATCGCTCTCGAATCCGCCAAAGCCATGGGCATGAAGACGCCAGGACTGGCGCTGGCCGAATCCTTGTATCAGGAAATCTCCAGGAACGGTCTGGATGAGAAGGGTACACAGGTGCTTTACACATACTATTTACAGGCATAATTGTCACAACCAAAACAGCGTGTTCTTTTTCTTCATATAGAAAGGGATGCGCTGTTTTTTTAAAATTCTCCCTTTTCGTATGCGTCTAAAGTCACAGTATTGGTTAAAGAATCGTATATACTTTAGTTAATCCGCGGAATTTTGGTCCTCTTCCCTTTATTTTTGCCCCTCTTTATCCGACATAAGTAATAGAAGTATACATAATGGATGTGCAAGGATGTATCTCAACCCCTTAACGGTCACCTGTAACTCACACTATATAGAACGGAGCTTGCCCATGTTCAAAAAAATCCTGTCTCTGTTCAAGACACAACCAGAGCTTGCCAACCAGATTACAGCTTCCGCTTCATCTTTGCCGTCAACGGCGCCTATTCCTACACGTATGGTCCGCAGTCGGCGCAAAGCAAAATCGGATGGGGATTGGACCCGTCAGCCAGAGGAACCAAGTACTGCCCAGCAGCTGCATGGTCTTCCTGGTGAATACAAAGTTCTCAATGATTTGCTCGTTGCCAATACCAAGTCCCGCTCAGGCTATTCATCGATTGATCATGTCGTCATTGGTCCCCGGGGAATCTTTGTCATTGAGACAAGAAACCTGACGACGGGTGAGATCCGCGGCGGCCGAAGAGAGGCTAACTGGACCGTTAGCAGCAGCCGAATCAAGATGTATAACCCACTGATGCAGCACAGGGGACATGTAGAGGCCATTCAGGCCCATCTTGGTGATTATAAAAGAGTACGTCTCGTCTCGATGGTGACCTTCACCAATCGCTGCCGGATCAGCGTTGATCCCGCTGTGCGTTATGTCAATTCGGATGAACTGATTATCTATGATCATGAATTGGTGGAGACCATTCTGCGCAAAACGGAAAGACTTGAGGCTGAAGTCCCCGAAACGTTATATAAAGAGCAGGATATTCAGGCGATCTACAACTTGTTGACCGCAGTCAATTCCACAGATCCCCAGATCCGGGCTGAGCATATGGAGAAGGCCAAAGGCATCAAATAAAGGAACCTGAACCTGTTGCATCAATTACGTGCGACGAATTGGAATGCAATGGTTTTGGTTTGTACTCTTCGTTTCGGTCTACCACTTGATATTAAGTTTGGATGTAATGAAGTACACAGGATACACATAAACACGGTTGTCCTTTCAGGGATGACCGTGTTTTTTATTTTTGTTCGTGAAATTAGGTTATAGGTGAGGTTTACATAAGGATGCAGGCATATTGTCGTATACACCCAGTATTTAACTTATGATAAAATAAAGACCAGATTATATGCTGAATAATCCATGTTATCGGAAATGGCATTTATGAACCAGGTTGTTCATGCAGTAAAGTAGAGGTTAACGTAGTCGGATACATACATAAGACAAGGGGAAGATTACATGATGAGATGGAACCATAGAATCAAGATGTTTACAGCCATTTTCAGCTTAGCAGCTGTTCTGACCGCCTGTGGTGGTGGGGCAAAGGAAGCAGCAACGAAGGATTCTGCCCAGGATGCTGGTGCCTTAGCCACAGCGACCCATAGCGCCGACACATCAACGACTGAAACGTCGTCAGCAGATACGAATGAAGCTGACGCTGCGGACACATCCTCGAATTCCGCTGCAACAGGGTCTTCATCAGATGAAGGCAAGATTGGCTTGGATTCCACACTCCAAGAGTTACAGCAGAAGTACGCCGACAAGCTTGGCTATATTCGGATTCCGATTAAGGATCATCCGGTGCGACGGGTCAGTGAAGAAGGCTCCAAAAATATTAATATTGCCAACTACAGTGATGCAGTAGTGAACATGAACACAGGCATTCCGATCCATTCCGATTCACAACGATTGATTGATGATGCCTTTCCTTTTTTCACAACCGTTCAGGCACCAGAAGTGTCCTATGTATCATGGGAAGAAGCGACCAATCTGGAGCGTGCCATGGTCAAGACGTTGTTTATCTCCCGTCAGGCGCTGCTACTCACGGAGGACGCCATGAAGAACAAGGATTACACAAGTCAGACCTTTACGGACTCGATGGAATTTTTCAAGACGGCAGCGGAGTTCGACTCGATGGCACCTGTCGCGCAGCATACGTATGACATCACCTTAACGAAACTCTACGATAAAGCCCGCAACGTATGGGGCAAGCTGGCTGCTATCGATCCGGTCCAGGACGAGGCGGCATTTGCCGAGATGTATAAGTCAGCCAGAACGGAAGCGAATAACACGATGGGGCTGCTCAACATTTTGCTATCCACCAATGAAGAAGAACGACTGGAACAGACCTACGGCAAATAAATGTGATGCTGATGCTATCGTATGAAAAATCAACAAGCCTGAGCAACCTGTTCAGGTTTTTTTGTACCCGATGATTGTTCCCTCACCGTCCATTTCAGGTTAATAAAGAAAAGGAATGAAGATATTAGCGATTTGAAGGTTCAAAATGCGATATAATAAGCGTATTGGATACGTGAAATTTTACATAGAGTTATTGAAAGAAGAGACTAACGGAGCTGGCTGCGTGAACATACCCAATCGTCACGAACATAAAGCGCTCCGGGCCGGAGGAATGATTATGATCAAGCTGTTGTACTACTTGAAGAAGTACCGAGTCGCCGCCATCGCAGCACTGGTCATGATGCTGATTGAATTGACGGTCGAATTGGCACAACCCTATTTGATCTCGAAAATCATTGATAACGGTATCCAGCAGGGCGACCTGTCAGTGGTTTGGCTATGGGGCGGGGTGCTTGTGGGCAGTGCCGTTGTGGCGTTTGCCGCGGGTATTGCGAGTTCGTTTTTTGCGTCACATGCGAGTCTCGGCTTCGGTTACGATCTGCGGGAGAAGCTGTATGATAAAGTGCAAGCGTTCTCTTATGCGGTGTTTAATCGTTTTACAACATCATCCCTTATTACCCGATTGACCGGGGACGTCACACAGGTGCAGGACACGGTGTTTATGAGTCTGCGTTTCATGACGCGTGTGCCGCTGGTCGTGATTGGTAGCATGATCATGGCGGTGGTGGTGAATCCGAAGCTGGGTCTGCTGCTCGTTGTAATGGTGCCTGTGCTGCTCGTGTTTGTGATCTGGATGATCAAAAAGGCAGCGCTGCTGTTCCGCAATGTGCAGCGCAGACTGGATGCCGTCAACGGAGTCATCCAGGAAAATCTGACAGGCATTCGGCTGATCCGTGTCTTCGTCCGGATGGGCCACGAGATTGAACGTTTTGCCGGATATAGCGGCAAGCTGATGAAAGGCACGATCTCCGCGCTGCGCCTGACGGAGACAACGATGCCATTCATGCTGCTCATGATGAATGGCTGTATCATCGCCGTTCTATGGTTCGGACGGCGTGATATCGTCACCGGAAGTGCAACCGTGGGTGAAGTGGTCGCTGTCATTAACTATTTGCTTCGCACCATCGGTGCCATGTCTGCGCTATCTTGGATTCTGGTGACCTTCTCCAGAGCAAGCGCTTCGGCGCAGCGGCTTAATGAAGTTTTTGATACAGAGGATGTATCAGAATCAGCACATGATCGAGGATCAGGAAGAGCTGAGCAAGTAGGACAGCAATCAGGACAACCAGAACAACCAGGACAATCAGGGGAATCCTCGAGTGCAGGTCATTTGGCGCAAGCAGGAAAAGGGAGTCCTGTTATCCAGGGTGCAGTTGACTTTCAAGGTGTAGGGTTCAGCTATCCGGGCAGTGAAATTACCGTGCTGGAGGATATTACGTTCTCAGCCAAACGAGGCGAGCGCATTGCGATCATGGGGGCTACGGGTTCAGGTAAATCCTCCCTGGTACAGCTCATTCCAAGGCTCTATACCGAAGATCAAGGCGAAGTGCGTATCGATGGCAACGATGCAGAACGGTTGGATATTTCCACATTGCGCGGAGCTATCGGTTATGTGCCACAGGAGGTCGTTCTTTTTACCGGATCGGTAAGGGATAACATTGCTTGGGGCCGGGAGGACGCCACGCTGGAAGAGATTAAGGAAGCAGCAAGGCGTGCCCAGATTCACGAGACTATTGAGAAATTACCGAATGGCTACGATACACAGCTGGGTCAGCGGGGAGTCAATCTGTCGGGTGGACAGAAACAACGGCTTTCGATTGCCCGTGCATTGATTCGTCGTCCAAGCATTTTGATTCTGGATGATAGTACAAGTGCTCTCGATGTAGCTACAGAAGCAAGGCTGCTGGATGCACTGGAAGAGCTGTCATGTACAACGTTTATTATTACGCAGAAGATCAGTTCAACTACTTCTGCTGATCTGATCCTGCTGCTGGACGATGGGCGTCTGATTGGACAGGGGAAACACGAGGATCTGATGGATTCTTCCCAATTGTATCGCCGAATCTATGAATCACAATACGGGGAGGGTACACCACATGTTCAAAGCATTCATTGAACCTTTCCGTCAGCCTCCACCGCCATTAGATCCCGAGACGCTGAAGGCAGGTGGAGGTCGCAAGCCGAAGGCACGGGCGAAGAACTGGTCCGGTACGTTAGGCCGGATCTGGACGTATCTGGCTCGCCGCAAGGTCAAGCTGACGATGGTGCTGCTGATGGTATTTGCCAGTTCCGCACTTGCGTTGCTGGGGCCTTATATGGTCGGTGTGGCCGTGGATAAATTCATTGATGGAGAAGCAACGAGTTCCAGCTGGACGACATTTTTATTCGGTCTGGTGGCAGTCTATATTTTCTTTTCCCTGACATCATGGCTGCAAAATATATGGATGATTGAAATTGCCCAGGAGACGGTATTCCGTATGCGGTATGATCTGTTCTCCCATCTGCACAAGCTGCCAATTCCTTTCTTCGGCAAGCGACAACAGGGTGAGATTATGAGCCGGGTTACCAACGACATCGAGAATGTCAGCGGTACATTGAACAGCTCGGCCATCCAGATATTCTCCAGTGTGTTAACACTGATCGGAACGTTTGGCGTGATGCTCTGGTTAAGTCCGCTGCTGACCTTGCTTACATTTATCGTTGTACCGCTGATGGCGATTGGCATGCGTTGGATTACACGCAGAACCGGGCCGTTGTTCAAGCAACGTCAGCGTAATCTCGGCGAACTCAATGGGTACATTGAGGAGACGTTGTCCGGACAGAAGATTATCAAGGCTTTCTCCCAGGAGGAGCGGGTCATTCGCGGGTTTGAGGAACGAAATACGAAAATCCGGTTGTCCGGTTTCTGGGCGCAGACGATCTCCGGTTTTATTCCCAAGCTGATGAATGGTCTAAATAACCTTAGTTTTGCAATTGTTGCAGGCATCGGCGGGATCCTGGCGATTCAAGGTTCCGTTACAGTCGGGGTAATTATCATCTTCGTGGAATATGCCCGTCAGTTTACCCGTCCACTTAATGATCTTGCGAACCAGTGGAATACGTTGCTGTCTGCAATTGCGGGGGCAGAGCGAGTGTTCGAAGTGCTGGATGAGGATGAGGAAGCGAAGGATGAAGGCGCAGCAGTATCTCTCGAAAAGGTGGAGGGAGCCGTTCGCTTCGACAAGGTATCCTTTGGATACGATGAAGGACGCAATATTTTGCATGAGATTAACTTTGAAGCGAAGCCGGGTGAGATGATCGCTTTGGTAGGCCCGACGGGGGCCGGAAAAACAACCCTGATTCAGCTGTTATCCCGCTTCTACGATCCTACAGCCGGTACGCTGACAGTGGATGGACGTGACATTACGACTATTCGGCGTGAGAATTTGCGCTCACATATGGCATTTGTACTCCAAGATTCATTCCTGTTCCAGGGCACGATTCGGGAAAATATCCGTTTCGGGCGTCTGGATGCGACCGACGAAGAGGTGGAGGCTGCTTCAAGGCTGGCGAATGCTCACTCCTTTATCATGCGGATGAAGGACGGGTACGACAAAGTGCTTCAGGCCGACGGAAGCGGCATCAGCCAAGGGCAGAAACAGCTGCTTGCCATTGCCCGGGCAATTCTGGCCGACCCGTCCATTCTTGTACTGGACGAGGCGACCAGCAGTATTGATACCGTTACGGAGATCAAAATCCAGGAAGGGCTGCAGCGCCTGATGCAAGGCCGCACCAGCTTTGTCATCGCCCACAGGCTGAACACGATCCGCCAAGCCGATCGCATTCTTGTACTGAAGGATGGTCAGCTGCTGGAGCAAGGCTCGCATGACGCATTGCTCGAACAGGGCGGCTTCTACAGCGAGCTGTATTACAGTCAGCTGCGGAACAAGGCACAATAGTAGTAAAAAAAGAGCAAGTAACTGAACCTTGAAAGTGTTCGAGTACTTGCTCTTTTTGCTGCTATAAGTGGGACATCCCAGTTTCTTGAGCAACTATGGAAGATAGATGTTCTGTTATATCATCCCTCTGAATAATTATTTTGCCTCTCTTATTCCGGGTGTCGTAATATTTATGAGCTTCGGCTACACCTTGGCGGGTAAAAGGGAATACGTTGTCTACATGTATATCGAGCTTATTCGTCTGAATCCATTGGATAAACGCTTCCCAGTCGTTAGCATTGGGGCTGATCAAGGCAAACTGGGCATCAATTCCACGGATGAGAGGTTGCTTCGCAATCACCGGATTTACAAGGGAAATGAACGTCCCATTATTCTTTAATATGCTGTAATTTTTCAGTTCTGTTGCTCCGATTCCCGTGACTTTATCGACAACCGGGTCACGAACCATATCCAGCACGACATCAACAGGACTCAAAGTCTCAGCAAAGTCGGTTGTTGTATAATCAATCACTTCGTCGGCACCGAGCTGAAGAACAAATGAATGATTATGGGCCCGAGCCGTGGTGATCACATAAGCGCCGTGTTGTTTGGCTAATTGTATGGCGATGTGTCCTACGCCACCTGCACCGGCGTGGATCAGAATACGCTGTCCCGCCTGCAGTTTGCCATAGTGAAATAAGGCTTGCCAGGCCGTCATGCCGGACGCAGAGACCGAAGCAGCTTCTGCATCGGAAAGGGACTGCGTTATCACAGCAAGATCGCATTCTTCCACAGCGACATGTTCGGCGTAACCACCGCCTGTACGAGACACCGCAATAACGCGATCCCCGATTTGTGCACGCGTAACCTTACTCCCTGTGGCCACGACGATTCCGGTTATATCGACTCCAAGAACATGAGGGAATTGCACGGGCATGAAATGCCGGAATGCTCCGGTTCTGATCAGTTGATCCGCTGAGGATACGGTGGTTGCCCTCATCTCCACGAGCACCTGTGTATCACTAATATGTGGTATATCGCGCTCCTGCTCCGCAAAAACTTCTGAGCCTCCATAATTCTCTATCACTACTGTTTTCATCATAGCCCTCCATTCGGTATTGCTGGCTGTCAGTTGATTTGTTTCCAGCCGTTCAATATAATGATCGTACTTATAATGGGATTGGACCACAATTGTTAAAACAGTGGAATGTGTATAATAATGAACACAATTCACTGTTTTGTTTAGTCTCAGATCCGATAAATAAAAGGAGTAGGTATGGACAGAAGAATACAAAAATCACGTGAATCGATTATAGAGGCTTTTATTCAACTGCTGTCCGAAAAAAATTTCGAGCAAATCACGATTAATCAAATTGCAGATCGAGCCAATGTAAGTCGCGGAACGGTTTATTTGCATTTCATGGACAAGTTTGATTTGTTGGATCAGTGCATAAAATCCCATTTGGTGGAAATGATCGAGAGCAGTCTCTTCTGCGGAGTGACTGGCATATTTCCTTCCAAAGAAGCTCTGCTGCACAGTTTTCGGTATCTGAAGGAACATGCTCTATTCTATGGTGCAGTGCTGGATGATCAAAGTGTCCCGGAATTTCGAACTCGCTTGCAGGCTGCTCTGTTGAGAGGACTGGATAAACAAATCGACATGACTGGCATCAATCAGGGAAGGAACAAGGAGATTATGCTTCAATTCCTTGCTTCCGCGCTGGCTGGCATGATTGAATGGTGGATTACCTCAGCCGAACCGTACTCCGCAGAAGAATTGGTTGATGAATTATGGATTCTGATGGAACGCAATCAAATGACACCTGTGCCTCACGTATAAGGGAGTTGAGGGGTTATTGATCGTTATGTTCGGTGGATAGATATTGTTATCAAAATAAAGAAAGAGCAGGAACGAAGGGCGCTGTGGCCCTTATTCCTGCTCTTTTCATGTCATGCCGTTTACTTCGTTACACTGCTCAGCTTGAACGAGCCGTCGGTGAGCTTGTTCGTATTGGCAAAGTCCACGCCAGGTTTATTCGTTTCCGGATCAATGATCGCAATCGCGATATCATAGGTTCCGGCAGCAAGACCGGAGACTGGAATGGAGTCGGTCAGGGTGTAGGTACCCGTTTTCCATGTCGTCAGATTAACGGTTGTTGTTTTCTTGGCGACCACGGTATTGCCACTGCGCAGTTGAATTTCAACCGGCCAGGCAAATGGGAAGTGCTGTACACCTTTGTTTTCTACTTTGATCGTTGTCGTAAACGTGCTTCCGCTAATGGTGGACGGATGCGAGATTTCCTTCACGACAAAGTGGTAACCCATTCTTTTCTTGAGTGCATCGATGTTGGCCTGTAACGCATGATTCAGAGGGAGCGAGGCAGGGGAATTTGGTCCCAGCCAGCTCGGTTTGCTGAGCTCCGTTTGACGCAACGTTTCCGTAAATCCGCTACCCGTGGTTAATGCCGCAAGCATGCCGGAAGCGCCCCCGTAAAATTCGCCGCCGGAGATGCGTGTCTCCCAGAAGTTCGCATGTGCTGGCTGCTGCTGGCCGATATCATCCCAATAGCCATTCTGGGTGCCTGTGTACCAGCCCCAATCGGCATCGAAACTGTCTTTATGTCCAAACACATCGTTGAACATGCCCATGACCATGCCTTTGTTATTGGTTTTGGCAAGGGCAATACTGCGCCGGATCAGAACCTGCATTTTGTCCTCTTTGCCGGCAAAGGCATCGATATAATGTTGAACAAACTTGTTCGAAATATCATTGGTAGGGAAAGCACCTGTGTAATTGGTCTCGCCATTCGGTCCGACATACGGCCAAGTATGGAACTCGCCCCAGTGTCCGAGAGAACCGATCTGGATAAAAGCGACGGGGCGATCATTCGTGTTGTACCTTGCCGCAATGGCCTCAATGGCTAATTTGTGCCGATCTTGCAGATAGGTGGAGTTGTAGTTGGGAGAGAAGCCCATGTTGTTGCCTGTACCCATGCCTCCAGTTGTATCGTTGTAAGCTGTTCCAGGCGATTCTC
The DNA here is from genome assembly GCF_030433635.1 of Paenibacillus vandeheii. Lineage (NCBI taxonomy): Bacteria > Bacillati > Bacillota > Bacilli > Caryophanales > Paenibacillaceae > Paenibacillus > Paenibacillus vandeheii. The sequence goes on from NZ_JAROCD010000016.1 coordinate 139,872, forward strand.
CGCGGGCAATCATGTCATTGTAGAGCCAGTCGGGAATATCCCGATGAGCCTGTCCTGTTGGGCTGTCCAGAATGAAGCGAAACACCACTTTGACGCCTTTACTTTTCCAGTAGGCGAGATTGTTGGCAGCCTCAATCGCGCTAAAATCATAGGTGCCTTTGGTAGACTCAAGTTCCTTCCAGGTTACTCCGGCATATACGAGCCTGTGCGGTTGTGCATATGTCGTGCTCTTGGCCGAAGGCGCCCAGCCTTTGAACGGATTGTTAAGTGGGCTGTCAAGCTCAACGGGATTCACGACGGTGTTCCCTGTCCCGCCGCCCGATCCAGCCGAAGTCAGAAGGTAAGCAGGCAGTGTTTGACCCGCCGTGGGCAGCCTCGACGTATCCGAGCTATTGTCGATATACCCGACCCGTACCGTGCTGCCTGCACTGATTTGCAATGTAGCGAGAGGAATTGCTACCTCAATGACGGATGCACTGCGATAGAATTGGGAAGTAGTCAATGTGCTGTTAGAACTCCAGCTCCAGTCCGTACCGCTGCCGCCATAGCGATATAATCCTGTATTTTCAAGCAGCCACTCCACACCTGTAGCTCCCCAGCCCGCTGCCTGGTAGCCGGTTGACGTATTGTTATCGGTATTGATCCAGAAGTTGCCCATCGTCGTACTCAGACCTGAACCTTGAACGAGCAGGTAGAGATTGGTTCCATCATTGGTCACTTTGAGCGTCTGGGCAGTGCCACTATTGGTCGTGAGAGCACTAACGCTACTCCAGTCGCTGACATTGCCATCAATGGTGATGGTGGCAGCAGAGGCTTTTGGTAAGGCTCCCGCAGGCAATAGCAGGGTAATCGTAAGGACAAAAGCCAAAAACAGTCCAAGGGTCAGCTTACTTTGATCGAATAATCTTGTCACGGTTTACCTCCTGAATAATGAAATATTGGATGTTGACTTCATCTGCTCTTCCTCGTGTGTCTTCATGAGGGGGAGATAGGGAAACTCAGCTCCTTTCCAATCCACATTATCGCAGATCTATGACGTTTTATGTAAGAGTCATGGGAGTAAGTGAGAAATAAACAACTTAAAAGATCATATTTTGATTTGCGGCAAATATAAAAGTTGTTTTTATATTTGGAGTCCCGCGTCTAAATTGCATTATAGGTTATGAATAAAGGAGATTCAACAGGTTTTTTTCCAGGATTTATTGACTTTTTGATTGAAAATAAGAGTGTTTCATTAGATTTTGAACATAAGTAATTATAATTTTGTTATTATATTTGCCGCAAATAAAATGAATACAAATTAAAGTATATGAAAATAGAACAAAAATGTAAACGCTTAATTTATGATAAATAAAGAGTTATACTGTTTAGTAGTATGTAAAACAAATCACGAATATGTTGCCGCAAAATAATTAAAAATTTAGCCAAAATTGATTGACAAGAAATTAAAACTATTTTACTATCGTTACATAGTCACTATCCTGTTAGATTACTTAACATCGAATTGGCTTCATGGCATTTGCCGCAAATTTACGAGCAACGGAGAGTGTAAGCATGAGGAAGATAAAAATGGCTTTTATCGGTGTAGGAGACATGGGGTCACATCATTGCATTGGTTTTGATTTGCTTGAAGATAGTGAGGTTCGTTATATCTGTGATATGAACGAGGCCAATGTGGCACGTACGGTGGCTGAACTCAAGAACAGTAAACCCATCATCGTAAGCGATTATCGTGAACTGCTCACCAAGGAAGATTTGGATGCGGTGGTCATCAGTGTACCGAACTATTTGCACCGTGAAGTGGCGGTAGCTTTTCTGGAAGCTGGCAAGCATGTATTTCTGGAGAAGCCGGTTGCCCATACCATTGAGGATTGCGATGCCATTATAGAAGCTGCTGAAGCGTCGGGGCGAATATTGCAGATTGGGCTGGTCTATCGGTATTCAAATCTGTATCGCCGGATGGAGAAGGAATTGGAGAACGGACGTCTCGGCGATGTGAAATTAATGTGGTGCAAGGAATTCCGTGACCCGTTCCCACCTGCGGATTGGTTCTATGACAAGACAAAGTCTGGGGGAGCGATTGTAGAAAAGGATTGTCATCACTTCGATATTTTCAACTGGATGATTCAGGCGAAGCCAGTCCGTGTGTTTGCCTCTGGAGGGCAGCATGTCATGAAGCAAGGGGAGCCTAATCAGATTCAAAATTCATACAGTCACTATCCGACGAAAGAAATTTCGGACACCTCTATCGTCGATCACGCCTTTATCACTATTGATTACGATAACGGCAGCAAAGCCAATCTGGGCCTGTGCATGTATTTGAAGCCGCGCAATCTGATGGGAGAAGGGCTTGAGATCGGCCTGATCGGAGAGAATGGCGGTCAGATGGTGGCGCGGAATGACAAGACGATTGATATCGTTGGCGGGCAGGACTGGACGAAGGACCACCTAGAAATTGATGTGTCGTCGGATTCCATCATGGGTGGACATACCGGAGGACAGACCCAGCGCATTGATTTTCTAAAATGTGTACAGGAAGGCAGACAGCCTTTTGCGAGTGCACAGGTTGGTCGTAACGCACTGCTTATTGCCCTGGCGGCAGAGAAATCCATTTTGGAAGAACGGTACGTTTATTTAGAAGAAATTTCAGGCTGAGGGGTGTCATCATGAACAGGTTGAGAAAATATGACACACTGCTGTTTTTTCTCTTCATTTTGCCTTGGATCATCGGATTTATTACCTTTTTCCTGTTTCCTTTCGGAACCTCGGTCTTCTACGCCTTTACCGATGCAAGGCTTCCGGGAGCAACCAATTTCAACTTTGTCGGCGTTGATAATTTTACACACATGATGGACGATCCTATCTTTTTGAAAAGCTTGATGAACACGATGTTTTTCGTTGTATTCGGTGTTCCAATCGTTACGGCGGGCATGCTCGGTCTGGCGATGCTGCTTAATTTTAATGTCAAAGGTATTGCCTTGTTCCGTACCTTCTTCTACTTGCCAACCTTGGTGCCTATTGTGGCAACGGTCATTATCTGGCGGCTGGTATTCAACTCCGAATTTGGCATCCTGAATGCCGGACTTGGTGCGCTCGGTATAGGCAAAGTGGACTGGATTGGCGGCGAACATACGATCAAGCCGGTCATCATCATGCTTCAGGTCTGGATCTCCGGCAGTGGGGTACTGATCTTCCTGGCTGCACTGAAAAATGTACCCAGACATTTGTATGAAGCTGCTGCAATTGACGGGGCAAGCGGAATTCGCCGATTTTTCCAAATTACGCTGCCGATGATCAGTCCGTCTATCCTGTTTGTCATCATTATTCAGACGATGTATAACTTTCAGATGTTTACGGAAGCACTGCTGCTATCCAAGGGTGGACCGAACTACTCCGCCTATACGTTTGTCTACAACATTTATAAATCGGCCTTTACCGATCTGAAATTCAGCATGGCGATGACGCAATCGATTTTCCTGTTCGCTGTGATCTCGCTAGTCACCCTGATCCTGATGAAAGTATCGAACCGCTTTGTGTATTACGAGGGAGAACGATAGGAGGAGAGTTACATGAACAGCCGAAAAATAGCGGTAAAAGCATCTCAGTATACCATGCTGATCGCAGCATTAATGCTGTTCGCAGGGCCTCTGGTATGGATGCTCTCGACCATGCTGAAAACCAAAGCGGAAACCTACAAGGTCCCTCCAACCATTCTTCCGGATACATTCAGTCTGGAAGCCTTTGAACGGTTATTTGCTGTACAGCCGATGATGTGGCATTGGATTCAGAACTCATTTATCATTTCCTTTTTTGTGGCGGCAGGCGCGGTTGTTTCAAGCTCACTTGTCGCTTACGGTTTTTCCCGCTTTGCAACCAAGTATCGGAATATTCTGTTCCCAGTGGTACTGGTTACCTTGATGATTCCTCCATCCATTATGATGATTCCCTCGTATGTCCTTTTTTCCAAGCTGAATTGGATTGATACCTGGTTGCCGCTCATTGTGCCAGCCTGGCTCGGAGGCGCTTATTATATCTTCCTGTTCCGTCAGTTTTTCATGACCATTCCCCAGGAGCTGGACGAGGCTACCTATCTCGACGGCGGCAATCGCTGGACGGTATATGCACGCGTCATTATGCCGCTGTCCAAACCGATTATTATGACGACTATTATTTTTGCCTTTGTGAATTCGTGGCTCGACTTTCTGGGGCCGTTCCTGTATATCAAAAACCCAGAGATGTTCACGCTGAGTGTGGGCTTGCAGCTGCTGATCGGTCAGACGAGCCAGGATTTGCCGGCACTTGCTGCCGGGGCATTCATCAGTATTGTGCCTATTGGTCTGCTGTATCTGTTCGCACAACGTTATATCGTCGAGGGGGTGGTGCTTACGGGCACCAAAGGGTAGAGTGGCTGCCTGCTTTCCGGTTTTCAGGTGAACAGGACTTATTGATATGACTTAAAGGGGAGCTGTGTATATGAGAGCGAAGAGTAAACGGCTATTCAATGTATGGGCACTTGTGCTAGCAACGATGGTGGTGATCAGTGGATGTGGAAACGGGGGATCTTCCGAAAACGCCGACTCCACGGATTCCGGCAGCAGCCAGAACGAGCCTGTAACGATTACGTACTCCCAATGGGGAACTGCTGAAGAGCTTCATCGTACACAGGAACTGCTGGATCAGTTCATGAAGGCGAATACCGATATTAAGGTCAAGCTAGAAGGCAAGGATTGGGGTAGTTACTGGGATGGACTGACAGCCAATGCAGCTGGGGGCACTCTTCCGGACGTGTTCAAAACGAGTTATGCATACGTAGAGAAATACGCCGAGCTAGGCATTTTTAAGGAATTGGACGGCTTGTTGGCGGAAAATCAGTTTGATCTGAACAACGTGGACAAAAGTCTGCTGGGACTTCACCAATATAAGGGCAAACAAGTATCCTTGCCGATCGATGCCAACGTTATCGTATGGTATTACAACAAAGCGATTTTTGAGAACGAAGCAACCAATCCTCATAAGGCCCCGGTTCCATCGCTTGAGCCAACATGGGATGAAATTACCGATATTGCAACCAAGCTGACGCTGGATAAGAACGGGAAAAGCGCAGACGAAGCGGGTTTTGATGCCGGTAACATTGTGCAGTGGGGCTTGTCCATTTCACCAGGATCAACGATGGATTGGTTCCTGGAGCCAGAGCTGTGGTCCAACGGAGCGAAGCTGGTGAATGACGATGGTTCCCTTGCGCTTGAGACACCTGAAGCGATGGAAGTGCTGAACTATTTTATCGATATGACCAAAAACAAAAAGATTAACACCACACCTGCACAGATTGAAGGTTTAGGTGGACAGGTGAATCTTGCGATCACTACATCCAAAGTAGCAATGAATCCGGGTGGCAGCTGGAATACAACCAACTACCAGGAGGCTGGCGTGGATTATGGTATCTCCTATTTGCCAAAATTCAAAACCAACCAGACCGTTGTTCAGCCAGCAGGTCTTGCAATTAGCTCCAACACCAAGCATGAAGAGGCGGCCTACAAGCTGCTCGCTTGGCTTGCGGGTCCGGAAGGACAGACTGAACTGGCGAAGCAGGGATACTCCATTCCGGCTAACAAGGCCGCAGCGGATGCCTATATTGCTACTGTAGGCGAAGATAATAAAATCTTCCTGGATGCGCAGCAGTATGGTATTGTATCTCCCTTTACAACCAAGAAAACCGATCTGGTCTGGACGTATGGTGAGCAATCACTCAAACTTCCACTTGCCGGAGATGGTGACCTGAACGCAGCGCTGAAGGATTTGGCCTCCAAGATGCAATAAGAAGATAAAGAGGCGGAAGAGTTTCATGCGTTCATGCGTTTTCTTAAAAGGATTAGAATTGCGGCAGTTATGGGGGATAGCAAGCTCCCTGACTGTCGCTTATTTTTATAAAAGGCTGCGTCTGTACACCATTTCATTGACTTCTGCCCAGTAGAAATATAGAATTATATTTGCCGCAAATTTGTGTTAGCTGGGATAAAATTGCCCCAATATGAATGGGGTTAAAATACATAGGTAAAGGAAAGGTGGGGACTTCACATGGCAAAATTGAAGGATATTGCAGACCGCGTTGGTGTATCGATCTCTACCGTTTCACGTGTGATGAAGAACGATGTCAATCGATCGGTCAGCGATGAAACCCGCAAAAAGATCTGGGATACGGCCGAGGAGTTGGGTTATCGCTCACAGCGTCCCGCCAAGAAAAAGAAGATTGAACCTAAAACGGCTTATGCCATTGGTTGTGTGGTCGCCATTCCGCAGAACAAATACAACAGTCCTTATTTTTCAGTCATTATGGAAGGCATTGAGAAGCAGCTTGCCGAAGCGGGCATGCGGCTGGAATTTGTATATAGCATTGAGAATGACGGGGATATCGTGCAGCTGCAGTCTCTGGTGAAGGAACACCGGATTGACGGTATGATTGTCGTGGAACGAATTGATCCGGAAGCCTATCGCTGGCTCAAGGCCAACGTGCGGACTGTTGTGGGTGTAGATATTACGGACCCGGACATTCCGGTTGTCGGTTATGATCGGGAAGAGGCGGCCAGAGAGGCGACGAATCATCTGATTGCTCAAGGGCATCGGATCATTGCCTATATTGGCGGGGCAGAATTCAAGAATGATTTTTTGGAGGAAAAACGTTTTCTTGGTTATCGGCGCGCAATGACTGACGCAGGGTTGACTATTGATAATGACTGGGTAATCGATGTGAAATGGGATGTTTCGCTGAGCTACGAATTCACCAAGCAGGCATTTACCAACAATGCGAACAGACCTACAGCCATATTTGCAGCCAGTGACATGATGGCGATTGCGGCCATGCGGGCTGCAACCGAACAGGGACTCCGCATTCCGGAGGACATCGCCTTTTTTGGTGTAGATAATATTGAGATATCCGAGTTCACCTCTCCGCCGTTATCCACAATCCATGTGCCTAAGCTGGAGATGGGCATGTTCGCGGTTAAACTGCTGCTCGATTATCTGGATCACCAGTATGAAGTGGCTGTCAAAATGATCGTTCCGTACCGCTGTATTTTCCGCCAGTCTTCCGATGGCAAAATAGAATAGAATAGCTTTTGGCAATTCTATTATGCTGAAATCAGTAGAATTTTTTATGTTGCATTTGCTAGGTTTAAGTATAAATCAATTCGTGTAATAAAAACCCCCTCTGCTGTTTGTTCAGCGGAAGGGGCTGTGTACTAAGTTATTGTGTTACTGCCTTGCTCACAGGCACTTGGAATTCATAAGTATCATCGATCCCTGCCAGTTTAACCTGGAGAGTTAATTCAAATTGATCCGGGAGCGGCAGCGCGTCGTTATCGGTTGATAGTTTCAGCAACGCTGCATTCTTTTGTACAGTATGATCGGATTTGATCAATGGCATAATGCTACTTGGTAGGACTTGTTCGCCGTTAACCAGGACAATAAGCTCTTCTGTCACGAGCAGGCCTTTTTCCCTATTTTCCGAGGGACCAACTAACCGATCCTCTGTCGTGGTTACTCCTTCGCGTTCAAGGGCAATCGACAGGCTGCTTCCATCGTGGTAAACCTCTGAAACTCTCAACGTTACGCCTTCATGGACGTCGCTTATGTCAAGCTTGGTAATAAGGCCATTCTCTGCAGCAGACTTCAGTCCGTTATCCACGTTATTATGGAATAGACTACCTATCATAGGGATTTGGCCCAGCGCATCTGCCATTACCGGTGAGATAAAGCCAGTACTGATGATCCCTAGTCCAAGTGCTGCTGCAGTAGTGCCGGCGATCAATGTTTTCTTAAGCATATTTCCTCGTTTGGTAGTCTTATTCATGGAATTCTCTCCTATTCGATTCATAATTTGTGTACTAAGACTAAACTGTGGCGTCTCGGTTTCTCGAATTATGCCTTCAATATGCTCCATTTGCTTGTCATTCGTTTGATTGCGCAAATAATCCACCTACCCTTCGTTGTTTGGTGGCTTGTTCCACGAGCTTCTGGCGCAAGCGTTGATATTTTTTTCGCACGGTTGCTGGTTTACCGTCCATGATTTGGGCAATCTCTTCAAAATTGTATTGCTCCACTGCTTTCAGCAGAAGAATGTGTCTTTCCTCAGGAGTGAGATAGGCCAGCAGCTCAGTTATAGCCGATTTCTGCTCTGGAATGTGCTCCTGGGTTTCCTCCTGTTGCTTGAAGTGTGCCATAATTCTTAACCTTCGATGCTGTTTCTTTAGTAGGTTGAGGCTGTGATGATAGGCAAGCTTGTACAACCATGCTGAGAAGGAAACAGTAGGCTGGTACCGGTGAATATCCTGATAAGCCTTGATAAAAATCTCTTGAACGGCATCTTGAGCTTCTTCCCTATTTTTGAGCAGATGATAGCAATAGATGTACATGGGCTTTTCAAATCTGTGAATGATAGAGGTATAAGCTTCATGATTTCCTGCCTTCACCAATGCAACAGCAATCTCTATTTCCTCTGTAGCTGCGGTACTAGGTCTCGCTTCTTCCAAGCGATCACCTCCTTTGCTTTTCGTCTATATAACAATCTCAAGTAGTCGTTTTGTGACATTTTTTTTGGTGTAGTCCAAAACCCATATAGTCTTGAGTTCATTCGGCTCCCTCTCTGTAGAGAGGTCGATAGTGATTCATTGTTTAACCTCGTCAAGCAGTAGTTCTGGTATGATTGCCAGCAATAGTGCAAGCCCATTAAACACATGGGAATTACGCTAATGATTGCTTACGAGGACTGGATATGGTTTCTGATTATTACATCATTCAACTAATGGGAAACATTAGTTCAAAAAGCATGAGCAGCCTGCCGGTTGGCAGGCTGCTCTTTTTTATAGCATTCTGGACAATTTCCGGTATTCCCGTGGTGAAATGCCCTCATATTTGCGGAACATGCGGCTGAAATAGTGAATGTCCGGGTAACCGCTTTGTACACCCACAGCCTCAATGGAATGATCCGTTTCCCGCAATAGTTTGCGTGCCTCGCTCAGGCGGATGGATTGAATATATTCGTTGGGTGGCATGCCCGCCATCTGTTTGAACAATTTGGCCATGTGATCCACACTCAGATTTAATTGTTTGGCGATGCTGGAATTGCTCCACGGGTCGGATGGGGCGACCTCTATGCGTTTCATGAGTTCCAGCAGCTTATCTCCGTGCACCGAATCATGGCGTGGCGAACTTCGCCAGGATGAACGAAGCAGGTGGGTCAATAGTTGTAGCATCAAGGCTTTGCATACCAGTTCATATCCCGGTGGGCGCATCGTAAATTCATGAACCAATTGCTCCATAAGCTGCACTGCAGCTGGAGAAGGGGTATACACCGGGTTGTTAGATAGCGGCGTCATGCCCTCTGCGCAAGCTTCCACTCCGAATTTATGATGCTGAACCGTCTCCTCGTTCACAACCATGTCTGCCTCGGTCTGAATGGTCAATTCGTTGAAAAAATCAAAATGAATGCCAATAAAACGTGCTTCCGGGCTGGAGACCACTTCATTCTGGTGATAGACCCCGGCAGGTAGCATGATGAGCTGGCCTGCCTTCAAAATATGGTGTTTATCGTTCATATAAGTTGCAGCTTCACCTTGAGAGACATATAGAAGTTCAAAATCATACAGACGCCGCTTGGCCAGCTTGCCGGGAGGAAGGCTTTGAAACTGAGCGTAATGCACGTTGGGAGACCATTCCTTGTAATGGGCGGTTCGTTGCAGAGGATATACCGCTTGCTGGAGAGACATGAAACCCCATCCCTTTCTCAATGAGATTGGACAAAAATATATCTAGTTAAAACTGAACGGAATTGTGCAAATAATCTCTTTATCTCCTAAATAAATGATCCCGTAAATTATTTATAATATATGTATTATCACATGTTCAAACAAGAGAGACAACATCACGGATTAAGCTAAAAAAGGGGAGGATGAAGATGCGCTCTCTCCCTGTGGAACGGAGCATGAATTATTGCTGCGAACCACTCAGGTCTGTTGCACAGAGCGGATTCCCCTCGGCTGCGGATTGGGAACGGTGTGTTCCAGTGGAACTGGTGGACACGGTAACAGGCAGACCACCTCATCAATCCACGGAAGTCCGTATTGGCTGGAGTCCCGAATACTTGCATATTCGCTTTGTATGCCAGGATGATCACGTCGTATCTGATTTCACGGAAAGGGATCAGCCGCTGTACGAACAGGATGTAGTTGAACTGTTCATTGATGAACAGGGCGATGGCAGCAACTACATCGAACTGGAGGTCAGCCCGCACAACGTGGTGTTTGATGCACTCATCCACAATAACGGCGACGGTTCCGAATTGAAAGCAGATGTAACTTGGCAGGTAGAGGATTTGCAAACGGCTGTAGAAGTGGATCGCCAGGGTAATCGGGTGTATTCGATCCATATTCCCGCCAGTAACTTTAAGACTCCCCTAACCAAAGGGTTAAGCTGGAGGGTCAACGTTTACCGTATTGATGAGAATGTGCAGGGAGATCGGGAATATCAGGCATGGCAGCCTACGGGGGCTGTAAACTTTCATTTGCCTGCCCGTTTTGGTCATTTTCGTTTGGGATAGCCATGCACCGCGGAGGAACAGGGTTCCATATTTTGAAGGAGGGGTTTGACATGAAAAAAGGGATTAACATATGGTCGTTTCCAGGAGATGCCTCCATTTCGGATTGTATTCAGACGGCGAAGCAGGCTGGCTTTGAGGGGATTGAACTATCGCTTAATGGAGAAGGCGAGCTGAGTCTGTCTGCCACGGATCAGGAGGTTCGTGATATTCAGGGGCGCCTCGAAGAAGCCGGACTTGAGATCGCGGGACTTGCAACCGGATTGTACTGGGATTACCCGATGACGAGCGCTTCTCCGGAGGTTCGTACGAAAGCACTGGATGTGTGTAAAAAACAGCTGGAGCTTGCCTCGGCCTTTGGAGTGGATACCATTCTGGTCATTCCGGGTGCTGTAGGTGTTGATTTTATTCCAGACAGCGAAGTAACAGATTATGAGGTCGCCTACGAACGGGCGCAAGAATCCATTGCACAACTGCTGCCTTATGCGGAAAGTGCCGGCGTATCGATTGGCATTGAGAACGTATGGAACAAATTTCTGGTGTCGCCGCTAGAGCTGCGTACCTTTATTGATTCTTTTAACTCCAATTATATAGGTTCGTATTTTGATGTGGGCAATGTGGTACAGAACGGATACCCGGAGCAGTGGGTTCGCATTCTCGGTCATCGGATCAAAAAGGTGCATTTCAAGGATTACCGCCGTCAAGCGGGTGGACTTCACGGATTTGTGGACCTGCTGGCTGGAGATGTGAATTACCCGGCGGTGATGGAGGCATTGCAGGCTATTGGTTACGACAACTACGTGACGGCCGAGATGATTCCACCGTACACTCATCATTCAAAGCAGATCATATTCAACACATCCAAAGCGATGGATGCCATTCTTGGACGTTCTCAGGAATAGAAATAATACATCTAACAACGTTAATGTGAATATATTAATTATTTTTATTCGGGAGGTAGAAGCATGTTAAAAGTGGGATTGATCGGTTTTGGGTTTATGGGACGTATGCATTTTGATAACTATGTACGCCTTGCCTCAGAAGGGGAACCCGTGGAGTTGGTAGCTATCTGCGATCTGAGAATAGAGGAACTGAAGAACGGTAAAGCAGCCGGCAATATGGCGACAGAGCAAGAGGTATATGATCTCACACCTTATCGTTTGTACGACAACATCGATGCAATGCTGGAGCATGAAGAACTGGATATCATTGATATTACGCTGCCTACGCCATTGCACGCTGAACTAACTTGTTCCTTGCTGGAGAAAGGCATGCATGTGCTGTGCGAGAAGCCGGTTGCGCGCCATTCGGCGGAAGGCTGGAAGATGGCAGAGACCGCCAAAGCGACCGGAAAAACGCTGATGATTGGTCAATGTTTACGTTTCTGGCCAGCCTATGCCTATCTGAAATCAGTTGTGGAAGACGGTCGTTACGGATCGGTAAACGCAGGTTATTTCTTCCGGGGTTCAGGTTTGCCTCAAGAGTGGTTCCTGGATGGCGAGAAAAGCGGTGGCTGCATATTAGATATGCACATCCATGATGCGGATATTATTCACTGGCTGTTTGGTAAACCGGATCAAGTATCTACGCTGGCTCGCAACGTCATTCCGGGAAGCGGCTATGATACGGTGTCCACCAATTATATATATCCTGATGGAAAAGTGCTGAATGCCCAAGCCGATTGGACGCTGGGGGGAGACTATGGCTTCTCCATGACGTATCGCGTTAATTTGGAGCAGGGGAATCTGGTCTTTGAGAACGGTGAGCTGAAAGTGAATCCGAACAATGCTCCCGGCTTCGTTGCCGAGCTGTCACCCGACTCGGGATACTATCACCAGCTCAAATATTTTATCCAGTCTGTTCAAGCAGGTACGCCTGTATCTGTATGTACACCGGAGAGTGCAACGGGCACGCTTGAGTTAATTGAAGCTGAGATGCGTTCGGCGGATGAGCGCGGGGCATTGGTTTCATTGTAATAGAAAGAGCAGAACCTGTGATACGGGTTCTGCTCTTTTCATTTCTATTGATAAACTATAATCATACATAATTTAGGAGGGGAATGATGAAGAAAATTAATTTTACTATTCTAAGGAAATCATTTTTACCCTTTTCAATGAGAGAAATTACTTAACACTATCCAACAACCTGCCAGTTATTCGCCTGCTCCACGGTCAGTGGTTGATGCCTGCGAATATAATCCTCCACCAGTGCCGCCATATCGGTGGCGCCTTCGTGAAGTACCTTTTTGCCTGGATACATCGCATAATCACCGCCACCTGCTGCGCGATAACTGTTCATCACTACAGAATACGTCGCGTCCATTGCAACAGGTATGCCCTCACGTTCCAGCTTCACCACACGACTTCCCGCAGGTTTGGAGATATCCAGCTCATATTCAATGCCTGCCCACATGTCGTAATTATAATGCTGTGGTTTCGGCTGCATGTACGCGGGATTGACGATAACTTCGCCCGAAGCCTCCACTTCAAAGTAACGTGCCGTTTGCTCTAATGCATCCCGAATGTCCTGACCGCTAAGCTCCATCACCGTTAATGTATTGGGATAGATAAAATTGGACAACACATCCCGAACGGTAATGAGGGAGCCGAAACCACGGGCTTCTTCGCTGAGTAATGCGGTATTGGAGATTTGAGCCCCTGTCGCTTCCATCTGCACCTGATGTACAAAAGCAATGAAGGGATGTGCCGCGAGCCGCAGTGCGGCAGGGTCTGCGATGGACAAGTCTCCGGCTACCTCGCCAATCGGCTGGTCCAGCCATGCCTGTGCTTTTGCTTCCAGCTCGTCTGTCAGCTTCATAACAGCCGCATCAGGCTGAACGTCACTATTTTCATCCAAAAGCAACAAGCGAGCCTGTTTTCCTGCAATCTGCCACTTTCCATTCGATAACCGGTCCAACTCAACGGATACATGACCCACACCGTTTCCACTAAACCCAGGCTGGATTACAGTCACTCCATGAATGTCTGCGGTAAGCTGACGGTGTTGATGTCCGGTGAGCAGAACGTCAATTCCTTCAATGTCACGGCAGATGGCGTACGCCTGATTTTCCCCGGTTAACCGCTCGGCAGGTTCGCCTGTCTCCAGATCGCTCTCAAAACCACCATGATAACTGACCACGAGCACATCCGGTTGTTCATGTTCACGAATATAGCCAACCCATGCGCGAATGGTCTCCAAAGCATCAAGGAAATGTAATCCTTCTATATTCTTCGGATGCTCCCAGTTTGGGATATAGTGTGTCGTTGCACCCAGCAAAGCGATTTTGACGCCTGAAGACAAGGTTTTGATCAGATACGGAGGACCGAAGGCGGGTATGCCTGCTCCCAAAGGGGCAATGGTAGGTGCTTCTTTTTCAGTATTCCCTCCATATGAATGGGTTACGGTCGTGTTGTCCTGATATGTTTTGTACGATGGCTGATCATCGGCACTGTGTTGTGACGTTAAACTCTCATCCTCTCTTCCCTGGTCTTCCTTATGACGATCCACTACAATATTGGCGGACAGCCAAGGGAAGTGGGAGTCTTCAACTGCTTTACGCAGAAAATCCTGACCGTAATTGAATTCATGATTGCCCATCACGGCCGCATCATAGCCCAGTTCATTTAGCACATTAATGAAGGGATGCACTTCGTGATCTGAAACAAAGGACGCAGCATACGAGGCCAAAGGAGAACCCTGCAACAGATCACCGTTATCCACGAGCAGCAGTTCGGGTGAACGCTCCCGTTCACGCCGGATCAGCGAAGCGAGCAAAGCAAGTCCGGCTGGACGATAGGCATTGGTATTGTAATGTATGGGACGAATGGCCCCATGCAGGTCACTGGTTACCATGATGTCGAAGCTTGACGTAGTTGTTATGGATGTCATTTTACAATCTCCTCTAAATATATAAGTTTAAACATATCAAATCACAGCCGGAGTACAAAGGAATTCACTGATTCTACTAGTATCATCAACTGTAATGAGGCTATTCTAACAGATCAAAGCCGCTCTGACAGCCTGACAGGAAACTTTACAAAACTCCAAATTTCGTTTCACATCGCGCAAATATTCGAAGACTATAGTAGACAAGTAATGAAAAATAGAAATCCTTTGGAGGGTGTTCGCTTGAAGAAGTCTGCTTTATTTTTACCATTGTTGATTTTGGTTCTGTTTCTAAGTGCATGTGGGTCTAACAGTAGTACAACAGGTTCGGCTAACGGGGCTGATACGAGCTCGAATTCATCCAGTACCGACACGGCAGAGACAGATAAAGCCGCTGAAGGTTACGTGCCGACTGAGCTGACTGTACAATTCGTTCCATCACAAAATGCAGATACACTCGAAGCTAAAGCAAAACCGCTCGAGAAGCTGCTGGGCGACAAATTGGGTATCCCGGTGAAGGTCAGCGTATCCACAGACTACAACACAATTATTGAAGCAATGGCTTCCAATAAAGTGGACGTAGGTTTCTTGCCTCCGACGGCTTATGTACTTGCCAAAGAAAAAGGCGCAGCTGAAGTTATCCTTCAGGCACAACGTTTTGGTGTAAATGATGAGACTGGCGCTCCTACTGAGCAACTGGCAGATTCGTATAAATCCATGATTATTGTGAAGAAAGATTCACCGATCCAATCCGTTGAAGACCTGAAAGGCAAAAAAATCGCCTACCAAAACGTAACTTCTTCCGCTGGTTATGTATGGCCGGCAGCATTGTTGCTCGACAGAGGTCTTGATCCTTTGAAAGATGTACAGCCAATCACGGTTAAAGGCCATGACCAAGGCGTATTGGCAGTACTGAACGGTGACGTTGATGCCGCAGCGATTTTCCAAGATGCCCGTAACACTGTAGCGAAAGACTACCCGACTGTATTTGAAGATACTCGTGTACTCGCGTTCACTGAGCCAATTCCTAACGATACAATCGCAGTACGTACAGACATGAATGCAGATTGGACAGCAAAAATTAAACAAGCATTTATCGACATCGGTAAAGATCCACAAGGTCACGAAATCATCAAAGAAATCTACACACACGAAGGTTATGTAGAATCAGATGACAGCAAGTTTGATATCGTTCGTCAATACAACGAGAAAGTAAAAACCGAGTAGTTTTCTGTTAAAAGAAAGATAGTTAATGATTGCATTGCTTATCTTTTCATTGGATAACTTCATCGTATTAGCGGACAGGCCAGTTCAGCGTGACATACGCTGCGCTGGCTTGTCCCATTACAGCGTGACCCTGTGAAATACCATATTAATGAAAGAAGGACTACTGCCATGATTGAGCTTCAGAATGTAACAAAAACATACGCTAACGGCACTAAGGGCCTGAATAATATTAACCTGAAATTTAAACAGGGAGAGTTTATTGCCGTAGTAGGTTTGTCTGGTGCGGGGAAATCGACGCTTCTGCGTTCCATTAACCGACTTCATGATATCAGTGAAGGGGAGATTTTGATTAATGGCAAGTCGATTACGAAAGCCCATGGCAAGTCACTTCGCATGATTCGCCGGGATATCGGTATGATCTTCCAGAGCTTCAATCTCGTGAAACGTTCCAGCGTGCTTCGCAACGTGCTTGCTGGACGTGTGGGATATCATTCCACCATGCGTACCATTTTGGGCCGTTTTCCAAAAGAGGATACGGAACTTGCATTTGGAGCACTGGAGCGGGTGAACATTGCGGAGAAAGCCTATTCGCGCGCGGATCAATTGTCCGGTGGTCAACAGCAACGGGTAGCGATAGCTCGCGTACTTGCACAGGAAGCAAAAATCATTCTGGCAGATGAACCTGTCGCTTCACTCGATCCGCTGACAACGAAACAAGTTATGGATGATCTGAAACGCATCAACCAGGATCTTGGCATTACAACCATCGTTAACCTTCACTTTATTGATCTGGCCAGAGAGTATGCTACCCGTATTGTGGGATTGCGTGCAGGCGAAGTGGTGTTTGATGGTCCGGTATCCGAGGCAACGGATGAGCGTTTTGCAGAAATTTATGGCAGACCTATTCTGGCAGATGAGCTGCTGGATAAACAGGCTGTACAGGAACAGCGGGGAGAAGTTCTGGTATGAAGCAACCCGTAAACGTATCGATAGATGGATCATTACAGAACGAATCAGGGAAGGGAAAGCGTCCTGGCACAGGCTCAGGTTCGACTATCCACCGTCCCAAACCTCCGGGGCGTACCAAACATTTGCTCACCTTGGTCATCATCTTGTTGTTGCTGTGGGCAAGTGCCAAACAGACCGATGCCAGCTTCAGCGAACTGATTGAAGGTTTCCCGAACATGCTGGACCTGCTGAAGGAGATGTTTCCTCCGCGGTGGACATACTTTGATAATATCGTTCAGGGCATGCTGGAGACCATTCGAATGGCACTGATCGGAACAACGATCGGTGCGATCATCGCGATTCCGGTATCCATCATCTGTGCAGGTAATTTGATGCCCAGCCGCTGGATCTACTATCCGGCCCGCTTTGTATTGAACCTGATTCGTACCGTGCCAGATCTGCTGCTGGCGGCGTTGTTCGTTGCTGTATTTGGACTGGGCCCGATTCCTGGTATCTTGGCACTTGCAGTCTTCTCGGTGGGACTGATTGCCAAGCTGACTTACGAAACGCTGGAAACGATTGATCAGGGACCGCTTGAAGCGATGACTGCTGTCGGCATGAACCGGATTCAACTGATTATTTATGGTGTGGTGCCACAACTGGCTGCCCAGTTTACTTCTTATGTGCTGTATGCCTTTGAGATTAATGTGCGCGCTGCTGCGATTCTTGGATTGGTCGGTGCAGGGGGTATCGGACTGTATTATGAAGCAACCCTTGGATTCCTGGAATATGACAAAACGAGTGTAATCATTCTGTTTACCCTTGTCATTGTTCTGATCATTGATTATGTAAGTACTAAGCTGCGGGAGAAATTGTTATGATGAAAAATGAAACGAGCGTAATCCGGCGCAAACCACGGAAGAACCCGCTTCGCTGGGTCATTGTAATCTTGCTTATACTTGTATACGCTTGGGCACTTGCCGGTATACCGTTTACCGGTTTCAAGGAAACCGCAGGTCAGATCATGAAGGCGATTATCGCCGGGATTTTCTCCCCGGATTGGGACTTTGTCTATCTGCCTGAGGGAGAGGATTTGCTGCGAGGATTGCTGGATACACTGGCGATCTCGGTGCTGGGTACCGTCATTTCCGCTGTACTGTGTATTCCTTTTGCTTTCTGGTCTGCTCGGAATATGAGCAGCTACCGTCCTGTATCGGGTACGGGCAAAATGGTTCTTAGCTTCATTCGGACCTTTCCTGAGATCATCATGGCTTTGCTGTTCATCAAAGCGGTAGGACCAGGTTCCTTTGCGGGTGTACTTGCACTTGGACTGCATTCCATCGGGATGCTTGGTAAGCTATTCGCTGACGAAGTGGAAAATATTGATTATGGTCCTTCTGAAGCGTTGCTCGCTTCCGGAGCGACTCGCATGCAGCAGCTGTGGTTTGCTGTACTGCCACAGGTTTTGCCAGGATTCCTGAATTACACGTTGTATCGGTTTGAGATTAATGTGCGCTCCGCAACCATTCTGGGTGTGATCGGGGCAGGGGGGATTGGTACACCACTGATCTTCGCACTCAGCACACGGAACTGGCCGCGAGTAGGGATTATCCTGCTGGGTATTATCGTGATGATTACGATCATTGATCTGATCTCGGGATATATTCGCAAGAAGCTGGTATAAAGAAAAGAGTAAAGTTTGCTTGCTAATAAAAACGAATATTATAAAAGACTTGATGGAAAAGTTTCAATCCATTGTTGATCTATCGGAAGAGCAGCCCATGCAATAGCAGGTGCTGCTTTTTGTATTTTATAGGAAGTCAATATCAGCAAAATGTTGAACCTATATGAAATACTGTTTTAGAAATAGGCTCATATTATGATACTGTATAGTTATAAATCTAATAATGGAGGGAATTATGAGAGAAAATAAAAATGTGTTGTGGGTGTCTATATCTATAATTATTTTAGTAGTCGCCATGTCTCTTACTGGTTGTTCAAAATTGCAAACAAAAATTAATCTCATGGGAGAGAGTAAAAATTGGAGTGGAGAATTAGATACTACAGTAACAAATGGAAAAGAGGAAAACGGAGAGTACACCATATTATATAAAAATGGTGATTGGGAAGATATTAAGGGATATAAAATTAATATAAATGAAGGGAGAATAATTAAACAGGAAGATGATTCACCCTCAAGTTCTATAAAGATCCCTATAACGCGAACAAAAGGTTCACAAGTCAGTAGCAATGAAGACCAAACTATTGTCATTGAGTGGACAGATATTGATGGTAACAATTTAGAAGAGAAACTGATCCTAGGAGAAAAACAACAGAAGTAAATTCGACATTTTATGTCATTTTATGCTAAATTACGTTTTGTTTTCATAATTGCGCAGTATAATTGAACTGTTATTAATTTGTTAATTTGGTTATTTTGAACCTATATTGTTACATTTTAGACCTTTAATATTATTATCATAAGTCAATACAAGTGAAGGGAGGATGAGGTAACTTCTTCTGACTTACAATTTATTTGTATGGAGGAATAATAATGAAAAAAATAACGAAATTATTTTCAACACTAGTTATTGTATCAATGATTTTCGGTAGTTTAAATGTTTCTGCTGATCCATCCCGTGAAGTAGTGGTACTGTTTGAAGAAGAACAAATTACCGATATTGATGCCCTTATTGAACGCGCTGAAAAAGGAATAACAGATATTCCAGTAAACGAATCCAAACAATCAATTATCTCATTAGAGCCCGATAAATCGATTGCGAATGCTCGCTCACTCACACAAAGTACTGAATCAGATGAACTTGTGTTGGAAAAACAATATGAAACAACCCAAAGAATCAAAGTAGTCCAAAAAGGAAACGAGATAACTGAAACTTTCAGCACGACAAATATCGCTGTTTTGGCAGCTAATTCAAGTTATGAAACACAACCTGACTCTAGTGGAGGAGTTGTGGCGTATTCTACAATTACGTATGACAAGGTCGTACAGAATAATTTAAACACTTACAAGCTTACTAAAGTTTCTGGTGGATGGAATAGACATGACACTACAATTAATATGACTGATCGAAATTATACTTATGGTGCTACTGGTAATTCATTTGATGCTGGATTTCTTGTACAGCAAACCAGTGGACAAATTAATACAACTTTAGATGCGTTTCAAGCGAATGCTCCAACTTCTTGGAAATATGTAGTAAAAGATTCGCTTCTCACTTTTGGCGTTACATCTCAGGTTTCACTTAGTAGAGGAACCAGTTCAAAATGGAAGCTTCTGTTCATTCATCAATTATAATTTTTTGTACTTCTTTAAGGGAAGCCAACCATGGCTTCCCTTAAACCATTAAACAAAAGAAAACATCTTTGTTTTTAAGGAGAATCAACTAATGAATTTTTTTATCTATTGTGGGATAGTACTCCTTTTTGTTTCAGGTCTTTGCTTTGGAGCATGGACTACTGGATCACAACAAAGAGGGAATTTTCATTCAGAGCATGAAAAAGAACGTAATATTAAAAAAAAAATTGGCACGTTCTCTGCTTTAGCTGGAGCTCTTTCGTTCGCCATTGCGGGCTTAATATCTTTAGTAAGCTAAGGGCAAGATAGCTAGAATAAAAGATAGCCACATCGTATACGGGTGGTACCGCGTACTCGCTAATACGATACTTTCAGGATCACAGACTGGACTGAGTGTTCCGAAATAGCTATTGTTTGTAGGTTTGATGTAGCCCTTCAAAACTTTCGTCGTCTAAGGCGGTATTATTAAACTAATATTTAGAGTTTTTACGTACGACGGATTGTAATATGAAGTGCGACACCCTACTGAAATAAAAAAATGGCTCATAGCCTGATTCGTGTAGAATGAAAG
>NZ_JAROCD010000017.1:0-129699 GCF_030433635.1 Paenibacillus vandeheii
GTCTTTAGGCGCAGTTTGGCAACAGGGGGTTATACCCCAAGAGCAAACCACCCGTTGGACGGGTGGTCATGATTTGTTTGCACTTTTGACATGTGGAGTGCTCAGTATTCTAATCTCTATCAAACACTAAAACACGCCGAAATCAGGCGTGTTTTTTTGTATTCGGCAGTGCCCATTACGAGGCGCAATTCCGGGTTCATTCCAGTCAGACAGAATGGAGGATCAGGGTTAGAACTCAGAAATGATTCTCTTTACAGGAAAGTTTTTGTCTGATAAGATGTCAACATTCAATTGTTAACCTAAATAAAATATTTTGGTTAACAATTGAAATGCTCTAACGGAAGGTGATATCTTATGACACATTATGAACGACTGGCAGCTATAAATAAGGCTCATCTATGGAATCCTTTTACGCAGATGAAAGATTACAATAACTCCGATCCTCTCATTATCGAGCGTGGCGAAGGCGTTATGCTATATGACGTCCAAGGACGTGCTTATTACGATGGCTTCTCCTCGGTGTGGCTTAACGTTCACGGGCATAACGTACCGGAGCTGAACCAAGCCATAACGGATCAGTTGGAACGTGTCGCACATGCTGCGCTACTCGGAATGGCTAATGTGCCTGCGATTGAGCTTGCAGAAAAACTGGTAGAGATTTCACCAGAAGGATTAAATAAAGTATTTTATTCGGATTCGGGAGCAACCGGTGTAGAAATCGCAGTGAAAATGGCATTTCAGTACTGGAAGAACCGAGGGGAAACGGGTAAAACGAAGTTTATTACGATGAATCAAGCCTATCACGGAGATACGATTGGTGCGGTTAGTGTCGGTGCAATTCCGTTGTACCATGATGTGTTCCGTCCGATGCTGTTCCCTACTTTTGTCATTCCATATCCTTACGCTTATCGACATGAGAACGGAGAAATGGAAGCCATGCAAGCTACGTTAACCGCATTGCGTAATGTACTTGAAACCAGCGCAGACGAAATCGCGGCCATCATTGTGGAGCCAATTGTTCAAGGGGCTAGTGGCATCCTTATTATGCCAGAGGGCTGTTTACGCGAGATGGCAGCACTTTGCCGTTCTTATGACGTACTGTTCATAGCCGATGAGGTGGCGACAGGCTTTGGTCGGACAGGCGCTATGTTTGCTTGTGATCTCGAAGAGGTATCACCTGATTTGATGGTGATAGGCAAAGGCCTTACAGGTGGCTATTTGCCTGTGGCAGCGACATTGGCAACGGATGAAGTGTACAACGCATTTTATGCCGATTATGAAGAGCAGAAAACATTTTTCCATGGACATTCCTTCACAGGTAACCCGCTCGGTTGTGCAGTAGCTTTGGCTAACTTGAAATTATTTGAAGAGCGCAACTTGGTAGAAGGAGTAAGAGTCAAAGCGACTTTTGTAGAAGGCAAGCTCGCAGCCCTTAAAGATTCTCCGCATGTCGGTGATATCAGGCAGAAGGGATTGATGATAGGAATTGAGCTTGTACGGGATAAGGAGACTCGCGAACCTTACGATTGGGCTGAACGTATCGGCGTTCGTGTAACCGGGCGGGCCAGAGAGCTTGGCATGCTTACGAGACCGCTTGGCAATGTCGTGGTGTTCATTCCTCCTCTTGCCAGCACAGAGGCTGAGCTTGATGCAATGACCGATATTCTGATGAAATCCATTCTTGATGTCACCGAAGGTGGCTTGGAATGATGAATGTAATTCGCGGATTATTCGTAACAGGCACGGACACCGATGTTGGGAAAACAATCGTTACAGGAGCTCTTGCTGCTGCGCTTCGTGCTGAAAATCTGAATGTAGGCATCTGGAAGCCCGTGCAGTCCGGTGTACTTCTTGGCAGCGGAGAAACCGATGCAGAACGTCTATTGCAATACAGCGGAATTCATGAACGTGCCGGGGAGGTGGCATCATTTACATTCCAAGCTCCTCTTACCCCGATGCTCGCTGCCAAGCAGGATGGAGTGACTATAACGTTACAGGAGATTATCACCGCTGGTCAGCCGCTAATCCATCGATATGAATCGGTACTCATCGAAGGGGCAGGGGGCGTCGCTGTTCCGCTGACTGAAGACTCTCTTGTAGTAGATCTGATCTCGGAGCTTGGGTTACCAGCTCTGATCGTTGCCCGCTCAGGTCTAGGTACAATTAATCACACACTTCTTACGGTATCTTACCTTCAGCAACATGGGGTTCCAATCGTAGGCTTCATTCTGAACGACGGTGATTCAAAGGAAATGTATAACGACTCGAGCGCTGCAACGAACGCTGAACTGATTGAACGTTATTGCGGCATATCCTTTCTCGGACGCTTTCCGTGTTTAACGGGCGAAATCGATACGGAACTGTTGATCCAAGTGATTCGAGAGAAGATCCAGTTAACACCAATCAGACAAGCAATAACAGTTCAATCCATGGGAGGATGAATGAAGGTGAACACAATGTCCGGTAATCAAGAGTGGTTGTCACTTACAAAGAAATCATTGAATGGCGAATGCTTAACCATTGAAGAGGGGCTTGCCGTGCTTGAAGCAAACGACGATGAGGTACTGCCGCTGATGCAAGCCGCTTTTCATGTAAGACGACATTTTTACGGCAAAAAAGTAAAGCTGAATATGATCATCAACGCCAAAAGCGGCTTTTGCCCCGAAGATTGCGGTTACTGCTCACAATCCATCGTATCAACGGCACCCATTCAAAAATACAGCTTGCTCGACAAAGAAACCCTTCTTGCGGGAGCACGCGAAGCTATGTCACGTAAAGCAGGAACCTATTGCATTGTAGCTTCAGGGAAGGGTCCGACCAATAAGGATCTGGATCAAGTTGTAGAAGCGGTTAAAGAAATCCGTGAAACGATGCCGCTTAAAATCTGTGCCTGTCTCGGAATCTTGAAAGACGGCCAAGCAGAACGTTTGGCTGACGCAGGCGTACACCGCTACAATCACAATCTGAACACCAGCAAAGCCAATTACCCGTCGATAACCACCACGCATACCTATGACCAGCGAATTGAAACCGTGGAAAAGGTAAAAGCATACGGCATGTCCCCCTGCTCCGGTGTCATTATCGGTATGGGGGAGAGTAATCAGGAGATTGTCGAGATGGCTTTGGCACTGCGTGAGCTTGATGCAGATTCGATTCCGATTAATTTTCTCAATGCGATACCGGGAACTCCTCTGGAAGGCGCGGGTCGCACTCCGGCGATGAAGGCACTCAAGGTACTGGCATTGTTCCGGTTCATCTGCCCATCCAAAGAGATTCGTGTTGCCGGTGGACGTGAGATCAACCTTCGTACACTGCAGCCTTTGTCACTGTATGCGGCAAATTCACTCTTTGTAGGTGATTATCTAACGACAGCAGGTCAAGAAATCTCGAATGATCATCAAATGATTGAAGATTTGGGCTTTGAGATTGAGCTAAATGCTCTTTAAGGCGGTACAGATTATGAACTGGATGGAAAAAGAACTGGCGTTATTGGCGAATACTTCCAATGAACGTTACTTACGTGACAGTGCCGCGGTTCCGGATGGTCCGGGTTATACGCTGAGAGGAGATCGAGTGCTCCTCAACCTGGCCTCCAATGATTATCTGGGACTCGCACAACATCCCGCTATCATTAATACGATTCGCGAGACGCTTGTTACCGAAGGAGGGGGTTCGGGGGCATCTCGCCTTGTCACCGGGAATCGACCCCTGTATAGCCGTCTGGAAGAAGCGCTGGCCGCTTGGCAGCATAGTGAGGCAGCGCTTGTTTTTGCAAATGGCTATATGGCTAATTCCGGTGTCATTCGTGCACTCGTGGGCCGGGGCGATGTGGTTTTCAGTGATCAATTAAACCATGCGAGTATCGTGGATGGGATTGTACTGAGCCGCGCAGAGCATGCCCGGTATCGGCATAATGATATGGAGCATCTGAAGGTGTTATTGAACAAACACCGGGATAAACG
Organism: Paenibacillus vandeheii; assembly: GCF_030433635.1. NCBI lineage: Bacteria > Bacillati > Bacillota > Bacilli > Caryophanales > Paenibacillaceae > Paenibacillus > Paenibacillus vandeheii. The sequence goes on from NZ_JAROCD010000017.1 coordinate 3,963, forward strand.
ACGTAAGCTGATTGTTACGGATGCCGTCTTTTCCATGGATGGGGATCAAGCACCCTTGCGAGAACTCGTTGCGCTCAAACAGGAGTACGGGGCAATGCTGATGGTGGATGAGGCCCACAGCGGGGGGATCTACGGGGAACGGGGTGAAGGACTATGCTCTAAGCTTGGTCTGCAAAACGATGTGGATGTGCATATGGGGACATTTAGCAAATCGTTTGGTTTATATGGAGCTTATGTCTGCGGCAGCCGTGCATTAATCCGCTTTCTCATCAACAAAGCAAGGCCGCTCATCTATTCAACGGCTTTACCTCCTTCTCTCGTCGCAGGTATTTCAACAGCGTTAACCTTGGTACAAAATGATCATTGGCGTCGTGAACGTCTCTACTCAGCCAGTATGTTGTTTCGTTCTTCACTTGGTGATGCCGGATTTAACGTTGAGCCCGGGGATTCTCCTATTGTTCCAATAGTCGTCGGTGATAACGAAAGAGCTCTTCGTTTCAGTGCGGTCCTTGAAGAAGGTGGTATTGCCGGAGTTGCCATCAGGCCGCCTACTGTTCCTGAAGGCACAGCGCGAATTCGCTTCTCTTTATCAGCTGATCATACCCCTAATGAACTGAGCGATGCAGCTTCGTTAATCGGCAAGATCGGGCTTCAATTGGGGGTGGTGAACTCATGAATGCACCGGATCAGAGTTTACTGCAAATAAAGCAAGAGACAAGCGGAACCATAGTGTGGCTAACGGGTTGGAGTATGCCTGATGCGGTGTTTGAACGTCTTCGCCTGTTGTTGCCTGATTTCCGGCATATTTCTGTTGATTACAGCACTGCCGATTCTCCGGAGAACATGCTATGTCTAGCTGAGACGGCAGTGAGGAATATTTTATTTGGTGGAGGGTCGGCTTGCAGGGAAAAGGCGATTTACGGGCCGTTTTTGGTATCAGGCTGGTCGCTTGGAGGTTTGCTGGCGCTTAGATTAGCGGCTAAAGGCTACGCTGATGGTCTTGTGTTATTCGGTGCAACCGCGCGTTTTACCCGATCCAAAGAAGAGCTTGACCGCGGCATGGCAGATGCATACGTTAGGCAGATGATCAAAGGGATCTCAAGGGATCGACATGCAGTTGAAACGAATTTTCGAAAGATGATGTTTACGGAGCAAGAATGGGAGACAGGCCTTGCTGAAAGTCTACCTCAAATGGGTAGCTGGACAACCCAAGCACTACTTGCAGGTCTTCAGTTGTTACGAACCGAAAATTGCTTGTCTCAACTGCCGAGTATAGATTGTCCGGTTCTTCTTTTTCACGGGACTGAGGATAAGATTTGTCCTTACGGTGCTGGATTGGAGCTTGTGGCTCAATTACCCCATGCCGAGTTAATTTCAATAACCGCCTGCGGGCATGCACCTTTTTTGGGAAGGGAAGCACACATAGCGGATGAATGGAGGAGGTGGTGGCGTGACCAATAGTAGAAATAGTGCTGTTCAACGCCAATTTAATCGTAGTGCGATTTCTTACGATACACATGCACATGTGCAGCGTTCGATGGCTGATCAGTTAGCAAGATCTCTCGCAGAATGGAAAAATAAAGGGCTCCCAAGTGAGCCGAGCATTCTCGAAATCGGTTGTGGCACGGGGGCTCTGACTCAAATCGTAGTAAATGCATGGCCCAGTGCGAAGATCACTGCAATTGACATTGCACCCGAGATGATCGAATTGGCTTCGAAACGGTTCCGGTCAGCACACCATCCAGGTACTGGGGATTGTACAACGGATAATTTACGTTTTCTACAGGCAGATATCGAAATGTGGGCCGTAAATGCTCCGGAGTCCTCAGTGGATATCATCGTCTCTAACGCCTGTTTTCAATGGCTAAATTCTCCGCAGGAAACACTGAGTCAACTGCGGCGTATGCTGCGCCCCGGAGGCTTGCTGATATTTACGACCTTCGGGCCGGATACATTTTGTGAAATGCATGAGGCATTTAATGAAGCTTATCGAGCTAACGGACTGGAACCACAGCGACATGGACTGTCGTTTGCATCGCCTGTCCAATGGGAAACCATGCTTCAGGAATCCGGATTTTCGAATTTCAATTGTGAGCGTTCAATTCATAAGAAAAATTATGCTTCCGCAAGAGATTTTCTGTATTCGGTTAAAGGGATGGGAGCCAGCACTTCAGAAGCAGTAAGGGTATCAGGTTACAGCTTGCGTCGATTGTTCACCGATATGTATCAGGAGTATGAGAATAAGTTCAGCATGCAGGGAGGAGTCGCAGCAACTTACGATCTCCTATTTATCGAATCATTGGCCCCGTATTAATCATGGAATAAAGCGATATTAACCCTATACCGTAGCGGGAAGAATCAGATGAAGTTCCAGCATAGAGATTAATTCTTCGACGATCTCCTCTGCTGGATAAGGCATGGAATTCATAATCCACCATTCCAGCAAACCAGCGGCCGCAGAGGCCAGAAATTGTACAGTGATCTCCCTGTTAAGTCCCTTGTGAATGCCGCACGCATCCACCTGCTCTTCGACCCCCTGAATCAGGAGCGTCATGAGTCGATTTCGGAATGCAGGGATGCCTTTTCGAGTTAATAGCGTGGTATAAACGGGAGCGTGCTGCTCCAGGTAACGGAAGGTTCGGAGCAAAGCCTCCTTAACGGTCATCGGAGTGGTAGGACTCTCGACCATACAGCTCTCCACCAATTGCTGCAAATACGTCTCGATGCTTTGATCCAGCAGATCAAACTTGTCTGTATAGTGCAAATAGACGGTACCACGGTTAACATTCGCTCGATCAGCAATGTCATTAATCGTAATTTGCTCGAAATCCCGCTCTTCCAACAACCCGATAAAGGCCTCGGTAATGGCTTTTCTTGTTTTGACAACTCGTCTGTCCATGGCTCCTCCTCAGAAGTTTTCAACAATATGGGTTCATTCGTTGATTATTCAACAAAAACGGATGTTTTAGCGATTGAAGCGTTGCAGATGCTTTGTTACTCTTATTTTATCAACAACTGTTGATAAAGCAACGGATATCCATAAAAATTTGAAATAGAGGGATAACTAATGAACATATTAGTGTATGGCGCAGGCGTTCTGGGCAGTCAGTTGGCGCAGGTGCTGATGCGCGGGGGAAATGACGTCACCATTCTGGCTAGAGGGAAGCGGGCAGAGGAACTGGAGAGGGATGGTATCGTCATTCGTCATGTGTTCCAGTTTAAAACGACCGTTGATCCGGTTCGGGTAACAAGAACGTTGGAAGAAAATGATCGCTATGATCTTATCTTCGTGGTTATGAAATATAACGATTTTCCATCCGTGCTTCCCATTCTGGCGGCCAATCAGAGCAGCAATATTGTGATTGTCGGCAACAACGCAGATGCACGACGCATGCAAATCTTTTTGGAGGAAAACAGCAAGGAGGAAAAAAGGATCGCGTTTGGTTTTCAGGTCAGCGGTGGACGGCGGCAAGAAGACAGGATGTTATCCATTGGTGGAGCAAACGGGCAAATGGTGATTGGTGGGCTGGACGGTGAGATTGCCTTTAAATTGATACTGGATCAAGCTTTTGAGAAGACGAAATACAAGTTGAATTACCTGGACGATATCGATGCCTGGCTAAAAAGCCATATGGTGCCCATTCTGATGCTTAATGCGGTGAGTTTTAATGAGAAGCGTGAGATGATCAAGCTGGACGGGAACAGAAAGCAGCTCCAGCATATGATTGGGGCGATGGATGAGGGCTTTCGCGTGCTGGAGGCTATGGGCATAACGATAATACCGGAGATTCAGGCCAAACTGATTCGCAAGCATCAACGGATGTTTTACCTTCTATTGAAGATCTATAGTGTGCTTCCGGTGCATAAACTGGTTGCAGGTTCTTATGGGGAGATTGAGGCGCTAGATAATGCATTTACTGATTGGAAAAAGGCTACCCACACGCCGACTCCTCATTGGGATGTTCTCAAAAAGGAATATTCTAATCTCAAAAAAGATGACTCACTGTAAAAGTGAAATTTCTTCTGGAAATTTGCCTATAGTGAGCATCCTGCACACATTTTCCTATTGCTCAATGTCCCAATCCCGACTACAATTAAACCAACTAATAAAATGGGGATAAGGAGATATGAAGATGCGGGAAGTACCTATGCGCTATGTCAAAGCGAACCAGATTGGGATTGTGCTATTTGTTATCCTCTCATTTCTGTTCAACCAGCCGTTAATTCTGGGAGCGTTATGGATCATCCAAGTCGTCGGTCTGGCATCTCGAGGCAAGCTTAATCTGTTTGTACAGATTGGGAAGGCGGTGTTAACTGGAAAAGGGACAGAGACGCAGGCAGTGGAACTGCAACGCTTCAACAATGTTCTGGCCGTATTGTTTCTTACGCTGGCACTTGTCTCATTCGGCCTTGGTTGGCAGGTAGCGGGTTATATTTTCTCGTCGATGCTTCTCCTCGCTGCAAGTGCCGCATTGCTCGGTTACTGTGTGGGCTGCACCGTATATTTCTGGTATAAGCAATTACGTGCAGGCAGAAAGATTGGTTTTTGAGCCGCAACTCCATACGTCAATCCCCTCCAAGTTCATTGTCTACTTGAAGGGGATTTTACTATTTTCAAAAGGGGAGGGCGATTAAATCTGTTCTCAGCACAAAGCATGTATTCAAATGGAGAGAGAAAGACTCCTTTATCTAAACCAAGCCTTGTTTAAATTGTTGATAAAATTACTGTCGTTCAAAGGAACATTAGCGCTGCCGAAATCTGTCGTATTCAAGGCATCACGCGCGGCAGACGTTAGATCATCCCAGCCGATCAAAGGCTGCATTCCACCCACGGTCCCCGTTACACCAAGCTCATGATTTAGAGGCCAGGTACTATTATAGCTAATCAAAGGATTCGTACCGTTCAGGTTCGTATTACTTGGTGCAACATTCGTGAACTGCCCATGTCCTGAATAGGCGATGGAGAGAATTTGAGGATTTTGTGCTGCGGGATTGTCTACCCATACAACGATGCCTTCCCAGTCATGACGATGGCCGAGGCCGGAGGAAGGGGAGTCTTTCGGGAAGTACCATGCGTACATAATCGCCCATACGCCATTGTGCCATGCCGAACGGGAGTACACTTGGCCTGTGCTTGAACTGCAGTTTCCATTCGGTGAACCGGAAGTTTGCAAGCCGCCGTTAGTATTGCCCTGCTGATCCACTGCGGGGAATGGAACACATCCATGGTAGACTTTTAGGTAAGGTTGAAAACGTTTGGCTGCCATTTGCGTGACTGTGACGGGGCTTACTTCCTGGAATCCGACAACCTGATCATGATTAATTACGGCTGCTTCGACAGCTGTGACAAAGGGAATACAGGCCAAGAGTGAAACCATGAGCAATAATACGATTCTTTTCATTGGGTGATCTCCTTCATGGGTGTGATAGTGTGATTTGTTGAGGATGCATTACGACTATATTGGAAAAGGTTTCATTTTATTTGTCATCTCGTTTGGATATTTGTAAAATTTTTGAAGGATATGGTTGTTCTCATGATTTGAGAGGGGATAAGACTATTTCCGGCCCAAGCGGGCAGAATGGTGATGGATGGTTATGAACGACAGGAAAACGATAGGACTAGATTCAAGAGGAGTGCGAAAGGTTTATTTTGTAAAGGATAGACAAGTTCGGAAGATAAGAGAGAGCATGAATGCCAATATATGGATAGTGTGGAGTAAGTAAATTCTTTAGCATGTATTGATAATGTTATCCTGATGTAAAATTTTGAACTGATTCGATATGATAATAATTACTTATTCATCATAGGCTAGGACATCTTCACATTTGATGATATGATAGAATATAAAGGCTATGGAATGAGACGGAATTCCTCATGCATATATATAGGTAGAGAAAAGTGTTGGCGTAGGATTAACGGAAATGAATCATTGTGTAAAATGATACCCGGCTGTGGTCACTCGCAGGTGGAAACAAAATGAGGTCATTCAGACTCATGGATAATGTGGAATAGGTGGCGTATGAGATGAAAAAAGCTCGCTTAATATATAATCCGACCTCGGGCCGGGAAGAAATGAAGAAACGTCTGGCTGATATTTTGCAGCGTTTGGATCAAGGTGGCATTGAAGCCTCTTGTCACGCAACAACGGGTGAGGGAGATGCAACCCGGGAGGCGGAGCTGGCGATTGAGCGTGGATATGACATGATTATTGCCGCTGGCGGCGACGGTACGTTGTATGAAGTCATTAATGGTATGGCTGAGCGTGAGAATCGTCCACCGCTGGGTGTATTTCCTTTGGGAACGACGAATGATTTTGCGCGTGCGCTGGGTATTCCTAGACAGTGGGAAGATTACGTGGATCTGGTTATTAACCAGCAGCTTCGTCCGCTCGATCTGGGCAAGGCGAATGATAAATATTTTATCAATATCGCAGGTGGAGGCTCGTTAACCGAACTGACCTATGAGGTGCCAAGCCGTCTGAAAACGATGATTGGGCAACTTGCCTACTATATGAAGGGTATTGAGAAAATGGCGAGTCTGTCTCCGCAGGAGCTGGTTATCCGTGCGGCGGGGCAGGAAGAGATCCATGATGAATTCATGTTATTCCTTATCGCCAATACCAATTCGGTCGGGGGGTTCGAGAAGTTGGCTCCGGGTGCGACCATTGATGATGGTCTGTTCGATGTGATCGGTGTGCGCAAATGTAATCTGGCTGACATGATTCGCCTCGTAACCCTTGCGCTGCGCGGTGAACATCTGAATGATAAGAAGGTTGTCCATTTTCAAACGGATTATATGGAAGTAACATCGCCGGGCTATGTACAGTTGAACCTGGATGGCGAGTTGGGCGGCACATTGCCTGCGACTTTTACGAACCTGCGTCATCACCTGATGCTGTATCGTTAAGCGTAGTATAGATCGGGGAGAAAATGTGATTTCCTGTTGTCGTGTGCAATGGGATCACGTATAATCTCATGGTGCCTGAAAATGAATGGAATCTCCCTTGCACAAGGGATGAACATATAACAAGAAAGAAGTGAATGTACGTTGTCTAATACGAACCGCAGCGGTCGTGGAAAAAACCGCCGGAATTCGGCTGCCTCTCCGGGGCAAGGGAATGCTTCAGCGTCCCGTCAGCCAAGCAAATCATCTCGTCCATCAACACGTCAGCAAGGGAAAGAGGTGCGGCCACAAGGCGCATCTCTTTCTGCCGTTCGTCCGAAGGGACGGGAACGTGAATCGGCACCAATCGAAGGACTTCCGGTTAGCAAAAACGAAGAGACTGTCATCGACATCATCGGTATGAACCATGACGGTGAGGGTGTCGGCCGTGCCAATGGATACACGTTGTTCGTGCAGGGTGCGCTTCCGGGTGAAACCGTACGCGTGAGAGTGATGAAAACCAAGAAGCAGTACGGCTACGCCAAACTGCTGGAGATCGTGAAAGCCAGCCCGGATCGCGTATCAGCGCCTTGCCCGATCTACGATCAGTGCGGCGGCTGCCAGATCCAGCATATGAGTTATGCCGGACAGCTTGCGTGGAAACGCCAGCTGGTGGTGGATAATTTGCAGCGGATCGGCAAGTTGAATGTGTTGGTGGAGGTGGAGGATGAGGAACAGACAATCCAACCTGAACAAACCTCTACTGAAGAACAAATGAACGGCAGCAATCGTATTCGTCTTCGGATGGAAGGGGTCATGAACGAAGAAGATGCGGAGCACGCTATTCGTGTGCTGCCTACAATGGGTATGGACGAGCCGTGGCGCTATCGGAACAAAGCACAGGTGCCAATTGGAGCAGCCGAAGGCGGCTTGGTGGGTGGATTTTACGCCAAAGGAAGTCATCGGATCATCGATATGGAGACCTGTCTCATTCAGCATGAGCACAACGATGAAGTTGTGGCGAAGGTGAAGGCGATCGGCAGTCATTTTGGAATCAGTGCATATAACGAAGAGACAGGCCGTGGCCTGTTGCGCCATGTGGTGGTGAAGAAGGCGTTCCGTACAGGCGAGATGATGCTCGTTCTGGTCACGAATGGCAGAGACATTCCGTACAAGGATGAGTGGATCGGCAGCATTCGTGAAGCGATTCCGCATGTGGCGAGCATATGCCAGAACGTGAACAAGAAACAGACGAACGTTATCTTTGGCGATGAAACCCGCGTTCTGTGGGGCCGTGACGTCATTTACGATTATATCGGGGATGTACAGTTTGCCATCTCTCCGCGTTCGTTCTATCAAGTGAATCCGGTGCAGACGGAAGTGCTGTACGGAAAAACGGTAGAGTACGCCGGCCTGAGCGGCAAAGAGACCGTCATTGATGCCTATTGCGGCATCGGGACGATTTCTCTTTTCCTCGCGCAGCATGCGGATCAAGTGTATGGTGTGGAGATTGTGCCTGAAGCGATCGAAGACGCTCGCAGCAATGCGCTCTTGAACGAGATGAAAAACGTGAAGTTTGAAGTCGGTGCTTCAGAGGACGTTATTCCACGCTGGAAAGAGCAAGGCATCGAGGCCGACGTCATCGTTGTCGATCCACCGCGTAAAGGCTGCGATCCACGTTTGTTGGATACGATTCTGGAGATGAAGCCGGAGCGCGTGGTGTATGTGAGTTGTAATCCGAGCACGTTGGCACGTGATCTGCGTGTGCTGGAGGATGGCGGGTATCGCACGGTTGAGGTAACGCCGGTGGATATGTTCCCGCATACAGCACATGTGGAGTCGGTGGCTTTGTTAGTGAGGAATGGTACAGATGACTGAAATTGCAGTTGTGGAGTGGGTCTGGGGAGTAGTACAGATGAACTAATAGTGTAAAACAGAGGCGAGGGAATAGTAGAGTTGATTGTTGACAAATTAATAAATTAATTGGGAGATGCCTGATTTTCAAATCGGGCGTTTTCAATTATTGGGAAAGGGGTTCGAATCCCCTTGCCTCCACCATATAAAACCCGACCGCATGAGGTCGGGTTTTTGCTTTTTATAATTGCAGTGTTATGCTATATTATGGCAGTGAAGTAGAAATGTAATAATTAGTTATTTAAAGAAAAAAATTCTAAAGTAGGAGGTTCCGACCTCTCTTTCTTTGTGGGGTGAAACATTTATATAATCGAACATCTATTTATACCAAGACTTGAGTGGTTTATAAATATCAAATCTAAATTATATAAGTCGCAACCCTCTTAGCCGAACAGAAAAAGAATCTAGTCGAATTGAGGAAGTGGTTCGAACAAGAAGTGGATAATTACTTACTTTTATAGAATTAATGAAATGCTATTCAGAAAAGAGTGATTAAGTGACAAAAAAAATAACCTCCTTGATGAGAAAAGCTCAAAGCAGCTTACCGATATATTGAACGATTTGTTTAGATAGAGCGATCCGTTCCCAAAGTTGAGCAGGGAATAAAAACCGCTCCCTTTGAAGAAAAGGTGAGATATTGAGTATGAAGTCAAATGGGCAAACAACTGATCTCCAAAAGGATGGACATAAGGTCATTCATGTCGCCCTGAACCGGTTAAGGGAGGCGATCATGAGAACTGTTGCAGAAACTATAGAGTGCAAGGAATGGTCAGGTCCGATTCTAACTCGTGTCTTTAATAGGACAGGAGTTCCAGGCTTTGAGCTTGGATCATTAGGATCGGCTGGGTTCCTTAAATACAAGGATAGGTATTTCGTGGTGACTGCGAGACATGTACTAAGTTTGGTGCCGGAAAACGCAAGGCTGACTGATGTTGTAATTCCTTACCAGTATGGAAAAGAGTCGAAGAAGCTTACATTAGTAAAACATATAGAGGAAAAGGAAAACGATATTGCAGTATTTGAGATAAATCTCCAGTCAGCTCGGTTTATGGAACAAGAGAATTGAAAATGTTTTCTTGATGATTCATTGATTGATGAAGATCCTCTCGGGTATTTTGAAAAAATCTCAAATGTTGTTTTTCTACACGGTATTACTGGACAAGAAACGAATATTGATTATGAAGACTTCATAGTTGATATGACCACGACACCGTATACAACTTTTATTGATCGGATAGATGAAGCATCTAACAGAATTGTTCTACTGGCTGGCGTTGAAGGTATTAATGAGTTCGGGGAACTAGGGCATAAATTACCTGTCTTTAACGGAATGAGTGGGTCGTTTGTTTATTCTTACAGAAGAGATGATGATAATCCGTTTAGGCTTCTTGGTATCTTAGCAAATGGTAAAAGAGAAGCTGGATACTTATGGGTAATCCCAATAAACGAAGTGACAGAATTTTTAGAAAGAGGTTTTTTCTGAGTAAGCGTTTATTAACTAGAGTAAAGGTTCGTTAAAACGGCAGTATAGAGCTTGTATCCTGAGTCTTGCTTTTAATTTGTTATGGGTTGGCACAACGAAGCTCTTAGGTTATTTTGAAGTGGTTAGCGCTCCTTACATTTTGGATAGCTCAAGCAGATGGTCTTGGGAGTTAGAAACAAAGAATTTATGTCCGGAATACAGTGATTCTTGGGTTACATTCGACATTACAACATCCAGTATCGTAGCATCTTACGACCATGTTCATCCGGTAACTAATGTGGGAGGAAAAACTTTCGGCGCATTACAATACGGATGGGACAGAATACGACTATCTGATGAGTTTGCTAGGCATGTCATCGAGTTAATCAAAGGAAGCGTAACATCAAAAGAAGGTGAATAAATGAAAGCCTAGGCAATCCCACTGAAAACGTACACTGTTCACTAGATCGTGGTGAATGTTCGCATGTCATTGAAATGAAGCAAAGAAGAAGGAACAGGAGGCTGGAACTATTCCGCTCGAAAGAGGAAGCATTAGATATTTACGATATCAGCTACAAGGAAAAATTAAATTATCCCTAACCGAGTGTACTATAACTGCAGGTAAAAAAGTTAATGAAGCAGTACAGAGTTCGCATTCTGAATTCTGTACTGCTTTTTCTTATGTTCAGAAATGATTTCTGATTCGGCAGTAATTACATCACCAAGTTCATAAATACAGGACATATTGTCTCTCGGACCTTGCTTTCAGAATAGTTGCTTTAGACTTTTCTCAAACTCGATATTGAAATATTAAAATATTTCATAATATCGTTTGACAAAATAAATCCAAAGTGATTTAATTTGTAATATAGAAATATTTCGAAAAATCGTATTCAAAGTTAGGAGGTAAATAATTTGGAAAGAAGAGTTTTAAAAGAGTTCGTGACATTTATCCCAGGTATAAATCCAACAAGGGCGCAAAAACAGTTTGAAAATCAAACAATGAATTATTATGACCAGCAGTCTTTTGAAGCTGATTATAAACATGAGGATGTATTTTTTGAAAATGAGGTAAAACGTTCCTCTCAATATAACCTGTTGTTAAATGAAGGTGATGTTGTTATGAGTAACTCGTTACAGCTTGCAACGATAGTCGGTAAAAACAACGTTGGTAAAGTGTTGTCTCTTAACTTTACAAAAATAGAATTTAACACTGAACAATTTGATAAACGATATTTTCTTTTCTTATTTAATACTTACAAAGATGTGAAGCGTCAAAAAGAAAAAGAGTTACAGGGGACTGGTCCTGTTTTAAGAATCCCACTTCGTGCCCTTGGTGAGATTAACGTTCCTATTGTTCCTCTCAAGGAACAGAAGAAAATAGGCGCTATTTACTTAGAAACATTGAAACTACAAAGTAAGTTAAACAAATACGCAGTCTTGATTGAGCAGTTTACGAGTTCGATAATTGAAGAAACTTTAAAGGAAGAGGATAAATAGATGAAAAGTCAATCGGAATTAGATTTTGAAAATGAAGTTGTCAATTATTTGACTAAAATCGGTGGTGTAAAACAATGGGAGTATAAAAAAAGCATTAAAACAACCGAACAACTCTGGGATAACTTTAAAATGATCCTAGAGCAAAACAATCATGCTCGTTTAGATGAACCATTGTCTGTAACTGAATTTAATCAGGTAAAGAAAATCATCAATAGTATCGAATCACCTTACCGTGCTGGACAGTTTCTGTATGGCGTGAATGGTGTTTCTGAAATTGAAGTTGACCTTGATAATGGTAAACATGTTTTTCTGACAGTATTCGACCAAGCTCAAGTCGGTGGTGGAAATACTGTTTATCAAGTAGTAAATCAAATTAAGCGGCCAAAAGTAGTTGATGGTAAGCCCAATCGCAGGTTTGACGTGACGTTGCTTATTAATGGTTTACCAATTATTCAAATTGAATTAAAGAAGGCACTTCATAGCGCTACAGAATCTTTAAACCAGATGGAACAGTATATTGCTGAAAAACAATTCAGTGGTATCTTTTCAACCTTGCAAATTTTAATCGCGATGACGCCGTTTGATATTCGTTATATGGCAAATACCCCACTCCAAAGCTTTAACCGAGCTTTTGCTTTTAACTGGCAAGAAGAAAGTAATGCTCGCCCTATTCGTTCGTGGAAGACGTTTGCGGATAAAGTATTATCAATACCAATGGCTCATGATTTGGCCACACGCTACATGGTACTAGACGGTACTAAAAACAAAGAAAGTATTAAAGTCATGCGTCCATATCAAGTCTATGCCACAAAGCGTGTGCTTGATAAAGTTAGAAAATTTGACTTCAAATACGATGATGGTAAATTGGGATACATTTGGCACACTACAGGCTCAGGTAAGACAATTACCAGTTTTAAGACAGCATGGCTTGCAAGTCGTCTGTCTAACGTAGATAAAGTTGTCTTTTTAGTTGACCGAATTGCGCTCACGAACCAAACATCTGATGCATATAAAGCCTATGATCCTGTTGCAGGATTTGAAGGGAAAACGGGTGTAGTGAGTGACACTGCTAATATTTCTGACCTTCATCTCAAATTAACGAAGAAGAGTGATAAGAATATTATTGTGACAAGTATTCAAAAAATGTCGCGTTATGTAGCGAGAGATAGCTTCAAGCCGCTAAATGAAAGTATCCTTTTTATCGTTGATGAAGCCCACCGCTCAACTGGTGACGGTACTGAAAATGAAAGTATGCTTGAAATGATCCGGAAAGCTATTCCAAATTCTGCTTGGGTTGGCTATACAGGTACGCCAAAATTTCCCGAGACACGAGAGATCTTTGGCGAGCTGCTACATGCTTATACCATCAAAGAAGCAATTGCGGATAAAAATGTCTTAGGGTTTAACGTTGAATTCAAGGAAACGATTGAGGCTCCCGAAAATCCTACTCAAGATGATATCGACGATAATGTTCGTGGTAGTGTTTACGACTATAGTCCAGAACATGTGAACTTAGTAGTCAAGGAAATATTCGATAACTGGAAGAAACGTTCAAATGACCGTAAGTATAATGCTTTATTTACAGTTCACGTTGGTGGTAATAGAGCAAGTACACCAAGAGCAATGGAATACTTCGATAAATTTGCTGAGGAAAATGCGAATCGTCCTGTCGAGCAACGATTAAAGGTTGCGGTGAGTTTCTCAGTAGATACATCTAATAATATTCATCAACTAAAAACGAACGAAAACTTGCACAGAGCCATCAAAGCCTATAACGAAACGTTCGGAACAGCTTTTGATATGACGACAGTTAAAGTCTACACAGAAGACTTAGCACGACGTTTGAACAAGACAGCTGATGATGGTAACTATTTAGATTTGGTTATCGTTGTTGACCAACTTTTGACTGGATTTGATGCTCCTGAGATGAATACGCTCTATATTGATCGAACACTTAAAGGTGGAAACTTGATTCAGGCATACTCACGTACAAACCGGATGCATAACCTTGTCGATAAGCCTTGGGGAAATGTTGTGAATTATCGTTGGCCAGAGCAAAATGAGTATGAAATGAATAAGGCTTTTGCTATCTATTCGAATCGTGCATCGGCTGCTGAACAGCTTTCACTTGAAGAGTTGAAAGTAGGCAATGAAGAGTCTGGTATTATTTCTAAACCATTTAGCAAGGTCCAAGCTGAGGTGCAAGAAATCATCAAGAAACTTGGATCACTTACAGATGATTTTGTGCAATTACCACCAAGTGAAAAAGCACAAGATGAAGTCTTTGAGAATTTGAAAGAGTATAATCGCTTACTTAGTCAGTTGAAGCAATATACTGAAGACGATGATAAAAATCCTGTTTCCGCCTATGATCATCCCGAAGAGTTCTATGAACTTCTAGGTATTACTGAGGAGCAGGAAGTCATTTTAACAACTGTTATCGCCGGCGAGTTGAAAGAACGACGTGCGAAGCGAGAAGACATTGATATTTCGCAAGTCAATCTCTCTATGGTTCATATTCACGATGTTACCATCAACTACGACTACTTGATTGATCTAATTGCTCGAATGGCTGACGAAGTTCATGCAAACTTTATGTCTAAAGCGGAAGAGACACGTGATGAAATCCATATTGAAATTGCCAAATCAGATAATGATAGAGAAAAATCTAAGGTTCGCAACTTTGTATCTAAAATTTTCTCGAAAGAGTTTGTATTTGATGATTATCCAGCACCTCGAAGTGTTGAAAAAATGAATCAAGCTATGGATAGAGCACAAAAGGATACGAATATCCAACTTGTAACGAACTTCATCCGTACTTGGGGACTTGATAACAGCACAAAGCCTAAGGAACTTGAAAGCTTGATTAAGAAACATCGCTTAGGTCAAGAGGATATGGATAAACAAGGGGAGTTAACAGCAATCATGAATGAAGCAAGAGCAGATTATAAAGAAATTGCAGTTGAAAAGATTGCAGCTTTGAGTTGGGTACGATATAGGATTGAATTCCGTAAGGCATTTTACGAAATGGCTGACGAAATTAAGAAAGAAGAATAGTTAAATGATAAAATTATGTGGATTAAAAAAGGAGAATAAAAATGCATTTATACACAGAACGTCATGGATTAAGAAAACCAATTACACGTACTATTGAAGTTTCAAAAGAAGTTTATACTTCACTACTAAACATATGTCAAAAATATTATAATAACCTAACGCATAACTTTAGACTTCAGCAGCGCTGCTCTTTTACGGGTAAGTATTATATTGAATTTAACCGCAATCAATTTGAAAATAGAATGGCAATAAAAATTCCTGATATTTTTAGGGATGAGGATGGTCATATAGCTGCACCACAAGATAATGATGATTATGATCAATATTCATTAATTGACCTTATAGAATATGTTGCTCAAAATATAAAAGATATTTCTGAAGGATGGAATGATGATCGTTACAAAAATTATTGGGATATTCATTGCTTGGATACAACAAATGTTTTCGATGATTATCGAAATGAACTAAACGAAATATTCCAAGAGTCTGGATTATTGTTTACATTAACCCGAGGAAAACTTATTGAGCGTGTAGTAGAGAACACCCCGCTTTCACCTGAAATAGAGACACAAATACAGAAGATTTCTGAAGATGGTACGAGAGAATTGATGAAAGACGCAATTGCATTATACAAAACACCAAATCCAGCAGCTCGCCAAGATTCAGTTGAGAAAATATGGGATGCCCTTGAGCGCTTGAAAACTTATTATACTAATCTTGATAAACCTGGCTCCGTAACCAAAGTGGTATATGATATGAGCAGTGGGAAATCTGATTTTATTGAAATTTTTGATAGTGAATTTAAGGCACTAACGAAAATTGGTAATAGTTTTAGAATCCGTCATCATGAGACAAATAAAATAGATATTACGGATAATCGCCACTATGATTACTTTTTTAACCGCTGTTTATCGTTAATTGCGTTAGCAATTCAATATTTAAAATAAAAGGAGATTAGAAATGAGTGATAAAATAACACAATCACCTCAAATTAGATTCATAGGATTTACGAATGCTTGGGAACAGAGACGGTTAAACGAATATTTAACAACTTCAAAAGTAAAGAACAGAGATGAGCGATTTGGAAAAGAAGATGTGTTATCAGTTTCTGGCGAGTTTGGAATAGTTAATCAGATTGAATTTCAAGGACGTTCATTTGCTGGTGTATCAGTTGCAACTTATGGGGTAGTTGAAAAGGGTGATGTGGTATATACAAAGAGTCCGTTAAAATCTAATCCGTTTGGAATTATCAAATCTAATAATGGACAAGCAGGTATTGTTTCAACGCTTTATGCCGTTTATAAACCAAATGATAATGTTGACAGCAACTTTGTCGAACGATATTTTGAAAGCCATCAACGATTAAATCGTTACTTGCAGCCCTTGGTAAATAAGGGTGCTAAAAACGATATGAAAGTTAGCGATGATAACGCATTGAGTGGTATAGTGGTTTATCCAGCTGCAGTGGATGAACAACGAAAAATTTCGTCATTTTTTAATCAATTAGACAACCTCATCACCCTTTATCAACGCGAGTTAGAACTACTAAAGGATACGAAAAAAATTCTACTTCAAAAAATGTTTCCGAAAGATGGTGCTAATGTTCCTGAAATTCGCTTTGCAGGTTTTACTGATGCTTGGGAAGCGCGTAAGCTTCTAGATGGGACTTTAAAAATAGGTGATGGTTTGCATGGAACGCCGACATATACTAATGATGGAAATGTGTATTTTATAAATGGTAATAATCTGGTGAATGGACGAATTGTAATTACTGAAGAAACTAAGCGTGTTACTGAAGAAGAACAATCTAAGGATGACAAGGCTTTAAACGACAATACATTGCTAATGTCAATTAACGGTACAATAGGTAATCTTGCTTGGTACAACGGTGAGAAACTTATGTTAGGTAAGAGTGCCGCTTACATTACCGTGTCAGATTTTGATAAGAGATTCATTTATGCTTATTTTCAAACACCAAGTATCTATAGTTATTTTATGAACAACCTGACTGGGACTACTATAAAAAATTTAGGGTTAAAAACGATTAGAGAAACAAATTTGTTAGTTCCTAAGAAGGAAGAACAAGAAAAAGTTGGGCATCTTTTCATGAATCTCGACCACTTCATTACCCTTCATCAGCGTGAGTTGAATTTGCTGAAAGATTTAAAGAAATTAATGCTTCAACAAATGTTTGTATAAAAAAAGGAGATTACACAAAAAATGAGTAATGCAAAAGATATTACATCAAAACTATGGGGAATGGCTAACAAACTGCGAGGAACAATGGATGCAAGTGAGTACAAGAATTATATTTTACCATTTATGTTCTATCGCTATTTATCAGAGAATCAAGATGAATATTTGAAAGCCAATAATCTGGAAGAGTTCTACAAAGTGACAGAAGACACTGAAAAAGAAGATTACCTTGAAGAAATCAGTAAAGGTATCGGATATGCAATTGACCCAGCCTATACTTGGAAGAACATCGTATACAAAATTGAAAATCACAAAATCAAAGCTAGTGACTTCCAAGACATGTTTGACTCGTTCAATACAAATGCCAAACGTAACGCAGTCGCAGAAGCGGAATTTGCTAATGTATTTTCAGATGTTAACCTTGGGGACACACGTCTAGGGTCAAGTACAAACGAACGTGCAAAGGCTTTAAATGAAATCGTTTTGATTATTAACGATTTTACTTTTAAAGACGATTTAGGCCGTGACATTTTGGGTGACGTTTACGAGTATTTGATTGGACAATTTGCTGCCAGTGCTGGTAAAAAAGGTGGGGAATTCTATACACCTCATGAAGTTAGTAAAATCCTGGCGAAAATTGTCACGAATGATGCAGTTGGTACTGGAGGTCAATTCCGTGTTTATGATCCTACAATGGGATCAGGTTCACTTCTTCTGACAGTTCAAAAAGAATTACCAAATGGTGATGAAGAAGGAAGCGTCGAGTTTTACGGGCAAGAGTTGAATGCTACGACTTATAACTTAGCTCGTATGAACTTAATGATGCATGGGGTAAATTACCGCAATATGGAATTAAAACGTGCAAACACACTTTATACTGACTGGCCATTTGCTGAAAAAGATGGCACACAAATTCCTTTGAAGTTTGATGCGGTTGTATCAAACCCCCCATATTCTCATAAATGGGATACAAAAAATATTGATCGAGAAAAAGATACACGTTTCATGGGTTATGGTGTAGCGCCTGCATCTAAGGCAGATTACGCTTTTGTTCTTCATGGACTTTATCATTTAGATAGAGCAGGAACAATGGCTATCGTGTTGCCGCATGGGGTACTCTTCCGAGGTGCCTCTGAAGGTAAAATCCGCCAAAAGATCATAGACAATAATTTATTAGATACTGTTATTGGATTGCCAGCTAACTTGTTCTATGGCACAAGTATCTCAACCTGTATACTGGTGTTCAAAGGTCATGAAGCTCGTAAGAGTAAGGATATTTTGTTTATTGATGCTTCAAAAGAGTTTGTAAAAGGGAAGAATCAAAACAAACTCTCTCCTGAAAATATCAACAAAATTATTGAAACATATAGTGACCGTAAAGACGTTGAAAAATTTGCTCATGTGGCATCGTTGGATGAAATTAAAGAGAATGATTACAATTTAAACATCCCAAGATATGTCGAAACGTTTGAAGAAGAAGAAGGTGTTCCACTTTCACAAGTGGCTCAAGAATTGGTGGAAGTTAGAGCAGAAATTGCGAATTCGTATGATAACTTGTTTGGGTTATTGAATGAGTTGGAAGGGACAAACGATGAGGCTAAAGAAGAACTGAGTAAACTAATCAGTCTTTTAGGAAATAATAGTATTAGAAAAAAGTCAAGAGGAATTGAACATTAGCTTTTTTCACATGCGCTTGGGAGCAGAGTATGGAAATAAACATTGCTTCTTCACCGTAAATAGGCAGATTAATAAGAGGTAATTCATAAATTTGTCAGGTGTAGTAGTAATTGATAATAATTTCATTTCATAGAACACTGTGGTTAGATAGTGGAACCACAGTGTTAGGTTTGCTGCTAACATACACAAGACTCTTGCCAAAAACGGATATAGTTCGTCACGATCTCAGAGGCTTCCTGGTAGTTGCAAACTCATAACACTGTAGGCACTCTGCTTCCAACAAACTGTGAAACGACTCAATATGCGCATTCTTGTTGGGTGTCATTGGCGTGATTCTCTCGTGCATGATCTTAATAAAATGCGGTCATTGTCTTGATGAATGGTAAGGAAGAACGAATCGTTAAATCCATAGCTCCTACTGAGGGTGAACGCACGGTGACAACAATAACCGTTGATCCCCAACAACTGGACACCAACTGAAAGCTGAGGGACAAGGCGCAGTAGTGACTATATCGGTCTCTTCCGAATCCAGTATCATTATTGTGAACTGACCTGACAGATGGTCAATAATATGGAAGAGAAGCAGGCGGTACTGGTTGTGAAAACTGGAAATGCAAGCTATACCCTTCCTGCTCAGCAGCTCGATATTGATTCAATCTCCAAGCGATTGGGAACGGCGGTAGCGCCGGAGAATATTAAGATTCAGATCCGTATCGCTTCTCCAGAAGCGAATATGCTGAAGGTTGCGGAGATGCCGCGGCGCAAAATGCACTTACGCTGGTAACTCCTTCTTTTGACTTTACAGTCAAAGCAATATTAGCAGACCAAGCAGTGGATGTGACCAAGTATAGTGTGTATGTGGAACGTTCCATTGCCTGCCTGAAGGAATCGATCTGAACAAGATTGCTACAGGTATCGTTACAGATCCAGACGGATCTGTTCGTCACGTTCCCACTAAGGTCACAGAGGAAGATGGTAAGTTATATGCTCAAATTAGCAGCTTAAACAACAGTCTGTATTCGGTGGTATGGCACCCATTGATGTTTAAAGATGTGGAAAATCATTGTGCTAAAGATGCTGTCAATGATATGGGCTCCCGCCTGATTGTGAATGGCGTTGGTAAACGATCTATACAATCCAAATGAGGATATGACACGTGACGAATTTGCAGCGATCGTGATGAGAGGTTTGGGACTGAAGCCGGTATAAGGCATAGCACCTTTTGCAGATGTAGATGCTTCCAATTGGTATAATCCTGCTGTTCTGACAGCCTATGAGTATAAGTTGATCGAAGGCTTTGAGGATGGAACCTTCCGTCCGGAAGAGAAGATTACTCGTGAACAAGCCATGGTGATCTTGTCCAATGCTATGACAATTACAGGTCTTCAGGAGAAGCTGGCGATTAAGGACAGCAATGAACTTCTGAAGCCTTACACCGATGCAAGCCATGTCTCGGAATGGGCTAAAGCTGCTGTTGCTGCAAGTCTTGAGGCAGGTGTGGTCAGCGGCAGAGGAGCAGACGAACTGGCTCCGAAAGCCAATATCACCCGTGCTGAGGTTGCAGCTATCGTTCAAAGAATATTGAAGGCTTCTGACTGGATTTAAAGCACCGAAAGGGTTCCCCATGCAGGAAGAACTGCATAAGGGGAGCCCCTTTCTTATATTCAATAAAATGTTGGTGCCTTGAAGTTGCCTGTACAAACAATAGAAAACCCGGATTGGATCTTAGTGCCCAATCCGGGTTTTTATCTGCTACAATTGTTGTCGTTCCATCAATCTATAGCAAAATGCACGATTGTACTATATAACATTTTGTTGCGAATGGGATCAAACATTACTTTCTGCTGGACTTGATTCACCCGCAGCAATAGCGCTTTGTTCATTCCGATTCGCTCTTCAATTGCTAGTTCCAGTTCATGGAGGTCAATACACCTGCACACCCGTGCCAAGCACGGATTTGTTTTGTACGGAATTACCTGAGAGATATACCTTTTGCAGATTAGGCAGCTGGCTTAGGGTCTCTATATTGGAAATGGCATTGTTCTCGAGATGAAGCTCTTCTATGGCCTGCCAGTTACTCATAAATTCGATAGAAGCCAAATTGCTGTCTTGCAGAGTGAAGGAACGCAGAGCCGACATTTTGGCAAAGTAAGGCACCATTTGGTCAACTTCAGTAACAGAGGTGTTGTTTATGCTGAAATATGGCTGCTCTAAGGTCAAATGCTCAAGTACGCCGTTCTCTGCGGCCGATTTTTGTTCGAAATTCAGCCTACACTCTGAGCACATCAGAGATTTGATCTGCTTCAAACGAAATAAAGCATCGCTCTCCTTATATAGTGACGAATCGTAAATGTTCAGAGTCTCTAGACGAGGCAAACCGTCCAGGGCGCCAAGATGGGTTATTTCACTGATCTCCCAGAGGGAGAGTTGCTCCAGTTTCGGGAATTTCCCCAGCGCAGTCAAGTTCAATTCCCCGCTTCCGCCACGGAGCGTCAGGCTGGTTGTAGCGGGCGCCTTCAGCCCAGTGAGAAAGGAGCTTGGAATTTCCACTCGGCCCACATTAGGTAAAGATAACGTCTCTGCGTTCTCATAGTAACCGGACAGAGCTAGTTCCCGCAGAGAGGGCAGACTGTTTATGGCCTTTACCGAGCTAAGCTGACTTAGAGAAGCCAGGCGTAGTTTAGTAATGGAGGCCTTGCCGGTCAAGTGCTCCAGGTTGGAAAAGTTTACATTTTCAATATCTAGCGTTTGTAGAGCAGGCATGTTTTGCACAAAGTCGATGGATTTCACATTCGTTAAAAAGGACAAATGAAGCTCCTGAAGCTGAGTCAAGGCGTACAACGGCTGCAGGTCAGTGGTTTCACTGTGTTGTATGGATAAGGATGACAGCCCGGTCATGGAGGACAACCATCCCAGTTCATCGACAAAGGTGAGCGACAGGGACTTGAGCGGCAGCTTGTTCAACAGAAAGAAATCCGTTACGGATTCATCCACATAGGTAATGGATAACGAGCTCAGATTAGGAAACTCCAGAAGCAGGGCCAATTCCTGATTGCTGCGAAGCTGAGTGGAAAGCTCCGTAATTTTAGACTTGTCGCCAAAGTAGCCCGAAAATTTGCTGAAGGATTCGTTAAAAGCGCCTCCATAACTTTGTAATCCGGACATATGGGCCAAAGTGGTTTGTTCCGTCTGGGCGATTTCATAGGTATTCGTCAGGTCCAATGCCGTCAGTCCCTTAAAAGCTTCAAAATCTCGCTGATCAATGCGCTGGCTATTCAGTTTCTTGTCCTGAGTAACATAAGTGATCTTCTCGGCCTGTTCATCGCTGAAGGGATCGGAGAGGCTATATGTAAACTTCCACTGATCATTCTCCGAATGCTCTACGGTTAAATAGCGAAGACGAGCCAATTCCTCCTCTGTCGGCAAGGCAGACCCTTTGTCGAAGATATCTCGCAAAAATGAGAGCAGAACCTCGCTTTCGGGCATCTTTCGCACAGGCAGATTGGCTTCTGTTCTTGAATAGGTGGAGCTGTTGCTATAATAAAAATAAGTACCGATCGCGCCAGTTAGGACTAACATTAGTATCAGCATTAGCTTTACGGAGACAGCCTGCTTCCGCGGTGCTTTAGGGGGCGTTCCGTGATAATGATTAATGGTCTGGTCTACGTAATAGACATGATTTTGCTTCAATAAAAGCTCTGTTTCACAATAGGGACACTTTAAAATCTCACCCTCTTTGTATTCAATTCTTCCGTTGCAATTGGGACAGTTTAACGGGATAAACGCCACGAATGTCCCCTCCTTCATTATGATGGTCATAAGATCATGCTGAACGGTCATCTGACTTCATTATACCTTGTGAATTTACGTTTGATGAGAGAAAGAAGTTCCACATAGCGAAGGAGCAGGGAAATCAGAGCAGGGAAATCCTGCTCCTTTTTGATCTTTTTTAAGTATGGCTGGTGGTAGGCATTATTAAAAAAATCAACCCAAACTTTGGGTGGAAATCAAGCACCGATTCATTGGCAAAAAGGTACATGTAATCGTACTTGTGCTCGTATTCCTCTAAAACTTTATTCATTAAACGTGCAGAAAGTCCTTTCCCCGATAATCAGGATGTGTCATCACTGTTTAAGCTGGTATATCAAGCATCGAATTCAAGGAACGCTGGGATACCTGACACCTGTTCAATAGTGCCAAGTGGTGATAATTCAAATTAGTGAAGAGGGGATCTGTTGTGAGTGCTGCGACGAATTTATTTGCCGCGGCCTGATTAGCGGAATGAAGATCATGACCGTACCCGTATCAGACTTGGTATAGTTCTGTAATAAACTAGGATTCACCTTTAATTTGGAGTAAGATTTCTCTTCCATGAAGTGGTATTATCTGTGGGAAAGGAGGCTGGCTGCAGTAAATTATGTAAGCGCTTTAAATGGTTTATAAAAAAACTTGGTGTGGGGGGAATGCTTCGAATGAGGAAATCATTTAAGCAGGTCGTTTCCGGGTTACTCGCAGCGGCTCTGCTTCTTCCGGGCGGCTTGATAGCTCCGGCAGTTAGCGCTGCGGATTTAGCGGCATCTAATTCACGAATTGTGTATCAGGAAACATTCCAGAATGGTCAAGGCAAGGTAACTCCATCAGGCGACGCCCAGCTGAGCGCTGTAACGGGCAAGCCGTTTGAGAGCAATGATGATGGAGCAGCTCTAAAAGTTAGTAACCGATCTAATAACTGGGATGGTGTGGACCTCGCATTCGGTGACCTGGGTTTGGCGGTTGGCCAAGAGTATTCTGTAACCGCTTCCGTTTATGTCGATACTGATGCTAACCCGCCTGCAGCTGGAAAAGCTGTCCTGGAGATTGTATCTAATAAGGGCGTTACTGACTCAGAGGGATACAAGGAAATTAGCTCTTCCGACTTTATAGGGGGACAAGGCATTACGCTATCCGCCCCTCTTACCGTGACGAGTGTGGACAAGACAGCTCTGCGGATTAAATCTGATGAAGCGGGTAAGGGTGTCTCTTTCTATATTGGGGATATCACTATTACCCAAGCAGGAGCACCTGCCGAGCCCACTATAGTCCTCAACCAAAGCTTTGAAGATGGAAATACCGGTGGATGGGGCAAGCTGGGTTGGGGATCGAGCGGGGATACTGCGGTCGTTGATAACTTAGCCTCCGAAGGTACGAAATCTCTGAAATTCTTCAACCGGGCCGATGAGAAGGCCGTTCCTGCTCTCGAACTTACTGGCAAGATGAAATCGGACCGTAAGTATGATATTTCTCTCAAGGTTAGACTCGGTTCAGGTGAAGGCCAGTTCCATCTGGCATCCAAAATAAATTCTGAAATATTAGTGGAGGACCAGAAGTATCCTTGGCTTATAGGCAACAAGCTTGTAAACGCTTCCGAATGGACGTTATTTGAAACTAAAGGCTATGAAATCCCTTCTAAAACGAATGAGGTTATCATCTATGTTGAACCATCGGACAACACGTTAACCTCGGATATTTACATTGATGAAGTCATCATCACCGATGTAACCCCTGATCAAACCGCACCAGAGATTGTAGATAAAACGGGCATTTCTGCCGATTTTGAGGATGGCCTGGATGGATTCAAAGCGCGGAACGGCCGTGAAACGGTAGTTCTTTCCCAAAACGATAATCATACATCTGGCGGCAAGCAAAGCTTGCTTGTAACGACTATGGCACAATATGATGCAGCCTTGGTTGATGCAACTGGAAAAATGGCAAAGAACCATGAATACGAGCTGTCTGCTTGGGTGAAAATGGCACCTGGCGAAGCGCCTACAACTCTTCGTATTAGTGTTCAATATGCGGACAGTGGCTTTGCCAACGTTTCACCAAATGCAACCGTTACCGATCAGGAATGGGTACACTTAACGGGGAAGTATACGCTCACCACTACTCCAAGCGTACTCAATGCTTATATTGAAACAGCAAATAATGACGGTGGCAGCCGTACCTTTTTCTTAGATGACTTTGCTCTAAAATATTTGGGACCTGTAGCTGCTGCGCCTCCGATTCAAGAAGATCTTCCTAACCTCAAGGATATTTACGAGGATGATTTCCTGATCGGGAACATTGTTAATCCGGCTACCTTTGACGAGACTCGGCTCAAGCTTCTGAAGAAGCATCACAATGTCGTCACGTTTGAGAATGATATGAAGCCGGATTATGCTTATAACGCGGACAGACAATTTGATTTCACCGCAGAAGATGCTCTAGTCCAAAGAGTAAAGGACGCGGGCCTTGATTTGCACGGTCATGTGCTCGTATGGCATGCCCAGTCTCCTACATGGCTTTATACGGCAGCGAGTGGTGAACCGCTGAGCCGTGAGGAAGCTCTGACAAATCTAAGAACACATGTTAAAACGGTCGTTGAGCATTTTGGTGACCAAGTTATTTCCTGGGACGTTGTCAACGAAGCGATGAACGATAACCCGGCTAATCCAGAAGACTGGAAAAATGCATTGCGTAATTCCGGCTGGTTACAAGCCATCGGCCCTGACTTTCTTGAGGAAGCATTCCTTGCAGCCAAAGAAGTCATTGACGAGAATGGTTGGGATATCAAGCTTTACTATAATGATTACAACGATGACAACCAGAATAAAGCTACAGCGATCTACAGCATGGTGAAAGAGATCAATGAGAATTACGCCAAAGATCACCCCGGCGAGAAACTGATTGATGGCATCGGCATGCAAGCCCACTATAATTTGGGCACGAGATTGGACAATGTCAAGATGTCGCTCGAACGTTTCATTTCTTTGGGTGTAGAAGTCAGTGTCACCGAATTGGACATTATGGCAGGCACCAACTCTGCAATCACTGAAAAAGAAGCGAAGCAGCAGGCCTATCTGTATGCCCAATTGATGGATCTCTATAAGAAGAATAGCGAGCATATTCCACGTGTAACCTTTTGGGGATTAAATGACAGCACCAGCTGGAGAGCCGAGCAGAATCCAACCTTGTTTGACAAGAATTTTCAAGCCAAAGAGGCATTCTACGCGGTCGTTGATCCGCAAAAGTACATGGCGGAAAATCCACCCGAAGCCCTTGAATACAAGAAATCAAGCGCGCACTATGGGACACCAGCTATTGATGGCTCTGTAGACAGTGTATGGAGCAAAGCTCCTGAAATGAAACTGGATACGAAGCAAATGGCATGGTCAGGTGCGACAGGAACAGCCAAAGCACTCTGGGATGATGACAATCTGTATGTGCTCGTTCAAGTCAGAGATGATCAACTGAACAAGTCCAACCCGAATGTATGGGAGCAGGATTCCGTTGAAGTATTCGTCGATGAAAACAACGGAAAAACAGCTAACTTCCAAGACGATGATGGACAATACAGAGTGAATTTCGAGAACGCCGCTTCCTTTAATCCTGCGGAAATCGCTGCAGGCTTCGAATCGAAAGTCTCTGTTTCCGGTACCAACTACACAGTTGAAATGAAGATTCCGTTCAAAAAGGTTAAGCCTGCGAACAATGCCAAAATCGGCTTTGATGCGCAGATTAATGATGCCAAAGATGGCAACAGAATTAGCGTGAACGCATGGAACGATCCATCCGGTCAAGGTTACCAGGATACGTCCGTATTCGGTGAATTGACGCTGACTGGCAAACCTTCTTCTGGCGGCAACAATGGCGGTGGTAACAATGGTGGTAACAACGGCGGTGGTAACAATAACGGAGGCAACAGCGGGTCCAGCCCCGGTACTACTTCTCAGCCTCAACCACAGCTTCCGGGCAACGACGCGGTGATTGTACCGGTAATAAAAGTCGAAAATGGAACAGCCACAGCAACCGTTTCGAGAGATAGCGTAAATAAAGCCATTGAAAAAGCTTCTCCAGGTGCAAATGGCAAGAAGCAGGTTACCATCGAATTGCCGAAGCAGGCAAATGTACAATCCTATGTTGTGCAATTGCCAACTTCATTCCTGCAAAGCAACAATAATGTTGAGTTTGTGCTTAAGACGGACACTGCAACACTTCAAATTCCGTCCAACATGCTTACTAATATCACGGAACAAGCAGACCAAGTCTCTATTCAGATTAACAAGGTCTCACCAGATCACTTGAGTGCAGACGTTCGTGCTAATGTGGGCAGCCGTCCGGTGATCGACCTAAGCGTAAAAGCTGGTGACCGTATCCTTGCCTGGAACAACCCATCGGCACCTGTAACGGTATCTGTTCCGTACACGCCTGCTGCACTGGAACTTGTCAATGCACATCAGATCGTGATTCTTTACATTGACAAACAAGGACAGGCAACAGCCGTACCAAGTGGACACTATGATACTAAATCCGGCTCGATGGTGTTCAAAACCACTCATTTCAGCACCTATGCTGTAGCCTACGTAACCAAGTCTTTTGACGATGTGCAAAATGTCCTGTGGGCAAAACAAGCAGTCGAAGCGATGGCTGCACGCGATATTATTAAAGGAATCTCTGATGACAGCTTCGCTCCTGCAGCTTCTATCACGAGAGCAGACTTTATCACCTTGCTTGTCCGAGCACTTGAATTGAAGGGCTCAGGCACGAACGGGGCAGCCTTCAGCGATGTACAGCCAACCGCTCACTATGCAGAGGCTGTGGCTATTGCCAAAGAACTTGGTATCGCATCTGGATTCGAAGATCGCACATTCAAACCAGACAGCAGCATTTCCCGGCAAGATATGATGGTTCTTACGGCGAAAGCCCTGAAAGCTGCTGGTAAGCAATCTGCAGGCAATGGAAATCTAGCTCCTTATTCCGATGCTGCAAGCATTTCCACTTACGCGATGGATAGTGTAGCTTCCCTCGTAGGAAGCGGAATTGTTAACGGCAAAAATGACAAAATCGCACCAGCCGAACCATTGACCCGCGCTGAAGCAGCGATGGTTCTCTACCGGATCTGGGAAATGTAAATGTAAGGTTAGGTTTAATTAAATCAGCTGATAAAAAAGACTACCCCCGTGTAATCCAGACGGGGGTAGTTCTACTATTTCATATCGAATGCATGGCGGCGTGGAGAATGTAAATACCATCTTTGGCGGATTCTCCATGGGTTCCGTAAAGATCGGGTATACTTTTGTTAATGGGCGCTAGCAAAGTATAAAACTCGTCCATCACTCTGCGGCAAAATGCACAACTGCACTATATAACATCTTGTTGCGAAGCGGGTCGAACGTCACTTGATGCTGGACCTGCTTCACCCGTAGGAGCAGCGCCTTGTTCATTCCGATTCGGTCTTCGATCGCTCGTTCCAGTTCACGGAAGTCATAAGCCTGCAGGCATTCGACTTTGTCTTTGATAATATCCAGCGTAATTTCCATGTTTGATTCAGGCCTCCTCCATGTCACGATTTGCAGGTACAAAAGCCTGCCGAGCTTTTATTGTAGAATAGCTTTACCTATTCGGCAAGAGCAAACGAAGCGCAATTATTCAAGGAAGAAATGCAAGCACAATTACAGAATTTATCTTTATGCCTGCATATCAAAACTCTTCTTTCTACCCAGTTCTGAAATTGGAGTTTAAATGACAAAAAAATCTGCCCGACCTAGCATTAGGCTATAGATGTAATAGGGTGTTTTACATGTACAGGATAGAGGTTTTCACCATTTGTCCTAACAAATAAACCATCATATGAGATATTACTTTTTATATCGACACCTTTATAGTCAGGGGTAAAATGGAAAGTGATTTTTTCAGTATCTTTTCCAGCAATCTTAGTCAAAATATCTTGAATGTTGATTTCCTTTAAGCTGATCATATCGAAGAGGTCCATGTGATTGCTTTCTTTCTTATAAATAGCTATAGCGTTCTCGTTTTCCAAGTAATAAATATCATCACTGAAAACGTTCAGGCAATAATACATTACTATTCCATGAGTGTAATCAGTTCCAAAATGTTGAGAAACGGGCAATCTTTCTGATGCAAATTTGTAAATCAAACGTAAATCATCTTCTTGACTTACATCTAGTTTTCTAATGTCTGTATGCTCCAATTGGCTTGGTGTAAAGTCCATTGAAAATAGATGCTCTTCTACGGATTTAAACCCAAACTTGGGATAAAAATCAAGAACCGTATCATTGGCAAAGAGATACATGATATCAACCTTGTTCTCATATTCCTCTAAAACCTTGTCCATTAAACTTGCAGATAATCCTCTTCTTTGATACTCAGGAGGTGTCATCACTGTTCCAATTTGTATAGCTTTTTTCTTCTCTCCATTAATAATTAACTCAAGAATGTTTACTGAGACATTTGCAATAACTTTATCTCCCTCAACAAATGAAAAGGGAATGTATCGTTCGCTCCAAAACCCTTTTTGATACCATTGTTTAAAACTTAAACCAAACGTGTTGGTAGCAAGTTCGAAAAAACTCGTTCTAAGTGTTTCATTGTTTTTGTAATCCTTTGTAAATATAAGTTCCTGCATTGTATTCTCCTCCGTAATCATCAAAAAGACTGTATGTATATTCATGGTATGATCCCGTATTTACTAGGTAGAATATGACTATATTCAACTATTCTGCTCATAAGTAAGTTCACTGACATAGCTCCAAATATTATTCAGCAAAAAATCCAAAACCCCTCTTTTTAATCAAACCTTTCGCCCTACATGGAACGACCAAGTAGAGTAGGGGATGATACGATGGAAATCGAACGAACTTTTACTGTAGCCAATCATTCTTAAACCTGTCCATGCCAGAATACTTTTAAGCATGAATTCTCAGATTTTCAGTGATATTTCGTTGAAAGATAGAGACTTGAAGTAAGTGCTTGAATTAGGGGCTGCGTCCTTCTTGTGCGATTATGCAAATGATAGGATAAGAGGGAGGGTCAAAGCTATTCCTAATTTCTCAGCAATCACCCTCCATCCGTTGTTTTGAATGGATGGAGGGTGATTTTCATTATTGGTACTATGCTTGTTAAGCTTAAGCAAAACTCTATTCAGAATCCTTCTAATCCAACAAGGGCAACAGATATCCGTAATGTTCTGCTTCCATCTTGTCGAGCGGAATGAACCGGATGGATGCACTGTTGATGCAATACCGTTTACCACCACGATCTTCGGGACCATCATCGAACACATGCCCAAGATGGATGTCACCTGAGCGACTTCTTACCTCTGTGCGTTCCATTCCGAAGCTCTTATCCGTTTGGTATGTTACAACCTCAGGTGCAATCGGCTTCGTGAAGCTCGGCCATCCGCAACCGGAATCGTACTTGTCTTGGCTGGTGAATAATGGCTCTCCCGTCGCGATATCCACATACAGACCGGGTTCAACATTATCCCAATATTCGTTACTAAATGCATGCTCAGTATCATTGTTAACAGTTACCGCGTACTGTTCATCTGTCAAACGTTCTTTTAATTGCTCATCTGTTGGACGGGGGTATTGAGCAGGATCGATCACAATCTCTTGCTCATTCAAAACACTCAAGTCAATGTGACAATATCCGTTCGGATTTTTCTCCAAATAATCCTGATGATACTCTTCCGCCAGATAATAGTTTTGCAGAGGCAGCACTTCCGTTACGATGGGTTTATCATATTTCTCTTGCTCTTGAGTTACAGCTTGCTGAATAATCTTTGCATCTTCAGGTGACGTATAGAATATCCCTGTGCGATACTGAATACCTCTATCATTACCTTGCTTATTTAGGCTGGTCGGATCAACAACTCTGAAATAAGAGTCAAGCAATTTCTGCAAAGTGACTTGCTTCGGATCATATTTTACATGAACGGTCTCCGCGAACCCCCGATCTCCACGAATAACCTCTTCATAGGTGGGGGCTTCTCCTTCGCCGTTTGCATAGCCCGAGGTTACATCTTGAACTCCCTGAATGCGGGACATATACGCCTCCACACCCCAGAAGCAGCCACCAGCCAAGTAGAGGTGATGTAGATCATTCTCGGAAACGCTCATTGTCTTAATGGTCCGGGACGATGCAGATACCATGTCATTCTCAACCCGGCTTCCACAAGCTGACACTACAATTGCAATGGTTAGGAGACACAAGCTTAACAGGGTACCTTTCATGATACTTCATCCTTCCTCACAAAATCCCCTTCAAAGTCTCATTGATCTGGTCGTTGGATGCATGACCCGGGACTGATTTGACCAATTTCCCATCGGAGTCAATATAAAAAGAACTCGGGTATGCTCGTACTCCGAATTCCTTAGCCCATACACCACGCTCATCCAAAAGTACGGTTAAATTAGTATAAGGTTGCTTGTTAAACCAGTCGGTAAACTCCTGGGAGGATTTCTCTCCTTTATAACCGGGTGTAACAATCGTGATGACTTGAAAATCATTTTCTTGCTGGGCAAGTGTGTTCAAGTCTTCAAGGCCTGCAAGACATATGGAGCACCAGGAAGCCCAATATTTCACATACACTTTCTTCCCCTGGAGATCCGCAAGTTCTAAAGTGTTGCCTTTCAGATCGTTTAATGAAAATTCAGGTGCAGCCTCACCTTTGTTCATCATCGTTGGCGAACCCATATCCGTTGGTTGGAGGGTTTGCTTCGAACCACAGGCGGTCAAGGAAACCAATAAGCCAGTTAATATCAGTACATATCCCATCCATTTCCAAGACATCTTCATACCGAATTCCCCCAATAATTATTGAAACCAGCTCACAATCGTGTTTAGCCGATCTGTCATTAGCAGCAGTCCCATTAAAATAAGAATACAGCCGGACACCATTTTGATTGCTCCCATGAACCGGTACAAGCGACGAACTCGCTTCATTACATATTCCGAGAATACGGACATGACCAAAAAAGGAATCGCTAACCCCAGGGTGTAAAGAAACATGAGAAACCCTCCATAAACAGGGGATCCTTCACCTGCTGCGATACCGAGGATCGCTGCCAGTACAGGACCGATGCAAGGAGTCCAGCCAAAACTGAATGTCAGGCCAAGCAGGAAAGCACCTATATATCCACCCTGCGTGCTACGATGGCTTGACAGCTTTCTTTCTCGTTCCAACCAAGGTAGTTTGATCCATCCCGTTTGATAAATGCCAAACAGCACAACGATGGCTCCGCAAACTGCAATGAACCCGGAACTTGTGATAACATTGCCAAGAATGCCGGAACCAAAACCGAGTGAAATAAACACTACGGATAGTCCGAGGACAAACAGTAAAGTTCGCAGAACAAGTACAGATCGAAGCCGAACAGCGTTCGCGCCGACTTCTCCCTGAGTAGTACCGTTGACCAGGCTTCCTGACAAATAAGACACATATACCGGGAGCAGCGGCAAAATACATGGTGCAAAAAACGATAATAACCCCGCCCCAAATACACCGAAAAGGAATACAAAATCACTGGCCAAATCAATCACCACCTGAGAAATACGACTTATCGAACCTATGGTTAGCGACTGAAATATATCGGAAGTGTAAACCAGAAGCAGCTACCCGCTCCTTTAGTACTCTGTACCCCAATTTCACCGCCGTGGAGTTGAACAATCGATTGTGCGATTGCGAGGCCCAGCCCGGCGCCTCCATTACTCTTGCTGCGTGATTTATCAATCCGATAAAATCTTTCAAATATACGTGAAGTCTCCGCCGCTTCCATTCCATCGCCTTCATCCGTTACGGAAATTCGCAAATACTGACCCGTTTCAGCGGCAGCTAGAACGATTTTTCCATCAGCAGGAGAGTATTGAATGGCATTTTGCAGCAAATTGGACAGGACCCGCTTCATTTGCGACGGCATCATCATAGCAGCCGGCAATTTATCCGGCAGATCGATCTCGACGGTCAACCTTTTCTCAGCGAGATGGAAGGAGAAGCTCTCCAATGTGCTGATCAGCAACTCATCAGCATGACAAGGCTGCGGGTCGAATATTTCGCCTTTTGCCTCCAGACTAGATAATTCGAACAGGTCATGAATAAGCCCTCCCAAGCGCTTTGTTTCCAATCGAATGGTATTCAGATAGCGTTGAAAGGTATCTTTATCCTTAATCACATCATCCTCCAATGCTTCGACAAACGATTGGATGGATGCCAAGGGTGTCCGCAAATCGTGGGAGACATTCGCAATCAGTTCTCGTCGAGCAGATTCGGAATGATGCAAACTGTCAAAGCTCTCCTTCAGTTTGTAGCTCATCTCATTAAATTGCTGTGCCAGCAGTTCGAACTCTTGCGGACCGATTAAGGGGACTTCGGTATGGAAATCCCCTTCGGCAATTCGCATGGTCTGTTGTGTAATCCGCGCAATGGATTTCTCTAATGGCTTAGTCAACAGATACTGAAGGATAAACGAGAGCAAGCCTACCCCAGCCGTTATACCAGACAACCAATAAAGTTGTTCAATAGTGAGCAGCATTTTAGAGTAGCTGACGAATAAACAAATTAAGAGTACTCCAATTCCCGTCAGGCTGGACAATACTAAGTAAGTACGCAGTTTCATTAGCTGCCATCACCCGCAAACTTATAGCCTATGCCCCAGACTGTCTTGATATATTTCGGATCAGAAGGCGTTTGTTCGATTTTCTCTCTTAATCTCCGAATGTGTACGGTAACGGTCGTTGTATCTCCCTCGTAGCTAAAATCCCAAATCTTGCTCAGAATCTGGGTGCGGGAAAACACCTGACCTGGATGGCTTGCCAATAAGTACAGCATCTCGAACTCGGTAACCGTCAAATCAATCGTTTGCCCACTGATCTCCACTTCACGCTTCGCGACATCAATGGTGAGTCCTTCGTATTTGATGGTATGTTCAGATGATGTAACAGGCGTTATCTGGGCGTATCGCATCCTGCGCAGGATTGCTTGCACTCGCAAAACGAGTTCTCTTGGACTGAAAGGTTTCGTCAAGTAATCATCTGCACCCATCGTCAGTCCCATCAGACGATCCTGCTCCTCACCGCGGGCAGTCAACATAACGATCGGGATATCCTCGGTTTGTCGAATCTCGTTGCATACTTCCCAACCGTTCTTATGTGGCATCATCAGGTCGAGCACAATCAGATTTGGAGTTTGACTACGCCATAGCTCCAAAGCTTCTAAACCGTCTTTAGCAGTCACGACGAGATAACCTTCACGTTCCAGATACCTGCGACAAACATCTGTAATATTCGTATCATCATCAGCGACCAGTACTCGTTCATTCAAACTGACCCACCCCATATTCCAAAAAATACATTTGATTAATCATACCATATGGTGATGGTGCTACTTGGCCGAATTCATTTCATTTCATTTCATTTCATTTCATTGCTTCAGCAGGCTTCATGTATTTAGTAATCAGCATATCAGATACATAAGTGCTGTCATTGGAAATAGCAGGAGTGGTACCTAGGTTTACTTGCTTACCATCAACCATGACTTTCTTGGAGCCGATCCACACTTTAATCATTTTTCCCGCTGGCTTCATTTCACTGTCCATCATCATGCCGTCCTTCATCATCTTGTCATCTTTCGCCATCATATCGTCTTTCATCGTCATGTCGTCGTCCATCATGTTGTCATCATTCATCATGTTTCCATCCATGTCGTCCATATCGTCCATGTACATCAAGGTTACTGATCTATCTGTGCTGTCCCATTTAATGCTGTAGTCATACATTGCCGCCGCCTGTCTCAAGTTAACAAGCTCCATGCCATCCTTTTTAATTGTTTTCATCTCTGCTGCACTTGCTAATCCGGAAAATGCCACCGACAGCATTAACACCGCCGTCATGATCATCATTTTGCCTTGTTTTCTTTTCATCATTCTTATCACACTCCAATGGTTTTTTTCTTACATGGATTAGCATAAGTGGGATAGCTTACGATTCTCTAAGCTAAGTATTACGATTTCATTACGACGTGTACCCTATGGTTTGTCCCAAGGTAACAAGGAGGGGTGAAGTTCTACTTTCGACTCTCAAGAGGAAGTGCGCTTTCTTGTGTATGTGATATACTCAATGGTATGTCTTTGATTAACATATACTGATGTTTGAACGATGTTACGCTGACATGGTATAAGTGAAGAAGAAGCAAGGACATCAACATGTAAATTGTAATGAAACTGCTAATGCTAATTTAAATGATGAGTATGCAGATGCATGAGTTACGATTTTTTACTATTAATAAGGACATAGACTGTCCTGGTATATATAGAGGGGTTTTGGATATGACAAAGGAAAACTTTTGGCGTGATTTACCACGACCATTTTTTATTTTGGCGCCTATGGAAGATGTGACAGATGTAGTGTTTCGCCATGTCGTAAGTGAAGCAGGCAGACCGGATGTGTTTTTTACGGAGTTTGCGAATACAGAAAGTTATTGTCACCCGGAGGGGAACAAAAGTGTGCGCGGGCGTTTGACTTTTACAGCAGATGAACAGCCGATTGTGGCGCATATCTGGGGAGATAAACCGGAATTCTTTCGTGAGATGAGTATCGGGATGGCGAAGGAAGGCTTCAAAGGCATCGATATTAATATGGGATGTCCGGTAGCGAATGTAGCGGAGAATGGGAAGGGAAGCGGTCTGATCTGCCGTCCTGAACTCGCTGCGGATATCATCCAGGCCGCCAAAGCGGGGGGACTGCCCGTTAGTGTAAAAACAAGGCTCGGTTTCACTGCTGTAGACGAATGGCGCGACTGGTTAACCCATATTCTGAAACAGGACATTGTTAATCTGTCCATTCATCTGCGGACCAGAGAGGAAATGAGCAAAGTAGATGCTCACTGGGAACTGATTCCGGAGATTAAGAAACTCCGTGATGAGGTGGCGCCAGATACACTTCTCACGATTAACGGAGATATTCCTGACCGTCAGACCGGCTTGAAACTCGCTGAGCAATATGGTGTGGATGGCATTATGATTGGGCGCGGTATTTTCCAAAATCCATTTGCTTTTGAGAAAGAGCCGAAGGAACATACTAGTGAAGAATTCCTTAATCTGCTACGATTGCATTTGGATCTCTATGATCAATATTCAGGACAGGAGCCACGTTCGTTCAGCCCGCTTGCCCGCTTCTTCAAAATATATGTCCGTGGATTTCGAGGGGCAAGTGAACTTAGAAATAGCTTGATGAACGCTAAGTCTACAAGTGGAGTACGTGCGTTACTCGATGAATTTGGAAGTAAGGATCAAGATGGGGTAGAGGAAATTGAATAGAATACAGGAGGTCACATGTCCTGGAGTAAATTGAAACAACAGCTGGAAAGTTTCCTCAGTCCTGCGTTAGTTGGAAGGGTTGAGTACCGGGCAACCAGCTACCGCTATTTACCTGATAAATCAGGAAATTGTTATATTACCGTAGATAAAAAGAACGTACTCAATATGAGTGATATGAATGGCCCAATTCGATGGTATCAGACGGAGCAGGAGATCAAGAACGACCCGGATATCCTGATTCCTGTGAGCGATGAAGAGATAGAAGCCGTCATAAAAGATACCAAAGGGACCGTTCCAGCGGATCGTCTTGAAGTCATTGCAAGAAGCAGAAAAAGCTCAGTACTTGCGAAGGAGCTATTGTCAGCACAGTCATCATTAAGTAAATCGAATTTTACGGTTGCAGCGACTACGTTTTTATCCACTTCGATAGAGGATAATCTGGAGACCAACGATATCTTGTTTAATATTCTTGCTTTGGTAGACAGACGTATTGGCAAAAAGCGGATTTTGAACATGTCCGAGAAGATAAAGTCAAAGCATCCAGCCGTGCAGTATTTTTATGAATTAAGGCGTAGTACGTTATAAATCAGTTGAGAGTTATGTGTTGATCGTATTTGCGTCAACACGGCTCTGGCCGCAATATCCGCTTGTAAGGGCGGCGGGCTGAACAAGAGGATATACGTCAAGTAGACCGCAACCTTTGCTCGGGGGGCGGTCTACTTGTGTTTATTGAACAGCAGCGCTACAAATCAGTGAACCGAAGGTAAGCATCAGCATAAGGTTTTTTGTTTGCTATAGCTTCTAGCTATAACTAGTTATGGTTTTTAAGTATCTCTTCTAACCCCTTTTTGCATGATATGATAATGGTATACAACGAGGGGGTTTTTACATGACTGATAAGTTCCAGATCGTAGGGAGTTTGTTGCGGCCCGATGAGCTGCTGACATATAAAACGCAAATTGAACATCGTGATGATATCCAATATCCATTCTATGAAAACTTCGAAGGTTATGAGAAATGCGAGACGGAGGCAATCCAACAGGTTGTGAAGAAGGAGATCGAGCATGACCTGTCGATTATTACAGATGGAGAGTTTTCCAAATCGATGTGGCATCTGGATTTTGTGTGGGGTTTTGGTGGAGTTGAGCGCTATATCGCGGATCATGGCTATTTTTTCAGAGACGTGGATGGGACTTCGAAATATGAAACACGCAAAGATATCGGCTTGCGTATTACGGGCGAACTGAGCGGAAAGAATCATCATTTCATTCAACTGTTCAAACAGTTGCAAGACACGGCTGGTGACCAGCAAACGAAACTTTGCGTACCATCACCATCCCATATCTTCGGTGAACTTTCCTGGTCGGATAATATTGGCGGCACGGATGCTGTTTATCAGAACAAACAGGAACTCAAAGCGGGTCTTGTGAAGGCATATAAGGAATTTGTGGAAGAATTCGCTGCGGCGGGCGGGAAAATCCTGCAATTCGATGATTGCTTGTGGGAGCTGTTTGCAGACGACAATCCGAACTCTCCGTTTACAGGGGAGCATATTAATCAAGAGGAAGTACAGGGTCTCGCTACCGAATTTATTGATATTAACAATACCGTAATTGACTTCGGTCATAGCCTGGGCTTGAAAATGTGGACACACAACTGCCGCGGCAATTATGATTCCCGCAACATGGGTGGTGGATCTTACGCGAAAATCGCCAATCTGTTTCTGAAGCAGTTGAAGTATGACCGTTTCTTCCTGGAGTGGGATGATGATCGTGCAGGTTCAATTGAGGCGCTTGAAGTATTCAAAGACAGACCTGAAACGGAAGTTGTATTAGGTTTGCTGTCATCCAAATTGAGTACACTCGATGATGAAGCGCGCGTCATCCGTTTGCTTGACGAAGCATCCAAAATCATCGATAAGGATCGCCTGTTATTGTCCCATCAATGCGGCTTTGCATCCTGCGATGGCGGTAACGAGCTAAGCGAAGCCGAGCAATGGGCAAAGATCGATCAAGGCCAAAAGATTGCCAAGCAGTACTGGAGCAACTAAATCGCAAATAAAGAGAACGTTTCATAGAGCGGCGGCCTTTTCCTGAATTCAACCAGGGAGAGGTCGCCGCTTTTGTTGTAGAAACGTTCCTTGTTGTGAATTGATATGGATTCGATATGGATGGATATGATCAACTCTGCTGTGCATGCTGAGCAAGCCATTCCTTTTTCAGTAAGGCATATTGATACGTATTCTCGTATTTTGGCGTGCCGTCTTCATTTTTAACAAATGAAACGAATTCTATGAAACAGCCTTCCCGGCGCATACCCAGTTTCTCACACAGCTTCTGTGACCGGAAGTTATCATCCTCGACATATGCGTACAGTCTTCTTACTTCCTGTTGCGTAAAGAGATACGCTATGAAGGCGTTCGCGCTCTCACTTGCGTATCCTTTCCCTTCAAATCTGGCATTAAAATTCCATCCAATACCATACGTATCCGAATCTCGTTCTTCCTTCATACCAAATAGCTCCCCGATCAGTTCGTTGCTGTCTTTCAGGCAGACCGCGATATGGGAGTCGTCACTGCTTCTTTTTTCGACCTCCGCTGCAGCCTCCTCCAACGTCGAAATCTGGTGATCCCTAAAGCAGTTCACTCTTGGATTTGCTGTATACTCCAACAATCCGGCTGCGTCGATTGCAGTGAAATTTCTTAAGTTCAATCGATGAGTTTCGATTGTCTGCATGAGTAAGACCTCCATTTATCATCTGAGCAGCATGATCATTTGTTGTTATATCTTTTATTATTCTTTTTTTCTTACCAAATCTCTACTCTCTACTAAAGCTGGGTAATGCCTTGGGTTTGGCAGGAGTACTTTTCCCTTTTGTTTTCTCCACTTTGGAGAACAAATTCATCAATTTATCTCTATACATATAGCCGAGCACGAAACCAACAACAGCGATGACAGAGATTATAATGGCGATGGTGTATTGTTGCATATGAATCGTGGACCCCACAGCGGCAGAGGCGATGATCCACGGCAGACGACCAACCAGAAGGATCGTGAAGAATCTTAATGAACTCATGGATGTAAGGGCGGCAACAAATACGAGCATGTCTTTCGGCAAACCGGGAATCACGAAAAAGATAAATAAAAAGGCAGAGAATTTTTTCTCATCATGAATGAAGGACGTCCACTTATACTCTTTTTTCTGTAACAGGCGCGACACGAAATTACGACCGATGAAACGCGTGAAGTAAAAAGCAATCGCCGAACCCAATATTAAACCTATGGTTGTATAGAATGAACCAATTGTGGTCCCGTATATATATCCGCCTGCAACCTGTACCACTTCTCCCGGAATAGGCGCAACCACGATCTGAAGTATCTGGAACAGAATGAACATGATCGGACCCCAATGTCCGGTTGAATGAATATAATCTCTGAAATTGTCCATGGATGACATGATTTTAATCAAGGCCGGGGCATAATAGACCAGCAAACCAATGGACAAAACCGTTAATAGACCGAGCATTAGGTTCGTCATTGTTTTTTTTGAACGTTTTGGCATAGCTGAAGACTCCTTTATATATGACCTTACTGATTACAGTATAAAACGCAATCATTAAGAGTCACCTACATAACTTCTGAAGAATTCTTAAGTCGATGGTATTTGCTGGTCGTTGGCAATAGGCGCATATTATACTGGAGTTGGACGGAGGGATTAGCATGAACAAGCAGATATTAATTGCTGACGATAACAGTGAAATCCGTGAAATTGTAAAGATCCTGCTAGAGAGCGAGAATTATAAAGTCATTGAAGCGGTCGATGGTCAGGATGCGATTGATAAAGTGAATGAAGAGACGGACCTCATTATTTTGGATATGATGATGCCCAACAAATCGGGGCTGAAGGCGTGTTTGGAAATCCGTGAAAAAACAAGCGCACCGATCCTGTTTCTTACGGCAAAAACGCAGGATTCGGATAAACAATTGGCATTTTCCTCAGGCAGTGATGATTTTTTGTCCAAACCCTTTTCCTATACAGAACTCGTTTCGAGGGTGAAGGCTTTACTGCGGAGGTATTATGTTTATCGGGGCAAGGAGAAGACGGAAGAAGCGGATCAAATTATCATTAAGGATCTTACGGTCCATCAGGATGCAAAAACCGTGTTTGTTGGCGAGAAGGAAATCTCGTTGACGGATATTGAATATCAGATTCTGCTGTTGCTGGCTAAGAAACGAAGAAAGGTATTTTCGGCGGAAAATATCTATGAGAGTGTATGGAAACAACCCTACTTTTATACGTGTAATAATACCGTCATGGTTCATATTCGTAATTTGAGAAGTAAGCTGGAAGATGATCCGCAGAACCCTCAATATGTGAAGACCGTTTGGGGGAAGGGGTACAAAATTGAATAGACTGCTCATCGGAAAAAAACTGAAGCTCAAACTGGTTCTCGCCATAGTTATTTCTTTGATTATCTCCATCGGTGCGTTCATTGTGTTACAGGTTGTTGGTGAGACGGCATTGAATAGTTATTTAAGCAAATCGACTTTTGTCGAGAACAGGCAGCGAGATGCGCTGGATCGATTCGAAGCATTCGTGAATGACCAGAACGTGTCAACCCGTGATCATGAGCGATTGTCTGCATGGATAAGTCATGAGCGATACTTAAATCTGTACATTTTTGAAAAAGACAAATTGATTTTTTCCTCAAACACGGAGATTGATCCTGCGATCAATGAAGAGCTTTTAACTCAATTCGTGCCATCGAAAATACCCGTAACCACCATTCATTTCGTTGATCAGGATGCCCAAATCTATCTGGTTGGTTTCTATGAGTACCAATACTACAACCTCATTCTGATTCTTGGTATGTTCATCGCGCTCATTGTGTTCATTATTTCTTTTCTACTGATTATTAACAAAAAGACGTCGTATATTGGGTTGCTTGAACGTGAGATCAAAATACTGGAAGGTGGGAATCTGGATTACAGCATCACGGTTTCGGGCAAGGATGAGCTATCTTCGCTTGCCTTAAGTATTGATGAGATGAGAAAATCATTTGTGGAGCGACTCAGCAGCGAGGAGAGAGTGAGGATGGCCAACCGCGAGTTGATCACGGCGATATCTCATGACTTGCGTACCCCGCTCACGATTCTGCTGGGATATATGGATATCATCGAACTCAACAAGTATAAGACACAGGATGATCTGTTGCAGTATATCCATAATAGCCGAGAGAAAGCATATCAGATCAAAGCGCTGTCGGACAAACTGTTTGAGTATTTCACGGTGTCTACAGCCGCTGAGGAAGAGGAAGTGGAGTTTGAAACGTACGAGGGCAGAGCGCTGATTGATCAACTCATCGATGAGCAGTTGGTGGTCTTGGATCATATCGATGTCCAGGTTCAGCCGGATGCCGATCATTCAAAATTTTTGCTGGAGATCAATCTGGTGGCTATTCGCCGTGTGTTTGATAATATCTTTTCCAACATTCAGAAATACGCGAATACCTCATATCCTGTTCATATCAAGGTAGCTTTGCAGCAACAAACGGTCTCGATTGAAGTGGAGAATAAGATTAAACCTGTAGACAAAAAGAAAGACAGCAACGAGATCGGGCTGGTGAGTTGTCAGAAAATCATAGAGCAACATAGCGGCACGCTGATGGTATCGCAGGAAGAAGATACCTTTTCACTACAAATCGTGCTGCCCGTTATCAAAAAAGAGCAGACTTACGGCCAATGATAGACTAAGATTGAATAAGGTTAAGTTATCTACTTACAAGCTGTAATAAAAATGAACTAACCACTGTTAGACAAGGAACGAGTGCTCAGGGAGCTGGACTCGCTGGGATACTATGACAGGATGAAGCTATTTTAACATCTGACTTTATAACATCTAACAAAGAAACAACCTATTGAAGGGAGAAATATAGATGACAACGAGCACATTTGGAAGTGAGAGGGAGTTATCGTCAGAACAACGTGAGGGACTGCTCAAAGCCTTGAAAGCGCGTTTTGAAAAAAACATGAACCGTCATCCAGGTATGGAATGGGCCAGCCTGCAAGCAAAATTGGAAGCTCAACCTGAAAAACTGTGGTCACTCCATGAAATGGAGAGGACTGGCGGCGAACCGGATGTTGTTGATTATGACAGTGAGGCAGACGAATATATTTTTGTAGATTGTTCAGCGGAAAGCCCCAAGGGCCGGAGAAGTATCTGTTATGACCGTGAAGCGTTGGAGTCAAGGAAAGAGCATAAACCACAGAATAATGCGGTTGGAATGGCAGCGGACATGGGCATTGAGCTTTTAAATGAAGAGCAATACCGGGAGCTGCAGAAGCTGGGAAGCTACGATTTGAAAACGTCGAGCTGGGTGACAACACCTGCTAATATTCGAAAACTGGGCGGAGCCATCTTTTGTGATCGTCGCTATGACACGGTTTTTGTATATCACAATGGAGCAGAATCCTACTATGCTGCAAGAGGATTTCGCGGCTCGTTAAGGGTCTAACTCGTTAAGGGCATAAACCTAAATAATATCTACCTATGTTTTAAGCTCAAGTGGTTTTGCGACTTGAGTTTTTTGTTTTGGTCATAGATATATGCTAATCATGTGATAATGCCCTATAGTAAATTTATGAAATCGAAGTACAGGTGAGGTATCCTGTTCAGATAAACGGGGTGTATAATTTTGGTAGTCCAAATCAAAAGCTGATTTTCCAATTAAAAATATAGGGCGGTGACGGAATGAATGTGGAAGCAGTTTATGATCAATTTCCGATCCTAAAGTCAGATGAATTGGTATTGAAAAAGATGGAAGATCAGCATGTTAACGAAGTTTTTGAAATCTATGATAATGAGAATGTATTCGAATACTGCGGTATCATACCCAAGCATAATAAAGATACTGTGAAGAAGATGATCGGGCATTTCGAGAGAGATTACAATAAAAGGGTAAGGGTGAAATGGGGCATATTCGCTACTAATGAACCCGAACGGTTGCTTGGCATTATCGAAGTCGTTGATGTTAACCTGAAAGTGAATATGGTGACGATCGGTTACTTTTTAGCTGAATCACATTGGGGGAAGGGGATTGCGACCCAATCGGTGGGGATGTTGCTCGAATTTTTGTTCACGAAGGTTAACGTCAATCGAATTCAGGCAGAAGTGATGCCTGCAAATGAACATTCGAAAAAGGTGCTATTAAAAAACGGCTTCATCCATGAGGGGACGCTTAGACAAGCAACTTTATGGTCAGGCAAAGGAATTATTGATTTGGAAATGTACGGTATTTTAAGAGAAGACTATGCAGTATCACATCGGGATTCTATGGTGGGGAAGGCGCTCAAGTAGGCGAATGAGCATAGAATCGACTATTCACACGGTTAAAAAGAGCCATGCGTCAGCATGGCCCATACATATCTCATGAGAAGGCAAGCTTCATGTCTTAAACAATATGTGCACTCTGCTTTTTGAAATACTGCTCCACTAGAAACGCAAGCATCGGTCCGGGATCTGCCTTCTGTAATTGAGACTGGTCGCCAAATTCCATGAGATACGGCTGCTCCGTGGTGCAAGGAATCCAATGAGGCATCGGATTACCGGTGGAGTCTGGACCGTTCGGGTCACCTGTAGCAATAAAATTGGACAAATAATTGCACATCTGGCGGGCCAGATCGTAATGTTTGCCCACGAAAGGACGCCAGCACTTGGCGAGTGTTTCGAAGAAAAACCACAGATCGACGGAGTGGAAGGTACCCGGCTGGTCCCAGCCAGGAATCTCGGCGTCGAAGTTGTAATAGTAGAGCGGCGTTTCAGACGGATGACCGCTGTTCGCGCGGATGGCCAGCAGGGTGGCGTGCTGGATCATGCGGACAGATGCGTGTTGCAGGGCACGCTCTATTTGGCCGGTATCAGCCTCACATAGCTGCAAAAAGGCAGGAGCCTCCTCGCCGAATAGCTCTGCGGCCATCTGTTTCAATTCTTCCATATTGGCTGCGGCAGGTCGGGTCCAGAATTCGGAAGAAGTATGTCCCAGCATGACGGGGATTGGCTCACGCTCCTGCTGAATAAAGC
The DNA here is from genome assembly GCF_030433635.1 of Paenibacillus vandeheii. Lineage (NCBI taxonomy): Bacteria > Bacillati > Bacillota > Bacilli > Caryophanales > Paenibacillaceae > Paenibacillus > Paenibacillus vandeheii. The sequence goes on from NZ_JAROCD010000017.1 coordinate 47,863, forward strand.
GGGTAAACGGATCGCCTGCACAGAATTGTTCGTCGATGACGGTGCCCCAGAAACCTTTGTATTCCAGAGCTTTGTCGCGAACATACTCGGCATCCAATTGTCTGGCCTCTGCCAGAGAGGATACGCCCAGGAAACGGAAAAATTCAACCCCTTCCTGCTCTGCTTCTCGCAGTGTGGAACGGACAGAAGGCACGCGGACCTTCGGGTACAGCTCGGTAGCTATACCGCTCATAATGACGGCTCGCTGGAACAAGCCTTTATTTTGCGGAGAGGTCATCTGGCTGAGCACACTGCCTCCGCCTGCCGACTGCCCGCCGATCGTGATCTGGTCAGGATCACCGCCAAAGGCGGCAATGTTCCGTTTGACCCACTGGGTACCTGCTTGCTGATCGAGATGTCCAAAGTTGGCCGGTGCATGGGGAGATTCGGAACTGATCTCGGGGTGACACAGGAAGCCGAAGGCATTCAGCCGATAGTTGATCGTGACGACAACAATGCCTCTGCGAGCAATCCGTTCTCCATCGAATTCCATTTCGGCCGTGTTTCCGACCTGAAGCCCTCCGCCAAAGTACCAGACAAAGACAGGCAGCTTCTCCTCCGTGCGCTTGGCAGGCGTCCAGACGTTCAGATACAGACAATCCTCGTCCATAGGCAGATTCGGATCAACGGCCCATTCGCGGGTATAGATGTTGTTATCGTCTATGACCGTTTTGGCTTGCATGGAGGTGGGGGCAAAATCAAAAGCTTTCAGAATGCCATTCCAATTGGACTGCGGCTGCGGAGCACGCCAGCGATTCTCACCTACAGGAGGTGCGGCAAAAGGAATTCCCTTGAAGCTGGTAATACGCGGGTCCGCCGCGGGCAGCCCTTGCACTTGTCCGTGTTCTACCGTTACCATTCTAAGCAACACAACATTCTCCTCTCTGGATAAAGCGTTATATCAATCATGCTGATCAAAGATGTATGGATGCGCTTACAAATCTGTGGGGCGAGGTGCCCTCTATTTCCATAATAAGCAACTTTCAGGGAGCTTTCCAGTATTCAAACAAAATAAAAAATGCGTGGATGATATATAAAGATTGAGATATGCGTTAGGGGGAATCAAGGTTGAATCCGATTTGGCATGAGAGCAGCAGAGCCATTCATTTGTATTTTATCAGCGGCGGTCACAAGCCAGTCAATCTTCACCAATGGGGGCCAGGAGTACGTGACGTTTATGCGCTACACTATATTATTCGCGGCCAAGGGACGCTCGAGACGGGCGGCCGTGTGTTTCGGCTGGGTGCGGGGGAAAGCTTTATCATTTTTCCGCAAAAGGAGATCTACTATTACCCTGACCCGCTTGATCCGTGGGAGTATGTTTGGGTAGAGTTCAGCGGCGAGGATGCCGGGCGTTTGCTGGAGCTGACAGAGCTTTCAGAGGTAGAACCCGTGGTGACGGTCGCGCCGGAGACGCTGCAGCCCTTTTTTCATCTGGCGTGGAACTCGGGCGCATCGCCCTATGAAATTCTTCGGGCGGATGCCCGTTTACGTCTCCTGCTTTCCTATTACATGGAATATTATCCTAAGGAGCCGCAGGTGGATACCAAGGATTATGTCTGGCTGGCTAGAAAGTACATTGAGCAGAACTACTGGAAGCCAGCCTTGACCGTTACGGAAATCGTAAAGGCAGTCAATCTGGAACGTAGTTATTTGTTTCGACAGTTTAAGGGAGCTACCGGGAAGTCTGTCTTGGAATATATTACATCCTGCCGAATCCGGCGCGCCTGTGAACTGCTGAAGACATCGGGTTTGCCCATTCAATCGGTGGCTTACTCCGTTGGTTACAATGACCCGTTATACTTTTCCAAAGTATTCAAGAAAGCAACATCACATACACCATCAGCGTACATGATGCTGCATGCGGAAACGGCAGAGTTTCAGCGGAACAGGGCGCAGTTGCCGGATTCCCGGAAATAACGAATCAGCTTCTCAATGGGCTCGCGCCCGCAATTCAGCTTCTTGCCGAGGCAGTCGATGCACAAAAACTGCTGGGCAGAGCGAGAGATCAATTTGAGGTAGATGCCCACATCGTCTGAAGAGAGCGGAACCTGACAGGAGGTGCACAGGCGATGTTGAGCCATCTATTTCACCAGTTTGGCACGCACAACTAAACAATCATGTGCTGCGACAACTGGGGCGAAGCGTTCACGGAACACGCCCAGCTCTCTATGTTCCCAGCAGTCGTACAGCGACAGGGCGTAACCGGCTGCGTAAGGCAGACCCATATCCCAAAATTGCAGGGAAAGTTCTCGCTGGCTATCGCTCAGGTTGAAGAAGCCGATGGCCAGATCGCCATCTGTAAGTACCTTCACGAGCATAAAAACATCGTCTGTGTGAAACCACTGCGGCTCTGGTTTAATGTGATAAGCTCCGCGCGCCTCTGCATCCTGATTGATGGCGATCAGGTCGGGATTCAGCAAAATATCCTTTGTGACCTGATTGGCCCTGCGCACATCACATCCGATCATCAATGGTGATCCCATCATGGACCAGAGCGAAAAATGGGTTTTATACTCCGTGTCGTTGCATCCACCAATGCTGCCAATATAATCGTTGTTGCTTCCGCCGTACATGCCAACGATCAGCATGTCCATATCATTATGGCAGAAAGAGCCGGTGTAGCTTTGTTTACCTAACTGCGACAGGGCAAGTTCTTTCACCGATTCCCAGTTATCACGGATGTCGCCGGTGGAGCGGTACATATGAGCACCTGATTCCCGAATCCAGTCGTATACGTCGTCGGCTCCCCAGTTGCAGGCGGAGAACAGGATGTCCCGTCCGCAGTTTTTGAGAGCGAGGCTCATCCGTTTGTACAGCAGTTCGCCCGAGATGTGGCGTGGCTTGAAGCAATAGTCATACTTCAAATAATCAACGCCCCACTCGGCAAAAAGCGCAGCATCCTGGAACTCATGCTCAAAGCTGCCTGGATACCCGGCACAAGTATGCGTGCCAACGCACGAATACATCCCGAATTTCAGTCCTTTGCCATGGATATAGTCAGCAAGCGCTCTCATTCCGCTCGGGAACTTCTCGGGATCAGCCACCAGATTGCCGCCTGCGTCTCGTTCCTTCAGGCTCCAGCAATCATCGATGACAATATACTCGTAGCCAGCTGCGAGATAACCCTCCGATACGAACACATCAGCGACATCCCGAATTAACTGTTCGTTAATATCCCACGTAAACGTATTCCACGAATTCCAGCCCAGGGCGGGGGCAAAGCCTAACACTTGGTTGTTGCTCATGATCTCGCATCCTTCCTCTTCTCGGGTTCGTTAGTAGAACTAAACTGAACTTAAACGATGAGCACCCTTTCCAGCCATAGCTAGACGTTGCTTGGACATGGACAAATGATGCTCTACTGGTGGAAGCAGCTTTCTCGACCAGACAAATGGCAGGTATACAGAATGTTGTCGGAGTAAGAGTAAGAAAGGAGAAATGTCTGCCTGCGAAGAAGTTAAATTCTTTCAGTGGTCTGTGAGAACGATGGCAGGGATGCTATGATCGGTTATAATCATCTGACAGGATGAAGCGGAAACTTCCATGAAGTTTTTTGAAGAGTACCTGCTTCCGGGTCAATTGTGTTTATTGGATGAAACCGGAAACGTCGTGTTTTCCTGCTATCAAAATTGAATAGGGTTGAGGGGTGTTGCGAAGTGAATCTGGATGAAGTGATGCAAGAGCTGGAAGCGCTGGGCAAAGAACGAACAAAGAAAATATATATGTCCAATGGCGCACACGAGCCGCTCTTTGGCGTGGCAACCGGAGCGATGAAACCCATCGCGAAGAAAATAAAAACGGATCAACCTTTGGCGGAACTGCTTTACGCTACGGGGAACTACGATGCGATGTACTTTGCTGGCGTGATTGCTGATCCCAAAGCGATGACGGAAGCTGATTTTGACCGTTGGATCGACGCTGCTTATTTTTACATGATCTCTGACTTCATCGTTTCGGTCACGTTGGCGGAGACGGATATTGCCCAAGCCGTTTCGGACAAGTGGATTGCGAGCGGGGATGAACTGAAAATGTCGGCAGGCTGGAGCTGTTATTGCTGGTTACTTGGTAGCCGTCCAGATCATGAATTTGAGGAAAGTAAACTGCACGGCATGCTTAAACAAGTACAACAGACGATTCACGAATCACCTGAACGCACCAAGTATTCCATGAACAATTTTCTGTACACCGTTGGCGTATCCTATCTTCCATTGCATGAGCAGGTGGTGGAGATTGCCAAGGCTGTGGGACCTGTTGAAGTCGACAAGGACAAGCCAAAGAGCAAGCTGCTGAATGCCTCTGAGAATATCCAAAAGGCTGTGGATAAAGGGCGGACGGGCTTTAAGCGTAAATATGTAAGATGCTGAAGCTTTCATTATATCGCCAGATCTGGCATAGTGAATATGTGAATAACATGGCTATGCTTTGAATTGAAATCCACAATCACCATGTTATAATAAGGACAGAAACAGCTTATAATGCAAAGAGAGCCGTGCGCTAACACGACTCTCCGATGCAATAGCCGCTTTTAAGGGCGGTGGGCTTCCAAAGCAGGGTTACCGACTAAATAGACCGCATCCCTTAGCCAGAGGGCGGTCTATTTGTCTTTATTGGACAGCAGCGCTACAATCAGCGAACCGAAGGTAAGCATTAGCATAATCGCTTCAAATACTGTCACAAGGCATCACCTCCCTTCCGGGAGATTAGCCGACCGCCCATATAAGCCTTTCCATTGCTCTGTGAGTATACCATATTTTACTTGGAGCTAATAGATGAACAATAATTCGTTTTTATAAAAGTTTTGGCATGATAACTACCCAGTACAGTGAGTGCAAAGAGAGCGTTACTCGGCTATTATGAAGAATGATATAGTTGCAAACAGATAAGAGAAAACACGCCATTTATAGGCGTGTTTTTATGTTGAAAGCAGATACTAATCATATAACAGCATCAAAGCTACGGATCGTATAAAAAGCCCGAAACCTCTACATATCTTTCCTTTTAACCATTTCCTTTGCTTGCTGCCTGCCCGCTGCGAGAAAGCTGTCGCTTAGTTCTGGATCATTAACAGAGCGTGCAAGAACAAGCGAGCCGACTAATGTACTGAACAGTGCACGACTTTTGCATACGTCCATTTCTGCCAGATTGGAGATAAAAGTGACCATCCGTTCCAGTTCGTGAGTGAAAACCTGCCGAACCTCCTCAGAAGAGCGGGATATTTCACCGGAAAGGGCAGGGAAAATGCAGCTCATTTCCGTTTTGTCGCGATGATAGGGACTGAGATAATAATCGATGACTGTATTGATTTTGGAGTTCTGCTCTTCCTGATCCGCGACTTTCTGAAGAAGTGCGATGGTATCACTGATGGCATATTCGCAGGCTTCGGCGACCAGTTGTTCCTTGTTATCGAAGTGTGAATAAAACCCTCCATGAGTCAATCCGGCTCCCTTCATAATGAACGGCACACTAACGTCCTGGATACCATTGGTGCGAAAAGCCCGAGCAGCACTCTCTACAATTTTACCTCGTACTTTTATTTTATGGCCTTTGGGATAGGGCATTATCATTCACTCCATAGCTTCAACATTCTATAGAAATTGAACTAAAGAATATTTACACCTTCCACTCCGATGACAGAACAACCTTCTGATCGCTGTTATCCCCAGATTTTTTTGATTCCCTTTTCCAAAAGAGAAAATCCGGTGATAAAGGCGAACGCTTCGCTTCCTCAGGTTTTTTCTGTCCTCTCCGTTCTTGTGTAAATGTTAAGTTCAATTTCTATACTTTTAAAATATTATAGTCATCATAATAAAGCCTGTCAATTTGGTGGCTGGATGTCTGTTAATTTACAAAAGGGCAAATACGGTTGTTGACTGCCTCAAAATATGATGGTTATAATATATTGCGATCATCATATTTTAAATCAGCTTCAAATCAGGAGGTATCAGGATATGAGTATGCTTGAATCTGTAGATACATTAGTAATTGGATCAGGTCCCGGAGGATATGTGGCAGCCCTTCGTTCTACGCAACTGGGGATGAAGACGGCGATTGTCGAACGTAAAAAGCTTGGCGGGGTCTGTACGCATGTGGGTTGCATTCCATCCAAAGCCTTAATTGCGGAATCACATCGCTATGATTTGTTTAGACAGTTTAATCAAGCTGACGCGGCAGCGACATTTAGAAATGCTCAGGATTTTAAACAGGCGGTTGTGAACAAGCAGGCAGGCGGCGTGCACTATTTGTTAAAGGCTGCGGGTGTGACCATTCTTGAAGGAGAGGCCCGTCTGGTGGATGAGCACACAGCGATGATCCAGCAAGCTGGACAGGAGCAAAGCATTTCTTTTAAAAACCTCATACTGGCAACGGGGTCTCGTCCGATTGAGCTGCCAGCATTTCCAGTTGGGGGTCGGATCTTGTCTTCCACGGAAGCACTGTCACTTCAGGAGGTTCCAAGCAGTCTGGTTGTGATCGGCGGAGGTTATATTGGGGTTGAGCTTGGGCAGATGTATGCCAAATTCGGAACAAAGGTAACGATTCTGGAGGGAGGAGCACAAGTATTGCCCGGATTCGAGGCGGAGCTTGCAGCCCCTGTAGTCAAACAATTAAAAGCGAATGACGTCCATATCGTAACCGGCGCGATTGCTGAAAAGGTGGAGCAGAATGCCGAGTCCATTACACTGCATTATTCGAAAAATCAGGAGCAGTACCAGCTTACTGCGGAATATGTATTGGTCACGGTCGGCAGAAAACCCAATACAGACGGGCAGTTAGGACTTGAACGCATAGGTTTGCCAGTAACGGATAAAGGACTCGTTGAAACGGATGAACAGTGCAGAACAGTTATCCCGCATATATATGCCATTGGAGATATTACAGCCGGTCCGGCGCTCGCTCACAAGGCATCCTATGAAGCCAAAGTAGCAGCAGAGGCCATTGCTGGTCTTACCTCCAAAGTGGATTACAAGGTTATTCCGCTTGTTGTCTTTTCTGATCCGGAGCTGTCCAGTGTTGGAGTAAGTGAGACGGAAGCCAAAGCACAAGCCATTCCGGTGGTTATTGGGAAATCTTCTTTTGGGATCAACGGGAGAGCATTGGCTTTAAGGGAAACCGAAGGATTTGTAAAAATTGTAGCTGACCCCATCTCAGGAATTGTGATTGGTGCACAAATCGTGGGCGTGGAGGCATCGACACTGATATCAGAGCTCGCAGTTGCAATCGAGATGGGGGCAACCGTGGAGGATCTGGCAATGACGATTCATCCCCATCCCACTTTGGGAGAAGTCATCATGGAAGCTGCCGAGAACGCGGTCTACAAGATGAGAACTGAAAAGTAAACAGCACTAGCATTTGTAACCACATACGAGAATTGGGAATGGGAGAGATAAAAGAATGAAGATAAAAGCAGGTTTGTATATCGGGATTGCGCTGGTGTTCATTGCTGGAGGTTCACTTCTGGCTTTTAAAGGGAAGGATGCGGTAAGTCAGGCCGAGAGCAGGAAACAAGGTATGCTTGAGGCAGAGCAAACGACATTATTTTATCAAAATAGTCCAGGGACGATTGTAGAAGCAGGTGCGACTGCAAGTGACTCCGTTAAAGAGGGAGAGGTGTTATTCAAAGTAAAATCAGCTGAGGAAGGAGATGTGGATGTACTCGCACCGTATGACGGATTAGTTGACCGAGTTGCTGTGAAGATGGGGGATCAGGTACAAGCAGGAGTGCCGCTGGCCGTTCTGCAAAAGAATACTTACTATACCGACCTCTACATACAGGAAAGTGAAATTCAAAAGCTTGAAGTGAATCAAAGCATTGATGTTCATTTTCCGTATTCGGATCAGCCAACACAGGTGAGTGGGGTTGTTACTTCGATCTCATCTGCCCCACAATTCGCGAGCTTGCGCATGTCACGGGAAAAGGGGCAGGCAGATTTAAGCATGTTTCTGGTCCGAATATCGATGGATTCGAATGCTGATTTGCTTCCGGGGATGACAGCAGAGGTGAAACTTGATGAAATCACTGATTGATGAGTGGAAATACGTATTGGGAAGTAAGTATGTTCGCCTGATCTTTATTGGTCCGCTTATTGCAGCCTTATTTTTCGGTTTAATGTTCTCGCAGAATCAAATCAGCAAATCGCCTGTTGTGGTCATAGATGAGGATCATAGTGAATATTCACGACAGCTAATTTCCAAATTGAATGCATCCCAATACATGAGCGTCAAAAGTGTGTATGCCAGCCGAATGAGCCCGGAAACATTGCTTGCCAATGAGCAGGCTGTAGCGGTCATTATGCTTCCCAATCAATTAGGACTGCGTCAACAACAGGGAAAATCGACGAACATCGGCATCTTGATGGATAACACGATGCCCTCGGGGTTAACCGGAATTCGGACCGCCATTCAAGAGGTCATCCAGACGGAAAATATGACCCTTTCCATGACAAGTTTGATCCAGAAAGGAATGGATGCCGAGACAGCTAAAGGAATCATGTCGCCGTTATCGCTTCAGCAACGGATGCTGTTCAATCCAACCTCCAGTTATGTTGGTTTTATGGTGCTTGGCTTTGTGAATATTGTAGTATTGCTGATTACAACAAGCGCAGCGGGCTCGATAGCACCTCGGCTTCGTCAGGAGGGAAAACTGTTTGCAAACGGAAAGTCACCTTTCCAGCTATGGATTCGGTGTGTACCTTATGCTGTGTTGAGTTCCCTTTCGCTGCTTCTATCCTATGGATTGTTAAAGCAGGTGGCGGGAATGCGATTTGAAGCAGAGCCTTATCTTTTTAGTATCCCACTGGTTATGTATGCCTTCGCCTTGACACTCCTGGGTATGTTCATTGGGTATACTGCCAGCGACATGTCCAAAGTGAATCTTCGAACCAGCTTCGTATTGTATCCATCCTTTCTGGCTACAGGGATTCAACTAACGCCGCTGGCCTTTCCAGAGCCGTTCCAAATTTTCGCATGGGCATTACCGATGAACTGGCTTAACCGCCTGATTCGCGGAATGGCTTTTCGGGACGGAGCACTGACAGCCTACAGTCAGGAGATGGGGGCATTGCTAATTATTATTGGCGTGGTGTCCTTGCTCATGGGGTTACTGTTTTTGCGTGAAGCGAGGAAAGTGTCTGCCAGCCGGGAGCCACTGTTGAATGCAGATATGTTGCCGAGCAGCAGTTAATTGAAAAGATAAGCATTGAAACGAGAGCGGACGCACGGGAATCATCATTCCTGATGCGTCTTTCTGTTTAGTTATTGCAGATGACATATAACGATAACAGCGATCGGAAGGTTGTTCTGTCATCGGAGTACCAGTGAAAATATTCTTTAGTTGAACTTATATAGCGAAGGTTTTTTATATCGTTTATACTTGTAAGGCCAATTTACTTGAGGAGTTGTCTAACGAATCATGAATAAAAAAGAAGTCGCGCATATACGCAAGCAGTTTAAAATGGATCATGATTTACTGAATATTTACGATATTCTCAACGTGTATATTACGAAGGAAACGAACGAGATCTATCATTGGGAGCGCCATCCGTTTGAACTGGTAGATAGAGAGAAACAGGAGCTATACATGGGCAATTTCAAAAAATTGCTGACTGGCGAGCTGGATCAGAAGCTGTTCGAGTTGAAGTTTCAGGAGCAAGCGGAGGAGCCGGCCCAGGTGATGCTTCACCAAGCGCTGGTGACAGGGGACCCGGAAGAATGGCAGGACCTGATGCTGCTGTTGGTGGAAAGGATGTTGGTGGATGCCAAGTATGAACGGGATATGGTGATCACGTTCGTTCGTGGACAGTATTACTTGCCAACCAAGGCACGGAACGATCAAGCGGAAGAGAGTGAGAAAAATGAAGTTTTCGCACATCCATTCATTCTGTGCAGTGTGAATTCCACGGAGAAGCAGCGGAAAACGCTCTTGTTTGATTACGTAGAGAGAGAATTTAAGTACAACGTTATTGTAGATCCGGTTGTCAAATTAAGCACACCGGAGCAGGGGTTCCTGTACCCGAGCGTGACGGACAACTACTCCGATGTGAATCGAATTCTGTATTGTACAGGGAAATCCAATTTCCCGGATCCGCATTTTGTTGAAAATGTATTGAATGGAGAAAGGTCTGTGACAGCGCTGGAAGAACGGGCGATCTTCGAAGATATTGTGAAGGAAGTGGCCGGTGAACAGCTTGACTCAGCCACAATTGCACATGTGTACGAGGAGATCAACCGAGTCATCGAAATTAACGAAGAGTCACATGAGGAAGAACCTCCGAAGCTGGATTATAAAGATCTGGAACGTGTACTGACTGCAAGCGGTGTAGAGGATCTGACGTCGGAGAAGGTTGAACGTGCATTTGAAACCATCGTCGACAACAAGAATTATGAAATGAAAGCGACCAGTGTGATGCCGAAGTTTACGTCCAAGTCCATTAAGATTGAAACTAAAGTTGCTACGATTTCGGTTAGCCCGCAGGATTTAAGATACGTAAAACAGGTAAATTTCCAAGGTAAACGCTGCATCATGATTGAAGTCGACGAAGACGTCGTGATTGAAGGCTTCACGCTCATTACGGAGACGCTGTGACATGCTTTGCGCCGTCGTTTTTTGAGATAAATAAATGAGACTCCATAGGGTTATCCTTAAATCTTGCATCATCAAGATTTTGGATAGCCCTATTACTATTCATACTCTTGCTACATCCACCCCGTAAACTCCAATATGGACGCTTTCGCGGATTGAACTTCGGACTGCGCGCCTTTGCGCCATTCCTTTGGCGATTTCCCCATAAGCTTGGAGAAGCAGCGATTAAAGCTGGAAATGGACTGAAAACCGACTTGTTCGGAAATCGAAAGAATGGAAGCATCCGTACTTTTTAATTGTTTGCAGGCTTCTTCAATTCGGGTGCTGTTTAGAAAATCCAGAGGTGCGGTTCCCATAATATCATGGAATTTTCTTCGAAAATGAGTGGTGCTAAGGTGGCACAGATCAGCCAGAAAATCAATGGTTATGGGTGACATATAGTTTTTGGTGATATACTCCAGAACCGGAGAAATGACAAGATCACCTTTTAGATTAGGCTGTGTTTCTTGATCTGCCAAGGGTTCATTCCGTGAATGGATTCGCAGGAGCTCGATATAAAGGGATAACAACAAACCATAGGCACTTTCCTGATAGAAAGGGTTTTTCTGTTTCAATTCCTCTACGACGGAGGTCGCAAGGGTATAAACCCTCGGATGTTCCTCCCTGTTTAAAATGCAGTTCATTCCCTGAATTGCCCACAAATTGGGCTCAACGTTACTGTAGGCACTGCTTACACTGCTCTTAAACGAATGCTGAAAGAGATCCTCTGGTGAGAAAAAGAGATAAGACCATAAGCTGGCTTCTTTAGGTGAACTATACGTTGTATGAGGAAGATATCTGGGGATAAAAGTCACATCACCGGCTTTAAAAGGTACCGACTCACCGTTGATCTCCATCATGCCGCTATCCGAATGGCAAATGCCAATCTCCAAATGGTTGTGAAAATGAAGATGTTCACTTTTGATATCGGAGATCTTCCAACGATCACCGCTTAACAGCAGAATAGGAAAGTGAATTGGCAAGCTGTAGTGACGGTATTCAATGATAGGCAGCTTTTTCCTGGGCATATTCGATAACTCCCATTCATAAATGATTGAAATTGCGCAGTTTTGTTGCGAATATGCTTAGATTGACACTATTTTACTGCGTACAATGGAATAAGTAAAGCGTTTTCAAATCAAGGACGGACAGCTCTCAAGCGCATTTGGGGGCGTGTGCGCTATGAGAGGGGAATCACCAATGCTTCAAGTGAAATATGACAAAGAAGAAATGTTAAGAGTCATTGATAACGTTACCCAAAAAACACTGGCAATGGATTTGACATGGGATTGGCCTTGCGGTGTGGCTTATTATGGTGTATCCAGAGCTTATCAAGTGACAGGGAACAAAGAATATTTGGACAGGCTTGTCCAATGGGCAGATGAATACATTGAGCTGGGCTTGCCGGACTGGACCGTAAATACCTGTGCGATGGGCCATATGTTGATTACTTTATATGAAGAAACAGGGAATCAGAAATATTGGGATATTGTAATGAGCAAGATCGATTATCTTCAAAATCATGCACTTCGATTCGGAGATAACGTGCTTCAGCATACTGTGTCCATTTCCAATGATTTTCCCGAGCAAGCATGGGCGGATACCTTGTTTATGGCAGCATTTTTTCTGCTCCGTGTAGGAAGTAAATTAAAGGATCAGGAAATGATCCAGGATGCCCTGAATCAATATTACTGGCATATCAAATATCTGCAAGATCCGAGCAGCGGTTTCTGGTACCACGGCTACAATAACGTTAACAAGGACCACATGTCCGGATTATATTGGGGCCGAGCAAACGCTTGGGGAGCTTATACCTTGTCTCAGGTGAAACCTCAGTTGAAGGATTGGTATTTATATCCGCAATGCATGGACGTGGAGTGTTCGCTGCGGGATCAATTGGCTGCTTTGAAGCTCGTTCAGACGGAGAATGGCTTGTGGCGCACGGTATTGGACGACTTGGATTCTTATGAAGAGGTGTCGGCTTCCGCTGGTATTGCAGCGGCCATGATCAATAACGGCAACCCGCTGCATACCAAATACGTGCAAAAGGCATTAGAAGGCATCTTGAATCATATTAGCGAAGACGGACGAGTGCTGGGTGTATCGGGCGGTACAGCAGTGATGAAGGATCGGGATGGCTATCGCAATATTCCAAAAGACTGGATTCAGGGCTGGGGCCAGGGACTGGCGCTCGCTTTCCTATCCGACATGTTGAAATAGGGAGGGAACCAACTTGTCCAAACCAATTAAAGGCTCCTTTACCCTACCCGGGGAATCCGGTTATGAGGCACTGACTTTGGAACTTGCCGAACGGTGGGGAGCCGATGTCATTCGTGACAGTGACGGCACACAATTATCCGATGAGATTATTAACGCGGGGTACGGCATTTATTCGACCATCTGCATTATCCGGGATCATAACGAATGGGCATCCCGCAATCAAGATAAGCTGCAGCAGTGTTTTCTCATTACGAATCCGAAGGTAGCTGTACAAGATTATGTATCCTTTTATCTGATGGAGGATTTTTTTGCTGAACAATTCAGGGTGAATGATTCCAAAGAGGCGTATAAGTACTGGCAGGTGTTTGACCGGACAACCGGGGAGGAAGTGCCAAGAGGGCAGTGGAATTATGAAAGGGAATCCGGCCATGTAGTCATTACCGGTATCGTCCCCTGGCATAAATACACGGTAAGCTTTATGGCTTACCGGATCTGGGAAGAGATTTCGATGTACAATCACACGACGAACCATTGGGACAAAGAGCATTTGATGCAAATTGATCCGATCTATCCGGAAACGCAGACCTATCTGCTGAACTGGATGGAGGATTGGTGTCAGCAGCATCAGGAAACAACGGTGGTCCGGTTCACTTCATTATTTTATAATTTCGCCTGGATCTGGGGCAGCGACGAGCGTAATCGCCATCTCTTCTCGGATTGGGGTTCATATGATTTTACGGTAAGCTCAAGAGCGCTTGATCTGTTTGCCAAAAAAGTTGGATATTCACTCTCGGCCGAGGATTTTGTAAATGGCGGCAAATATCGGGTGAGTCATATTCCGGCGCAGCAGCGTAAGCTGGACTGGATGGCATTTATCAATGATTTTGTCATCGGATTTGGGAAGAAGTTAATTGATATTGTGCATCATCACGGCAAGCTGGCGTATGTCTTCTATGATGATAGCTGGGTTGGTATGGAGCCTTACAATGACCGCTTTCAGGAGTTTGGATTCGACGGAATGATTAAATGTGTATTCTCCGGTTATGAGGCAAGGATGTGTTCGGGCGTCAAGGTCGATACCCATGAGATAAGGCTGCATCCATACTTGTTTCCGGTGGGCTTAGGCGGATCTCCTACCTTTAAAGAAGGGGGCAACCCCACGCTGGATGCCAAGAAATATTGGATCCATATTCGGCGGGCCTTGCTTCGGGAGCCGATGGACCGGATTGGATTAGGTGGATATCTGCATCTGGTTGAGCCTTACCCTGATTTTGTCGATTACATTGAGAAGATTGCGAGCGAATTCAGGGAAATGAAAGGACTGCATCTTGAGGGCAAGCCCTATCAGATTAAGACGAAGGTAGCCATTCTGCATAGTTGGGGCAAATTAAGATCATGGACATTGTCCGGCCATTTCCATGAAACGTATATGCATGATTTGATTCATGTTAATGAAGCTTTGTCCGGTTTACCGGTTGAAGTGCAGTTCATTGACTTTGAAGACATCCGTCAGGGAGTACTGCAAAATATCGGTGTCGTGATTAATGCCGGTTCTGCCGGTTCAGCCTGGAGCGGCGGAGCGTATTGGAATGACCCCATGTGTGTAGACCTGCTGACCAAATGGGTGTATGAGGGCGGTACCTTTATTGGCATTAACCAGCCATCGGCGGTAGAAGGGTACGACAGCTTTTTCAGAATGGCACATGTTCTTGGGGTGGATGAGGATACAGGCGCCAGGGTGGTTCATGGAAAATGGATGTATGAGGCTTGTGATGAGCATGGTTTGGTGCCTGAAGGGGCCAGCATAACGCCTAAGAAAAACATTGCTCTTACCGATGGATCGGCGGATGTACTGCACGAAACGGATGGCAACATTACGTTGTCCACTCATTCTTTCGGTAGAGGAAAAGGAATCTATCTTCCAGCATACGAATTCAGTTGGGAAAATACCAGATTGCTGCTGAATCTGATTCGCTTTGCCGGCAATGAGTGCGGTGAAACAAAGTATATCCCGGATAACATGTATACCGAGTGTGCGTATTATCCAGAAAGCAAAATATTGGTCGTGATCAACAATAGTGACCAAATTCAAAAAACGACGATCGATACGGAGTATGGAAAACAGACCATGGAATTGGACCCGTACGATACGGTTATCACCAAAATAGGTTTAACAAAATCGGTATCCTCATAGAATATTAACTCAATAGACCGTATTCCTTGACCAGGGAGCGGTCTATTTTAGTTAAAAGAAATTTTACTCATGAATATTTTATGAAGTAAACCATTTGAACATTTCCCAAATAAACCGAGCGAAATCATGACCTTATTCCTGATTTTTGCTCGGTTGTTCTTATTCTATGACGTTTATAGTGCGGATCTTACTGTATAGGGTTAACATTATTTAGTAGAATATTTAAATAAGGGTGAGATCATGATCCCTAATATGTTATTGCTTTTATCTTTTCAAAGGAGAGAGTGCCCTAATGTACAGTTATAAATTGTTGGACAAGATAAGCATGGAAACACTTCACGAAGCGTTTGTGGATGCGTTTTCCGATTACCAGGTGAAAATGGATTTGCCTTTTTGGAAGTTTCAACAAATGCTCCAACGAAGGGGGTATCATCCCGAAATATCGATGGGGGCTTTTAAAGATGAGAGAATGGTCGGATTTGTTATCAATGGACTTCGAAACTGGAATGGAAAGGAAACTGCATATGACCTTGGGACAGGTGTTGTAAAAGAATGCAGACGTCAGGGCATAACTAGTGAACTGCTCTTGAATATTCAAAAGCAGCTTAAAGAAAAAAATGTAGAGCAATATTTGCTGGAAGTCATCCAAACCAACGAATCCGCAGTTCAGCTCTATCAAAAACAAAACTTTAAAATTCAAAGGGAATTTTCATGTTTTCAGTTGCAAAAAGATAAATTCATACCGCAAACGACCTGCACGGTGGAATGTGTGGAGGGCATCGATCTGGAGCAGTTCAAGGGATTTTGGGATGTGGAGCCCTCTTGGCAAAATTCAATTGATTCCATCTACGCTGTGCCGGAAGCTTTTATCTATGTGGTTGCACGTCAGGATCACAGCATTGTTGGCTATGGCATGATAGATAAAAAAACAGGTGATATTCCACAGCTCGGAGTAAGCCAAAATTACCGGGGCAAAGGGTTTGCAAGCAGCATCCTAACAGAGATGGTCCAACGCACAGAATCTCCTAGAATTAGTGTCCTCAATGTGGAATCTCATCTAAAACCGATGGAAGATTTCCTGGTCAAATCAGGCTTTGAATATCATGTTGGCCAGTATGAAATGCTCATGAAATTATAACGTGATCGCCATTTCGGCGTTAAGTCAGTCGTTCAGTCGTTCATGGAAGATGGACGTATGAGATTAGCGATGAGGCTGTATGACACCATAATTACCCATATTGGCTTGATAAATTCGGTATGGGAACGTAAAAAGAAAGTAATAAGACGTTTCGGGAATCCTTCCGGAAGCGTCTTATTTTGCATGATGTAATAAAGCCGATCCCATGAAAATGGACCGGCTGTGGTTATAAATCAGGATCTATATGGGATTCCTTATATCTAATCCTCCAATCAATCCGGTTATTGCAACTGCCAGAGGGTTGGTGTTGCCGAAGGGATCCAATCCACTTGAGACTTGTGTGTGAGGAGGCACTTGTACGTCAAGCCATTGTAGCTGACGATTGTACCCATTGTGTACTGGGTGTTGGCTGCCCATGCAGGTGCAGTTGAAGCTGCTGCTGTTTTACCACTGATCGTGCTTGCAGCTGATTGGTTGCCTGCGGCATCAACAGCATAAACCGAGAAGTTGTATGTTGTGTTTGCTTCAAGATTGGTTACCGTATAGGACGTTGCTGTCCCGGATGTCGTTGTAACTAGAGTAGAGCCGTTGTAAATTTTATAGCCTGTCACCCCGACGTTATCTGTGGATGCCGTCCACATCAGCTGAATGCTGGAGGCGGTCGGTGTTCCCATTACATGCAGCCCGCCTGGAGCTGTTGGTGCGGTAGTATCGTTAGCAGGAGGTGCAGTTGTGGTAACGCTTACACTATTACTGGCTGCAGATTCGTTGCCTGCTGCGTCGACTGCTTTGACGGTAAAGGAATATGCCGTATTTGCAGTCAGACCCGTTACCGTATAGCTTGTAGTTGTGCCGGATACATTCGCTACCAAGGTAGTCCCGTTATAAATTTTATACCCTGTTACACCTACATTATCTGTTGAAGCCTTCCATGATAAGGATGTACTTGTAGCTGCAGTTGCAGTTGCCACAAGGGAAGCTGGAGCTGTTGGTGCTACATTGTCCACCGGATTCGTTCCGGAGAAGTTTACGTCGATGACATTATAGAAGGCGTTGGGAGTATCCGCGACCTCCCAGACAGCTAGAATCACATGATAACCACTGCGTTCAGGTACGTTGCATGAGTTGGTGTAGCTAAATGGAGGTTGGCTGCCATCGTAGGGAACTGAACAGAACGGTGTCAGGTCGAATGAATTACGGGATAAAGGTGCTTCCGGATTCCAGGTTGTTTTCGTAATATAATATTTCCAGCTTGCTGTTGAATGGTTAGCCGTGAGCTTCCAAGTAAATGTATTACTGCCACTGGACATATTTACTTTCGACCAACGCGTAGCGGATTGCTCATCAAGTTTAGGAAACACACCGTTAGCACTTGCAATGTGGCCGTCCGTAGGTCCAGCACCAGGGAAGCCCTTAGGCGCTTCAAGACTTTGGGGCTCATACACGATACTGCCGCAATCCTGATTGACTCCCGAAGCACACAGTGCAGCGCGGCTTGCCGGCCCTTCTACGTAGCCATGTGACAATGCCTTTGGACTGTTGAACAGCATGCTCACCGTTGAAAGCACCAGTAGACAGCAAATCAATACTAGCTTGGAAGACGGTAAAATGAATCTGAACATTAGATAGCCTCCTGTATCATTTTTTTATATAAACTCAAGTAAGAGCTTATATCGTAATTAAGGAAGTGCTATACCATATATGGATATTGTTGAATGAAGAAATCGATATACGGGAATTTCTAAAGTTATTGTAAAGGACGCACATTCGCTGAACAAGGATAAATTCCAACGATTATCCAGTTATTCAACACTTGGGTAGTACATACAAAAGGCCTTTGCGGAGAGATCATCTCTCCACAAAGGCCTTTATTTCCGACTGAATCGATAAGTTAATTTCCTATAAACGAAAATGGATATAAGGACATCAAAAACAACGATTTAATGTTTAATAATATCAATGATTTTGCGCTCGGTATCTTTGGCTTCAGGAATAGGATAAAGCACAAAGACATGATTCATTTTTGGATGAAAAGTCTGAAGTATACTTCAAGGTCAAGACAGGGAAATGACACTTGCTCATCGTGTTGGCTTGCTGCTCCTGTTGACTTATGTGTGATATTATATTCATACATTCAAAAGTTTGAATAAAGGGGCATTACGTATGAATCAAAGCATTCAACAGTTCAAAGCTGATTTTTTCAAAGCACTGGCGCACCCGATGCGGATACAAATTCTGGAGTTGCTTAGTGATGGAGCGAAAAACGTCAATGAGTTGCAAAGTATTCTCGGGTCAGAAGGCTCGGCCGTTTCACAACAGTTGGCTGTGTTACGCAGTAAAAACGTTGTCCAGGGAATCAAGGAAGGAACCACGGTTATCTACTCGCTTCGTGACCCTCTAATCAAGGACCTGCTGACAGTCGCCAAGCAGATTTTTGATAATCATTTGGTCGACGCCATTTCGATGCTTGAAGACATACGAAAAGATACTTAAACACAATAAACAAGGGGAACCGGGAGGCAAGTGCAGGGAACTTCTTGTTTTTTTGCGTTATGATCTGGTTGGCAAAAGTGAGCATTACGATTGACAGGGGCCATCCTTGGGAGTAGTCTTTTTATTATATTCAAATATTCAAATATATAAAGAAAAGAAGGTTAAAATAGATGAAATGGATGGGGAGATTTGCAGGATACAATGCATCCGCTTTTCGCAAGGATTTGTTATCAGGGTTGATTGTGGGCATTATTGCAATTCCACTGGGAATGGCATTTGCTATCGCTTCCGGAGTTAAGCCGGAGTATGGCTTGTACACGACAATTATTGCAGGGATTCTCATTTCCTTGCTGGGTGGGTCCAAGTTCCAGATTGGCGGGCCGACAGGCGCATTTATTCCGATTCTCTTCGCAATCGTGATGCAGTACGGATATGAAAATTTATTGATTGCCGGGATTATGGCCGGAATAATGCTGGTACTAATGGGGCTGTTGAAGCTCGGTGTGTTAATCAAATTTATACCTCGGCCAGTGACCATTGGTTTTACCGCTGGTATCGCCGTCATTATTTTCAGTGGGCAGATTGCTAACTTTCTGGGACTGAGCGGGATTGAGAAACATGAAGATTTTTGGTCCAACATGAAGGAGATCGGGATGCATATCTCAACCGTTAATATATACAGCTTGCTGACAGCAGGCAGTTGTCTGGCTGTAATTCTGCTTGTGCCGAGATTTGCACCAAAGGTGCCTGCATCACTGGTCGGGCTGGTACTATCGACGGTAGTCGCAGCGTTCTTTTTTGAGGGCCAGGTTGCAACGATCGGATCGTCCTTTGGCGCCATACCAAGCTCCTTGCCTCAGTTTCATGTGCCGGAGATCACTTGGGAGCGAATCGTGAACTTGCTACAACCGGCCTTTGTTATCGCCATGTTAGGCGGAATCGAATCGTTGCTGTCTGCTGTTGTTGCCGATGGCATGACTGGAAGTCGTCATAACAGCAATCGGGAGCTGATTGGACAGGGAATCGCTAATATGGTGACACCACTATTTGGGGGTATTCCTGCAACAGGGGCGATTGCGCGTACGGCTACGAATATTAAATCCGGGGCTGTATCACCATTGTCGGGGGTTATTCATGGCGTAGTGGTCCTGTTGGTACTTGTTCTATTCGCACCGTATGCTTCGCATATTCCACTTGCCAGTATGGCTCCAGTCCTGATGATGGTTGCCTGGAATATGAGTGAACGGAGATCGTTCATACATGTTTTAAAAACAAGAACAAGCGATTCGCTCGTGTTACTCATCACCTTTTTGTTAACTGTATTTACAAGTTTAACAACGGCTGTAGAGGTTGGATTGATTCTGGCTGTTCTGTTATTTGTGAAGCGTATGAGTGAGATGTTGAAGGTTGCCAAAGTGCTGCCTGATCCCGATCATAAGCACGAAAAAGTAATGGCTCACATGGTCCATGACGGTCATGACTGTCCTCAAATGAGCATGTATACGATTGAAGGTCCATTATTTTTTGGAGCAGCGGACACGTTTGAGAAATCGGTCATGGATTCAATTCATCGGCGGCCAGGCATTTTACTGCTGCGCATGAGTAAAGTCCCCTTTATCGACACCACAGGTGAATCCAATTTGGCCAGTATATTGAAACATTTTGAGCGATCAAACGGAATAGTTCTATTTTCTGGAATCCAGGCCCAGCCGATGGAGATGCTGAAAAGAACGGGGTTGGCTGAACGAATAGCTCCTGACCATATGTTTGAGCATACAGGTGAGGCCATCGATTATGCTTTATTACATCTGGATCATCAGAAATGCTTGGGATGCAAACATTTTGCCTTTCGTGAATGTGCCACATTGTCGAGCGCAGGGGCTCTTCCTGAGCGTAAAGGTGGGCTGGAGCCGGGGATACGAACCAAGGCAAATAGCCCTGTATAATCCGCTGAATAGGGATGGAATGTTAGGGGAGAGGGACTATTCTTTTAATAAAATATACATTCTGGAAAATAAATGAAAAATATACTATATTATAGGTTGATAGATGAGAGATTTATTTATTCTGTAATTAGAGTAAAGATCATATCAAACATAAGGAGCATACATATGTTTAATCAACCGACTGCTTTGCGTTCAGTGCTCAACCCTAAATATCTGGAGTTTGCATTGAGGGATCAGTATGAAATCGGAACTTGGGAAGAATGTTTGTTTTGGCTGAGGGGGTTAAATGATACCTACCGGTTACGTACATCCACTGGCATGTATATTCTTCGTGTCTACCGTTCTGAAATTACGGAAAACGATGTCCGTTACGAACTATCCCTGTTATCTCAATTAAAGGGCATTCTAGGTTCATCTGTACACACCGATATTGGAGAGTACATCGAGAAGAAAGATCGCAGCGGATATACCGTACTGGATGCGGCGGAAGGCAGACGAATTGCCGTAATGTTTCGCTACATCGAGGGGACAGAGAACAATCTTGAGGATGAAGAGTCATGTTACAAATTTGGTCAGTCTGCGGCTGAATTGCATAAGGCTATGGATCACGCGGTTGCAGAGCTGCCACGATATGAGTTGGATACGAAGTTTCTAATTGACGAGCCTCTTGAACGAATCATTAACTACATTGGTGAGAAAAATGAAGCATCATCATTTCTACATACGTTTGCTAGAGAGTTAAAAGAACGCATCGTCGTCGCTACTAAACAAGGTTTGGATACAGGGCTGTGTCATGGCGATATGCATGGGAACAATAACGCTTTTCAACAGGACAGTCAGTTTATCCATTATGACTTTGAGTGGGCGGCTAAAGGCTGGCGTTCTTACGACCTGGCACAGGTCAAGGCTCGGAAGAGACAGTCTGGTGAGCAGAGAGAAGTATTATGGAATGCGCTCTTGAAGGGCTATCGTTCCATTCGATACTTCTCTACACAAGATGAAAAGGCCGTAGATTTATTCATTATCGCTCGCAGATTTTGGGTTATGGGTCTGGATGTTGCTTTTATTGAGAGTGATATGGGGGCGCTGGATTATGGTTCGGATTGGCTGAACAGCTTCATTGAGGAGTTTCGTGGCACGGGTATCGTGGGGGAGTAGTAACTAACAGCAACGCTGTATTCAAAATAAGAAGGCCTTCTGGAGGGTACCAGAGGGCCTTTTTATTTGGTATGAATACTTCAGGACCTCTAGCTCGATGAGGACGAAGCAACGACGGCAGCCGATGTTGCAGCAGCGGCCATGGCGGCCTGTTGAGCGATAATAATGTTGGTGATGCTAGTGGAGACAGCCGTGGTCAGAACGCCGTTTCGCAGATCCTCCACATATTGCACTGCCACCAGCGAAGACGAGAGCAGCAGCAATTCCTGTTTGTTAATCGACCAGGCACCAAAGCCTTTCTGTGTACGCAACAATTCATACGTTTCCTCAACTTGTGCTACTAGCGTATCTCGGTCAGCAGGCAGCAGGGAGAGTATCCCCAGGGAGGGTAGAGTGTACATTTTGTCCATTCGTATATCCCGCCTGCGGAATGCTTCGTTTAATGCGAGTACACGAGCGCCCGCGTCCGGATTGTCATCTCCTAAGACCAGCACCTGCGTTAATGCCTGCACGCTATTCCCCGGCGAGAACTCAGGTTTGAGTTCAGTATAGAGGTGCTCCATACGAGTTACACCGGATTCCACGTCAAGATCGGAAAGGGCCAGCATGGCAGCGAAAATATAATCGTCCTGTCCAGTAAGAAAGCGGTGCTGGGCTTTCATGTGATCGTAAAATATTTTGGTTCGTTCCACCCTATGCTCGAACTGGTCCGGCTTCGCGTGAGCCGCAATCTGATAGGCCGCAATGACCAGATAATCAGATGTGCGAAATTTGTTCTTTTTCATCAGATCATAGATCAGAAGGGTATCGGCCAGTTTCGTTTCCTCTTCTGTCGTAAGCGAGAGCATGGTGGCGATGCTAATCGCTGAATTTCCCCGGAAGACCGAAAAGAGATTCGTGTTTTGCTTGATCAATTCATGGCTTTGACGGATGGCATCGCCATCGGCTTGTTTATTTTCCGCTGCATATAGCAGGGCCGCCAGACGGTGCATCATCACATTTTGCCACTTGAATGATTTTTTGATGATCTGATTGTTGGAAACGAATAGTTCGACTCGTGCTGCATGTTGCTCTTGCATAAGCAGACCTCCCCAATGATTGGACCTTTTCTCCCCAGTCTACTATAAATGCATATGCTTACACAGCGACTTTATTTGATGTACCTGGCAAACGGTCATAAGATTACTTATTTCTTGATATACAATCTGATGCTATTACATTAATAAAGCTAACAAATGAACGGCCCCAATTATCCCCATGGGGTAAATAAATGATCTGGAATATGTATTCTTAAATTCATTACGAGGGTGCTTCTCGAAAAATAGGTGCAGTGCCGCATGAATGATGAAAAATATATCCAGTACCCAGAACGTAATCGTCTGGTAAGAGCTGAAAAGCAGGGCGAGGATGACGGTGTAAAGTGGCAGGTGAACGAATGTGAAGAATTTATAGGCCTTCTCATCTTCCATGTCTTTCAGCACGATAAACAATTTCCATTCGGATCGTCTAATGGCATCCATTTCGTGCAGAAGAAATAAAGATAAATTAAACAAAAATAAGACTAGTAACAAGTCTGGCATTCCCATTCTCCTTTTCTAATTCAATCTTCCCCTATCTTACTGAAGTTACTTCTATTTGGCAAAGAATGACAAAAAGGTTCACGCTCCGTTCATACGTTCTTGATATGCTCTCGAAAGAAAGCAAGAGGAACCATTTTTAAAAAATATGCGGAGTGGTGGAGGTTGATTATGTCATCGTCGATAAGGAAGATTTTTGGCAAAATGATGGTACTGGTGTTGTTATGCATTACATTAGGAGCAATGGGGTTAGGGACAATGTCACCCGTAGCGGCTGCGGTATCTGCTCCCGGATTGAATTCCGGTAAATTGGATCAGAGAGCTGCTGCGAATCTGGATGACAAAGCTCAACTAGCAGCATTCATTGATGGAATTATGGATGTACAAATGAACTCTTTACAAATTCCGGGCGCAGTCATTTCGATTGTGAAGGATGGAAAGATTCTGCTCTCCAAAGGATACGGACATTCGAACATCGAAGAAAATAAACCCGTTGATCCTCAGACCAGCTTGTTTCGTATCGCTTCGACAACAAAGTTGTTCACATGGACCGCTGTGATGCAATTGGTCGAGGAGGGAAAGCTTGATCTCGATACAGACGTCAACACCTATCTAAAAACGGTGAAAATACCGAAAACCTATGCGGAGCCGATTACGTTACGCCATCTCATGACCCATACCGCAGGCTTCGAGGAAGGCGGTGTAGGTTATCAGATCACTACCGATCCGGAGAAACTCCCCGTTTCTATTGCTGAAACCATGGCGAAGCACATGCCTGCAAGGGTTAAGCCTCCAGGCGAGATGCTGGCGTATTCCAATTATGGTGCCTCACTCGCGGGTCTTATCGTCGAAGAAGTCAGTGGTATTGCCTATAATGACTATATACAAAAAAATATATTTGATCCGCTGAACATGAATTATGCTACGGTAGAGGAGCCTGTTCCAGCATCGTTGGAGCCTTATGCGGTGCTCGGATACGCCCGAGCCAATGGCGAGTTTGTAACTAAGCGGCCAACGTTTGAGGGAGGCTTCCGGCCTGCGGGATCAGGTAGTGTCTCGGCGAACGATATGACTCATTTCATGATTGCTCATCTACAGGACGGGCGATATGAGGATAAGCAAATTCTCAAGCCGGAAACCGCCAGGCTTATGCATTCCCCGGCATTCCAGTTTGACGAACGTTTACCCGCCATGGATCTGGGCTTTTACGAGTTGAATATGAATGGATTGCGTGTGATCTCTCATGCAGGGGCCGACGAGCTGTTTAATACAGATCTTTATCTTGTACCGGACAAACAAATGGGTATTTTTGTTTCCTATAGTGGAGGGGAAGGTGGAACGGCAGCGGGAGGGTTGGCGCAAGCCTTTTTTAATCGTTACTATCCTGCCCAGACAGCTAAGCAGCCTGCTGCAACCTCTGTTGAATTGGGGGAGCCTCTGGAGAAATATGCAGGTTCCTATCAATTTACACGTCGTAATCAGACGAAGGTCGATACGTTTTTCAGTTTTCTGACTCAGATCAATATTGAGGTTTCGGATAACCGGCTCTTTATTGGAAGTGGTGCAGATCAGCAAGTATACACTCCGATTGGCGTGAATTTATTCCAGGAGGTCGGAGGCACACATCAGATGGGGTTCCGCACCGATGCAGAGGGCAAGGTCACGTATCTGTTTCTGGATATGTTGAATCCAATGCCTCTGGAACCTGCGCCATTGATGAATCAATCGAAGTTCTGGCTCCCATTGCTAGGAATTTCGGCCATTCTGTTCATCACCGTATTGGTGGGAGCGATTTATCACAGACGCGAAAACAAAGAGATGCCAAGGGTGCAGAAATGGGCAGTCCGGCTGTCTGTCATGACGTCTATTTGGTCATTGGTGACCTTGGGCGGAGCATTTCTGGTGATGAACATGGATCTGATCGATCGACTCAGCCACATTCCACTATCTTTGCGTCTTTATTTGTTCATGCCTCTTATTCTGGTGGGATGGAGTGTGGCGCTTGTAACAATGAACATCCTGGCATGGAAGAACAGCTATTGGACGTTACCGAAGCGTGCGCACTATACGTTCGTAGCCTTAGCAGCAGTAACCTTGTGTTTATTTTTCTATCATTGGAATCTGTTAGGCTGGCATTTTGGTTGAACCCTCCACCCAGTGTGGAAGAGGAGAAGAAAGATATGGGAGGCCTGCATTTCATATGACCCAAATCCTTGTCGTGGATGACGATGTGCATATTCGGGAGCTAATTACCTTGTTTTTGCGGAATGAGGGATTTGAGATCGTAGTGGCTAAAGACGGTGCGGAAGCACTGGAGATTGTTGAGAAATCCCCAATTGATCTGGTCATTCTCGATATTATGATGCCACGATTGGATGGTTGGGAACTATGCAGGGAGATACGGCGCATGGATCTGAACATGCCGCTCTTAATGGTCACGGTGAAAGGGGAATCGGCTCAGAAAGTGAAGGGTTTCCAGCTTGGGACGGATGATTATTTGACGAAGCCCTTTGATCCGCTGGAGCTTGTGATGAGAGTCAAAGCCTTGCTGAAAAGGTATCTGATTGTCTCCTCCCAAACCATACAGCTAGGTGGCATTGTGCTAAATCGCCGCAGCTTTCAAGTGATCCGGGGAGAGGACACGCTCAATCTGCCTTTAAAGGAATTCGAATTGCTGTTCATGCTGGCGAACCAGCCAGGGCAGATTTTTACCCGGGAACAGTTAATTACGAAGATCTGGGGGAGCGATTATGAAGGGGATGACCGGACGGTTGATGTTCACATTAAGCGATTAAGGGAAAAATTCGCTGGCGATGCACACCATTTTCAGATTGAAACGGCCCGCAGCTTGGGCTACCGGTTAGTGATCACATGATCAAAACCTTATATGTTCGGATTATTTGCACGTTTTTGGTCGTCATCATCTTCAGCCTGCTGACCTCTTTCTTCCTGGGGCTCTTCCTGTTCAAAAAAGAAGTTAATCATATCGGACAGAACGATATGATTGCAGCAGGGGAGGAGATGATACATCTCTATGAGCAAACGCAACCTGAGGACAGGGATGCTTTCATCAAAAGTATGGTGAAGGTATCCACCTATCCCATTCATCTATATGACGCTTCCGGCAACGCAACGTACTATGATCTGGACAATACGGATACGGTTCATATTGCACCAGAGGTGGTTCAAATAGTGCTGCAGGGCCACGTCTATCGATCTCCGGCTGAGGTGGATCAGACTTTTATCGGCATTCCTTTTCCACTCCAGGGGGAGTCACACGCCGTGTTTATGCAATATTCCCCGCAGAACGAAAATATCATTAATCGGATGGTCTTCCTGATATTATTACTCGCACTGTTGATCGGAAGCCTCTGTATTCTTATTGCTGCAAGGTACTTGGTGAAACCGATTCAGGTATTGACACGGGCAACCAAGCGGCTGGCGAAGGGTGATTTTAATGTGGAAATCCAAACGAAACGTGTCGATGAAATAGGAGCTTTGACGCACAGTTTTAATGAAATGGCGAGTGAGCTTAAACAGCTGGAACAGATGAGACAGGATTTTGTTTCCAGTGTATCTCATGAAATTCAAACCCCGCTCACATCCATTTCCGGTTTTGCCATGGCGATGAAAAACAGTAGCCTGGTTGCGGAGGCTGATCGTAATTATTACCTCGATATTATTATTACGGAGAGTGGACGGCTATCCAGACTTAGCGACAATCTGCTGGAGCTTGCATCGCTGGACTCGGATCATCATCCATTCGAAGCAACCACGTATCATCTTGATGAGCAGATTCGGCAAATTATTGTGACCTGCGAGCCGCAGTGGTCCGCCAAAAATATTCAGGTTCATCTGGAACTTACAGATACGATTCAAGTTACAGCGGATCGGGACCAGCTAAACCAGGTTTGGATGAATCTGCTGGGGAACAGCATGAAGTTTACGCCTGCAGGTGGGTATATTCATATACGCACGGACCAGTTAACGAATGAAATTCTCTTCACGATAACGGACTCGGGCATAGGAATAGCGCAAGAGCAGCTGGATTATGTGTTTGATCGGTTTTATAAAACAGACCTGTCGCGAAACCGCAGCATTAGCGGTAACGGCCTGGGTCTTGCGATCGTCAAGAAAATAGTGACACTGCATCAGGGAAATGTCGAAATCAATAGTCAGGTGGGTGAAGGTACGACGGTGATGGTTCATCTGCCTTCAGGATAAAAGTAAGAAAAATTCAGGGCTGCTAACATTCATTTGTTGGCAGCCTGTTTTTGTAAGACAGATCGTCAAATCAAATGTAACAGTGCCGCTTCACATTCAAAATAGTGAACTCTTTTACCCACAGTTTATACATCCCGCATAGTAGGTTGCTAACGTGGTGAAAAGGGGTGATAGGATGAGAACAATCGAAAGAGTGTATCCGGCCGACAGCAAACCTGTACTCACAAGCCAAGCCCTTGGATGGGATCATCTGCAGGTGGCACGGTGGCCCAGTCCTCAGCATGCTGCCGGGGGGCTTACCGGAACGAAGCATCAGATTGGTATCCATTGTTCGGCTTATTATGAGAATTACTACACCATTCATATCCTTCCTGCAGGAG
Organism: Paenibacillus vandeheii; assembly: GCF_030433635.1. Lineage (NCBI taxonomy): Bacteria > Bacillati > Bacillota > Bacilli > Caryophanales > Paenibacillaceae > Paenibacillus > Paenibacillus vandeheii. Next base: position 75,850 of record NZ_JAROCD010000017.1, read on the forward strand.
AACCCGTTCTCTGTTCCTGGGGAAAGGCTTCACTATATTTTTTGCAAATTGAAATTCCCCCTTCTTATCTGGAGCACATCGCGCGCGAATCAGGATTGCTGAAGGAAGGGTTTATTCAGTTGCAGCTAAAGTATTATGTCAAGGACCCCAAGCTGCTGCAACTAGGCCTCTGGCTGCTCGAAGAGTTACAGAATGGCGGCAGACAAGGGAAAATATACAGTGATTCACTCTCCAATATGCTCACCTTGCATCTCCTGAACCACTATTCCCAGGTATGCACGGGGAGTACGCCCTCCAGAATGACTACCAATCAGGAAATCTATCAGTCCATTGAATATATGAAAGAAAATCTGGAGGCGGAGCTCTCCATTCAGGAGCTGGCCGACCGGGCTGCCCTCAGCCTGTCCCATTATATTCGGCTGTTCAAACAGCAGACGGGGCATACACCCCATCATTATCTGATTCGCTTGCGGATTGAATATTCCAAGCTGCTAATCAGCAAGGGAGAATACGGTTTGAAGGAAATTGCAGACCGGGCCGGCTTCTCGGACCAGGGCCACTTCACCAGAATGTTCAAGCGAATCGCTGGAACGACGCCCAAACAGTATATGAACGAGGTCTCTGCAAACCGGATTATTCTAAAATGATTGTTTTGTTCAATAAAAACAGCATTTTGTCCAACAGACGTCCTTAGCCTGAACGCTACAATATGTTTAAGCCAAGCGGGCAGTGAGTTCTGCTGGCTAAAACGGAGGTTACTGCTTCTATAATGGACGAGCCACTATAGAAGCAGGCCCACAATTCAGGAGGAGTCCATTAATGAAACTGAACAAAGTGTCTGGTTGGGTCTGTGCTGGAGTCTTGCTTGCAGGTTCTTTAACATCTGGTGCATGGTCGGTCCCCGTCGCGGCTGAAGCTGCGGATTATGCAGTAGCCGCTCAACAGGCAGCCGAATCCTGGCATGAGGTGTCCAAGCAGACTTTCTGGCTTACCGATGCCTTTGAGCGCGGCCAAGGCGTCACAACAGACGGAAACTCATGGATTTTTAACTCCCAGCTTGGTCTGCTCAAGACGGCACTGGACGGCAAGACGGTGCAGGCGCGAAATGCAGTTGCCATCCCCGCTGACATAGCTCTAAAGGGCGGTGATCACATTGGCGACATTTCGTATTACAACGGGTTGATCTATGCTCCGATCGAAGACAGCAAGAAATACGAGCATCCTTACATTGCCGTTTATAATGCCTCGACCCTTCAATACACCGGAATCTCTTATGAACTTCCGCTGAACCTTCATCCCGGAGGAGTGCCCTGGGTAGCGGTCGATGCCGCTCGCGGCCAAGTCTACACAGCCCAATGGAACAATGCGCCGGTACTGAATGTATTTCGTCTCAGTGACATGAGCCTCATCAAAACGGTACCGCTTAGTCAAACTATTGATCGCATTCAAGGTGCCGAGATGTATAACGGTGCGCTGTACGCCTCTTCCGATAACAATTCGCAAAAATCCGTCTACCGGATTGATCCGGAAACCGGAGCTGTCACGCTGGCCTTTGACCGGAATCTTGGAAGCAGCAATGAAGCGCAAGGCATCACGGTACTTCCCACGGCAGATGGTGCGGTCCTGCATATCCTTGATGTAGGCTCGAACCGTGTAAGCATGAATTTCAGACATTACGCATTTTAAACAGAGCCGTAAAGGCTCTGCACATATGAGGGGAGAAAATACATGCTAAAGCAGGGTAGAATGATGCTGATTGCGCTTGGGTTAACGTTCATGTTGACCGGCTGCGGTCAGGGAGGGGCCAGTGAAGCGGATTCAAAGGCGGGAACAGCTACAGCGACTTCAACAACTGAAGCCGGCAACGCTTCAGTTGAGACATCCAAGGAGCCGGTTGAAATCTCGTTTTATTATCCGGTCAACGTCGGTGGTCCGCTCACCAAGGTTATAGACGGAATGACGAATTCTTTTATGGAGAAGTTTCCTGATATTAAAGTTAAGCCAGTCTATACCGGAAACTACGGAGATAATACGATCAAAATTCAGGCAGGCGTTCAAGCCAGCCAGCCACCGGATGTGGCTGTAATGATGTCCACTGAGCTGTATAGCATGCTGGACACGGAAGCGATTATTCCACTCGATGATTTTATTGCCAAGGATACGGATTACAACAAGGATGACTTCTATCCGGCCTTCGTGGAGGATACCCAAGCGGATGGGCATACCTACAGCATACCGTTCCAGCGGAGCACGATCATTCTTTACTACAACAAAGACATGTTTAAGGCAGCCGGGCTTGACCCGAATAAGCCGCCGACCAATTGGGATGAGTTGGTGGAATATGCCGGGAAGCTGAATCGTGATGGACATACGGGGCTGGAGATTCCGGGCAATGACGATTCCTACTGGATGTTCCAGATGCTTGCCCGACAGAATGCGAGCGATCCCAAGCAGAGCATTATGGGCAACGATGGCAGGAAGGCCAATTTCAATACGCCGGAGAACGTTGAGGCTCTGCAATTTTGGCTTGATTTGTCCCGTAAGTTCAAGGTAATGCCTGAGGGAGTTATTGATTGGGCGGCTACGCCAACTGACTTTATTGAAGGCAAAACGGCTATGATGATGCACACCAGCGGCAATCTAACGAATGTGAAAACCAATGCCAAATTCGACTTCGGTGTAGCCTTCGCACCCGCTAATAAGCAATACGGATCACCTACGGGCGGGGGAAACCTGTATATTTTCAAGGATACAACTCCCGAGAAACAGGCAGCAGCCTGGGAATTCGCCAAGTTTATGACTGCGCCTGAGCAGGCTGCACTGTTCAGTTCGTCATCCGGTTATGTTGGGGTGCGAGAATCGGCCTATGATACGGAAGCAATGAAGACCTATACCGATGGCTTTCCGCAGGCACTCGTTGCCCGCGACCAGCTGCAGTATGCGTTCAGGGAATTATCCACACATAACCATGGCAAGGTGTCTTCGGCTTTGACGAACCAGATTCAATCCGCGCTGGCTGGCAAAATTGATGCGGCCGGAGCATTGAAGGCCGCGCAAGAAGAGGCGGATCGTGTGCTCGCTCCTTTTAACAAATAAAGCTGCTGCATTCAAGTATTCAGTATGAAGAGAGCCTGGCGGGAAGCCATTCATATGCCTCCCGCCCATACCTCTTTATAAGCGGCGAATGGAAAAGCAAAGCGCAGAATGTATAAGGGGGAGTTAGGGCATGAATACCCGCTGGAACGAGAAGCTTAGGCGCAACGGGTTTGGGTGGGCGCTTGTACTGCCATCTCTTCTGTTTCTTGGCATGTTCACTTATTATCCGATGCTTAAATCGGCATGGCTCAGTCTGTTTGAGCAGAATTTGGCTGTTCGCACTCCCGTATTTGTCGGAATGGACAACTATAAGGCATTGCTGCATGATCCTATCTTTGTTGAAGTGTTCAAAAATAATATTTGGTTTGCTATCGGTACAGTTCCTGTGTCTATGGCGCTGGCCTTTGTCATGGCATTATTTGCAGATAAAGCAATCCGTGGCAAAAGCTTGGTCCGAGTTGCTTTTTTCTACCCGAATATGATTCCAATGATCGCCGCTGCGAGCATTTGGCTGTTTCTTTATATGCCTCAGTTTGGTTTATTTGCCCGGTTTGCTTCCTGGTTCGCAGGCAGTGAGGTGAATCTGCTCGGCAATCCGGATACGGTGCTGGGCTCGCTGATCGTAATGACCGTCTGGAAGGAAGCGGGATACTTCATGATCTTTTATCTGGCTGGTATGCAGCAAATCCCGAAAGATTTATACGAGTCCGCCTCGGTAGACGGAATCAGTGCGTGGACGCAGCAGCTGCGAATCACCATTCCACTAACGATGCCTACGACGCTGTTTGTCACTGTTGTGGCGATCACGAATGCGTTCAAATGGGTGGATCATCTGTGGATGATGACCAAGGGAGGGCCGGATCATGCCAGCAGTCTGCTGTTGTATTACATCTATGAGACGACCTTTAGTTACAATGACCAGGGGATGGCAGCGGCCATGACCGTGGTAATGATCGTTCTGCTCCTGATTATATCCTGTCTTCAGTTTGCCGGATGGGAACGCAAGATTCATTATCAGTAAAATGTGGAGGGGATGGACAATCATGAAGAATACAGCCGACCTGTCCTTGTCCGTCAAAACGATGAAGAAGAAGGACAACCTGTCGCTGGACAGGAAGTTCCAATCCGCACGGCGCCGCCGGATCGCCGGACAAGTCGTTTGGCATACAATCATGCTGTTGTTTGCTGCCGTGTGGCTGATTCCGCTGATGTGGATGGTGCGCAATGCCTTTCTTCCCAGAGAGGCTTCCATTGGTGCCGGCTGGTCCTGGCAATTTACGCTGGATAATTTTAGTCGGGTATGGAAAGGGGCACCGTTCGGACAATACATGTGGAATACGTTGCTGGTGACCGCAGGGATCTTCGCGGTTCAGATTTTCACATTGACACTGGCAGCGTATGCGTTCGCACGAGTTGCGTTTGTGGGACGAAATATTTTATTCATGCTCTTTCTTGTGCAGATTATGGTGCCGGCAGATGTTCTCATTTTCTCCAATTATCAGATCATTAACGAGTTGGGACTGCTGGATACCAAGATCGGGGTTATGCTGCCTTATTTCGCCTCTGCCTTCGGCGTTTTTCTGCTAAGGCAAGCCTTCAAGCAGCTTCCCAACGAGCTGGAGGAAGCTGCGCGTGTGGAGGGCTGTTCCTCACTCGGCATTTTGCTTCGGATTTACATGCCGCTGTCAAAGCCCGTCTACCTTTCGTTTGCGATCGTTTCCATCAGCTTTCATTGGAATGACTTTCTCTGGCCGCTCATCGTGACGAACTCCCCGGAGAATCGTCTGCTGACGGTAGGGCTGGCCATGTTTGCGAAATCAACCGAAGCAGGTGCGCAGTGGACGGATGTCAGTGCAGCTACGCTGATCGTGACGGCGCCGATGCTGATTGGCTTTCTGGTGTTCCAGCGGCAGTTCATCAGCAGTTTTATGCATTCGGGCATCAAAGGATAAGGGAGAGATCGAGGATGAGATTGATTGTAATGGGGGATTTGCATTATCCTGCTCTGTTAGTTGAGGCAGGTGACCAGATGATTGAGGCAAGGGATGCTTTTTATACAGCGTATTTGGCAGAATTTCTGGACTTCTCGGCGGACTATCATATATCTATTGGTGACCTGACACATGCCGGTGAACCTTTGGAATTCAATTTTATTATGAGCAAAGTTCAAAAGGCGCTGCCGCAACGGAGATTTCTGTACGCGCTGGGCAACCATGACACTCATGCCTGTTCCAAGGCCGAGCTTGAAGCTACAACCGGACAGAAGCGTTATCTGGCCATTGAAGAAGAAGAGGCGGTCCTGCTGGTGCTGGATACTGCCCGCGAGAATCCCGACCACTGGGGCGGCATGATGGATGAAGAACAGATGGATTGGCTGCGCGGACAGATGAACAAGTATGGACAGAAAACGCTGCTCGTCTTTGCCCATCATCCTGTATACGATACAACGGCCAGATCGACAGAGCCGATGATGTCTCTTGATCCGGAACTCGACCTATGGTCTGTCCTGAAGGAGCATCAGGGTCAGGGCATTTACTTTAACGGACACAATCATGTTCAGTCTGTCATCCAGCGAGACCAGTGGCATTTTGTACAAATCGCTGCTGTGCCGGATATCCCTGCCGTGGTGCTCGTCAACCTTCAGGACCAGCAGATGAGCATACATACGGTTGAACTGCAAGGCGCGAACTATCAGGAACTGGCGAGGACGTTTGTCAAAGGGTTGTATGATTATGAGCCGCATCCTGATGCCAAAGGCGACCATGATTCAACAGAACTGATCTTTACGTTATCGTCTGGCAAGAAAGAGATGACGCCATGAGCCGCAAGCGGGTCAGGCTGGCGATTGTCGGTGGCAACCGGGGGGCAAGCTTTTTGAATGCCTTGCATTCTCTGGCTGACCGTATTGATTTGACGGCTACTTGTGACTTGAATGAATTGGTGCTGGAACAGTGGAAGGGGATTTTTCCAGGAATCAGGACGTACAGCGACTATTCGGAAATGCTGCAAGATGCTTCTATTGATGCAGTATTCGTGATCAGCCCGATGCATATGCATGCTCGGCATTCAATTGATGCGCTGAACGCAGGCAAGCATGTGTTAAGTGAGGTCATCGCGGTACAGTCCCTTGAGGAAGCCTGGGAATTGGTCGAGACGGTAGAGCGCACGGGATTGAAATATATGATGTCGGAAAACTACTGCTTCTCCAGGTCCAACCTGACGGTTAATCATATGGCGCAGCAGGGTCTATTCGGTGAGATTACCCATGTGGAGGGTGGCTATATTCATGATTTGCGTCATCTGATTCATCATCCGAACGGCTCGCTAACCTGGCGGGGCCAGCTTCACCAGAATTACAACGGAGTCAATTATCCGACGCACTCGATTGGACCTGCCGCACAGTGGATTGCACTGAATAAACCCGGAGGGGATCGGCTTAAAAGCATTTCGGCACAAGTCTCTGAACCGAGAGCGCTGCAGAATTATTTCAGTGAGCAATTTGGCAAGGATCACCCGGCTGCCCGTCAAGGCTACTGGAGCCAAGGGGATTCAGCCGTTGCCGCCCTGAAGACCGAAAAGGGCGTTCTAATTACGCTGCGTGTGGATTGGGTTTCCGTCCGGCCCCATAATAAAACGCATTATATGCTGCAGGGCACCAAAGGTGCTTATTTGTCAGCGCGCCATCCATATGAGGAAGACCTCGTATGGATGCAGGACCGCTCTCCGGTGAATGGGGAGGATGGCTCGGAAATATGGGAGAAGATGTCCCGTTATCAGCCGGAATACGACCATCCGAAATGGAAGCAGTGGGGTCATCTGGCCGCCGGCACGAAGCATGGCGGGGGTGATTTTCTGGTGCTGGAGGAGTTCATCTCCGCCATTCAGGAAGATCGAAGTCCGCTGGTTGATGTATATGACGCCGTGACCTGGAGCTCGGTTTTCTTCCTTTCCATGGAATCCGTGAAGTTGGGCGGGAACACCGTGACATTTCCGGATTTTAGAGGAAAGGCGGGCTCTGAAGGATGAGGGATGAACGCTCCAAGCTGGTCATGAAAAAGGAAACGTTGGCGGATCTGCCGCAGCTGGACATACCGGAAGGCTACAAGCTCAGATCATTTCACCCCGGAGATGTTACAGAATGGGAGCATGTGATCCGCATTTCCTTTGCGAGGGAAATTGCCTTCGGAGACAAGATTGGTTTCCAGCCGCCATTTATGCCGGAGAAGATTCTGTTTCTCTGTTATGAGGGACTTGCTGTCGCCACTGCTGTAGCCTGGGAGAAAGAGGATGCCGATATCAACTGTGGATATTTGCATATGGTCGGCGCTCTGCCGGGACATTCAGGGAAGGGACTGGGGTATACCATCGCCCTGGCTGCCTTGCACCGGATGAGAGAAGAGGGCAAACAAGCAGCCCTGCTTGAAACCGATGACTTCAGGCTCCCGGCCATTTCTATTTATCTCCGGTTGGGGTTTGTTCCTTTACTTGTGGAGGAGGAGCATAGTGGTCGCTGGGAAAGGATATTCAACGAACTGATGAGTTAGTGTATAATGAATCCGCTTCCTTACATTCCTTGTTGTATTTTTTCGACGCATCTCGTACAATTTGGTGAAGTAATTCTGCATTGCGTTAATGCGAATGTTGAATTGTAACCTTACAACCGTAAGATGTACACACGAAAAGGGGAATGTCGTTTGGGATCAAAGCAACTATCTAGAGGGCTAAAGCCCAGGCACGTTGAACTGATTGCACTTGGGGGCACCATCGGCGTTGGATTGTTTATGGGATCGGCAAGTACGATCAAGTGGGCAGGTCCTTCGGTGCTGTTAGCCTATTTGCTGGCTGGGATCATTATCTTTTTTGTCATGCGGATTATGGGGGAAATGCTGATACAGGAGCCTGTGACGGGTTCGTTTGCCACATTTGCTCATAAATATATTGGCCCGCTTGCCGGGTTCCTGACTGCCTGGAGCTACTGGTTCCTCTGGGTTACGGTGGGTATGGCTGAAGTGACGGCGATTGGAATTTATGTGGGTTACTGGTTCCCGGATATACCACAATGGCTGCCTGCCTTGGCTGGCGTGCTTATAATTGCGGCAGCGAATCTGGCAGCGGTAAAGTACTATGGCGAATTCGAATTCTGGTTTGCACTGATCAAGGTAACGGCGATAGTTTTCATGATCGTGATCGGAACCGGGCTGATCTTCTTCGGTCTGGGTAATGGTGGTGAGCCGATTGGACTGTCGAATTTGGTGAGTCACGGAGGATTCTTCCCAGGGGGTCTAAAAGGATTTTTATTTGCCCTGTGTATCGTAACGGCGGCCTACCAGGGCGTCGAAATGGTCGGAATTACAGCAGGCGAAGCGGAGAATCCAAAGATCACGCTGCGTAAAGCGATCAAAAACATCGTGTGGCGTATTCTCATTTTTTACGTCGGGGCCATCTTTGTTATTGTGACATTGTATCCTTGGAATGAAGTCGGAGAGACGGGAAGTCCGTTTGTAATGACGTTTGCCAAAGTCGGCATTGTAGCTGCTGCGGGCATTATCAACTTTGTTGTACTCACTGCCGCGATGTCAGGATGTAACAGTGGGATTTATAGTGCAGGACGGATGCTCTATACGCTTGCAGAGAATGGACAGGCACCGGCCTTTTTCAAGAAGCTGTCCAAAGGCGGGGTTCCCCGCAACAGTATTATAATCACGATTTCTTTGCTGCTGATCGGTGTGGTGCTGAACTACCTGATGCCGGATTCGAAGCTCTTCCTGTACATCTACAGTGCAAGTGTTCTTCCGGGAATGGTTCCGTGGTTCGCACTTGCTTTTAGTCAATTCAGATTTCGTAAGCGTTGGGGCAACGAGATGGGAGACCACACCTTTAAGTCCAAATGGTTCCCGATCAGCAACTATATCATCATCGTATATCTGACACTTGTTATTATAGGTATGGCATTTAACCCGGATACGCGATTACCGCTGATTGTCGGGGCTACGTTTATGGCGATCGTTGTGATCGGATATTTCGTATTTGGCATAGGTAATAGACAGCGGGTAGATGCGGGCGAAGATCACTAGCCTCAGCTCAAAGATAAGATGCTGCTGCACTCGTATTGGTTAGGTTTGTAATTTTCCTAGTCAGCTTATATCGTAACATCATACGTGCATTCCTTGTACACATTGGAATCCTTCGGGTGATCCAGTGTGATGCAGGGAGTGCTTTTTTTGTTTTTCAAAATTGATGCTTGAATCTCCTGTTACTGGAGGTTTTATGATTGCAAAGTGAAGAGCTGCTGCACGATATAACTTCAAAATTCAATTGTGGCAGAGAAGGGGCAAGGACAGATGAGGGCACTAGAATGGATTTATCTTATTTTTAATGTCGTAATGCTGGTGTGGTTGATTGGGGGACGGAATAAACCCCGGAACATGGTATGGGGAGGCTTGGTCATATCGGGTGCGTTATTACTGTTTCATGGGTTGGTCGAGGGACTGCGTTGGCCCATGATTCCGGCGTATCTGCTCACACTGGTTCCACTGATTGTGTTAATCGCTAAGAGGTCGAAGTCAATGGTTGGGCGGAAATTCGGACGTGTGCGAGTCATCGGAACATCCCTGTTCGTATTGGTATATGCTGTCGTGAGCATCGGGCTTCCACTTCTGTTCCCGGTATTTACGTTTGATACACCAACAGGTTCTTACGGGATCGGTACGGTTTCCTATGACTGGACGGATGAGAGCCGGGAGGAACTGCTGACGAGTACAGCCGGGGACAAAAGAGAGCTGATGGTGCAGATTTGGTATCCGACGGATAAAGACACCAAGGGAACAACGGCTCCTTATGTGAATGATCCGAAGGTCTATGCAACAGCCTTTAATGATGTGCTGAAGCTGCCAAAGCTTTTATTTTCAAGCCTGAGTCAAGTTAAAACCCATGCCATTCAGGAGGCATCATTATCTGATGTGGAGGCCAAGTATCCGGTCATCCTTTTCTCTCATGGTCTGCATGGCTATGAAAATCAAAATACGTTCCAGGTGGAGCAGCTGGTCAGCCAAGGTTATATTGTTGTGGGCATTAATCATACGTACAGCAGTCTGGTCTCCGTGTTCCTGGATGGGCGTGTGGCGCAGTTTGAATCCGAGGGCAAGGAAGGCTTCGATCAGCTGCAATTCAGTTATATGGACAAGCTCAACGAGACATGGGTGAAGGATGCGCAATTTGTGCTGGATGAAGTGGAAAAGCTGGCGGCAACTGATCCAAACGGGCGTTTTAACGGTCATATGGATCTGGATAACATCGGCATGTTTGGACATTCGTTTGGCGGGGCAACAACGGTACAGATGCTGATGGATGATCCTCGTGTCAAAGCAGGCATGAACATGGACGGCGTATTGTTTGGTGAGAAACGTATACCGACAGCAGGCGTTGGCAAACCGTTCCTGATGATGAGTGCAGACACGACTGTTGCGGGCACAAGTGTCATGAGTGACGATGAGATTGCAGCTATGGGTACGACCCGCCCGGAAGCAGAGAAATACTACGAAGAAGTATATACCCGTTATGAACCGGTGACCGCAGGAGGAAACTACTGGATGGAGCTGAATCAGACCAAACATTTGGGCTTCTCGGACCTCTATCTGATATCTCCTATTCTCGAATGGTCACAAGGGGTAGATGCACGTGGGACGCATCAGCTGGTCAATGATACAACAATCGATTTCTTCAACCACTATCTGAAAGGACAACCGCTCCAGTTGGACAGTGAAGTGGGAGAACATACATCCTATTCATTGAAAAAAGGTTGAACGTACAAATGGAAGAAGACTAACTTCAGTCTTCTTCCATTTGTTTTAAGCGCAGTCGCATGCCTTCCTGCAACAGATGAATGCCATCTACGATCTGGCTCCATTCAGGATTCACGATCTTGCAGAGCTTATTAAAACGAAGGATGCGCTCTGTCACCGAGTCGAGCATATACCGAGCCTGTTTGCGAAAAAATGCTTCCGGATCATCAGCATGTTCAATACTGGCGTACATCATCACAAAATCCCACACCATGCTCTGCACTGCGGGGCTATCTAACCGCCAATTTTTCTCCAGAGCTTCGGTGGCACGAATGCGGAGGGTCTCCATTTTTTTCACCCAGGCGTCTGCCTCAATCTGTGGATGATTCGCCATGGTGAAGAAGGGAAGTTCGAGACGGGCCAGATCGGCGATGTAGGCCGGATCGTTGATGATTTCCTGGATTTCCTTCCATGCCAGGGTTTGTTGGGCAGACAGCTTTGTATCTTTCATCAAGTATTTGTCGAAAAAATGCAGAAACGAAACTCTCCATTCATGCGGAATGCCGTCCAGCAGATGAGATTCTTCCATTTTGGCAGAGATGAATCTTTTCCTTTTTTGGGCATTGGCGGTCAGCGAATCCACCAGATTTGATACATAGGTAAGAGACCGTCCGGAATGGAGCGTATCCTCCGCTTCATGCTGTTTGGCCTGTTGCAGAATGGAGAGCATGGAATTCATGGTTCCGATCTGGGTTTCCAGAGCTTCAATCTGTAGATCCAGCGCCTGTGACACGCCAAGTTCACCGGACATCAGTTTGCGAATATCCGATATGCCAAAATTCAAATAGCGAAGCGTAGTGATAAGCTCCAGCCGCCACACATCTTGTGGAGTATAGAGACGGTGACCACCTTCCGTATGAAAAGAGGGCCGGAGCAGCTCGATTTCATCGTAATAACGAATCGTTTTAACAGTCGAGCCGATCATTTTGGCAGCTTCACCGATGGAATAAGTATCTTTGTTTTGGTTCACGGGATCACCTCATGGTTCTATTATACAACCTCCAGTCACTGGAGATTCAAAGTCGGAAAGTTCCCCATGGAAATGTTCAGAGCCAGTTTAAATTCCACCCATCTCGGTTACAAAGGAAAGAGTGCAACTTTTATGACAACAACATAATAAATAAATTTAAATTTACATGATAACGAAGAGCACAGAAATAACCTGGAGAAACGGAGTGTTCGCCTTTATCCCCGGATTTTCCCCTTAATAAGGGAGAGAAAAAAATCTGGGGATAACAGCGATCGTAAGGTTGTTCTGTGATCGTAGTGATCACTGTAAATGACCGAGGAGGAATTGAACATGGCTAATCACGACCAGCACACCATGCAAGATCCGACAACACAATATCCGAAGGCAACATCCGATTGGAAACAGCAGCAGGAGGAACCGGGGCTTCAGCGGGAAATGACACCCGTACCTGATGCGGGTGAGAAAAGCTATAGGGGCAGCGGGCGACTGACCGGACGAAAAGCTGTTGTTACCGGAGCAGACAGCGGTATTGGTCGGGCAGCAGCCATCGCTTTTGCCCGTGAAGGTGCGGATGTCGTTCTGGCTTACCTTCCTGAGGAAGAAGCCGACGCGAAGGAAGTGGTCAAGCTGATTGAAGAAGCAGGCCGCAAGGCTGTTGCGATTCCAGGCGACCTCAAGGATGAGAAATACTGTGAAGAACTCATTGAATCTGCTGTAAAAGAGCTTGGCGGGATCGATATTCTTGCCAATGTGGCAGGTAAACAGCAGTTTGTTGAGCAGATCGCCGATCTGACTACAGAACAATTCGATGCGACATTCAAAACCAATGTCTATTCGATGTTCTGGCTCTGTAAAGCAGCTGTGAAACACATGAAACCAGGCAGCTCCATCATTAACACGTCTTCTATTCAGGCATACAAGCCATCTCCAATCCTTCTGGATTATGCGACAACAAAGGCAGCAATCAACACGTTCAGCAAAGCGCTGGCCCAACAGGTCGGCAGCAAAGGCATCCGTGTGAACGTCGTCGCTCCAGGCCCGGTATGGACACCGCTTCAGGTCGTTGGTGGACAGCCCGTAGAGAAGCTTGCTGAGTTTGGCTCCAATACTCCACTTGGTCGTGCAGGACAGCCTGCCGAGATGGCGCCTGCGTTTGTGTTCCTGGCGAGCCAGGAATCCAGCTATGTGAGCGGTGAGACATTGAATGCCAATGGCGGTACAGTTAGTCCGTAATAATATAAAAAAAGACCTATGAAACATAGGCTAGTGATCATAGGCAAATGAAGCAAAGAACTCCATTCCCGATGAAGGCGAATGGAGTTTTTTGTTGTTATGAAATTTTTCTTACTGAATTACTTCTGTTCCGGGTTAGGTTCCAGAATGGCGTAGCTGCCGAGTGTAGCCAATTGCGCCGTACCCAGAAGGGCTTCATCGAATGCAGCTAGAGCTTCACCTGCAGCGGTCATCAGTTCATCTGAATTAACGGGCGATGCAAAACGGAGAATAACCCGTTTCTCTCCATTTTTCAGTTCACTCTCAGCCTTCGTTTTGTATTCACTAATCGAAGCGACTTCGAGATCGTTCTGTACATAATAATCGTTTGCATCACTTTCGCCATTAAACAGGGCGAGTTCGGAATCAAGCCAGTAATCCTTATCCGCTATCGTTTTCTGACTTGCAGCCGTCTCATCATTTGAATTGTACAGGAAGTAAGGGATACCGGAATTGGTCAGGTTGTTGGTAGCGTCCACATGGAACCATTCATTCCCGATTTTGACCTTATTCCACGCATGAGGAACACCGCTGGATGCTCCCGTTACGACAATGCTTTCCAGTCCAGACAGATCGGAGAGCAGTTTGTAGACAGAAGCATAGCTGGCACATACGCCAACGCCTTTGACAAGTATACCGTACGTTGTAAACGAATCATTGAACTGTGCATCGACATTTTTAAAGTTGTTCTGTTCCGCATTTTCCAGTGCTGCATCATCATACTTCGCGTTGTCGTTCAGATAATCGTAGATGGCTTTCCGTTTCTCATCATCCTTCATGCCATCCTTGATGATGGAAGCAACCACTTCGTTTGCTTTGGCAATAATCTCGCTCTGTTTCTTCTGGATGACATCTGCCGATTCATTGTAATAAATGTGGAGCGTCAACGTGCCGTAGTTGTATTCGAAACTTTCCGCGCCAAGAATCAATGGATTCTGATACATGACCTTCAGTACAGTATCTGAGAGCGTTGTGAAATTTTGGGCTTCCGGAAAAGCTTTTAATGAGATCTTGTCTTGCGCAGCAATCATGTTTTTGGCCAAAACTTCTTCCAATGCGGAATCTGCATTGATCATTGCATCGCCTGTAGCAGGCTCAGGCACGGTTTCCTGATTACCTTGTTCTACATTCTGCTGTGTATTGGATTTCTGCTCATCTACCAGATTATCCTCTTCAATTTCGGAAGCTGGATCAGGAGATTCACTCGAAATTTCATCAGAAGCTTTATCGGAAGTTTCATCGGTAGCCTCGGTGGATGCAGAATCAGTTTCGGCTTCTGACGTTGAAGAATCGGTTGCGGACTCCGTAGATGGAGTTTCTTCCATCATCGATTCTGTTTCTGTTTCCGTTGTAGTCTCCGATGCAGGTGCATCATGATTGTTGATGATCGTTGGCACATCTGGTGCAGGGACGTAAGGTGTGTCGTTCTTCGGTTCTACGAGTCCGTTACTGGATTCTGCGACCGTTTGTTTATTTAATTTATCCAGATCCTCCTGAGTCACATTTTCCACCCGTACGTAACTTTTAAGGGCTGTCCCTTTAATGTGAAAAGGAATATTAGTTTCATTGAACTCTGAGATTTCTACGTTTGTGGTATCATAGACAATCGTTTCTTGGGAAAACGAACCATCAATGTACTCAATACTTGTTGTTTTAGGCAGTTCATTCATGTTCTTCAATTTCTTCATATACAGTTGTTCTTTTATAGCCATAGGCAACTGGTTAGAGAGTGGAGTAGTGGCAACACCGTTGCTGAAATTGGATTCCTTGTCTCCGCTGACTGCGGTGACGTAATATTCACCCTTCATTCCATGGTTCTGATAGGAAGTCATCTGCTCATTAATGGTGCCAAGACCGCCTTTTCCATCTTCCATGAAATCATTAAAAGACGTTTCCGTTGTGGTCGTCAAAACCAAAGGGTTACTTCCATTGAAGGCTTTCTCTGCACCTTGCAATGGAACGTTGTTTGTTTCAAAAATAACCGTTCGATCCGCACGATTATAGATTTTGTATTCAGTTGCTCCTTCGACCTTGTCCCAAGTAAGTTTAAAGCGTTTATCCTTGTCGATTTCATATTTGAGATTAGGAACAGGCATTTCGGATTTCACTGTGAAAGGAATGATCATTGGTTGATCCAGTAGCGTGAGCTTTTCTGCATCCAGATCATAGTTAATACTAATGTAATAAATGGGGGCGCCGCCCCAAGTGTTTTGCTCCTGTGTCCGTAACTTATCTGAGCTTAAAACACCCCATCCAAGAGGCTTAATGGAGACACTGTTGGCATTGATTTCTGGTATGGCATAAACTTTGCTGGCTTCAAGTGCCTTAATATCGGTATGTACACTAATAATGTCACTGGCTGATAAGTTACTTTTTCTTAAATCTGCTTTGAACTTAAACTTGAATTCTTCATCTTGAGCTACGTTGTACATCGGCATGATCGCTTTGTCCGATTCAGAGCCGTACTTCTGCTTCAAACTTAATACGCTAGAGCCTTCTACTATTTCTGTGGGGTTATTCTCGGACGGGCTACTCTCCTTGTCATTGCTCTGGCATCCAGCCAATAACAGGGTGAGCGTAAACATAATCAAAAATAAACGTTTCATTGTACACCGCTTTCTCGTTTTTCTGAGTTGTTGCGAAGGCTAATTTCTAAAAAATCTAAACACCGAAGATTATCATTTCTGGTTAAAACCCATTTTCGAACCTCTTATCAGCTAAACCTCCTATTAATTCCCTAATGTCTTTTGCTAGTCTATGGTCATATAGACTTATTGTCAAGATATGTAATGGTATATTCTGACTATATACAATAGAGTAAGAATCCTGTATAAAAGCTAGTTAATTGATTTTTATGAGAGAGTGAGTATTGTCGAGACTTCTGGTACAATGCATGATAAAACGAAAAATGGAGTGGATCGGATGACGTCAGAACAGATTGTCAGAACTTTTTTTGAAGAAGTGCGCTCGGGTCGCAATCTTGATTACGCCAATAGACTGATGGCCGAGCAGGTACTGGCTCACCAGGTAATCTCGGAAGAAGAAGTGACAGTCATAAGAACGCCTTCCGACTATGCGGATCATGTGAGGGAAATGATTGAGGCGTACGGGGATTTTTCACTCCAGATTCAGGAGCTGCTTGCACAGGGAGATAAGGTATATGTACGCTGGAGACAAGCGGGTACTCATGTTGGAGAAGTGGATGGATATGCGCCGACCCACCTGCCCGTGATTGAAATGGCGAGTGCGGTATATCGAGTGGAGAATGAGAGAATTGCAGAATACTGGATTCAGATCGACAGGCTGGGGATCGACAAACAATTGGAACGTAATCAGAGCAGAGAACCAGCTCTTTTTTAAAATTTTTCGAAGCCCAAGTCCAATATACATCAGACTTGGGCTTCCTTGACTCTATACCAGTAGGTATAGATCTCCGAGAATCCAAGCTTGGCATACAGTTTTAATGCGGGTGCGTTGTAAGCAACTACTTGCAGATAACTGGACGTAGCGCCATTTGCTTTTCCCCAATGCAACAGATGAAGGATCATCTGCTCGGCCAATCCCCGATTCCGAAAGTTAGCGTCTGTAATGATGTCATACAATCCAATATAGCCTCGTTCCACCACACTGAATCCACAAGCAACGACTTGTCCGTCGAGGAACAGCGAGATGAAACCTGTGCGCGTACGGATGTTGGTCAACATTTGTTCCATCGTTCCCCGATGCAGATCATTCACCTGATTCAATCTGCAAAAGTGCTCCAACCACTCTCCGGTTAACTGTTCGATTATTTTTACTTCAGAGTACTCAGGCTCCTTAATGGTTTCTAGACTCCGAGTCTGGACCTGGCTCAGATCCACAACATCATACCCCCTGTCATGCAAAAGCTGGTCGAGATGATCCGGCTGGATAAACGGTGTAATCTTAAATATGGTACTTAACTGATTGGAAGCGTAGATTCGCTCGCATTGCTCGATCTTTTCATGCACATCCTGGGTCGAGTAGTGAAGAGGTTGAATGGAGTTGGCACGCTTCGTATATCCCTGTGCAAAACGCAGTACCCATCCGTCAAAAAGCAAGGTGGATAAGGGCTGCCAATGGTTGAGCGATAGTTCCTCAATGGTTTTATAATCCGGATTCGATGTAGGGGTCATATCTGTCCTCCTATTTTATGATTTGATAATAATACATATTTATGAATAAAAATTCAATAAGAGAATTATTAATTCGCTGAACATTATGCATGGAGTTACAGAATGGGTTACAATCTGAATGAATAAAACCAGAATTTTGACATTGAAATATCGGAAGAAGTGGAGCACGTTATGCTAACTATTGAAATAAATAATCATCCTATTACCTGTCATATTGAATATGGAAAACGCAAGAAAGTCTCCATCACAATGGATTTGCCTTATATGGTCACAATCAAGGCTCCCAATGGTACCAGCGAAGAAATGATTCAACAACTTGTGGAGCAGCATGGGGAAGTGATTTTGACGAAATCAGCCTTGATGCAGCAGGCGCTGGACGGTCCTCAAGCGAAAGAATATGAAGAGGAAGGCAAAGGGAAGTTTCTGCTCTTTGGCAAAGAACATGCGCTGCATGAGTTAATTGAAGTAGAGGGATATTCGGAAGAGGATTTGCGTGCGAATCTGAAGAAGTTTTATTTTGCCGAGTGTAAAAGAATGATCGGTGAGCGCATCGGCCGTTACCAGCAGGAGTTGAAGGTGAAGCCGAAGTCTGTGGATATCGTGGAATCGGCGACCAAGTGGGGAAGCTGCAGCTGGGACAAAAAACTTACGTTTAACTACCGCTTGGCGATGGCACCGCTGGAAGTCATTGATTATGTCATCATCCATGAATTGTGCCATATTCACCACATGAATCATGATCGTTCTTTTTGGCGTCGTGTTGGCAGTATTATGCCAGACTACAAAGCCAAGGAAGATTATCTGATGCGAAATGGTCGAGCCATGACGCTGTGAAAAATGCCCATACCACGAATGGACGTGGTGGAAGGAGTTCAAGATGTCAGAGAGTACCTCTTTTGATGTGCTGGTAGATGAATATATCTCACAATTTCCTTTGGATGTACAGGTCAAATTACAAGCATTAAGACAGCTGATTCGCGAGACCGCTCCCCATGCCGTGGAGAAGATCAGTTACAAGATGCCAACGTATGCAGAGCACGGGAACTTGGTTCATTTTGCAGCGTACTCCAAGCATATCGGATTTTACCCGGGTTCCAGTGGGATTGAAGCGTTCCAGGAAGAACTTTCCCGATATAAAGGAGCCAAAGGATCGGTGCAATTCCCCTTGGATCAACCATTGCCAGAAGAACTGATACGTCAGATCGTTCAGTTTCGGGTGCAGGAAAATGTGAAGAAGGCTTGGAAAAAGAAGCAAAAGAAGTAGTGTATTGGGGAAAACGCCTATCGATCAACTAAAGCACGGGGAGAGCATATGAACAAAGCACTGATTGTATTGGATGTGCAATACGGGATTACGTCATTGAGGGATTTTACAGAACAGGTAGGCAAAATTGAAGCGGTTATCACTGATTTTGAGCAGCGGAATGAACCAGTTATTTACTTGAAACATGTAGACTATGATCACGAGGGGTCTTCACTCTTTCACAAGAATGCTGCGAGTCTGGAGATTGTGGTCGACACAGGGCGGCATACGATTCTAAACCTAACGCTTTTAGCAACCCGGAGTTGAAGAAACGGCTTCATGAACATCAGGTGGAACATGTGTTTATTGTTGGATTTAACACAGAATATTGTTGCCTGTTTACGGCAATTACTGCGGAACATGAGGGATTTAAAGTTACTCTGATCGAGGATGCAACGGGTTCGGTAAACACAGAAGAGACGTATGAAATGCGAGGATTGGACATTCAGGACTTTGTGGGTTCGATTCTGAACTGGTCTAATTGTATTGAGGTTTTATATTGGCATGAATATAAGGAAATGTACGATGATTAATAGGGTTTATATGTGACTTCAAAGATTTGAGTATGGTATAATAAGGGCAGATTAGACGTAAAATGCAAAGAGAGCCGTGCTGGTAACACGACTCTCCGAGCAATAGCCGCTTTTAAGGGCGGTGGGCTTCAAACAACAGGATTACGACAAATAGACCGCTACCTTTGTTGGGGGGGCGGTCTATTTGCGTTTATCGGACAGAATGGCAACGATGAGCGTACCGAAGGTAAGCATCAGCATGATTGCTTCAAACACTGTCACAAGGCATCCCGAAACCCTTGTAAATAAATCTCTCTTTCCAGAAGTGTTTGCATGGAGAGTTGAGCATCTTCATATAGAAAAATGGTCTGATTCAGATGTTCAGGTAAAGCTTGGCGAATAGTGTGAAAATAATGATCAGATTCTTCAGATAGTTGGGTATAATCAGGCTGCGTGTGAGACAAATTGTTGTATAATAACTCTAAGCGCGTTCGGATTAACGGTTCTGCCAAAGATTCCAGAGATTCTATCATGTATTCTCCTACTTTCTGTGATTGAACTATAGAGAAGTTAATAACTCATGGAGTTATGATAACTCAATAAGTTATTAACGTCAAGGGTTACTATATTTTATATTAAGGGATGTTTTCAGATGATCAAATTCACTCTTGAACAGGTTCTGAAGGATAAAGGTATGTCTATGTATGCTTTGGCTAAAAAAACAGGAGTTCGTCCCAATACCATTGGACAATGGGTAACGGATAGCGGTTTCGAAGTTAAATCGATCACGATCGAAACCCTTGAGAGAATTTGTGTTGCACTGGAATGTCAGCCAGGGGATTTGATCAAGTTTGTTGACGAGAAGTAATCTTGAATGATTAGCTAGAGGTCCATGTACTTTTTCTAAAAACATACAGTTTGCATTTAATAATAGTGTGTTGTTTATTTGGAGGGAAACGTTTTGATTAAAGTTCATTTATCTCGAATTATGGGAGAGAAAAGAATTAACATTGCCGATTTATCCCGACTAACTGGACTACATAGAAATGGGATTGCCAAATTATATAATGAGGAAACAGATGGCGTGAAGTTCGATACGCTGAATCGAATATGCGAGGCTTTGGATTGTGAGATCCAGGATATTATTGAGTTTATTAAGGACGAAAAGTGATCTTCAACGATTAGCTTAAAGCCCATATACTCTTTTATAAAAATAGACATACGGACCGTCACCTTAACCAAGGAACGGTCTTTTTTTGTGCTGTAAATTATCTCCCAATGAGTATTCATTCGCACGAATCTGAATTCAGCCTTTTTTCAGGTAGAGGCATTATACTATTCCCGAATCCTGTACTGGAAAAGGAGTTTTGGCATGTCTAAGGTGATCCATAAGTCGCTTTATCTCATTCTGCTTATTTTTGTCGGTGTGTTTATCGTTTCGTCCCTGTTCATACGGGCGCAGTACAATTACACCTCGTACGGGGATAATCCGATTCTGGGCGCACAGCAGTGGAGTATTTTTATCCCGGTGATTACATTGCTACTTGTATCCGGTGTCTTGCTATACCGGCTTTGCCTGAAGCTGAACAAAACCAGCCCAAAGGTTGTTATTCCGGTGGTGCTGCTATGTTCTTTGGCCATTCAAGTCGTAATCATCTTCGTATTTCCAAGAGTGCCTACCGATGATTCACAGACGGTGCTTTCGCTCGCCATGAACATGCTCTACAATCAGGACTATTCCTCGTTCGAAACGGGCGGATACTTGCACATGTTCCCGTTCAACTTTTCTACCGTCTTGTATCTAAAAACATTGCTGTACCTGTTCCCGGATAATTATCTGGTGATCAAGCTGTTCAATATTTTGTTTTCAACCGTAACGACATTAATGATTTATCTCATTTATAAACAGTTAAATAACAAGTCCACGGAGCGTGATTACGGGGTTCTGATCTTCGCGGCGACGTATCTGCCATCTCTGTTCCTGAACAACCTGATCTATAACGATGTGATTGCCACGGCATTTCTCACGTCTTGTCTGTATTTTTTGATTCGGTTCATACGTGAAAAGTCCTGGAAAACAATCATTATCGCTGCCATTCTGCTCGCGGTTGGAAACTACTTCCGAAGCGTCGGCGTGATTGTGCTGATTGCTGCCATGTTAACCATTCTGCTGAATATGCGAAGTATTGGTTTCAAGAAAGGAATTGCCTCCATTTTTGTGCTGGCTATGTTGTTTAACGTCCCAGGTTGGACTCAGAATGCGGTCTTGAATTCTTCGGGTGCTGTAAGTGGACCTGTTGGGGAAAATTCGGCTCCGGTCTATATGTGGCTGAACATGGGTATTAATCTCGAAAGATTCGGCTTCTGGGATAATATGGAGAGCTACCAGATCTATCAGAGAGATGCTAATTATAATAAAGCTGAAAGCGCGGAGCTGTACAAGCAGGAGATTGAACGGAAACTGTCAGAAGCCAGCTTAAGTGATTTGGCCCAGATGTATTACAAAAAGATCATATGGACCTGGACCGAAGGAACCTACCAAATGGATCGATATGGCATCGGTAATGAAAGCTCCTCGGGGATGGGGGGAGGAAGAGGTGGTGGAATTGCCGGCTCCTATAGTTATACCAATCCGGTAACAGACTTGTTCCAGGGAGATTCCGTCTACCGGACGGGGGTGCTCTGGTTCGTTTATGTGATGAATTTCTTGATGTACTGCTTTATTGTCATTCGCTTAATCGGTAGTATTCGTGGAAAAAGGTATGATGAGGTCTCTTTAATTCTGATTATTCTCGGATTTATCGGATTCTATATTCTGTGGGAGATTAAATCGAGGTATATCTACCCCGTATATCCGTTGCTGGTTGTGTTGTCTTACATGGGATTCAAAGATGCGTATAATTTCATATTTTATAGAAAACTTGGCTGGGAACGCTCTTCCCTGAGAAAGAGGTGATCCGTATGCAAAAAAAAGGTTATCTCACATCGGCTATGCTCCTGTTGTTTACCTGCACAGTTCTGCTCTCCGCCTGCGACGCCATCAGTTCCCAGAACATTACGAATACTGGTTCTGCGCAAGGCATGAATGGTGGCGGAATGATGAATGGCGGTGGCCCGGGCATGGACGGAGGAACCCAGAGGGGCGGGGGCCAAGGAATGAATGGCAGAACAGGCAGCCCGGACGAGATGCGGGGAATGATGAATGCCGACCTTACGGGCAGAGTTACTTCCGTTGAAGGAAGCACAGTCACGATCGCATTACTTGAGGTGCAGGACAACTCAACCACAGGCTCCACGAATGGAAATGGAAGACAACCAGACGCCTCCAGAGGCGGGAGTACAGACATGAAGGATACTGGCATCGAAATGAAATTGAACATTGGTGATGATGTGAACATCTCACAAGGAATGGGCATGGGGGCACCTGGTAACAACCAAAGCGCCGATTCTTCCATTCAGGTGTCTGATCTGAAAGAGGGAGATATCGTTATGGTGTGGTACAAGGAGAACACGGAGACTGTAGAACGCATGGTTGTTACACAATCCTGATAACCTTTGCCTGTAATCAATTATTGGAGTATTATGGAAATAACTTGTTTTTCGGAAGGAGTGATCGTCATGAAACGACGGGCTAAGATAATGCAAAGCGTGACTACAACAATTAAGGTGAATACGAACTGAATAGATCCGGCAGAGCAATGGAAGCATGACGAAGCATTTGTATTTTTGCTTATGTGACGAAATCCAAAGTCTGCCGACATATAGGGATATAACTGCTCATTTTTCCTGGTATTCACGAGGTTTATTTGCTTATGAAAGTATACCTCGTGCAACCGGAATTTTTTGAAGCCGCAGGCATAGCCTGCGGCTTTTTGCGCGCAAAAATAGGAATTGGAACACTAAAAGCGTTCTATATTAAACGACCCATAAGGAGATACGCCCATGTTAAAACTTAAATATTTATTCCGAAATAACGATCTCGCCGAGATGATTTTGAAAAACTGGAGTTATGATCCGGAGTCACTGGACATGTTTCAGTATTATCGTATATCCTCCAATGCCGTGTATCCGTTCAGAGATCAGGGAGAGGTTCGGTTGCTTCGTTTTGCCCCGGTAGAGGAGAAAAATCAAACGAATCTTGCAGCGGAACTGGAGTTTCTGTCCTTTCTTAAACTGAACCAATATGGAGCCATGGAAGCTATGCCATCCCGTGAAGGAAAAGAGCTGGTAGAGGCCCATACGCCCTGGGGAATGTATTTTGCCTCTGTATTCAAACGAGTGCCCGGTAACCAGATGGGCAGTATCGATTTAAATGACCAGATCGTGCACAGCATGGGTGAGGCATTGGGGAGGCTGCATCGTTTATCCCGCGAATACACACCTAAACAGGCGAAACGCTGGACTTATACGGATGTACTGGATTGGATGAAGGACGTGCTGGGGGAGTTCCCTGGCGAGACTGCGGCGCTCAATGAGGTAGAAGTTCTCCGGGATTCTTTTGCACATTGGCCTGTTACACAGCAGACCTTCGGGTTAATTCATTATGACTTTGAACTGGATAATGTCTTCTATGACGAGGAGAGTCAGTCCTGTTACGCCATTGACTTCGATGATGCGATGTACCATTGGTATGCAATGGATGTGGAGCAGAGCCTCGATAGTTTACAGGAGGAAATCCAGCCGGAGCAATGGGAGCAGAAGATGCAAACGTTTATGCAAGGGTATTGGGCAGAAGCTGGAGACACCTATGATATGGAGCCGATGTTCCCTGCATGCCGTCGCTTTGCCAACCTGTACGGTTACGTACGTGTGCTTCGATCTGGAGCAGAACAATGGGCGCATGAGCCGGAATGGATGAGTGGATTAAGAGTAAGGTTGGATAAAGCGATGGCAGCAAAAGCAAAGCATTTCGGTTAAGCAGCAGAACCTACAACTGCCGCCCAATTGATCCTGTTTAATTTTTCGGTCGAGATGATTAAGCTTAAATCAGGTATCCGCACGAGCTCGACGAAAAAATGATTGATTTTTTATTCGTCTCCATTGTAACATTGGATTAAGCGCTATACCTTATTTTGGAACATCATTGTATATGGTCAAACGGAAACCGGCAAGTCGTTACACCAATTGAATGAAGAGGACGGTCATAACGGACATGGACGACAAAAAGCTAATTATCTTTTTTGACAGCGGCGATACCATCGTTGATGAATCTACCGAGATTCGGGACGAAGAAGGAATTGTTCTCACTGCGGATCTGATTCCGGGTGCGGATATCACGATTCAAAAGCTTCATGAACAAGGGTACACGCTAGCTCTGGTTGCTGACGGCGATGCACAATCCTTCAAGAACGTATTTAAGCAGCATGGACTTCATGATTATTTTAGCGCAATGATTATTTCGGAGAATATTAAAGCCAGCAAGCCAAGCCCGCGGATGTTCAAGGCAGCAATTGGTGCGCTTGATTTGTCCGAAGAGGATTTTTCCAGGACAGTGATGATTGGCAATAACCTGAGCCGTGATATGAAGGGAGCCAACGCACTTGGCATCACCAGCATCTTTCAGAGCTGGACGCCGCGTTATCCCCATGAGCCGGTGGATGAAACAGAACGTCCGACTCACACGGTCGGTGAACCGCTGGAGTTGCTTGAACTTATTGAACGGCTGAATGCCGAGGTCAAATAAATAAATTAGTAACAGCGATGCCCATGAGCAGAAGGTTAGATGTCATTTACCCTTCGGCTCATGGGCTATGTTTACTTTTATACATGAGAAAATGTTCCTATCCTTCTCAGAACACTAATTTATAAATTACATAGCCTACTATCAATAAAATAATGAGGATTCCGGTGCCTTTCCATCCCAAACCGCTAACTAAATCGGATAAGCTTCCAAATTGTGCACGATTGATGCCATCACCAAACGTACCCATGGAGTTTCCCTTTAATTCTTCTTGTCTCAAACGTTCTCTTTTGGCTTCGGGCGTTTCTTCTCGAAAATCCATTTAATCACCCCTAAGATTTGATTTTTTCGGTAAGCAGAACCTATATTCAAAAAGAGCACAGGTGATCCGGAGTAAGCCAGGAACGCCTTGTGCTCTTTGCTGTATTTAAATGATGTGGAACTTAGGCTTCAATGCTTAGATCAAAATCAGGTTCACACATATAGTCGATCGGGTAGAGATCATCTCTTGCCGAGATTAATGCACGGAGGTGAAGGTACACATTGTTGGGCTGCACCACAACACCACCGACAGAATAGGGAACAAGTTCTGCTACGACAAAAACATCCTCTGCATGGTTACATTTGAAGATTACATTATCCGGGTTGCACACTTCCTCCATATAACTGTAAGTCATGACATGGAAGGAACGTCCTTTCCAATTCGTCTTGATCACTTTATAGGACTGCGTCCGCACAAGATCAAGATAACGCTCCAGTGCAAAGGTATGCTCAAACTGGGTGATGTACCCCTTTTTATCCACATCAATCGTAAATTCCACATCATAGCTTACGTGAAACTCTTCTTTGAACGTTCCCTTCATCATCTTCATCGCATCAAAGGTTGAACCGAATCCGGGGTCTTCGATGTAAGGAATAGCAATGAGGTCAGGATCAACATGATGAGTAATCTCACTGTTATGGGAAACGCCCGTATTAAACTTGGACGGCTGGAGTTCAATTGAACCAATCATGCTTCCGGGGAAACCAGGACTGCAACTTATTCGCATAGTCATCTCCTTCGTTGTTAATCAATTATTAGACGAAAGAATGAGGGGGAAGTTGTGCCAAAATAAGGAAATTGAGGCTGGCTGCGGAGTGCTCTGCTCATCGTGGGCTTTTGGATGGGTAAATAGAAATGTCTCCATTTCAATTCGTCATGTTCTTTTGATACAGTATTTATAGTAAAACCCAGAGGGATCTAGTGTATATGGTACAGACACTTGAGGTACTGATGCGAAATCCGCGCGCGGGTTCCCTGGCTCCAGATGCCAGCAGCGCTCACCAATTGTTTCATGAATGGGTGACGGGCAACCACACTCGATATCGTTCTGCAATTAAGTTGTCTATCGGGATAACAGGTTAGGTTATGAAGTTAAAAGCCATCTTACAGCCAGAGGGCTTACACTCATCATGTTTGATTCATTAGGAGGCTTAATATGTTATCCAATAAAGTGATTGATTATTGTCGCAATCAGGGCTGGTGGCATGAAGATGTACCAGCAGAGTATGAAGAAGCTTTACGTAAGCTGGGTATTGATCTTGAATCTGATTTTGCACATTTTTATTTGCATGCGGATGATGGTCCGACCTTTTACAGCAGACATCAGGAGATCTATCAGATCTGCTGGGTTATGGAAAATACCGTATATTTGGAGGACATGACGGTGGCTCAACTTACGCTTGGATTGCCAGAAGTCTACATACCGTTGGACAGCTTTGAGGGCGAGGGTGGTTTCTTTTACAACCGCCAAACGGGTGAGGTGGTTCTGGTGGAGCTGGGTGAGTCGATTGAACGTTTCCTGAGCGGTGAAAGTACACCGCAGTGGACGAGCTTTAATAAGTTTCTGGAATGGTATTTCGAACTGGAGGAAGAGGTTGCGGAGTGAAGGATCTGACACCGAGCATCCTGAACTGGAGAGACAAATTATCAAAACGGTAGAAGCAGGCAATTGTTCTGGATGAAACGCAGCAGCAGGATGAGGCTTTTGCAAATTTGGACCTGGCGTATTTATATGGCAAGGAAAGAGCGTTTCAAGGCAGCCCGCGGGACGTTTTGCAATATTATAAGGTCAATCATTGGCTTGGAACTGGCCTCATAACGTGAGAAAAATTAAAACACCTTCAAGAAGAAACCTTGTCGTAAGACAGGGAGATCATCTTGGAGGTGTTTTTGCATTGGCAACCAGAGTAAAACGGAAACTTGATAACCAGTTTTCGATGAATTTTTGAGAAGGGCTGATTAAACTTGCGAAGTATTTCCATAGTTGTCTCACAAAGAAGGGGTGCTACGACCGGTTAAAGGCCTTTATGGTCGTTCGTATCACTCTAACCTGATTTCCACGAATATCCTGATGACCTTGTCCAAGCGCAATAAAGCCTCAATTCATATAGTTATAGCAAACCAAAAAAGGGAGTGAAGCTCATGGCAACTACAACAGGTATAATAACGAACACAGGAATTACCCCAGCATCCAGTGTGACCATTAACATCGACAATGACAACCTCAGTTTTTCTTCAAACGTGGTCTATCACATTTACGTATGGAATACAATTTTTAGTAAAGCTTTAATCTATGCCGGCTCATTGAATATTAATGCGAACACTAGTCAGATTCTTGGTTTTAATATCGCAGGCAATTCAGCTTATGAAGTCCAATTCCTTGTAACTGGAAATGCACCGACAGACACAGTTATTACAGTATTCGGAACCGATTCTTCAGGAAATGTCATCCCTCATCAAAGAGTGCTGCAATCCGAACTTACCTTCATAGCTCAGCTGAACCCATAGGTATTGCAGTCTCTATTACGAAAGGGTTTTGAGATGGTCAATATTCAAATTTCGCCAAGCACAAGCGCTCAATTCGAGCCCACCATCGCAGTGAATTGGCTTAATCCTTCGGTTATGGTTGTCGTAGCCGTAGATCTTCGATCAGGTCCTCCGAATATAGGTTTATACAAATCTATTGATGCAGGTGCTACTTGGACAACAACGTTATTACCGCTCCCCACAGGATTTGCAGGCATCGAAGCACCACATATTGATTATATTTTTCCGAACACGTTCGTAGTGTTGGCCCATGCCTTCGATTCAGACGGTCTCAGCGGGTCGATTGTTTCCTATACATCAGTCGACAATGCCTCTTCATTCGGTGCGCCAGTTATCGTGAATCAAGGGTTTGGGCAGTTTGTGAATGATGACCAGGTGGTTGTTGTCACTGACAAGGCAGGATCAAGTCCATTCTTTGGAAATGTATATACCGGGTATACACATGATTACAACACGCAATTCATACCAGGAAATACGATATTTTTCAATCGTTCCCTAGACAGCGGTAATACCTATTTCAGTCCCGTCCTGCTGTCTTCGATAGAAGAATTTGAAGAATTCCCTGGTATCGCCATTACATTAAATGGGATTGTCGTCGTGGGTTGGATCAATCAACCTCCTGGTGATACAGATCTTAAAATTCGTACTTCACCGGACGGTGGAGTCACTTTTACCAATGAAACGATGGTTGATTCCGTTGTGGTTCCGCCAGACCCATTACCGGGATACCAATTTAGATGTCTGACATATCCTTCCCTCGCAGCGGATATTTCTAATGCACCGACGACGCAAGGTAATGTCTATGCTGTATGGCAAGATTTTCGGGAAGGTTATTCCGATATTTTTCTTGCTACTTCCACTAATTTTGGTGTGGATTGGGGGACACCAATACCCATTACGGGAAGCCCAGTGGGATCTCAAAACTTTTTTCCAGTCATAACTGTGTCCCCTACGGATGGTGCAATATTTGTTACCTATTACACGAATCAGGTTGATCCCCTCAACATTGATGTTTATCTAGCTACATCGAGAGATGGAGGATTGACTTTTACGAACACCCGTATAACGACAACTTCCTTTGATGTCACCGGCGATGTCTTGATTGGGGACTACATTGGCAATGCGATTGTCCCTCAAACAGGCCGTCTAGTGAGTGTATGGACGGACACACGGACCGGTACGGAGAACATCTGGTTTGGTGATAATCAATGAGCTATTACCGCATGTAAATTAAGTATATCCTCATATAATAAAGGATGCCGAGCTACCATATGGCATCCTTTATTATTATGCGAAGTCTGCTTTATCCAAAGCAAGCTCCGTTTTTCTTTTGCTCTACTCTTTGGGCTAAGGGCATACACACAGGCATTCTGCAGGGAATGTAATAAACTAATTTCATACTTGTCGAGAAAGGGTGGGGGAATTGCCAGATGTAGGGATTGTAATGCCTGTGTATACGCAAAAACCAGACTTTTTGCGACAAGCTCTGGAGTCTGTTTTACAGCAGATATACACCGATTATCAACTAGTCATTGTAATAGACGGTGACCCGCAGATGGAGCCCATTGTCAAACTCAATACCACCAATGATTCTCGGGTATCTGTGATCTCTTATCCAATTAATCAAGGTGTAGCTCACGCGCTTAATACCGGATTTAATGTACTTTTGAGTAATCCTGACATCAAATATTTAACTTGGGTATCAAGCGACAATATATATGATCCACACTTTCTGGATGTTCTTCGTGCATCCTTAATTAAGGGGCCGCAGTCACTAGGCATTGTATACAGTTCTTTTCAAAGCATAGATAACGAAGGGAAGCTTCTATGTGACGAGCACCAACTGGCTGCTCTTCGGCAATATCAAGGCCAGTCCAAAGAAAAGCTGCTCGATTCTTCAATTATAGGTGTTTCTTTTATGTACAAAGCTGAACTCGCCAAAATTGTTGGTGAATATCGGATGCAGCCTGTTGAAGATTATGAATATTGGCTGCGCCTGGCGGAACACTGTGAGATTCGCTTTCTTCCGGTGGAACTTATGAAGTATCGTGTGAATTCTTCCTTCAGTGTTTCGGCACAACTGCACACAACAGAGCATCATCGGAGATGGAGATATACCTATCACTTAGCCCGTTTACAGGCTCGTTGCCGAAGAGAAATTGCCCCTGTTTTAACGATCCTATATCCAGTACAGACAGCAGAACTTTCCCACATTAAAGTTGTGGAGGATATGTATGAACAGACTTTTAGTAACTATATTTTTCGGGTAATGGACTTGTCGCATGACGGTCAGCCTACATCCTTACTTGCAGAGATTTCACATCCAATAACCGAGTTTATATGGATGCCTGGCGCATCTGTTCAGCATGCTATATACCGAATGCTCTTAAGCGTAACTACACCGTACGCTATGATCTATGGTCCTGAACCGTTTACATCCTATACGGATATCCAGTATTTGATGGAGAACCTGATTAAAAATGATCATCTGGCTATAAGCAATTATTATACTGAGGATCATACTCTAATCGGTTATCGTCATAAGGGTGTGCCTAACGTAAAAAAAACGATTACGAATGAATTATTCAAGAGCGTGGAACTGTTGGAGCTCTATAGTGGATTATGATTACAAATACAGAGGAAAAAGAGTGATAATATGAAAGTATTATTTACATTCTTTAATCCAAGCGGGGGAATGGAGACCTTAAATCGGGTCCGCTGCGCAGCTCTGACCGCAAGGGGAATTGAGTGTCATATGCTGTACACTCACTATGGTGAAGGACGGAGGAATATCCGTAATTTCCCCGTTCATTTGATCCACAGCAACGAGGATATTTCCAATTTACTATTTTCACAACAGTTTGATTTGATTGTAGTAAACTCGGATATTGACCTGGCAGAGCAAATCAGAAATCTTGGTTATAAGGGTTTGATGGTGTACGAACTGCAAGGTCTTGGTGAACTGGAGGAAGCTAGAGAAGTTATTGCTAACTATGCAGGCCGGATCAGTCTGTATACAGATGCTCTGCTGTATCCAGAGACTGAACATTTGCAACAGTTACTAGGGGAGTACCTTCCTGCAATGCCGCATTACTGCTTTGATAATCCTGTTGGTCTTCCTTATTTCGAATATACAGCATACCCACCCAAGAATTACCCTGTTCTGGCGTGGATTGGGCGAATTCAAGTCAATAAAAACTGGAAGGAATTCCTACAGATCGGAATACAGTTGCTGAGTAGCCAGCCAGAGATGTATTTATGGATTTTTCAGGATGACACTTTAGCTGACCCGGAAGAGAAAGCCCGATTTGATCAATTTGTCGCTGAAACAGGAATTGCCTCCAAATTAATTCTGTATTCAAATATTCCACATGAGCATATGGCTGACTACTTAAGTATCATTGGTGATTCCGGAGGACTGTTGTGTTCCACCTCTATACTTGAAGGATTTGGATATGCAGTGGCGGAAGCAATGTTATGTCGTTGTCCTGTGTTGTCCACCGATTCAGACGGAATCCGCAGGCTGGTTATTCATAATCAAACCGGAAAAATATACAGCAGAGGAAATATCGAGGAAGCTACTTCGGAGGCATTGTCATTAATGAATAATCAGGTTTTTAGAACTTATGTTAGAAACGCAGCCGAGAAGCATGTCCGAGATAATCTCAACCCCGAGCTATACGTTACCAGATTCCTTACGATGTACACATCATTGTCAGGTAAGATAAACCGTTAGAGGTACGGCTGAACTCAAAAATATGATGATTTTACGGTGGGTTTAGAGACGTGGAAGAGATGGGAAATGAAAAGAGAAGGCATTACCATGAGCAAGCATGTACCTTAAAGGAACGCCCTCTGATAATGCCCTATAAAGTCGCTGTTTTGCGACTGTAGTGGTAAAGTATGATCCTTCACCGAGTTAATCTTTCGATCCGAAAGGGAAAAACTCATCTACGAGATCCTGCGGTGATATCGACACAAAGACGTGATCCAGGTCGGTTTTGCTGGCGAAATCCATGATGTCTCCCGTATAATACCTCGGATCAATCAGGTATATTTCGGACACGACGGTCGACAAGAAGGAGATCATCGGCACTGCGAGAGAGTCCTTGATGAACAGCACCTTGAGTCCGTTCGGTTTGTCTTTGTTTACCACATGAACGATTCCCTGATTCCCGTACAGGTACGTAAAGTACTTGTCAGCGGTTAGATCATAGGTAGCTCCTTGCACATTCAGTGGATAGGTCGTGAGCAGCGTATCCTCGAAGCGGCCATTCAGTGTGGCTTCCGTCTCGTCTGTCTTGAAGTAGAAGGAATAGTCCGTTTTGAACTTCGGATAGATCAGGTCAAAGTCATCGTCACCAGCGAAATATTTCCCGGCTTTTCGCCCCTGAGATCCAATAAAAATATCCTGATACGGAACTACATTGTAGTTATTTAAGTTCGTGTAATAATGATCCGGGTCCAGCGGTTTTTCGTACATGCCGTCCATATGATTCACGAGCTGACCGAAGGCCCAGAACGCGGTCTTGATTTTCCAGTGATGATCAGTGGTGAAAAAGAGATCCTTCGCCGGAATTCCGCTTTCCAACAAACCTTCACGCAGATCCACCGTATCGATGCCATCCTGCTTGAGATTGGCCAAAAATCCATCGGCTGTTTCGTTGTTATAATTGTACGGAATGCCTTCTGGAAACTGCGTATATCCTCGCACGTATTTGTCTGGTGTCATGACGTAAGTCAACTTCGTTTTGGGATCCAAATGTGCTCCTAGCGCAGCCACCCGATCCGATAAATCTTTGGTATACGTCGGCCCTGTAGCAAAGTAGGTATAGTGCAGCTTGCCCTCCATGTCTTTTACAACCTCGAAGTTGTTCTCCTCGTTCTTCCACATGAGTGACTGCATATATCCGTACGCTTCCACGAAGCCGAATTTATCGAAGACATGCTCATTAATGTCGTCATCCAGTTCGTGAATCAGTTCTTTGGCTTCAGAATAATGGAAGTCCGCTGAGGCCAGCGTCTTTTGGATCGGCCCGAAGGACTGAATGATATTCAGGACAGAGAACGTCACGAGCACGAGAATGAAGAGGAAAGCCGTGATTCTCTTTTTGGCAAAAAAGTTGTGCATGCTTGTGCCTTCTCTCAGAATTAGAAATTAAAATAAATAAACGGATTGTAGGTACCTTTGACCAGATACGATACACAGATCAGGAATAAAACGATGATCGTGAGCGGATAAGCTAGTTCCAGTGGTTTGCTGAAACGTGCGCCATCAACCATCAGTTTGTTCATCCGGGTGGCGATTGGCATACAGAACAGAATACCCAGAATGAAGAAGAGCGCGTATTCCTTCAAGAACATCCAGGTCGTATCGCTCCAGAATCCATTGCCGTACAGTCCGAACATGTTGCCCAGATAGTTGCCGGCTTGCAGCAGATCCGGTGAACGGAAGATCACCCACCCGATGACCACAATAAACATGGCATAGAGATGCCGCAGCGGGTTGAAGCGAGTTCCTTTATCAAAGTTAGAAATTTTCTCCAGCGCAATGAATGCGAAGTTTATCAATCCCCAGACTACAAATGTCCACTCCGCCCCATGCCATACGCCCGTCAGTCCCCAGACGATGAGCAGATTGCGAATCATTTTATCCTTGTTGGTGACACGTGATCCTCCGAGCGGGAAATAGACATATTCCTTGAACCAGGTGCCCAGCGAGATATGCCAGCGGCGCCAGAATTCGGTGATGGAACGGGAGATATATGGATATCTGAAGTTCTCTTCGAATTTGAAACCGAACATGAGGGCGAGACCAATTGCCATATCGGAGTACCCCGAGAAATCAAAATAAATCTGCAATGTATAGGCGATGGCCCCAAGCCATGCCAGACTCGCCGGAATATCCGAGGTGCCGCCCATGCTGAAGATGTGATCTGCAACAATCGCCATGCTGTTGGATAACAGCACCTTTTTACCCAGACCAACAATGAAGCGGCAGCAGCCCAGTGCGAACTTGTCCCAACTTTCCTTACGGTTGACCATCTGATCTGCAATTGTGTTATAGCGCAGGATTGGTCCGGCAATGAGCTGAGGGAAGAAGGAGATATACAGCGCGACATAAAAGAGATTTTTCTGCACAGCGCCATGTCCGCGATACACATCGATCACGTAGGAGATTCCGTGGAAGGTAAAGAAGGAGATACCTAAAGGTAACGCGATATTCGGGATACTTAGGCCAATGTCGGTATTCTCGTTCACTATCCGCAGCGCGAAGGCCATATATTTAAAAACAAACAGCATACCCAGATTGACGATAAGCATCAACGTAATGATGGTGTAGGCGGCATTCCGTCGTTCCCTGAATTTGTCCACGAGCAGGGCGAAGATATAGTTGAAACAGATGGAAGCCAGCATGATGAGGACAAACCACGGTTCACCCCATGCATAGAAGAAGAGACTGGCAACAAGCAGCAGCATGTTTTTGGCCGTTACCGAGAATTTCAGTATGTAATACAGCCCCAGCACAAGCGGCAGGAAATAAAATAGAAAGATTACACTGGAAAAGAGCACTGCCTTTCCTCCTTGAGGATCATATAAGGGAGCATGTTGTATCTATTGATACAACATGCTCAAGTAAAACAGACACCCGCATCTCAGATTCGGGTGATCTGCCAAAGTCATTTTACATGCGAAAAGGACGCCTTGCTTGTCGAGCTTCCCGGGAACGCCGCTTTAGGGAGCCAGAATTTTTCCGTTGTCTTCTCCACAGCCAGTAGAGAATGAGTCCATGGATTCCGGCAGCTGTTAACAAGAGTCGAATAAACCATCCCACCGATGTTTTCATCAGTGGGTCCGCAGGGCTGAGCACCTTGGTAACTTCAGATGGGTCAGGAATAGAGCGCGGGGTCCCGTCTTTCTCCTGAACATTCATGGCCGTGGAGCGATCCAGCATGATGGTGGTTGTCAGATTCCATTTGCCATTCACTAGTGCACGTATGGTCGCTCGCTCAGCATCGACATCGGTATGGAGCGTCAGTAGTCCATCCGGTGTGATAGATACTCCCTGCACAGGGCTGTCGAGCTGGAATTTTATATCAGGCGTTTCTTTTGAGGTTGATTGAACACCGTATTGGACAATGGATTCCCCGGCTACGGGCTTCACCACACGCTCGTCACCAGTCAATTGCAAGGTGGTCAGATCATTCTCCACCACCGCTTGCTTCCTGGATATAGGTTTGATATTGCCGATGCGGAAGTTCAGCTTGGTGTTTTCGGGAGTTGTAGTTGTAATGCCCCAGCCAATGACTTTGCCCAGGTTCGCCTGACCTGCCGTGCTGGCCTTGTTCTGGAACATAAGGCTGGAAAAGGGGATACGGATCTGTCCGACAAATCCCGGTTCCAACTCAATCAGACCTGATACCGGGTGAACCAGCTCAGCCTGCCCGGTTGATTTCTCAACAACGATGACGTTTCGATCATCAGATACAGTTAGGGAGAGTTTATCCGATCGAGTCAGTACGATATTAAGAGGCAGCTTTCGGTCCGATTCATTGCGGATGGAGAAGGTCAAGGCCCCATAGCCTGACCAGTCTCGATTCTGCAGCTCATAGACGTAGGCCGAATAGTATCCTTTTTTGAGTCCCAGCGTTGAGCTCTTAATCTGAATACTGCCTTTGTTATCAATGCTTGCGTCTACCTTGGCTCCATTGTTCCATTCATGGAGTGTAGTCCTGCTTACCTTGAGCTGCTCAGCCTGAACAGCCTGAATCGGATACACGCTCCATAACACAGTTAAACTGGCAACAAGGGTCAGTTGTTTCCACTTTTTGATCATGCTTCACTTGCCTCCGCTCTATAAATAAGCCATCTCGTTCAATTCGTCTGGTGAGAAATTGTTTTTGCCTTGAGATGTAGGGCCTTTTTTGCCCTGGTGGATATGTTCCTTATTCCACTGTTTCAGCAGTGCTTCCAATGTCGGCATCTGATGGTTGCGAGCAATATCACGAATATTGGTCACACGGTAAAGGTCCCCTCGTTTGTCACGCAGGGATTGTACCCACACGCATTCCAGTGAGATATCTTCGCCAAGCGGAAGTTGGATTTCATTGACCAAATCATGATTTTCCATCTCCACCAGAACGAATTCATAGTTGAAATCCAGCAAGGTCACGTTTCCATGATCCGGTGCTTGCAATTCGCGATTTAGCGCAATCCGTGCCAGCTTCCGGTTGGACATGAATTCGTTCTGACCCCGACGCACAAAATTCAGACGAATGTCTTCAAATGTACTGATATCCTTGTCCAGCTTCTGCGGCAGCGTAGGCTCGCGATCATAGATAATATGCAGCAGCTGGCGCTGCTCTTGTTCCGTGATCTCCTTGACGGTAAAAGCAAATTTCCAGCGCTTTCCGATGGAAGCGACATGCGCCACCTTGCCTGTAAACTCGCTTGAATATCGATCATTCACCAGTTTAATGCCAATCTCGATATCACTTGGAATGTACTTCGGTGTATCTAGTATAACGGAAATTCCGCCTTCCGAGAGATCGTTAGTGATGCAGGAGATGGTCTCCCCCTCCGTTGTGAGCGTGCAATCCACTGCAGCCATTGTGCGCTCGTGGTTTCGGAATACTTTGCGTCCAGCCAGGAAGAAGATCGACATCATGATGTTATAGAAATTAATCAATAACCAGTACAGCACAACGAGGAAACCAATCGTGCCCTGACTGAATGTCCAATGAATGCAATTCACGATTCCGATTATGGACAGCACCGCCAGAATCAGATGGGGAACCATCTGTTTAATTTGATAGTTCCGATCATTATTTTGCGCTCCGTCTTTGCGGGTAACGACGAATTTGTTCATCGTGATGCCAATGGTCTCCAGAATGACGGCCGGCAGAAGGGATGGGAACAAAATGGTCTCATATACATTGGTCCATTTGGTGGTCCGAATATTGCCGGATAGCATTCGCAGACAGGTGTTGGTCAACAGATACATCGGCAACCAGAACACAAGGATTTCCAGAATGGTACATTTCACAACCAGAACGCCAAACACGGCAAACAATATGGGTGACATGATGTACAGCAACCGTTTTAACCCGGAGTACCAGTAGGTAATGGAAGAGATATAGTTCAGCTTTTGGGCAAAGCTAAGTCCTTTCTTGAAAAGAAGGTTCATCTTTTTGCCTGTCTGGATACAACCGCGTGCCCAGCGCTGGCGCTGTTTGATCAGACTTTTCAGATCACCGGGAGCAAGCCCGGAGGCCAATACTTTGTTGGTGGCGAAGCAGCGATACCCTTTGCTCTGCATCTCAATACCGGTAGCAAAATCCTCTGTAATGGAGCCAGTGTAGAAACCGCCCACGTCTTCCAGGGCCTGTCTGGAGAGTACAGTATTTGTTCCCCCATAGATGACGGAGTTGGATTTGTTGCGTCCTACTTGTACGTCCCGATAGAAATAATCCTGTTCATTCGGTATCCGGTTCTCGGAGTACAGATTGTACTGGAATTGATCTGGATTATAGAAGCTCTGTGGTGTCTGCACAAAACCGATTTTTTCTCCGGTCAGAAAGTAGGGAACGCACGACGTCAGAAAATCATGCTTCGGAATCATGTCGGCATCAAAGGTGACGATTAGCGGGGAGGACGTATGCTTCATGGCATTGTTCAGGTTACCCGCCTTGGCGTGTACATGCTCTGTTCGCGTAAGGTAGTTAATGCCTAGGTGCGCCGCCAGTTCCCGCATCTCGGGACGGTTAGAGTCATCACACAGATGGATATGTACTTTGGAGTGATCAGGATAATCCATGTTCAGACAGCCATTAATCGTTTTGAACAGTAGCGATGTGGGTTCATTATAAGTTGCGATAAATACATCCACATCCGGATATAGGGCTTCGTCAACAATAGGAAGTGTAGGATATTCGAGCCGGGTCATATTGTAAAAATGGACCGCCAGTTCGAACATACCTATAAGTTCGACAATGAGGAGGGCAAGACCTGCGGTCACGGCGAGAGGACCATGTCCGAAAGGAATAGTGAAGAATGTACGCCAAAAGACGTAAATACAAGACATAATCACAGTAGCCGTGACAAGTATCTTGTTGCGTGTACTTAAGTAGTTCAAGTGAATACCTCTTCCTGATTTTTCTGAGTAGTGCCGCCTATCGAAATAAAAAGAATGTGATCATTGTACTAAACGATTCTGAACAAATTCTGAAAAAAAAGATAGGACCTCAGTAAATATAGAGCCATCGATTTAATTTCCAATGGGTAATTTTGTCGTATCATAATAATTATTGTAGTTATTTGTCGAAATTTACGCAATATGTTTATTTGTTTTTTTCGCAAAGATGAAAACGGAACTTCAATGTGATCTGAAAACACAAAAATGACGAGCCCAATGTGCAATGTCATTAAGTTAAGTAACTTAGTGATATTGCCCCAAGGACTCGTCATTTCTGTTTTAGTCTTTTGCCATTGTGATCTGCAAAAGCATATATTCAATTCAAACTTAGTCAGAGATGTTACGCGTATAATACTCAATAATATCCTTGCGACGGATAATACCGAGGAAGACACGGTCCACATCCACCACAGGCACAAAGTTTTGATCTGCTGCCAGCGTCAGCATATCCTCCATTTCGGCCTTAATAAAGACACATTCATTATATACACGGTTGTCGATCTCGTGCACCTGAACCTGATCCATCGTTTCAAATGTCAGTCCGGGGGTGCTCCGCATTTTCCATAACAAATCGCCTTCGGACAGGGTGGCAACATATTTTCCATCCTGGTCAATCACGGGAATGGCGGTATAATGCTGCAATTCAAGCTGCTCGATCGCATCTTTCATGGAAGCGGAAGACTTGATATAGGCCACTTCGGCTTTGGGGAGTAAAAAATAGCTGATTTCCATCATCGGGCTCCTTTACTGTAATTTCACTCTCCTTATTTAAACATATTATGTGAGCTTTCGGCTATTTTTAATGATAAATTCGTCAGATTTGTTCCATTGTTTAATTGAGGCTGGAAATCTATAGTGTATATTAGAGGTGATATGATCATGAAATCGAAACGTAAAATTATTTATGGACTGCTTCCCATCTTATTTGCTGGTGGAATCGGAATGTACTTATACATGCAGAATAGCAAAACAGAGGAAGTGAAACCCCAGGCAACCGTTGATCAATACATAGCGCATTTACAAAAGAAAGAATTCGATCAACTGTATCCCTTGATGACGCCTGCTTCATTGAATGAGTCTGGCATGAACCGGGAGCAATTTGTGGAAAAATACAACGCGATTTATTCGGGTATGGAGGTTTCTGCGGTTAAGGCAGAATTGAAACCGAAAGTAACCGAATCGACGACATCGGACAGCAGTGAAAATAAAAATCAAAACCCGGATGTCTATGAGGTGGACTACAGCCTGCAACTAACGACCTTCCTAGGGGAAGTGAATGAGACACATACATTGAAACTGGTACGTGAAGAGCTTGAGGACGGAGCGAAAGTCTGGCGAATCAACTGGAAGCCATCCATGATTCTGACCGACATGGTCAAAGGGAGCAAAGTTCGGGTGAGAACGCTTTTCCCGGAACGTGGAGACATTGTTGATCGTGAAGGGCTGCCCCTAGCAACAAAGGGAAATATGTATGAATGGGGGATCATACCTGAGAAGCTGGGAGAAAATCCGGACACGATGATCGCCCGAATTGCGGAGCATTACAAAGTAACAGCAGATATCATTAACACT
Organism: Paenibacillus vandeheii; assembly: GCF_030433635.1. Classification (NCBI taxonomy): domain Bacteria; kingdom Bacillati; phylum Bacillota; class Bacilli; order Caryophanales; family Paenibacillaceae; genus Paenibacillus; species Paenibacillus vandeheii. The sequence goes on from NZ_JAROCD010000017.1 coordinate 115,314, forward strand.
GCACTTGCACAGAAATGGGTGAAGCCGGAATATTTTGTTCCCATTGCTTCTACAGAGGACTCCAGGGTACCTGCAGCACTGGCTGGGGTGCAAGTTCAATCCAAGGAAATACGGTATTATCCGCTTGGAGAGGCTGCCGCTCATCTGATCGGCTATGTTCGCAAGGCCACCAAGGAGGATCTGGAGAAAGATACGGAAGGCTATTATCGTGCGGAAGATTGGATTGGCAAAGCCGGACTGGAGCAATCACTGGAGAAACAGCTTCGCGGCGAACGAGGTGGCCTGATCGAGATCACCGATGATTCTGGAAACACTCGCTCAGAGCTTATCCGCAAGGATGCAGTGGATGGACAGAATATTCAACTGACGATCAGCTCCGAGCAACAGCGTAAGTTGTATAAGACACTATCCAGTGGTGGTGATGCCGGAGCGATGGTGATGATGAATCCAACGGACGGTAATCTGCTGGCACTGGTCAGTGCGCCTTCCTATAATCCAAACAAGATGGTTACGGGACTGACACAGGCAGAGTGGGATGCTTATTCAGCAGATGAGAAGCTTCCTTTTATCAACCGATTCACGAATCGCTATGCACCAGGCTCAACCTTCAAAGCCATTACAGCAGCGGCAGGTCTGATGGAGAAAGTTACCACAGCGGAGAAATCACATGAGATATCGGGACTGCAATGGCGTAAGGATGAGAGCTGGGGCGGTTACTATGTGAAGCGTGTAAAAAGTGTATCCTCGGTGAACATGGTTGATGCGCTGGTCTACTCGGACAATATTTATTTTGCGAAGGAAGCCGTCGAGATGGGCAGCGCCAAGTTTATTGATGGTATCCAGAAGTTCGGTTTTGGAGACAATTTTGGACTGGATGAACTGTATTTGAAACCGAGTCAGTATGCGAACGAGGCTCATCTCGATCTGGCATCCGAGGTGCTGCTCGCTGACACATCCTATGGACAAGGAGAAATGTTGATGTCGCCAATCCATCTGGCCTCGTCTTTCACCCCTTTTATTAATGAAGGAAAAATGGTGAAGCCTGTATTGATACAGGAACAGGAAACCACTGAACCGGTAGTTGTGATCACGCCTGAGGTTGCAAATACGGTCAAGGATGCACTCGGTCAGGTCGTGACCCGTTCGGGAGGAACGGCTCATTCCTTGAATTCACTTTCTGAAGGATTGGCGGCCAAGACAGGAACTGCCGAGCTGAAGGCCAAAAAGGGAGAGAAGGGACAGGAGAACGGTTTTGTCGTGGTGTTTGATACGGATTCACCATCCTTCCTTATAGCCGCGGTTATTGAACAAGTGAACGGACGAGGTGGCAGTCATCATGTGTTGGATAAATTAAAGCCGTTCCTGGAGAAAAAGGGAGTCACGCAGTAATTTGGTACTATATACGATGATCCAAATAGTATTTGAAAAGCCCATCCACCATTCATGTTACCAAAATGGTGGATGGGCTCTTATTTTTGCCTTTATGTTATAGATTTATTTCCGGGCAATCAGCATAAAACGTGCCGAGTTCGTTCGAATCCCTTTATCGCAGCGATTTTGCTTGACGAACTGTTGGAAACACTCAAAGTCGGATTCCCTCTCACCAAAACCGGGAATGATCGGTGCATGGGTCAGAAGGAATAGCAGATCATCAGGTGTGGCGTAATACTCCGTTGCATTATATTCCCGAACCTGAATATCTTGAAAACCTGCTTCGCCAAGTTCATGTTTGTATCGTTCCATCAATGTGCCTGGTTGAACGCCCAGTGACTGTCCACGGTCAAAGGCCCCTGAGATGTTACATTTATCGTTTTCACTGACTTGCTGAGTAAGGAATATACCCCCATCTCCCAAAACTCTGTATACTTCTGTAGCGCAGAAATCGCAGTGTCTGGAGAATACCACATTAAAGAATTGATCTGGAAATGTCAGTTGCTCTGCATTCATATGCACAAAACGGACATTCGACCGAGAACCGGATGCCTTGAGATTACGTTGGGCAGTTTCAATCATGCCATGGGAAAGGTCAATTCCAACCAATAACAGTGCGGCATGCGCGATGGAAAGAACAGCTTCTCCACCACCTGTGCCAATATCAAGCAATAGATCAGACGGTTCGGTGCAGCGTGTAACTTCCTCGTAAAAGTTCCATCCAATGTCTTCTGAAGTCACGTTCAAAGAGCTAAAATCCCAGCCATTCAATTGGCCTATGCGTTCGTAAAAAGCAGTATAATCCATTTTTTCCTTCATTATAAGTTTCCTCCAATGTGAGTTCTTCATTCTAGGCAGATGTTGTGCGAAATCGTTACGATTAAATGCCGAACAGACTCAAAAGGGCAGACGTATCCCCTGATAGCTGGTACGCGTTTTGACCCAGCCCGACGACTAATTACTTCGAACGATACGAAATAACATCCGTTTCACCTCACAGTTGGAATACTTCCATTATACACCACAAATATATGGTGCAATTTACCTTTTTGCTATATGATAAGTGTCGATTCATGTAATAAAAGCATAGTATACATACGTTCTTTTTGATGGAGGGATTAGGGTGTATTGTCACGTATGTGGGACCAAAAGCAGTCCAGGGGACAGCACATGTAGAAAGTGTAGAACGAATTTAAAAGACTCAGGCTCTACAGAAGAACAGATTTGGGCAGAAACAGCGGTTGGTCTGGAAAGTGGAACGGGAAAAGCATTAGATCAGTTATCCAGACAGCATCAGTCTGCACCGAAGCAGAGCAACACGCCACAAGGTCGAGCATTTAGCTGGATTATTCCACTGCTTTTGGCAGCGGTGATGGGTGCTTTGCTGACGTACTATTACAAACAGGAGATGGGTATTAATTCAGAGGTGAAATCGCTGCATCAACAGGCGGAACAAGCAGCCCTGGAAGGTAAGTATAAAGAAGCACTTCAGTTGCTGGACACCGCTTTAGCGAAACGGCCGAACTATAATGCACTTGTACAGGATCGCCAAATTACGGCGAAGGCGTTCAATCTGATGAATCAGTTAAATGAGGCGTCAACAAGTCTGAAGACAGGAAAGCTCTCCGCAGGAGACAAAACCATACAGGCTGTAGCCAAAGTGCTGAACGAACGGGAAGAACCCGTTTTTGCCAAAGTACGTGCCACATTAAACAACAGGAAGGTCACGCTGGCTGTACTGAAGGTGAAAAAGGAAATCGATAGTCTGACCACGGTAGAGGCACTTGCCGAGAAGCTGGATACTGTATTGAATTTAAAAGGCAAAGAAGCAGAGGCGGTTCAGAAACAAATTATCGACAAGATGGCTGGCCTTAGCTATAAGCAAGCTGAACAGCAAGTGAAGAAAAAGGATTTCACAGCAGCTTTACAAACTGTGGATCAAGGGTTGTCCTATGCGCCGGAAAATGAAAAACTCACTGCGTATCGAGAGAGGGTGCTCAGTGAGAAAAAGGCGTTTGAAAAAGCGGAAGCAGAACGAATTCAATTGGCGGAGCAACAGGCTGCGGAGGAAGATCTCAAGAATCGAACGGCCGCAGTAAGCATAGTGAACGTTGACGCTACGCTCGATATGTACGGTGACCTTTATATTAGCGGTTCATTGATAAACAATGCGACCCGGCCGATCTCCTCCGTCACTGTCATGGTCGACATTTATGGCACTGATGGTAGCTATCTGGGTCAGACTTATGTGGATGTGTATCCAAGCTGGCTGGATGTGGGGGAAGAAGGTTTCTTTGAAACCTATTATTATGGTGTGTACCAGGAAGCGGAAGTCTCTATTGTGAATGCAACGTGGTATCTGGAATAGGAGGACAGGTTGGAATGGCCAAACGAACATGGAGTACGATCATATCCAGTGCAATCATTATTAGTGCTGGAGCAGGAGGCGTGTTCTGGATACATCAACATTCAGCAGATCAGTTGCAGGATGGGCCCAGACTGGCAGTTGTCGCTGCGAAGGAAACAGAAAACGTGACTGCGACGATGGCTGCCAAGGAACCTGTGAAGAAGACACGCAAACAGATCATTGAAGAGAGCCAGAAGAAAGTGGTTACGATCGAGAGCAGCAGTGGATTGGGCTCCGGCTTTCTTTATAATGATCAGGGGGATGTGGTAACCAATGCCCACGTGGTGGAGGGCTCGAAGGAAGTAACGATTCGAACCCTGAATCATGAGGAGTATAAGGGAACCGTTATCGGGATTGGAGAAGAGACGGATGTTGCTGTCGTCAGGGTGCCTGATCTGAAAAAGATCAAACCGTTATCCATTGCCAAATCCAAAGCTGAGACCGGAGATGAAATTCTGGCGCTGGGCAGTCCACTTGGGCTAGAGAACACCGTAACCACAGGGATTATTAGTGGTGTAGGCCGTAGCTTTGAAATAGCACCTTATATTTATAGCAACCTTTATCAGATATCAGCTCCCATAACCCATGGTAACAGTGGTGGACCACTGATTAGTGCGGAGACTGGCGAAGTACTCGGCATCAATTCAGCTGTGGTGGAGCAGGAGGGTGGAATTGGATTCAGCATCCCTATGACCAGTGTGCTCAAGCAGGTCCAGACGTGGTCCAAAAATCCCTCCGGCACAGCAGCGGTTAAGACGGCAGGGGATACGAATTCAGGATCAACCTCAGCAGCATTGGAAGCAGAGGCACTGGTGACGGACTTTTATACGAGCCTGAATCTGAGCGATTATGTCACCGCCTATGCATTGCTCGGCAGCGAATGGCAGAGCGGGACAACGTATGCGAAGTTTCGCGAAGGGTATATCAATACGAGCTATGTAACTATCGGTAATGTTTCCTCTACAACCGACGGAAATAAAGAGATGGAAGTGACGGCGGTCATTACAGCAGATGAGCGTAGAGATGGCGAGTATGTAACAACGAAATATAAGGTTAAATATCAGGTCGGATATGAGAATGGCCAGTTGAAAATATTGCATGGTCAGGGCAAAAAGATGAAATAAAGTGTAGGAAGGGAGTTGGCCAATTGGCCGGCTCTCCTTTTTGATTGCTTATGTTCGAATCATCTGTTAAAATACAGAACGAACGTTCAGTATGCAAGAGGTGGAGTGAAATGTATGAGTATGAATAAAAAGCAACTACAAACCGAGCAGACCAAGAAGAAACTTGCGGATGCCTCAAGAGCCCTTTTTGTGCAAAAAGGCTATAAAGCAACGTCCATTGAAGATATTGTGGCTGCGACGGGCAGCAGTAAAGGCAATATATATTACCACTTTAAAAGCAAGGAAGGTCTGTTTCTTTACCTGATTGATGAATGGGATCGGGAGTGGGAGGAGAATTGGGCAGCCAAGGAACATCTGTATCATACTTCTACGGAGAAGATTTACGGCTTGGCGGAACAATTAATCCTTGATGACATGAATCACCCACTGACGAAGGCGGCAGATGAATTTTTTACCGGTGAGAAGAAAGAAAATGATATTGAAGAACGAATAGCTTTAATGTTTGAGCGGCATATTCAATTTAACAAACAATTGGTGGAACAGGGAATTGAGAGCGGGGAATTTAAAGCAGACAACGCAGACCATCTAGCGCTCATTCTTGAAAGCACCATTATTGGTCTCAGTCAGCTGTCGCGCGGCATGGAGCCAGAACAGGCTCTTGCCTTATACCGCCAGGCGGCTAGCGTATTCTTGTATGGAATTGCAAAAGATAAAGATTAAGGCAACATTTTGACAACTACGGAGGATGGAATCATGGCATTACTTACACGGAACAGGGGCGCATTGCTGCTGTTAATGTTTAATATTTTTCTCGTTTTTACAGGCATAGGTCTTGTTGTGCCTATTATGCCTGCGTACATGGATCTACTGCATATCACCGGGTTCACCGTTGGTTTGCTGGTAGCAGCATTCTCCTTCACGCAGTTTCTGTTTTCTCCACTTGCGGGTCGTTGGTCTGACATCTTGGGACGTAAAAAAATTATCGTTGGCGGCATGTTAATCTTTGCTGTATCCGAGTTTATGTTTGGTGCTGTGAATGCACCAGCACTTCTCTTCGCGGCCCGGATGCTTGGCGGGATCGGCGCAGCGATGATCTTCCCCGCGGTTATGGCGTACACTGCAGATATTACAACAGAGGAAGAACGCGGTAGAGGTATGGGATTAATAAATGCCGCAATTACTACAGGATTTATCATCGGTCCGGGGATCGGCGGATATATCGCGGACTTTGGTATTCGGATTCCTTTCTATGCTGCAGGTATTGCGGGTTTGCTGGCATCCATCATTACGCTGATTATTTTGCCGGAATCAACCAGAATTACTGGAGAGCAGACCAAACCTGTCGAGGGTGCAGCGAAGGTCAAAGGTCCGGGCATGGTTTCCCAGCTGCTGCGTTCGTACCGTGAGCCCTACTTTTTCAGTTTGGTCATCGTATTTGTTATGGCGTTTGGCTTGGCTAATTATGAGACGGTCTTTTCTCTGTTTGTGGATCACAAATTTGGCTTCACCACCAAGGATATTGCATTCATTATTACGTTTGGTTCCATTGCGGGAGCCGTGGTGCAGGTCTCATTGATTGGCTGGCTGTTAAACCGATTTGGTGAGAAAAAAGTCATTTCGGTCTGCTTGCTCTTTGTGGCGGTATTTGTATTGTTAACCCTGTTTGTAAACACATACTGGATGATTTTGGTTGTTACATTCATCGTCTTCCTGGGCATGGATATTTTGCGTCCGGCAATCAGCACGCAGATGTCCAAACTGGCGGAAGAACAGCAGGGTTTTGTAGCTGGGTTGAACTCAGCCTATACAAGTTTGGGCAATATCGCAGGTCCAATTGTAGCGGGAGCACTATTTGATGTGAATATTAACTATCCTTACGTTTCGGCAGCTGCCGTTCTGGCAATCTGTTTCCTGTTATCTTTGCGGGTGTTAAGAGGAGGGGAAACTGCTACTAAGGTCAATGTGATGAAATAATTGTCTTTTAGGAATGATTTCCCATAATGATTGTTGTGGAGATCTCTCCGAATCCTGATTTATTTTACGCAGGCGATGCGCTATACTGATGGCGTGGGGGGATTACCTCCATTTTTGCCTGATAGGGTTGTTAACTAACGCGAAGGAGAGAATCTCACTTGCAAGAGAAAGCCAGTTATAAATCAATAGCGCTTGATATTGCTCAGCGAATTGTTAGTGGGGAATTTTCCAAACAAAGCAAACTTTCCGGACGTTCACTGTTAGCCGGCCAGTATCATGTGTCGCCAGAGACGATCCGCAAAGCCATGGGGTTATTGAAAGATGAGAATATTGTCTCTGTATCTCAGGGAAAAGAGATCATCGTACTCTCGGATCAGAACGCGCTTGAGTATATTACACGTAATAATTATTTGAAATCCACATATTCCCTGAAACATGATTTGCAACAATTGTTATTGGAGAGAAAAGAGACAGATCGCAAATTTGAAACATTACTTACTCAAATTATTGAAGCGTCTGATCGTCTTAAAAATCTAAAGCCTTATCATCCAGTCGAAATCACAATTGGTGAACAGTCACATGTCGTTGGCAGATCTATAGGGGACTTGCAGTTCTGGCAGCATACGGGTGCAACCATTATTGCATTGAGGAGAGGGACTGAAGTAACCATATCTCCTGGCCCCCATGTTATTTTGCGTGAAGGGGATATCGTGATCGCTGTTGGGAACGAAGGGATGTATGCAAGAACGGAGCAGTTTATTAATCAGATAGAAGACCAGATTCCATTGGACTCTGAGAAGCTATAACTTTTCCGCTCAATAAAGCAAGGCGTGTACTGATCATTAGCAGAATAAGCAATTATCGGCTCCTTGCAGGTAATTACAATTGAAAAGCAGATGGAATCTTTAGAGATTCCATCTGCTTTTTTTGGTGTGCGCCCAGCTTGGAACGATAACTTGACGGTACTGATTTTAATTCCCCTTGTGTTTCTTAATGCGATTCATATGCATCTGCTTCATTCGGGGATTCAAGCAAAGTCGAGTAAAGTGCCAGTATTCATTTAGTAAAGATCAACTTACAACTCTATTTTGATATATGGGTTGTCAGTTTGAAGATGGTCTGTTATAGTTTTTAGATACACAGAAATAATATGGGGGTTATTTATGCTAAAATTTGAACATGTTTCTAAAAAATACAGTAACGGATATCATGCGGTGAAAGATATTGATTTTGAAGTAGAAGCTGGAGAGATACTTGTCTTAATTGGACCCAGTGGGTGTGGCAAAACAACAACCATGAAAATGATCAATCGCCTGATTCCCAATACTTCAGGGAAAATCTACATCCACGGTAAAGATATATCGCAGGAAAACCCCGATACACTTCGTAAAAACATCGGTTATGTTATCCAGCAAGTAGGATTATTTCCTCATTACACGATTGAAGATAACGTTGGACTTATTCCGCAGCTCAAAGGTTGGGAAGCGGGGAAAAAGAAAGAAAGAGTGCTGGAGATGCTCCGCTTGGTAGGGTTGGACCCTACTGTTTATGCCAAAAGATACCCCAAACAGTTATCGGGTGGACAACAGCAGCGTGTTGGAGTAGCCCGGGCATTGGCGGGAGATCCGGAAATTGTACTGATGGATGAGCCCTTTGGTGCACTGGACCCGATAACACGCGAACAGTTGCAAGATGAGCTGCTAAGGCTTCAAAAAGAAGTGAAAAAAACGATTGTTTTTGTCACACATGACATGGAAGAGGCGCTCAAACTAGGTGATAAAATCGCGATTTTGAAGGATGGCGAATTAGTGCAATTGGATTCACCTGAACAGATACTAAGTCAGCCAGCCAATGAATTCGTTGAAGGATTTATCGGCAAAAATCGGATTTATCAGAATCCCGAATACATTTCAATCACGGATGTTATGCGGGATAATCCCACTACCTCCTATCCTGATCGTACACCGGGAAAAGCTCTTGCATTCATGAGACAACGCAAGACCGACACTCTACTTGTTAGCGATGAAACTGATAAACTGCTTGGGATTGTATCTGCCTATGACCTCGCCGCCAAGATGGAGGGCATCCGTACGATTGAAGAAATTATGACTTGGCCTCCTGTAGTGCTAGAAGATACTGCGACTGCGAGAGATGCACTGGCGTTAATTACGCAAACAGCGCATGGTGTTATCCCGGTAACGACAGTAGAAGGTAAAATCGTCGGCATCGTCACCCGTAGCAGCTTGTTAACTGCCTTTGCCGCAAAATGGGTGGGAGATGAGGAGGAAACATCATGAGAGATCGTTCATTGTGGGAACAAATGAAGCAGCAGTTTAACAGTCGTGGAGAAGAACTGTTACAATCGCTGGGTGTCCATATCCAGTTAGTCTTCATTTCAATGTTGTTGGCTATTATCGTCGGTATTGCCTTGGGGATCTTGATATCCCGTATTCAAGGATTAAAAGGAATCACACTGGGAACGGCTGGTATTCTGCAGACGATTCCAAGTCTTGCGATGCTCGGATTTATGATTCCTCTGTTTGGGATAGGCATCAAAACAGCGGTAGCTGCTCTGTTCTTATATTCACTATTACCAATCATCCGTAATACGTATGCAGGCATCGCCGATGTAGATAAGTCGGTTGTTGAAGCGGCAAGAGGAATGGGCATGAAAAGTGGACAGATTCTGTTCAAGGTTCAATTGCCATTAGCGATGAGTGTCATTATGGCGGGGATTCGAACAGCAGCCGTTATTAATGTAGGAACGGCTACCCTTGCTGCATTTATCGGTGCAGGTGGGCTTGGCGAATTTATTTTCCTCGGCATTCAACGTAATATTGATGCTCTTATTCTAATGGGGGCCATCCCGGCTGCGATTTTGGCTTTGGTTATTGATTATTTACTCGGACTGTTGGAAAAGGTGACGACACCTAAAGGACTGAAAGTTTAAGCTTGGAATCTCCGCTAAAGCCTTGCGAATTCCAACTATAGTTAATCACGATATCAAGATTCAAATAATCTGGAGGTATTTATAAATAATATGAAAAAAACTGGACTTATTTTTGCGCTACTTGCTTCTGTTAGTATTATTCTTGCCGCATGCGGTGGGGGTAAGAGTGGGGAAAGTGGAGCAGCGAGCGATAAACAGATTACTGTAAGCTCGAAAAATTTCACGGAAAATGTAATTATTGCGCATATGATGGCAGATCTAATTGAAGCGAAAACAGATATCAAAGTGAAACGGACAGTAAATCTGGGTGGATCAAATGTAGTATGGAATGCATTGAAAAATGATGAAGTTCAACTGTATCCTGACTACACCGGGACTATTGTAGCCAACTATTATCAGGAGGAAACCGGAACGTCGGAAGAATCTTTAGCCAGAGCTAGAGAGCTTATCAAACAGGAAGGTCTTTCTTTCTTGGAACCATTTGGTATAAATAATACGTATACACTTGCGGTAACCAAGGAAACGGCGGATAAGTATAAACTTAAAACGCTGAGCGATCTGGCTAAAGTATCGGATGACATGGTGCTTGGTGTAGAATTCGAATTCCTGGATCGGGAGGACGGATATCCTGGAATTCAGAAGCTCTATGGTATGAATTTCAGAGAGTCTAAAGGAATGGATCACGGTATCATGTATCGGGCAATTGAAAAGGGAGAAACGGATGTAACCAATGCTTATGCTACGGATGCACAGATTAAAGTGCATGATCTTGTTATCCTTGAGGATGATAAGGAGTTTTTCCCTCCATATGACGGTGGACCGGTCATTCGGCAGGACACGTTGGATCAATATCCCGAGTTGGAAGATGTACTGAACCTGCTCAAGGGCCAGATTACGGAGACTGAAATGCAGGAGTTAAATGCACAAGTTGACGTCGAAGGACTTAAAGAAGATGATGTCGCTCATGATTTTCTGGTTAAAAAAGGTCTGATCGAATAGAATAAAGAGACCTGACTGATTATTGGGGTGATAACATGAGTAAAGTAAAAGGTAAAGGCGGCACCGGCCGTGGTACTGGCAAAAAAGGCTGGAATCGCTGGCAGGCCGCAGCCAATCGGGCAAAAAGTGCCCCGAAGCCTTATAAAAGTAAAGGCACGAAGAAGAAGGACGATACCGAAACTTCAAGTGACAAGTCCGAGTAAGTGGCACTTGGAGAAACCAGAGGCGTTCATGGCAAAGAGATCTGACCTACAAAAGGACAGGTCTCTTTTTGTATGTGTGCCCAGCATGAGTGCTGTCTTTAGGATTGAATTCCCGAATGGCGCTGTGTGCATGCAGACGTTCAAAGTGGATAAAGGCTCAATCCCTCGCGAATCGCTTTTTTTACATAAGAAAAGCCAAACTTAAACGGCAGCTTCCAACATTTAATTGGCGCACCGGTTAAATTTGGCTTGAATCCATAGGAATGATTAATAAAAGTGATTCAGTTTGCTCTTACTTTGAAGAATGAAATCAGTTCCTGCAATTGGCCTGATGCAGCCGAGAGTTCATCAGAGGCCGATACAATGGAAGCCATGGAGGCCTCTTGTTCCGCAATGGATTGCTCAATCTGTTTACTGCTATCTGCTGCTTTGCTGACGCTGGCAGACAATTCATCCGCAGTAGCCGACATTTCCTGTGTGCTAGCGGATATTTCTTCGGTAGAGCTGGAGATATCCTGAATTTGGTTCGCGACTTTGTTCGTAGCTGTCAGAATATCCTCGAAGAATTGGCCTGTTTCCAAAGTGACTTGAGAGCCCTTTTCGACTTCTTGGGAGCCAAGCTGCATAGCTTCGGCGGATTGAAGGATATCGCGCTGAATTTCGTCAATCAAGGTACGGATCTGTTTGGCTGAGCCCTGGGACTGTTCAGCGAGTTTACGTACTTCCCCCGCGACAACCGCAAAACCTTTTCCTTCCTCACCGACACGAGCTGCCTCAATGGAAGCATTCAGGGCGAGCAAATTAGTCTGTTCCGCAATCTGCGTAATCATATTTACGATGCTGCTAATTTCGTTAGAGCGGCTTTCCAAAGATTGGATAGATTCGGACGTATGTTTCACAGCACCGGAGATCAATCTCATCTGCTCAATAACTTGTTGCATAATCTCATGGCCTGAATTAGAACGTTGTTCCATGCTTAATGCTTCATCCGCTACATCTGCAGAACTGCTGGCAATCGTCTGTACAACGGTAGACATCTCAGTCATCGCTCGTGCACTTTCCACGCTGGCTTGATCTTGAGAGCGAAGGCCCAGGGAGATATCCCGGATATTACTGCTGATCATCTGGATGTTATCATTATTTTTTTCGGAAATATCTAATAATTTCTTGGATGAATCAGAGAGATGAAAGGATGTCGTTTGGACTTTGAACATCGTGTCATTAAATCGCTGAATCATCGTATTGAACTTCTGATTAATAATACCAAGGTCATCCCGGCCAGTTTGGATGGATACATCCAGGTTACCTGAGCTTGCTGCCTCAATGCCTTTCATGAGTTCACGGATTGGCTTGAGTGTTTTTTTCAACAGAATGTACTGTAGTACCATAAACAGAATAAGAAAACCTACAAGGAAAATACTACTATATGTAATCAGTTGATGAAGTCCTTTTGGAACTGCACTTGCATCAACATCAAAGTAAATGGCGGCATAGATGGCACCTTCCGCATTCTTGATGGGATACATGATCGTTGTCCAGGTACCGTAATCATCGGTATAAAAGCTGCTGAAACCGGGTTCGCTATCTACTTTCATACCCTCAAGGGCTTCAACAATTTGTGAGGACAAAGGGTACATTGTGCCTGCTGCCATATTGCCTTCCTCGAAGGACTCTACCAGACTGGTAGGAATTGCGATAATCGAAGTCTCATTTCCCTTTTCCAACTCAGTCCCAAAAATATAAGCTTGGGCGATGTTTGGATAGAGCTCGTGAATTGAATCCAGATAGTCTCGAAGAACCTGTTGGGCAGGTCCGGAATAGTTTTTCTCTTTTGCCGCTTCAAGAACCTTGCTTGAATCCAGATCAGCAGCCCATTTCTGCGTTGTTACCTCGGCTTGATCATATAACTGTTGAATCAAAATGCTTTTTTGAAACTGGTATCCGGCTGTAATTAAAATAACGCCAATTAGCGTAATGCTGCCGAATGAAATAACGAGATTTTTTGCAAAGAAAGGAAGAGTACTCCACCGTATCTTATCTAACAACATCATTCACTCCTTTTCTAGTTTTGACCATCTGGATGCGTATTCGCTCTGCGTGTGGTGCTTTGTATCCATGTGATATATCGTACTAGGGCTAGATTAATATTAGTGTTAGGGATGAAAATGATGCTTTAGTACCAAGGTTTTTCAGAATGTTTCTCATTTATTACATTATTGTGTTCATAAATGAAAAATGCGCAAATCCCTTACGTCAATTCCTTATAGATTGAGAAAATTGATTACCAGAATTATATAGTGGATTCATTTTGATGAGTAAATTGTTGCCTAATATGTATATACATAAAGGAAAGAGGGATTTATATTGAAATAAAGATATGCGCATATATGAAATGCATTATTACGCAAAAATGACTTGAAGGAGATTTAGCGAATCGACGGGATTACTGAATAATATCCTATTACAAGTAGGATAGGCTGCAACATATAGATGAAACTAACTTCAAGATTAGTGACATTAATGAAGAAATTTTTTTCGGCCTTGCGAGTTCAACTATGGATTGGAGCTTACGGATTGGGATTACATTAAATGTAGACTTCCCTTAAAGCTGATAGCGGATCTCAAGAGATATCGTTAGATTAACAACAGCTGAGGTGCAGTTGTAATCAAAAGTCATTATCAGGTAGAGAGGCAGAGAGAATAGGGTTTGTTGTATTATTAGCGAATCAGAATAAAGTGCAGGTAGACTTTCAGCGCCCGAGGATTGAATTACTGGTATAAAGCTGTAGCGTAAAACAACTAAATAAAGTGAAAGAAAATTTATTTAATTACATGTTGTAATTAGGAAGAGAACATGATATATTATTAATCCGGCCAAGAAAACACGAGAAACATGGTGCGGCAAGCGAAACAAATAAGCTTCGAAAGAAACTTAAAAAAAGAGCTTGCAAAGTTGGTGCGGACGTGATAATATATAAGAGTTGCTGAAGAGAACAACGACAGCAACTGAAACAAGTTTGATCTTTGAAAACTGAACAACGAGTGAGTAACGATCTTGCTTGCAAGATCGACGCTGAGAAATCGGTACACGTCTTCGGACCGTATGATTTCGAAGCGAAATAAATGAGATTTTTAATCTCGTCAGTTTCAAAATGAGCATATCGCTCTTTTCAATACCACCGATGATTTTCATAGCTTCTAACGATGCTTCTGAAATTCATCTTTATTGGAGAGTTTGATCCTGGCTCAGGACGAACGCTGGCGGCATGCCTAATACATGCAAGTCGAGCGGAGTTGA